>JAEPKX010000036.1 GCA_021375695.1 Candidatus Igneacidithiobacillus taupoensis | reverse complement strand
TTTGATAGCCCACGGGGAGACGGATTTCCTGCAGGGCCCCACGACCACCTGGGATCTGCGACCAGGCCTGGTCTCCGGCAAAGGCCCCAATATAGAGGTTGCTTCGCTCTTCGGGATGAGGATTCACCACAAATTTTACCTGGGTGAAAGGATGCCCGGCCCGTTGGGCGAGCTTTCCCAACAGCGTCATGGCAGCGTTCACCTCAGGGCTATGGGCCGCACTGAGCTGGATGGTGAGCGGATCTGTATCCCCTTGCGCTGCAAACGGATAAGCGGCATCGGCAAGGGGAGCGAGGTCGGGTTGTTGACTGCTGGCACCTTTCGTCATCCATTGAAAGGTGGAATCGTCATAGACCGTTACCCAAAGATTGCCAGGGAAAAAGGGACGACACTCGCCGCCATTGCTTTGGGGGATCAAGACTGGCTGTAAGACTAATTGGTTCCAGCCTGGATGCATCATGGTGGGCGCAATAGTTACGGCGTAGTCGGCATAGCGACCACCGTCGGGGTTGTTGAGGGGAATGGAGTTTTGCTCTACTCCGTTGATTTCAATGTTGAGAGCCGACTGTGTGGACATCCCGGCGGCGTAGGCAAGATGCAGACGCAATTGGGCCTTGCGCTCCCAGCCCCCGTTCCAAAAGCGCAAAGTAAAGGGTTGTGGATTGGTACCACGCTGGGTCGCTGTGGTAAAACCCAGGCTCTGCAAATCAAAAAAAGATTTCTCGAAGGGTTGGCTTCGAAAAGGTAATTCGAGATCCCTGGGGGTACGAATGGAGGTCAATTGCACCCGATCGAGGGGAGGCAACGGCAGTTTGGGCTGGGCAAAGGCAGATGCGAGATCGGTCAGTTGGGGGCCGGAACCCACCAGAGCAATGCCGATATGGTTGGGATGTTCCTGCCAGCGCAGTAACAGTAGTGTTGGAGAGCTAGGGATCTGGGTAACAGCAGCCGATGCCAGAACCGCACCCAATTCGGCTTGGGAGCCCAGGAAAAGAGCGATCTTTGGGCCAATCGGGTCAGGTTCTTGTAGCCATTTCTGGAAAGATTGGGCAGAGAGGGGGTAGCTTAGCGCCTGGGTGGGTAGGTACTGATAGCGGAGTGCTACCCCTTCGACAGCCAGGGCTGCCGCCGTCAGGTTTTCGAGACCTTGTTCGCTCCTGGGCAGGAATAGCGAAATCACCGCATGTTTTGCCAGACTGCTGGGGGTAAAAAGGGTCGACAGATCCGCAAGATTGCCTTTCCATGGCTGCGGGAGGATGCGGAGACGGAGGCTGGAGTGGTCGAGATTCACCTGGCTCCACAGTTGCGGAGCCATGGGATATTCGCAAGTCTGGGTATAATGCTGCACCGCCTGGAGCGTGATCTCATTGTAGCCGGTATGAAAGAATCGGGCCGGGAGTGAAAACTTTTGCTCCAATCCCTTGGATCCGGGGGATAAGGGAGATTGCCCAAGCACCAGACCGTTGACCGCGATGGATAACCATGATTGCGAATCCAGGGCTGCCGAGGGAGTAATTTGCAACTGGAGGCTCGCGTCACGAATCTCCTGGCCGCCGCTCAAGGATACTGGAATAACGAGCTGGTCTTGCACATAGCGGAGCGTGGCCTGTTGTAATCCCCCCAGAAAATAAGACAAAGGGTAAACCGCTTCCTTGCCCTGTGACAGACCTGGCTCCTGGCCACTTGTAGCTGCGACCACCGTGGAAGGCACAAGAAGAGGACTCAGGAGTATAATAACTCCCAGCCATCCCAGTTTTCGTAACAGCTTCCAGCAGCTATGGGCATTCACTTGGGGATGCCTCCAGTGGTCACTCTCATCGACCAGCGACCCAGCAAGTGTCTGAGTGCTGTTTTGCCTTGATAGTAGATATGCATCCCTCCCTCCAGAAAGGCAATTTGGACAAGATACCATAATGCACCCAGGATACTCTTTCCAACATGATTTTTATCAAGATTTCGCTGTAGTTGCTGGCTGTCGCCAAAGGCAAGGGCCACGGCGTAACGCTCATCCTCCACACTCGTAAAAAGGTATAAAAGACCCAGATACATTGTGTTTTGGTGGGGGTCAAGGTGTTGGGCCTGGAGCCTGGTTCTTAGGGTTTTGTGGTCGGGAAAAGAAATGCTGATCTCTTGCTCATGATGGAGAGAAAAAAGTTGCATGCGCTCCCCTGCAGATCGGCTTCCCAGATCTATCTCCACCCCAACACCCAGCCGCGAGGCATTTTTGGCTTTGCCCCGAAAAGAATGTCCAGCCCACTGAACTTGTACTTCTTTGTCCACGGGAACCCTGGGTTCTCGGCGTAGTTGTGGTTTTTCGAACAGGACCCCCAAGGCAGCCAGAAGAAAGAGCAGATCGAATACGGCCCAGACCAAGACAAAGGCAATGGCACCATGCATCCATGGATTGCTTTGCCAACGCCAGATTCCGGCCACAATAGTGAAGATATTTAAAAAAAGCAGAAAGTAAAACGGCCACGACAATTCCGATACAAAGAACTTATCCAGGGTTTCCCCTTTGGGAGTAACCTGGAAAGAGGGAGATCTTGGATGCAAAAATACCCGCAAGATTCCTTGCGCAAGGTAGATGCTTTGAATGCTTTCATAGACCTGGGAAATGAAAGGCCATCGTACCTTGCGGTAGTAGTACTGGGTGGTGAGCAGCGTGCTGAGGTAAAATGGGCCAGCATAGGCCAGTAACTGTCCGGCGGTGGTATCACAAAGATCAAGCCCAAAGAGAAGATAGGCGGGAGGAGCCAGGAAAAGCAAGAGACGAACGGGTGCAAAGCCCCAATAAATGGTGAAGTTGGTATACAGTAAGCGTTGGACGAAGGTTATTCCACGCTGTTTCCATGGATTCTTCAAAAGAAAGATCTGAAACATGCCCTGTGCCCAGCGCACCCGTTGGACAATGAATCCCGAGTAAGTTTCTGGCTGCAGGCCAGAGACCATGGGTCGATTTAGGTAGGCCGAGCGATAGCCGAGCGTTAGGGCGTCCAGGGTGGTTTCCGCATCTTCGGTGATGGTTTGCCCGGCGATACCGCCCAGCTCATCCAGCACTTTTTTTCGCAACACGGCCGCTGAGCCACAAAAAAAGGAGGTATTCCAGAAATCGAGTCCAGGCTGCATGACAAAATAGAAAAGTTCATTTTCTGCAGGCATCTGGCGAACCCGGAGATTTCTTTCCAGGGGGTCCTGACTGACAAAGTTGTGAGGAGTTTGCAGGAGGAAAAGCTTTTCGTCTTCCAGGAAAAAAGGGACAGTATTTAGCAGAAAGTCACGGGCAGGAATGTGGTCGCAATCCAGGATGAGAATCAAGTCTGCATGGCTCAGCTGGAGAGCATAATTGATATTCCCGGCTTTGGCGTGTTCATTGCGGATTCTGCTTACATACTTTGCACCGTAACGTAGTGCCATGCTTTGTAATATCCGGGAGCGTGCCCGGGCCAGGGCTCCTTTGGGAGGATGGGGGTCCTGCACCTTTTGGAATGTACCGCCATCATCTAGGATCCATACCTGCAATTTGTCCTTGGGGTAGTCCAGTTGGGTTGCAGCAATGACCGTAGCCAGAAAAATCTGAGGGTCTTCATTATACGTAGGAATAAAGACGTCAACCGTTGGATAGCCTTTTTGCTGCAATAATTTATGATTTGGTTTGCGCGTAATTGGATTTGCATTGATAAAATGACCATACAAAAAAGTGATGAAACCGTAGATTTCCGTCAGTATCAAGAGTAGACCGGCAATGCTGGAGGCAATTCCAAAGCCAAAAGGAAGGGTTTCGGTGAGTCGCCAATAGATATACCGAAAGCCCAGGAAAATGCTCAAAAAAACCAACAGCCAATGCAGCCAGTTCGCCGCTTCGTCGTTGAGTCGCAGAAACAAATGTAGCGCATAGAGTATGGCAAGAAGACCAAACAAGCTGAAGGCGATCTGGCGCTGTGCAGTTATGTCCAGGGGTAGGGACGCAATCCATAGTAAGCCTAGCAATGTTAACAACCACAGCCAGGAAGCAAGGTTGTATCCTGTCTTGTAGATCACGGAACCTCGTATATATATTCCAATCAGCTTGAGCCTTCTAGATTTTTTCTGTTCTGGTTGATGTCATCTTTCATAAGCTAGCAAAGTAAAGAATGATTTGTCGAGCAAATTTTCAGTTGGGTATCCAGCTCTTCCTATCTTTACTATCAAGAAATACTTACCATGGCTGCTTTGTCTGCGGCACTGTGGCAAGAATAAGGTCCTCAGTTACTGGATGTCGTGAATCTGTACGGATGTGAGTCGTCCTGGTAACGATCTTTCCAACTTCTAAGGCAAGTAAAGACGCTCAATGTATCTTCTCCTTGGGCACCTAGGCTTCGGGCTTTGGCAATTACGGAAGGTTCTCCGCAGCGCAGGAAAGGATTGCTGGCTCGCTCTTCTGCCAAGGTGCTGGGTAGGGTTGGCAACCCTTGCTGGCGCAAGTGGGTGCAGTGTTCCAGGCGGTGGCGGATAGCGGCATTGTGGGGTTCTATGGTGGCGGCAAAATGCAGGTTGGCCAGGGTGTATTCATGGGCGCAACAAATCTGGGTATCATCGGGTAGGGCTGCCAGCTGCTGGAGGCTTGCATAGAGCAAGGCCGGCGTTCCCTCAAAGATCCTGCCACAACCAGCGCCAAAGAGGGTATCCCCACAAAAGAGATAGTTTTTCCAAAGATAGCCCACATGATCCAGGGTATGCCCAGGAATTTCGAGGACTTGCAAGCTTTCCCCGTCCAGTTCCAGGGGTCCGGCGTGCACGGCAACGGTCTGGGCGGGAATGAGGGGGCCTTTGCCATAAACTGGAACGCCATAACGCTCCGCAAGGCGCCGTACTCCGCCCACGTGGTCCCGATGATGGTGGGTACAGAGGATCGCTGTGGGGGTGCATTGCTGCGCTTGCAGAAAGTTCTCGACGGGTTCGGCATCCCCTGGATCCACAATCCAGAGCCCCGTGGGGCTTTCCAGAAGATAGATATAATTGTCCTGGAAAGCAGGAAGTAGGGTTAGCATCTGTGCTCCATGGGCAACTCGGCGTACCATAGGAGTTATGATCAAAGCACAGTTTCCTTGTTGTGCCTAGGGGTGTTATCGCTTCCAGTCCGCAGACGCGAAGGGCTGCCCGATGGTGGTCGGGACGGAGTGGTCGTTTGCTGCTGGAGCGGGCAGCAGAGATCTTGCCGCCCTGGATTGCTCGTCTCAAAGTCGATACGGCGTTACAACTGGGCCAACCCTTGTTGTGGAAAGCAGTCCCCCCCAATCAAAACTGGGTTCTCCTCAATGACGGTTTGGTGAGTACTGGTGATTTTTTGCAAGTAGTAGGAAGTTGTGAGGAACTACCCTTTGCTGCCATGCGTTTTGATCTGGTGCTACTGCCGTTTTGTCTTTCCCGACGGATGGATCGCCAACGGATCCTGGAAGAGTGCTGGCGCGTGCTGCGTCCCGAGGGTCACGTTTTGATTTTGGATTTCAATCCTTCCGGGAGTCTGGGGATGTTGCGGCGTTGGCACCTGTGGCGAAGGGATCGGAACTGGCCATGGCGACAACCGTTCTTGTCCCTGCCCCAATTGCGACGCTCCCTGGAGGAAGTGGGCTTTACCCTGCGGCAAGGGCGCTACTTCCAATACACCATGCCAGGGCTCTGGAAAAGTAGTCAATGGTTGGAGTTGGTTGGAGATCGCTGGTGGCCAACGGGTGCCAATGCGTACATTCTGCTTGCCCAACGCCGAGAGCCGGAACAACCCTTGGTAGGGGTTTCCTCCCTGGCTCGACCACGCCGGAAGCTGTTGCCCAAACTGGCGAAGGCACCCGTAGCATTTTTGTCTTCGTAAAACAGGGGTGAGGAAGATGCCTGAATCGTTACGTGTGATTACTGACGGCGCCTGTCGCGGTAACCCCGGACCCGGTGCCTGGGGCGCCTGGCTACGCTATGGCGAAGCGGAACGGGTGCTGTGGGGTTATGTGCCTGGAACTACCAATAACCGGATGGAGTTGTTGGCGGCGTTACGCGCCTTGGAGGCCATCAAACGTCCCACTGAACTCCGTTTGCTTTCTGATTCCCAATACCTGATCAAAGGGATGACCGAGTGGTTGCCCGGTTGGGTGCGACGCGGTTGGCGCAATGGCAGCGGTGAACCCGTCAAAAATCCGGATATCTGGCAAGCCTTGGGCACTGCAGCCACTGGTCACCAGATTCATTGGCAATGGGTGCGAGGCCATGCGGGTGATCCCGAAAATGAGGCGGTGGATGCCTTGATTAACCGGGTCCTCGATCGTTTTCAGGGGAATGAGCAAGAAGTACAGGGGGAGGGTTGGTTGTGAGAGAGCTGGTCGTCGACACCGAGACTACGGGTATTGATCCCAGGCAAGGGCATCGGATCATCGAGATCGGGGTGGTGGAGATTGTGGATCGTCGTCTGACGGGCAATGATTTCCATGTCTATCTGAATCCAGACCGTCCTTCCGAGCCAGGTGCCCTGGCAGTGCATGGTCTGACGGAGGAGTTTCTCCAAGACAAAGCACGTTTTCCGGAAATTGTTGCGGAATTGCTGGCTTACCTGGGTGAGGATACCCTGATCATTCACAACGCGCCTTTTGACCTGGCATTTTTTCAGGCTGAGCTGGAACGGGTGGGCCGTCCCCCCTTGCCCAATCCGATCATTGATACCCTGTTAGATGCCCGCAAACGACATCCTGGCCAAAAAAATGATTTGGACAGCCTTTGTCGTCGCTATGGGGTGGATAATCGCCACCGCACCCGTCACGGTGCACTGCTGGATTGCGAATTGTTGGCACAAGTCTATCTGGCCATGACGGGAGGGCAAGTGGAACTAGAATCCCTGATGGAAACGGGAAGCTCCGTTGGAGGAGATAGGGAAGGCTCCTTCGTCCCCCAGCCAATTCTGCGAAAAGCCGAAGGGGTGCTCCGGGTGCAGCTCGCAAGAGAAGAAGAACTCGCGGAGCACCAGGCGTACTTGCAGCGGATGGGCAATGCCCTTTGGCAGGATTCCTGATATTCAGCTGGATTGACTATTGCGTTCGATGAGCTCGATCCGGTAGCCATCGGGATCTTCCACAAAGGCAATGACGGTGCTGCCGTGCTTCATCGGGCCAGCTTCCCGAACCACCTTGCCACCACGGGAGCGGATTTCCGCACAGGTTGCGGCGGCATCTTCTACCTCAATGGCGATATGCCCAAAGCCGGTGCCCAGTTCATAATGGTCTACCCCCCAGTTATAGGTCAGCTCAATGACCGCGCTGTGATCCTCTTCTTCATAGCCCACAAAGGCGAGGGTGAATTTGCCTTCGGGATAATCCTTGCGGCGCAGGATGCGCATCCCCAAAACCTGGGAGTAAAAGGCAAGGGAGCGGTCCAGGTCTCCCACCCGTAACATGGTGTGCAAAATCCGCATAGTTTCTCCTAACCCTGCAGGCGCTTCTCGATACGAAGGCGCAGGGCGTTGAGTTTGATGAAGCCTTCGGCATCGGCTTGCCGATAGGCACCAGCGTCGTCCTCAAAGGTGGCGATCCGAGGATCAAAAAGGCTCTCTTCGGACTTCCGTCCGACCACGGTGCAATTACCCTTGTAGAGTTTCAGGCGAACCGTACCTGTGACCAGCTTCTGGGTCTGATCAATGAGGGCTTGCAAGGCTCTTCGTTCCGGACTCCACCAATACCCATTATAGATCATGCTGGCATAACGAGGCATGAGCTCGTCTTTGAGGTGGGCAACTTCCCGATCCAAGGTCAAGGATTCCATCGCACGATGGGCGCGCAGTAATATGGTCCCGCCGGGGGTTTCATAACAGCCTCGGGATTTCATACCCACATAACGGTTTTCGACAATATCCAGGCGGCCAATGCCATGTTCTCCGCCAATGGTATTGAGACGGGCAAGAAGGGCAGCGGGGGGGAGGGCCTCGCCATCGATGGCGATGGGATCGCCGTGGGCAAACTGGATCTCCAGATAGCGAGCCTGATTGGGAGCTTTTTCGGGAGAGTTGGTCCATCGCCACATGGATTCCTCTGGTTCCTTCCAGGGATCTTCGAGAATCCCGCCCTCGTAGGAGATGTGAAGAAGATTGGCATCCATGGAATAAGGTGACTTCTGTCCATGTCGTTCGATGGGGATCTCGTGTCGCTCGGCATAAGCCAGGAGTTTTTCCCGGGAGTTGAGGTCCCATTCCCGCCAGGGGGCTATGACCCGGATTTTGGGGTCCAGGGCGTAGGCCCCTAGCTCAAAGCGAACCTGATCATTGCCCTTGCCCGTGGCACCATGGGCGACGGCATCGGCCCCCACTTCAGCAGCTATCTCGACCATGCGTTTGGCAATGAGTGGACGGGCAATGGAGGTACCCAGGAGATACTCTCCTTCATAGAGGGTGTTGGCGCGAAACATGGGGAAGACGTAATCCCGGACAAACTCTTGCCGGAGATCGTCAATGAAAATTTCTTTTGCTCCCAGTTGTTGTGCCTTGCGGCGTGCAGGCTCCAACTCTTCGCCTTGACCGATGTCAGCAGTGAAGGTGACAACTTCATATTGGTACTGTTCCTGTAACCACTTGAGGATTACCGAAGTATCAAGACCACCGGAATAGGCGAGAACCACTTTTTTCACCATGATCAGACTCCTGACTGATGCAGGGGGCCAAAGCCTGCGAGAAATTCCATGAGGGCCTTTTGGGCATGTAGACGATTTTCGGCCTCTTCCCAGACCAGTGAACGGGGTCCGTCGATGAGCTCAGCACTGACTTCTTCGCCGCGATGGGCCGGCAGGCAATGGAGAAAGACGGCATTGGCGTGGGCTCTGGCCATGAGACCCTGGTTGACCTGAAATCCGGCAAAGCGTTGCAAGCGCTCTGCATTCTCCGCCTCCTGACCCATGCTGGTCCAGACATCCGTCACCACCATCTCGGCACCGCTCACCGCCTCTTCGGCACTGGCAAAGACCTGGGTGTTGCTGGCATTTTCAGCAAGGGCTGCAGGGGCGGGATGAAACCCTTCCGGGGCCCCGATGCGCAAGGAGAAATCTAGGATGCTTGCAGCTTCCATCCAGGACCTGGCCATGTTGTTGGAACCGTCCCCCACAAAGGCAATACGCCGTCCTTGCAGGCTGCCCCAGAGTTCCTGGGCGGTCAACAGGTCGGCAAGGAGCTGGCAGGGGTGGTGATCATCGGAGAGGCCATTGATGACAGGCACCTGGCTGGCGGCAGCAAAGCGCTCGAGGCCCGCATGGGAAAAGGTGCGAATCATGATCAGATCCACCATTCGGGAAAGGACGCGAGCGGTGTCTTCAATGCTTTCCCCACGCCCGAGTTGGGTATCGCGGGGGGACAAAAAGAGGGCATGCCCCCCCAGTTGCGCCATTCCTACTTCAAAGGAAACCCGGGTACGGGTGGAAGATTTTTCAAAGATCATGGCGAGGTTGCGGTGTGCCAAAGGGGTGTGACTCTCACCGGCTCGCTGCATGCGCTTGAGCTCTTCGGCCCGATGCAAGAGTGCCTCCAGTTCCCTACGCTCCAGATCCCGCAAACGGAGAAAGTGACGTGGGCTCTTCATGGTCGATCCTCTAGCAAAGCCGTAATCTTGTCGATGAGCAGTTGCACTTCCTCGGGACCATAGATGAGGGGCGGAAGCAGGCGGATCACGCGACCAGCAGTCACGTTGATCAGAACCCCCATTGCCAATGCCTTTTCTACCAATCCCTGGGGTGGCTCACGCAGGACAATACCCAGCATGAGACCACGGCCCCGAATTTCCTCCACCAGGGGATGATGTGCTAGGCTGCTCCGTAGCCCCTCCTCCAGACGTGCTCCCATGGCGTGGGCATGGGCCGGGATATTTTGGCTTTCCATGGTGGTGAGTACGGCTAGAGCGGCTGCCGAAACCAGAGGGTTACCGCCAAAGGTCGTCCCATGTTTCCCCGGACCAAAGAGGGCGGCGCTATCCTTGCGAGCAAGGACGGCACCGATGGGGACACCATTACCAAGACCCTTGGCGAGGCTCAGGACATCGGGAAGCCAGTCTCCCTCCTGCTGGAAAGCAAAAAAAGTCCCGGTCCGACCAATGCCCGTCTGGACTTCATCCAGGAGAAGGAGGGCTCTGTGATGATCGCAAAGGGTCCGTAAGCCTTGGAGAAAGCCCCGGGGTGCGGGGCGCACACCGCCTTCTCCCTGAATGGGTTCCACCAATACTGCGCACAGGTCGGGGTCGGCGGCCAGGGCTGCTGCCGCACTGGACAAGTCCCCATACGGAACCCGGACAAAGCCCGTGACGAGGGGGGAAAAGCCTTCCTGGATTTTATGGTTACCCGTAGCGCTCAGGGTCGCCAGCGTCCGTCCATGGAAGGACTGGGTGAAGACGAGGATTTTGGGTTCGGCAATACCCTTGGCATGACCGTGTAGGCGGGCCAATTTGATGGCGGCCTCGTTGGCCTCGGCCCCACTGTTGCAGAAAAATGCCGCATCGAGCCCACTGAGTCGACAAAGTCGATGGGCCAGCTCTTCCTGGAGCGGTACCTGATAGAGATTGGAGGTATGGATCAGGGTGGCGGCCTGTTTTTGCAGGGCCTCGGTCACCGCTGGGTGACAATGGCCCAGACCACAGACCGCAATCCCGGCCAGGGCGTCCAGATAGCGCCGTCCTTCCTGATCAAATAGCCAGGGACCTTCGCCGTGTACAAAGGCCACCGGTAAACGGGCGTAATTTGCCATCAACGTCATCAGGTTTCTCCTTGCGCGAGCCCAAAGGCCTCATGCAGGGAGCGCACGGCAAGCTCCAGGTATTTTTCTTCGATAACTACGGAAATTTTGATTTCGGAAGTAGAAATCATCTGAATGTTGATATTTTCCCGGGCCAGGGTTTCGAACATGCTCGCCGCAATGCCAGCATGGGAACGCATCCCCACGCCGACTACCGAAACCTTGACGATGCCTTTGTCTCCCCGGACCTCGGCGCCTCCCAGTATGGGGGCCAGATCCCGGAGGATTTGCAGGGCACGGTCGAAGTCGTTGCGTTCGACGGTGAAAGTGAAATCGGTTTTACCCTGTTCCGAAACATTTTGCAGGATCACATCCACATTAATATTGGCTGCTGAAATGGGACCAAGAATGGCATGGGCGATGCCAGGTCGATCAGGAACGCCGACAACGGTGATCTTGGCTTCATTGCGGGAAAAGGCAATACCCGAGACGCGGGGAGCTTCCATGGAGTTTTCCTCACTGGTGACAAGTGTGCCGGGGCCGTCCACGAAGGAAGAAAGGACGCGAACAGGCACATGGTAGTTCATGGCAAATTCCACCGATCGGGTCTGCAGGACCTTGGCTCCCAGGCTTGCCATTTCCAGCATCTCTTCATAGGTGATACGGTCAAGACGGCGAGCCTTGGCTTCTACCCGGGGATCCGTGGTGTAGATGCCATCCACATCGGTATAAATGGCGCATTCATCGGCTTGTAAGGCAGCTGCCAGAGCTACTGCCGTGGTATCGGAGCCCCCGCGACCGAGAGTGGTGATGTCGCCTTGGGCAGTGATGCCCTGGAACCCGGCAACGATGACCACCTTACCCTCCTGCAAGGCAGTACGGATTCGTTCTCCATCAATACGCTCGATACGGGCCTTGGTATGGGTAGCATCGGTTTCAATGGGTACCTGGGCAGCGGTAAGGGAAAGCGCAGCTTGTCCCCGGGCAGCCAGCGCCATGGCCAAGAGGGCAATGGTAACCTGCTCACCGGTGCTGAGGAGAGCGTCAAGCTCGCGCGGCGTGGGCTGTTGGCTGATGGCGCGGGCGAGTCCCAACAGGCGATCGGTTTCACCAGACATGGCAGAGAGCACCACCACCACATCATGCCCCGCAGCTTTGGTCGCGAGGACCCGGTCGGCAACGACCTGGATTCTCTCGACACTGCCCACGGAGGTTCCACCAAACTTTTGTACGATGAGCGCCATCTTTCGCCCTGCAAACGGTAAAAGCGGAATGATAAAGGGAGAAAAGGGCAGTGTATAGGCCAAAGCACCATTACGCAGGGAAATGCCAGAGCTGGATGCCTCCATCTTTTTTCCCGATGAGGAGGGTGGCGCCATCCTCGTGCCAGTCGCTCAACACCAGTCGTCGGGCCGAAAGGTCCGCGATGCGCTCATCCAAGGGTACGTGGGTATGGCCATGGATCAGGGTATGATAGGGTGCAAGGGAGCTTGCGAAGATCCCCTCGCCAAGCAGGGCCTGATGGATCCCGAGGGGACTTGCTTGGGTCATCTCCCTTGGTTTTTGCTGGAGTTCGTGCTGGCTTTGCCGTCGCAGGCGTCGCCCCAGCCACAGTAGACCCGGGTACGGTAGCCAGCGCAAGCCCGCAAGGAGCAAGGGGTTGCGAATCCAGCGCCGAAAGTGGAGATAGCGGGTATCGTCGGTGCAGAGCAGATCACCGTGGGTAAGGAGAATGCCCATGGGCAGCACGGCAGGATCTGGAAGAGATCGCAGGGAAAACTGTGCCAGGGTGTTTGGATCCAGGGCAAAGTCCCGGTTTCCACCCATTACCCAGACCTGGCGTCCTTCCCTTACCAAAGTGGCAAGGGCGCTAAGGACTCGCCGTTGGGGTTCCTCTTGGGCCTGTTGGCGATGGACCCAGAAGTCGAAAAGATCTCCCAGTATGTAAATATCGCTGACGGATGCGGGGATTTCTCGACAACATTGAAGAAAGAGTGCGGTGTGTTGTGGGGTTTCAGGGGAAAGGTGAAGATCCGAAAGACAGAGCCAATCCCCCTGGGGTGCCGGTAGTAGGGTGGCCAAGGGCTAGACGCAGCGTTCAGCCTTGGTGATGACGATGTCCTCTTGCGGTACGTCCTGATGCATCCCTTTGTTTCCCGTGGGCGTTTGGGCGATGCGGTCCACTATGTCCATGCCGGCACTGACTCGGCCAAAGACGGCATATCCCCAGCCGTTGCCCGAGGGCGCCCGAAAATCCAGGAAGTCGTTGTCCACAAGATTGATAAAAAATTGTGCCGTCGCCGAGTGGGGATCACTGGTGCGGGCCATGGCAATACTGCCACGCAGGTTCTTCAGGCCGTTGCTGGCTTCGTTTTCGATAGGATCGTGGGTACTTTTCTGCTGCATCCTGGAATCAAAGCCGCCGCCCTGAATCATGAAGCCTGGGATGACCCGGTGGAAGATGGTTCCATCAAAAAATCCCTCGTCCATGTACTGGAGGAAATTGGCAACCGTCGCGGGTGCCTTTTCTACATCTAGCTCCAGATAAATATCGCCCTTGTTGGTGTGCAGCACGACCTGTTCCATGGGTAACTCCCTAAGCTTGCATAAGGTATCTTCAGAGTAGGCCCAGAAAGCTTTCTTGTCGAGTCTTTGGAATTGTTTCCCTCGTCCAGGCTTATCCACGGGGATTGGGTTGGTGCGGCAAGAATCCGGCCTGGTACAGAACTCAGATGAAGGTAGGCATTATCAATATTCCTTCGTAGTAGGACTTTCCTTGTTGCCGTGTCGCCGCAGGAAGCTATAGATGGGACAATAGCCGGTAATCCCGGTGGCGACCAGCAAGAGCCCCGAGAAGGTCCATTGGCGGTATGGGAAGGGACTGACAAAGTAAATGGCGAAGATGATCAGACCAAAGTAAATCCGCAACCAACGTTCCATGGGCTTCATATTGACAGGAATAGGCATGGCAGGACTCCCAGATTGGAGAAAACTATCTTTTGTAGTCTGGGCACATCTGGGTATAAAACCAAGCATAAATTTTCTTATGATGCTGACTGGCTCATCAATAGGGATAAAGAGCCAGAAGAAAGCTGCTACCTGTGCCAGACCACATAATGAAAACGTCCGGCTGGCCACAGATCCGCTTTGGTATACCTGCCAAGTTCTGGGAAAAAGCGCCCCACGCTACCATCTGATCCAGGCAAATCGTTGGGACGCCAGCCTGCTTCAATTCCCGTTCAGATCCTTTTGAATGGTGGGTGCAGCTGCCCCAATGCCTGCTCCTGCAACGCCGCCAACTGCTGCGCCAACAGCAGGATTACCACCGGTGATAGCTCCCAAAGCAGCGCCGCCGGCAGCACCTGCCGCCCCGCCACTGAGAGCACGTTGTTCCGTAGGATTCATATTGGCACAGGCACTCAAGCCGAGGATGCAGATGCAGGCTAATAGAGCATTTCGGAACGAGACAACACGATTGGCTTTGTAAGTCATGGCTGATCTCCATAATGCGTATACTTTTTATTATAGCTCGACGAGAGCATACTGAAAAGCAAACAAAGCAAAGAATCCCTGAATTTACCCATTTGCTATCGATGGTTAGCTCTACGTGCATTCAATTTGCCCGGTAGTGTCCGGCTTTCCTGATCGCCAACAGGTGACTTGCCTTGATGACTCGTTTTCGTCGGGGTAGGGATTATCAAGCACCGCAAGTCCAGTATTGTTGCCCTTTCGCGTGGAGTCTTCAGCACGGAATCGACCACGATGCCCTTCTGGGATCGGGTATTGTTGGAGGGGCAAATCGATCAATGGGCATGGCTTGATGGTCGGACTGGCTATTGGCTCTGGTCGGGTTACACCCTTCTCTGCAGCTTTTATTGTTTCCTAAGGGATCTTGTTGAGTTTTGTTGTGGATTTGCCATAAAATGCGGCAACGGTATGACGTGGCAAAGCCGCAACCCATGCGGAATGCTGGCGGAAGTGACTCGTATGCCGTTGTTTTAGGCTTGAATTTTTGCTCGTTATCCACCCACTATGAGGAGTTTGCTATGAGCAAGTTGACCACCACTTTGAAAGTTGCTGCCCTGATTTTGCCCCTCGGCTTGGCCGGTTGTGCCACCACCTCTGACCTAGACAAGGTTGCTGCCAAGGCCGATGCTGCCCAGTCCACGGCCAACGAGGCTCTGGCCAAGGCCAATGCCGCCCAGAACACCGCCAACGATGCCCTGGCCAAGGCCAACGCCGCTCAGAGCACTGCTGATCAGGCCATGAGCACCGCCAATGCTGCCAATCAGAAGGCTGAAGAAGCCAATGAGAAAGTGGAGCGGATGTTCAAGAAGGCGATGATGAAGTAATTACTCCTTTGGGAGTAGCAGACCCCACCCTTGGGTGGGGTTTTTTGTTGATGCGCCCGGCAAAGGGAAGAGTGAGCCGAAGCCTGGCTGTCCTGGCTCATGGTGACGCTGAGGGCAGCCCAGGCCAAAACGCTGGCCCGACGGCTCTCGGTTCCCCACAAACAAGGATGAGGACTGGACTGGCGGAAGAACGGGCGTTTTCATCGGCCTTTGATGAACGTGGGCCGTGCTAGGCCAAAGGAACCAGGCCTGTTCACAGACCTTTTTTGATTGCCTGGGTCTGGGGTTGCGAGTCGAGCCATTGTTCCAACGCCGGAGGGTCCACTGAACCACTGGATACGGTACGGCAAGCCCGATGCGGTGAGAAAGCAACGGGAACAACTCCATCCCCTATTCCTTCCCGGATTCGACGGCAACGAGGGTGGGAACTCCATCGGCTCTGGCAAAAATCTCCTGGACCATGGGCCAGGAAACGGAAATTCCCGA
>JAEPKX010000035.1 GCA_021375695.1 Candidatus Igneacidithiobacillus taupoensis | reverse complement strand
CTACGCATTTTCGCGATCAGGGTTTGCAATGCAGCATTCATGCCGGCATCATCTTTGCACGCTAGCAGGAACGAGTTGGGAGAGTGCATGTCATGACCAGACGCTCACGAAAAGAAGAGGAATGGGAAAATCACGAGCGCTGGCTCGTTTCCTATGCGGATTTCATTACCCTGCTTTTTGCCTTCTTTGTGGTGATGTATGCTATTTCTTCAGTCAATGAGGGGAAATACAAGGTTCTCTCGCAAACCCTAATTTCCGCCTTTTCTGGCCATCCTTGGTCGCCCACCCCCATCCGCTCTACCGACGTCCAAAGCACCAAGCAAGGGGATCTGCTAAAGCTACCGCCGGTTCCACAAATTGGTCGCAGTGTCCCCGTGCCACAGGTACCACACAGCCCGGTACAAGCCAACAAAACTCCCCCCAATGCCGACGAAACCCACCTGGACCAGCTCCAAGAGGAAATGGAGAAACTGCTGCAACCGCTTCTACAAAACGGCAGCGTTGCCATCCATCGTAGCAACCTGGGGGTGGTCATTGATCTCAACGCCAAAATCCTTTTTCCCTCTGCCCGCGCCGAACTAACCCCTTCTGCAGAACTTGTCCTTGCTCGTGTTGCCGGCCTGCTGCGACAGGTGCCCTACCAAATACAGGTCAATGGATTCACCAACGATCTCCCCATCCATACCCCTCGCTACAGCAGCAATTGGGCCCTGTCAGCAGCGCGCGCCGTGGCCGTGGTCGAACTCTTCATTCAGCACGGGGTGGACCCAGAACATCTGGTAGCTGCCGGTTATGGCAAGTATCACCCCCTGGCTTCCAACCATACGGCGGCAGGACTTGCCATGAATCGCCGGGTCAGTATTGTGATCGTCGCCCCCCAGCACCCCAGTCAGGCCGGAATGGATCCCATCATGGCCGGGGCCATCGATCAACGCGGCTGACTACCCAGACCTAGCGCAGTACTTGTCAAAAAACCGACAGCAACGATTGCTCTATCGTCCATATCCGACCAAAGGTTCTTCTCCCTGACTTCATTTTGGCAATTTGCTGTTCCTTCAGTTTTTCTTGCGACGTGCCGTATTGATTCCCAGGCGAGCGATTTCCCATTGATGGTACATTAATTGCTTTTCACCATTCACATTCCTTGCGGAGTCAGATCTGGGCCATGGGTGTAGACACCGTCGTCAAAAACAGCAAAATCCTGGTGGCAGACGATTTTTCCACCATGTGTAGGATCATACACACTCTATTCCGGGAAATTGGCTTTAATAATTCTGAAGAGGCTGAAGATAGGGTACAGGCACTGCAGAAACTTCGCAGCCAAAGCATAGACTTTGTCGTTTCTGACTGGAACATGACGAACATGCAGAATGGGGTGCCGAAGGTTACGTCATCAAGTTTCTTCCCGACGACTCGGCTCGCGCGATTGAAAACAATATCTCACACCATTGAATGAGGTTCCTGCCATGGCCAATAATTCCGATACCTTGACTGCCCTTCTTACTTCCTGTCTCGACGGAAATGCCGATGCCGCCCGATTGCTACACGACGACGAGGAGTTCCATGCCACCATGGCTCCCATCTGCGATTGGCAACGTTCCCAGCTCCGCCAATATTGTCTCGTTCTTGATACCCAGGCTGGTGCCATGGGCGAAGCCAACGATACGCTTTTGCTTGGCTTGGCAGTCCAGCAGGGATTGCAACAAGCCCAGGTCGATGCACAATCGTTGTTGGATCAGATCGAGGCCAGCATCCTGTCGGTCCGTCAAACAGCCAGCGCCATTGCCGACAATCAAGACCTGGCAAACCATACCGTACGCGACGTGCAACTGGGAAATGAGCGTCTTTCAGAACTCATCGGGGAAATGGATCTGGTGGAACAGGCAGTCAACACCATGGGGCAAACGGTACAAGCCTTTCTGGAACAAACCCGGACCATTTCCCATCTCGCTCTCAAGGTCCAAGAGATTGCCAAACAGACCAATCTGCTGGCTCTAAACGCTGCCATTGAAGCCGCCCGCGCTGGGGAGCATGGTCGGGGCTTTGCCGTGGTGGCTGACGAAGTGAAAAAACTGGCCCAGAGTTCCGCCCAGGCAGCCCAGGAAATCCGCAGCGCCACCAACAACATCAGTTCTGGTGCAAGTGAAGTGGAGTCCGGAGTCAGTGCGAGTATCCAGCATCTGCGCCGGGGCGCAGATTCCCTGGAGACCGTCGCGGAGGTTCTGGGTATGGCCAATCAATCGGCACAAATGACGCAGCGCAATATCCAAAGCATTGTCCAGAGTAGCGCTCGTGAAATTGCCGCCGCAGAGGCCATGGGTACCCACATGGAAAAACTGGATAGTTCGCTTACGAAATTCCAACAACAATGGGGCGAAATCCAATTGCACCTGACCCAGATGCAGGAGGCTTTGGGCCAAGGTACGGAAGCGGCAGTGGCTGGTGAGCCCCTCCTGGCCATCCGCCTAAGCTCTGCGAAATCAGAGCACGTTCGTTGGGTTGGCAGGATTCTGGAAGCAATCAGCATGGGGAAGAGTAGTTTGCCAACAAAAGAATTGCAGGACGAAAACCACTGCCATTTTGGTCGTTGGTTGAAAAACCTGGATGCTGATCAAGCTTTGGCACAAAGCCCCGAGTTCGTTGCCATGCAACAAATCCATTCGCAACTTCACCAAGCAGGGGTGCGGATCATTCCGACGCTGCAAGAGCAAGACCAGGAATCTGTGCGAAAGAACGTCGAACAACTACAAAGCTTGAGTCGCATGTTCCTAGGGCAACTCGACAAACTACGAACGCAAATTCTGGAGCCTCGTAACTGAGTTAAAACATGGCCAAGGAATCTTCCCAATCTTCCGCGGAAGAAGATCTCCATCCGGCGCCACGATGGCCCCGTTTTCGTCCGTGGGCCATTGCTCTGGCCGTGGCCATCGCAGTCAGTAGTACTTCCGTTTTATCCGTTCCCGATCTCTCTCCAGCAGCACCATTCTGGGTGAGCTATCTTCTTGCCTTGCTCCGCTTTATGGTTTTTTGGACGGTGGCCCTGCTCGTTACCAGGATATTTTTTGCCTTTGCTTCTGCCGTGGTAGAGATCATTTCACCAGAAATTCAAAATCATATTGGTCCAGATTAGCGCCAAGCACATGGTATTTCTTTACATAAATATGAATCGAGTTCAGGAATCTTTGGAATTTTCTAATTGATAAATCCACGCCAATAATTCTGCCACTGCCTGATAAAGCTTGGGGGGGATTTCCTGATCCAAATCCAGCTGCATCAGTAGTCCAACGAGTTCTTTTGAATTGTGCACATAGACTCCCGCCGCGCGAGCCCGGGCTATAATCTGCTCCGCAACGAGTCCCTGTCCTTTGGCCAGAATTTTTGGAGCGCCCTCTCCTCCTGCATATTGCAAGGCCACGGCTTGGCTGCACGTTTGCTTTGGTTCACGAGCCATGATTTTGCACCGTAATTTTGACATTCAATCCACAACGGCAGAGCGCCTCTTGCAAACTTGCCAATGCGGTCCGGAAATGACCTGGATTTTGTACCTCCAGACGAAGATCCAGGCTCTTTCCTCGCAGGCGCAGGTGTGCGTCGCAGCGCCCGAGTCGCGGCAATTCCATTTCCAACCTGCTTTCCCATTGATTTTCAGAATATTCCAAGGAATCTGACGACTGCTGATCATCGTTTTTCTTTTCCGCATGCTGCCGATGCAATATCCAATGAATGTTTTGTCCCGACCATGCCTCGATGGCAAAACTGCATTGTTGGTGCAGCAGGATCTGCCCTTGTTGCTGCACGATCGACGCCAACTCTTTGGGCATGGCAACTGATTGGAAGGGATTTCCTGGCGGCGCAGCAATGCTTCCATAGCTCGCCAACGCCTGCTGCTCTAATGATCCAATGTTTTGGGCTGGTACTTGGCCTGGGGACACGGGAGGGAGATTTCCTCCTGGAGATGGTTGGTGCAGACTTTGTGACCCCTGGGGTTCCTGAAGGAGGGCTTGCTTGGAAAATTGTCCCTGGGCCCAAGCCAAGAGATGACTTTCGTAGAATAAACCACTTTTTTGCACCGTGTTTTGCAATTCTGCAGCAAACTGCGCGGGTTCCTGTATTGTCGAAAAGGATCCAAGCCGCAAGACCGGTGCGGGATTTTGCGAATTGGCACTGACCAGCAATTCCCGACTGAGGGTCGAGAGTTGCAAGGCGTTTGCAGCACGCAAAGTATCTTCGGCAGGCAAGTACAAGAAGCGGGGATTGGCTCCTCCTCCCAAGTACAGGAGCGACAACGATCGAGTGTTGGTGGGTAAGCCCGGTGGTAATTTCATGGAAAAAACTTGATCCATCATCCGAAGTACAGCTTGCTCTCCCTCCCGCTGTACAATTTGCGCAGAAATCTGGGAACCAGGGGCAAGTAAGGACAAAGCAGACGATAGGGAGGGTAAAGGGAGCTTTTCACCCCCCAACGGAGAAAGGATCGCAAGTCCAGAAAGATTCCCGGTCATGATCGCTACTGCTGATGCAAACGCAAAATCAATTCGGTATCAGCAAGACCCAGACCACATCGCTTGGCAATCTGTTCCACAGTCAGACCTGTTCTTGCCAAATGCAAAACTTCTGCTTGCAACTTCGTCCAGTCTTTATTTTCAGGATCCAAAAGCGTGCTGGGGGAGGAAATCGCTACCGCTTGCGGGGTCGAGATTTTTTGTGGGTTTGATGATCCTTGTGCTATGCGGGCGGAAACCAGTTCGCGAACGATCAATTCCAACTGGACCAGTTGATCCCTCATGGTATCCAGCTCTCGAGTTCGACGTCGCCAGATCCATCCCAACCAGACCTGCAATCCCAAAATCACCAAGAGCAGCAGCAAGAGAAAATCAAGCACCACGCCACCAACGCCTCAGTTTCCCCCCCAAGCTAGATTTCGGAACCCCTCCCCCTGATCCAGGTAATCCGATACCCAGGGACTTGAGGATTTCCCGATCCCGAGTTTGCACATATTGGGCAATGATCTCTTTCATGGTCGGTGCCAACTGAAGGAATTCCACGCCAAAAACCAAGGCCTCTCCACGTTGGCTATGAAGATCGGAAAACCGGACTTGGGCAGCCGTCTGGATCTCAGGGCTGTCCCGAAGCTGGAAGCGTAGCTCCGGAAGTTCTTCACCCACCTCAATGGGAAAATCCCTGGGAGCAGGCCGCAACAGGATACGTAACCCACCAACACTGATATCTTGCAATCTGCCGAGCTGGGATGCGGCACCACGACGCAGAATGCTTACCTGGTCGGGGTCTGCAATGGCAGGAGGTACCCGATACAGCTGTCGACGCTGCATCTGGTAAAGACCCTCGGGAAAATCCAGCAACAAGGTATCAGATTCTCGTTTCTGTATTTGGGTCCGAAAGCCACTGATGACTCCGTCAACTCGGACCAGAACCGTCACTGCGGTACCGACTTTGATAGACGTCGGTAGATCCAAGGGAAGGTCAAAAAGCAGGTAATCCTCTACAAGGGGGAGCAGCAGTACCGAGCTAAAACTTCGTTCATAATCGTCAAAGAACAGGGTACAGAAAAGATGTTGCTTGGCAATTTTTTCCAGCAGATGGCGGGCTTTTGCGCCAGCACCAATTCGGTACTGTTCATCCAAAAGTTGCCCACGGGCTTCCTGGAAATGGTCAGACATTCGTATCCTCTCCTAGCGCATCCACCGTGATCTCAGCCTATAGAAAGATCAGAAAAAAGGTCATTCCTGTCCTTTCCCAGAATACCACCCGGTGCCTACTATCTTAACCGAGACCCAACATCATTACATAGCCCAGGGCAAAGATCATGGCCAAGACAGGTCCTGTCAAATTGTTTTAGCTAATTGTCAGAAATGTTAAGTCGTTTTTGCCAGCCATCTGAAGGGTAATGCCCTTTAGCTTGGTAATGCATACTATGACATCCGACAGCAATGGATTGGCTGGGTCAGCGGTCCTTGCGACTCATGCACAGTACAAGCTAAAGAACTTTTGAACCTTTTCCTCACAAACCCTGCGTGTTACGAGCCGACATCCCATGGAAACATCCCCAAGGGGACTCGCCAACGGGCTCGCGCACTATTTTGACAGGCAATTGTAGTATACATATGGTCAACAAGAATCGAACGTTGTAAGATCAGCGAAGAGATCTTCGCATCCAAGGTATCACCGATTTCGTAGAGAGCGATGTGGAGCGGCACCCAGAACCTGGAATCTAAGGAATATCGTATGCGCGTTGCAGTCATTGGCAGTGGGATCTCTGGCTTGGGTAGTGCCTGGCTATTGCGCCATCATCACCAGGTCACCTTGTTTGAGCAGGATACGCGTCCTGGGGGACATACCCATACCGTCGAGGTCCAATGGAACAATCGTCTGTTTCCGGTAGATACGGGCTTTCTGGTCTGCAATGATTGGACCTATCCTCACCTCCTGGGATTGTTCGCCCACCTGGGCATCGAAACGGTACCCAGCAATATGTCTTTCAGTGTCCGGATTCGCGATTGGAATCTGGAATGGAGTGGCACCGATCTCGGGGCCATCTTTGCCCAGCGAAGCAATCTCCTTCGTCCACGCTTTTGGAAGATGTTGCAAGACATCCTCCGCTTCAACCGAGAGGCCAAAAACTGGCTGGACTACAGCAAGGAAACCCTAACCCTTGGCGAATTTCTCCAACGGGGTGCCTATGGCACCTGGTTTCGCGAAGGCTATCTCCTGCCCATGGCCGCTGCCATCTGGTCCTGTCCCGTTGCCCGGATGACCCAATATCCCGCCAGATCCTTCCTGGAGTTTTATCGGAATCATGGCCTGCTCAATGTCTGGCGACGGCCACAATGGCGCACGGTGGCAGGTGGTGGCCGGGAATATGTCCAAAAAATTCTGGCAGAGATACCCGACCTGCGCTTGGGAACACCGGTCCATTCCCTGGAGAAACTCCCGGAAAGAGGCATCCGGATTCACCATGCCACTGGCACAGAGGATTTTGACTGGGTCATCTCTGCCGTCCACAGTGACCAGGCCCAACGATTGGTTGCCCGATCATGGCCGGAAATTGCTCAAGATCTTGCAGGGATTTCCTATCAAGCAAACGATGCCTGGCTCCATCATGATCAAAGCTTTCTTCCTCGCCATAAAGCGGCATGGTCGGCCTGGAATTTTCACCAGGAAACCGGACGGGATGGCGAGCGTGCGGTGGCAGTGAGTTATCTCATTAATCGGCTGCAACCATTGCCAGTATCGGAACCCGTTATTGTCACCCTGAACCCCGAACGAGATCCTGATCCCGCATTGGTGTGGGCCCGCATCCAGTACGCCCACCCGGTTTTTGACGAGCGGGCACTCCAGACCCAGACTGCTATTGCTAAACTGCAGGGTAAAGATGGTCTCTATTTTGCTGGCGCCTGGCTGGGGCACGGTTTTCATGAGGATGGGCTGCGCAGTGCGGTCCGCATTGCCAATTCCCTGGGTATCACCGCCCCCTGGCAGGAGCAGAGCACCATTCCGACCCTCGCAGGAACGCTGCAAGCACAGGTCGCCCTATGAGTGCCCAACTACTTGAGAGCCTGGTGATACATCGTCGTATGCAACCTCGCCGTCGCCCCTTCCGCTACGGCGGTTTCCATCTCTGTTTTGATCTCCGGGATCAACCAGACCTGGAAAAAACCTTGTCCGGCTTTTGTCCAATACGCTTTCGTAGCCAGGATCATGGACCTCGTGATGGCAGCCCCCTTGGTCCCTGGATCGGGAAAATTTTTGGCGAACAAGGGATTCCAGCAACGCGAACGGTGCTCATATGCTATCCCCGTCTCTGGGGATACGTTTTCAATCCCGTGAGTTTTTGGCTGGGACTCGATGACCAGGGGGCCATTCTTGGGGTGTTGGCGGAGGTCAACAATACCTTTGGCGAACACCATAGTTATATCATCGCCAAAGCCGATCGCAGTGCAATTGGTCCCCACGATTGGCTGGAAGCAAAAAAAATTTTTCACGTCTCGCCTTTTTTTCCGGTCCAGGGTTTCTATCGGTTCCGCTTTCTTCTGGATAGCAAGAAATTTCGTGCTGATATCCATTATTTCAATGAGCAGAAGCAGCTCCTCTTGGTCACCCAGCTGGCAGGAGTGCGAAAAACCCTGGACAAAAGTGCTGCCTGGGCCATGGTCCTGCGCTATCCCATGCTTACTTTTGCCGTAATCTGGCGAATCCACTGGCAGGCCCTGAAGCTCTGGCGGGCGCGGATTCCTTTTCACAGCAAACCCCTTCCCCCTACCCAGGAGATCAGCTCATGAGTACCGCGGCTGCGAATTCGAGCTCCAGCATCAGCAATGTACCGCCATCGTTCCGTTTTCTCTTTCGACGCCTGGAAAATCTTCCCTACGGTCGTCTGGAAACCCAAGGGCCCCATGGTGAATTCTGGATCCACGAGGGCAAGGAAGCGGGCCTCGCTGCGAGTTGGCAAGTGCATGACTGGAAAGCCCTGCACCGAATCCTGCGGGATGGAGATATCGGCTTTGGCGAGACCTATGTGGAGCAGCTATGGGATAGTCCAGATCTGACGGCTTTAATCCGTCTGGCCCTGCGCAACCGCAACTTGCTAGAAGCACTGATCCAGGGTCATTGGTCTCGACGCCTGCTCTTTTGGCTCAGTGACCGCTTGCTGCGGCGCAATAGCAAAGCAGGAAGTCGGCGCAATATTGCTCAGCATTATGATCTGGGAAATCCTTTCTATCAGCTTTGGCTTGATCCCAGCATGACCTACTCCAGTGCCTATTTTGCTGGCAATCACGCCCAGAGTCTGGAAAGTGCCCAGACTGCCAAGTACCAAGCGGCGTTAGATGCGCTCCATTTGGCTCCGGGTGCTACGATCCTGGAAATTGGTTGTGGCTGGGGGGGCTTTGCGGAGCATGCTACCCGACAAGGTTATCGGGTCCGTGGTCTGACTTTATCCAAAGAACAGTTAACTTATGCCCAGAACCGGATTGCGCAACTGGGCCTCGATGGGCTGGCAAGCTTTCACTACCAGGACTATCGCGATGCGCAGGGATGCTACGACGGTATCGTTTCCATCGAGATGTTTGAGGCCGTCGGCAGAGAGTGGTGGCCAAGCTACTTTCACAAGATCCATCAGCTACTGCGTCCCGGTGGTCGTGCCCTGATCCAGACCATCAGTATTCGCGATGAACGTTTCCCGAGTTACCTGCGTGGCTCGGATTTTATCCGTCGCCATATTTTCCCCGGTGGACTTCTTCCCTCCCCATCGGCCTTTGCCGAAGAATTGCATAAGGCCAAATTGCAGGTATTGCAGCGCTTGGAATTTGGTCAAGACTATGCCCTGACCCTGGCGCACTGGCGACAACGTTTTGAAGCGCAAAGCCAAGCCCTTTACCAACTGGGCTATGATTCCTCCTTTCAACGGCTCTGGCGTTTTTATTTGAGTTATTGTGAAGCGGGCTTTAGCGAAGGGGAACTGGATGTGGGACAGTGGACTCTCTCTCATGCGTGAAATGCGCAAAATCTCCCTGCGATTTGTGAGTGTTTTATTCCTCTGGGCAGTGCATGCTGCCTACCACCCAGCCTTCGCAGATGTTCTGGTCCCCTTGCCAGCAACCGTACAAGCCCAATATAGGGATCTTCATCTCCTAGGCGAGGGGGAACTGACCTGGTTTCTTTTTCACGTGTACGACGCCGCCCTCTATGTGAGCGGCACCCAGTACAATCCAAAGCAGCCCTTCGCTTTGGCCATTCGTTATCAACGCAGTTTTAGCAGTGCGGAATTGGCCAAGACCTCCCTGCGGGAAATGATTCGCCTCGCGCACCCGGATGCCAGGGAGCGAGAACAATGGCAGATGGAATTGCAACGGGCCTTTCCCAATGTTCATGCGGGAGATGTGTTGGTAGGAGTATACACCCCCCAATCCACTGCCTTTTATTTTAATGGAAAACTATTTAGTCGTATCGAAAACCCGAGTTTTGGGCCAGCCTTTTTCGCCATTTGGTTGAGTCCGCAAACCCAAGTACCGGGGTTGCGGAAAAAACTCCTGGGAGAGGCATGAGTCCCTGGTGGAAGGGCCGTCCCTCCCTGGCATTGCTCGGTGCCTACGCGCCTTTGGGAATGCCGCTGGCCTTCGCTGCGCTGCCAGTGTATTTATTACTTCCCCATTTATATGCCACCCAATATGGAATGTCGCTGGCATTATTGGGTGCCCTGCTCCTGGCCCTACGCTTGCTGGATGCCGTCCTGGATCCCCTCATTGGTCATTGGAGTGACCGTTGGGCAGAAGGCCATGGCCATCGCTTACGACTGATTGTTGCCGGATTGCCAGGGATGGCGCTGGGCTTTTATTTGCTTTTTCATCCTCTGGCGAGTTTCTCCCTGGGCGTGAGTCTTGCTTTTTCGCTCTTGATCTTTTATGGCTTTTACAGCCTCACCAGCCTCAACTACCAGGCTCTCGGGGCAGAGCTCAGTCAGGATTACAACGGTCGTACTTGGCTTTCCACCAGCCGGGAGGCAGGTGCCTTGCTGGGTGTGCTGCTGGCTGCCGCCCTACCCCAATGGCTGGTACAGCAACTGGGTGCCCATCGGGGGATGCAGATTTTTGCCCTCATTTTCGCGGTGCTGTTACTACTGGCTTATCTTCCCCTGGGGCTCTCCACCCACACCCGTTGCCCCGTGCAGGGTCAAGCCCAGAGCCTCTGGACTTTCTATCACCCCCTTCGTCGCCCGGCGTTACGGCGGCTATTGACTGTTTATACCCTCTCGCAAATGGGTAATGCCATTGCGGCAACTCTCTTTTATTTTTTTGTAGACGAGATCCTTGGCGCTAAGGATCTTGCTCCCCTGTTCCTGCTTGTCTACTTCCTCTCGGGGGCCTTGGGGATGCCCTTTTGGCTGGCACTTTCCAGCCGCTTTGGCAAGTCGCGTGCCTGGCAAGCTGCCATGTTGTTGAGCCTGCTGGCCTTTCTTGGGGCATTTTTGCTGCGTGCGGGGGATGACGGGTGGTACGGGATCATTTGCGTAGTGACGGGCCTGACCCTGGGTGCCGATCAGGCCCTACCACCAAGCATTCTGGCCGATCAAACGGATCAGGATCCCCATGCCCGTGCCGGCAACTATTTTGGACTCTTCAACTGGGTTGCCAAAGCGGCAACTGCTTTCGGGGCTGGAATCATTTTACCGATTTTGCAGTGGCTGGGGTTTCGCCCCGGTCAGGAACCCCTACTCCTGCTCATGGCCTATGCCCTGGTACCTGCTTTGGTGAAGTTGCTGGCTGTGCTGCTAATGGAGTTTGGGGCCATTGAAACACGCAGTCCTTCCACCATCGTAAAAGGAGTTACTCCATGAAACGACCCATTGGCACGATCATTGGTGTTGCCGTACTCGCTGCCCTTTCCGGATGTGCCACCTTACCCAAGGATTATGCCCACTCAACCCCCAAGTTTGCGCTGCAGGACTTCTTCAACGGACCTCTGATCGCCACCGGGGTTTTCCAGAATCGTTCGGGCAAGGTGGTGAATCGCTTTGTGGTCCGCATGCTGGGCACCTGGCAAGGCAATCAGGGCACCCTGGTAGAGCACTTTACCTACATGGATGATAAAGGGAAGAAAACTTATGCCAATCGCGTCTGGCATCTGACGGAGGTCAGCCCACATCACTTCACGGGGTCTGCCGAAGGTTCGGCTGGTGCCGTGCCCAGTGCATCGGGGGATGCCTACGGCTTTGCCTTGCATTGGACCTACAATTTTTTGCAGCCCGTCGGCAAGAAAACCTACAATCTTCACGCTGATGACTGGATGTACATGATCCAACCCGATGTCGTCATCGATCGCACCGATGTTACCTGGTACGGGCTCCATGCAGGAGAAATCACGCTAGAGATACATAAACTGCCTGATACCCCAGCCAATCGGGCCATGGTTTCGGCCAATCCGGATTCTTGAAATCGGGCTATCGAGGTAATAAGGCAAGCCTGCCCTGCAAAGTCTGCGCCCAGTGCGGACGCCCCATGACCTGGCGGCGTTCCTGGGCAAGATGCTGGGAGGAGGTGCGCTATTGCAGCCATGCCTGCCAAAAGCAAGCGGCTGCAGAACGACGAAAATCCCGATCCCAGAGGGTCTCCAAATACCCAAGGACACCTGCCGGGCCAAGAAATCCTACTGGGAACTGCCCGTGAGCAAGGGCCGAATGGCAGTAAAGCCGCCATCCACCGCAAGGATTTGTCCAGTGATCTGGCTTTGAAGGGGGTCCAGGAAAAACAACAAAGTCCTGGCGACCTCCTCTGGAGAAATCAGGGAGCCCAAGGGGTATTGCCGGGCCGCCAGTTCCCGCGACTGGGGATTGCGCAACAAATGGGAAGCTGCCTCACTGTCCATGAGCCCCGCGCGCACTGCATTGATGCGAATGCCATCCCGGGCATGGGTTGCCGCAGCGGCCCGGACCAATGCCTCCAACCCCCCTTTGGCTGCCGCCACCGCCTCGTGAAAGGCCACACCAATGCCAGCGACCACCGTAGAAACAAAGACGGCCGATCCGCCACCGCCATGACGACGTCTGGCATGGACGAATCCCTTCAACAGAAAAAAGGCTGAATCCAGATTGGCGGCCAAGCATTGCCGGTATTGCTCGGTACTGGTCTGTGCCAATCCCGCCAGTAAAAAGGAACCGGCCAAATGGGCCAGGGCGGCAGGTACAATCCCCTCCTCCTGGAGTTGGCGAAAGAAAGCTTCCACTGCCAGGGGATCGGCACAGTCCAGCTCCTGGACCCGCACTCCATCGGGCCAGGACCGCTCCCTGGCTTTTCGGCTCAAGGCCAAAATCTGCCATCCTTGCCCCTGAGCCAGGGGGATAAAGCGTTGTGCCAGTGCCCCACTGGCGCCCGAAAGCAGTAAGACCCCTTTATCCATATGCAAAGCTCTCCTTTATCCCTGCAAAACTTCCCATTCTTTCTGCCAATGTTGATACAGTAAGGCGCGCTTCAGCTTGCCACTCCCCTCCTGCAGGTAGCGTTGCCAAAAACTTTCTGGAGCCAGCCGCAGGGGATAGCTTCCCTGCCAGATTTTTGCATCTTTGCACTTTGCATCTTCTTGCAAGCGGCCAAAGACGACCGGCAGCCGAGCCCCAGGCCCTGCCAGGACAAGATGGGAAAACGCCCCATGGGAAGCTAGCAGCTGCAACTCCTCCCACTCTGGGTCCAAGGTGCGACCATTGCCAAGCTTGAATCGCGCATCCCGACGCCCTATCCAAAACCAATTTCCATCCGGGTCTTGTTGGACCAAGTCACCACTATCAAAGCTCTCCATCGATGAACAGAGGGCTTGCCAGCGGTCACCCAACCATTGGCCAAAGGATTGACCCGGAGAGCGATAGTGCAGCGTTCCTTGCTTTTGCACTATCGACACCAACCCCCGCCCCAGGAGGCCAGCCCGAAAATCCCCCGGATCCCCCAAACACAAGCCCGGGCCCGCCTCAGTTTGACCATAGCCCATGCGCAGACGACTCCCGCGCAGCCGCTCTGCCAGTGCCAAATCCATGGGGGCACCACCAATAATGCCAGCACGCAGGTTCGCGATTTGCCCGGGACCGAGCAAAGCAGCAACGCGGGGGACCGTGCAACAATGACTGAACTGCTCCCGCGCAAAGGAAGTGAGAGGGGCAACCCGCAGACTGGCACCCATCAGCAGGGCCGGCAGCAACTCCAGGACTCCGGCAAAGACATGGGCCCAAGGCAGGGTATTGCGAAGGAGACTGTCGGCATCCAGATCCAATGCGGGAAGATGGGTATCTACCTGCCAGGTCAAGGCCCCAAAGTCAAGGCCAAAGGCACGACTGCTTCCGGAACTGGCAGAGGTCCATAGCACCAGGGCAAGATCATCCGGGTCATCTTCTGCCACCGAAAAATTTTCCGCAAAGACGCTCTGTTGCAACTGCTCCCCCGTCCAGCACAAGAACAGGGAAGGTCGCAACAATGCAAGGCGACGCTTACTTTCAAGCGGATCCAGGGAAGGCAAGGGGCAGAAAACCCAATTTCCCATCCACGAAGCCAGCAAAGTCGCCACGTAAAGGGGGCTGTTGGGAATTTGCACGGCGATGCGGGCTCGACTGGGTAGCCCCAGGCGACGGAAATGACTGGCCATTCGTCGCGCTTTGGCCCACAGGGCTTGACCAGGCCAGAGGTGAGGTACATTACCCTCATGCCACTCCAGACAAAAACCATGGTGCAGGCCCGTTTCGATTCGTCCCAGGAGATTGGTAGCATCAACCCCCATGGTAGGTATCCACTGCTGCCATCAACTGGGTGACACAAGCATGGATCTGCCGCCGGATCGGTGGAGGAATTTCTCCCTCCCCATGGGCAAGACTGGCATCCAGATGCTGTAGCAGTATGCTCTGTTGACGGTCCAGAAAAGCCTGCCCATCACCCTGGAACGCATTGTTGCAGAGATGCCAGAGAACTTGCAGCAGGAGCTGACTGAGGATTTTTTGCTCCAGGGCCAGAGCCGGATCGCGAAAGGATTGTCCCCGCAACACTGCCAGCCAATGCACTACATTGTCGACTACTTCCTGTTCTTGCTTGTGGGGTAAAGGGGTCATCCCAAATCCTCAAAAAGCGGAATCACCCGATCCAGAAAGATGAAAACCAATGGATTCTGCTCTGGTCGATAGAACATATGGATATGGACCGAAACTGGGCGGATTCGATAGGTGAAGGTATAGAAGAAGTGTTCATCCAGACTACCCCGTGCCAGACCAGCCAGATAACGGCCCCGAAAAAGGCGGCTTGCGGTACAAGGAGCAACCTCATCAAAAAAAGCGTGTCCCAGCACCTCGGCAGCGGCCAGACCGCTCAAGCGCTCCTCGGCTTTGTTGAATATTCGTACTATCGACTGGGTATCGAGACCAATAATGCCAAAAGAATACGTATCTGCACGATCTGCATCCAGCGCCTCGAGATGATCCAGAAGGTCAGTGGGGACGAAGGACTTCAAGGTATGGATGCCATCCCCAAGTAATCCTGGAACATGCCCAGGATGAATATTTCCTGTACCATTGTTGTTTAGGCGCCTTTCCCGGTAAACTCTTGGTCAAAGGGTAATCCTCCCGGGAGAAATGTCAAGGTGTCGTCTTGGACAAAATAGCTACAGAAGCAGAGGAAGCGCTCGATCTCATGCTTCCCATCAGTGCCGTAGAACAGGAAACAGGCATTTCCAAGGAATTGTTGCGGATGTGGGAGCGTCGTTATGGTTTTCCCATCCCCCAACGAGATAGTGCTGGCAATCGCCTGTACAGTCGAGAACAGATCCAACGTTTACATCAAATCAATCGCTTGCTGCAGGCTGGTTTTCGGCCGGGCTATGTGGTTGGTGCAGAACCAAGGCAGCTGGAGCGCCTCCTGAGTGAGCTCCCCAAGCCATCTGGTCCGGCTCCCAGTGTCAACCCAGCCCTGGAACTGGTTTGGGAAGCCGTCCGCCGGACCGAACTGCGTACGGTGCGTCAACTCCTACGGCGAGAACTGGCACGCAGCGGCAGCGAAAACTGGGTATTGCAACTTGCCGCACCCCTCCACCAACAAATGGCCCGGGCGCGCCTGGATGATAGTTTACCCTCCTATGCACAGCGGGCCGGACAGGAATTATTGTTGGAAACCCTGGAAATTGCGGCGGCACAGATCCCTCTGGCAAGCGAAGAGAGCCTGCGAATTTTTTTGATGAGCCTGCCTGGGGAGGATCGCCCTGTGGAGCTACAAATGACCCGGGTACTGTTGCTTGCCAAGGGCGTTGATCTTTTGTTCCTGGGACCAGAACCACCGGTTGAAGAGGTCATTCCCTGCCTGCAGCATTGTCCTGCAGATGTCCTGCAGGTTGCTGTCTCAGCAGCCTCCATCAATGGCACCAATCAGGCGCTCCTTGGCCAACTGCGCAGCAAGATCCCGGCACATATGAGCCTCTGGCTTAGTGGCAGTGGTGCTGAGGAGCTAGACAAAGAAGGTCTCGGACCCCGTTTTCGGAAATTACACAGCCTGTTGGAGGCGGTGGAGTTATGGACTCCCCAACGCCAGATATGATCATATTTTGTATAGTACATGTCCTTGACAACTGGTAGAAGCGGGACTATTTTATTTTCAGATTGGACGTGGAGGTAATCGACATGGCAACACAAGATACAGTACTGGTAGTTGGAGCAGGTCCGGCGGGTCTGTCGGCAGCGGCGACCGTAGCAGCCATGGGCAAGAAGGCGGTCATTGTCGAGAAAGAGGATGTTCTTGGTGGCGCACCCATCAT
>JAEPKX010000034.1 GCA_021375695.1 Candidatus Igneacidithiobacillus taupoensis | reverse complement strand
AGGATCGAGCGGCCAAGGCGGCTACTCGATAAAACCCCCGGATCCGGTAACCGGCATGGTGTACTTGCATGGCGCTCCTCCTGTTTCAAAGGAGTGCCAAAGGTTTCTGAACTTATTCATAGCTCATATTTTATGGTCTCAGGCGTTGCATACTGACCGATCGGTCAGTAAACTGGTGGCACTCAAGGGAGATTGCCATGGAATCCTCCAACCCGAGCTCAGTTGTTGCAATTACCGTTGCCGTGATGCTTGCAGTGGTCATGCAGGTCCTGGATTTGACCATCGTCAATGTGGCCTTGACCTACATGCGTGGCTCCTTGCAAGCTGACAGCGATCAGATCACCTGGGTGCTTACCAGCTATATGATTGCCAATGTGATTCTGCTGCCGCTGACGGGTCTGCTGGTAGAGCGGTTTGGGCAGCGTACAGTGATGCTCTGGAGTGTGGTTGGTTTTGTAGGCGCATCGGCCATGTGTGGTCAATCCCATAGCTTACCAGAAATCGTATTGTGGCGCTTGTTGCAGGGGGTTTTTGGTGCGTCCTTGGCACCCGTCGGGCAAACCATCATGCTCCATGCTTACCCGCCCCATAAGCGCGGCCAAGCCATGGCTATCCTTGGTATGGGAATCATGGTGGGTCCCATCCTAGGACCTACCCTGGGTGGTTGGTTAACGGAAACCCTGAGTTGGCGATGGGTATTTTACGTCAATATCCCGTTCGGAATCCTGGCCTTTCTTCTACTGCAGTCGGTGCCTGATATTGGTCGGAGTGACCATCCGCGGCCGGTGGATTGGTTGGGTTTTGGCCTGATGGCTGTGGGCTTTGGTGCACTCCAAGGGGTCCTGAGCCTCGGTAATCAAGACGATTGGTTCAGTTCTCATACCATTATCATTCTTAGCCTGATCGCCGCCCTTGCTTTGGTTTTTTTTGTCTGGCGTTCGCTCACCGTGGCACAACCCATCGTGAATCTTCGTCTGCTCAAGGATTTGAATCTGGCAGTGGGCAGTGCTGGGATTGGGATCTTTGGCCTTGCCCTCTTTGGCGCCATGGTAGTCCTACCCATAATGCTGGAAGATTTCTTGCATTATGAGTCCTTTACCACGGGTTTGGTGATGGCTCCCCAGGGGATCGGTGCCATGCTGGCAACGGTGATTGCCGGTCGCTTGCTGGGCCGTAATGTGAATCCGCGCAACATCATTTTACTGGGGATTTTCTTTGGTGTTATCGGTAGCTGGTATACCACGCAGTATAACTTGGATATCAGCATGGCCTGGGTAATCTGGCCAGCCTTTGTGCGGGGACTGGGTCTGGGACTGATCAGCATTCCCTTGTTTACCCTGGCATTTTCCACCATTGACAAGAAAGACCAAGCCGAAGGTTCGGGGATTTTCAATCTCATGCGCACCCTGGGTGGTAGTATAGGGATTGCCATTGTGTCGACGATCATGACCCAAGGCCAGCAAATGGGCTGGAATCAAATTGGCGGTCATATCAATACCTTCAATCCAGCATTGCACCGATACCTGGCCGATGCAGGTATGGGCAACGGTTCTTTGGTCTGGCATGTATTGGGTAATCTGGTGGTCCTGCCTCAGGCAGGAATGCGGGGAATTCTGGATGCCTTTATTTTGGCTTTCTATAGCTTTCTGGTATTGATCCCCCTGGTGTTTTTGCTGCGCAAGCCTAAGGCGATGCCAAAGGTGGAGGCCTCAGGGGGTGCTGGTCACTGAATCTGGAGAAACCGCAGCAGAGGCTGTTTCCAGACCCATCTGCGGGAGCCAGAGGGTTCGTGCAAAGCCCCAGTCCAGCAGTTTGAGGCTTTCCCAAGAAGTTTTCCAAAAACCACGCCGCTCATGCACGAAGGATGGCACACCCAGAACAACGGCAATGAGGGTCAGATTTCCCTGGGTGCCGGTCACAACGAGGCAGTGACCGGCGGCATTGGTGTAACCGCTTTTCATGCCGGTGATGAAGGGTACCCTTCCCACCAGAAGATTGGGATTGGGGCTGGTGATTCCGGCATAGGTAAAACTTTGATGCCCAAAGAAGTGCAGATACTGCGGAAAACGTTGCAGGATGGCCCGTGCCAACAGGGCCTGGTCGTAGGCGCTGGAGAGGTTGTTGGGGTGGGGGAGTCCGTCCGGGTTATAGTATGTAGTAGAAAGCATCCCCAAGGATTTGGCGGTACTATTCATGCGCGCAACGAAATCTGGAACATTTCCTGCGACCAAAACGGCAGCCTCCACAGCAGCATCGTTGCCCGAGGGGACGGTCATGCCAAGGATGAGTTGCGAGACAGTAAAGGGCAGGCCAGCGCGCAAAAACATGGAGGATCCCCCCGTCCGCAAGGCGACGGAGGCAGGGAAAAATTGCTGATCCAGGTGGATCGAGCCACTATGGATTTTTTCGAAAAGCAGGTAAAGGGTCATCAACTTGCTGAGACTGGCAATGGCATAGGGTTGATAAGCATTCTTTGCCGCCAGGATCTGTCCGGTATTGGCATTCATGAGAATGTAGGAGCGGGCATCAATGGATGGCATTTCCCCCAGATTTTGGGCCCAGGCCCGGCAGGGAAGGAAAATAAATAACAAAAACAGGTTGATACACGCAAATCGGCGGAGAGAGGACGGTAATGGGGGCATGAAAGAAGCCCTCCTATGCTCATGTGATGGTTGAGAGTGTAAGGGCTTTTTTCTATTTTACAAGGGGTTTTCGAGGTGATCAGGTGAATGTCTGGGGTTGGATGGGGTCGGCTGGGGATCCTTCGCTGGCTTTTGATTTCTTGCTGGCTCATCCCGTTTTTTGGGTATTGGCAGCGGCTATCGTTTTTTTGGCTTTTTATGTGCGGTCCGTCATTGGCTTTGGCTCCGGGCTGATTAGTGTTGCCTTGCTGACGCTTCTTTTTCCCATCAAGGAAGTGGTGCCCGTGGTTTTGGTCTTGGACCTGCTCGGCTCGGTATTGCTCGGTGCCTATGATTTTCGGCAAATCCATTGGCCAGAGTTACGTTGGCTGATTCCGGGAAGTTTTCTTGGATTGCTGGTGGGGTCCTTTATCCTGGCTGATAGCGATGCCCAGGATCTGACCCGTTTTTTGGGCTTGTTTATTCTGGCCTATGTGCTGTATGCCATCTTGCTAAAGCCAGAACGCCTGCCAAAGATTTCCTTGCCCTGGGGGCTGCCATTGGGCATTTTCGGTGGGGTCATCGGTAGCCTCTACGGCGGCGGTGGGCCACCGATAGTAGCCTATCTGCAAATGCGCCATCTGGAGAAACGGGCCTTTCGCGCAACCTTTCAGGGCATTGCCCTAACGGACAATGTGCTGCGCTTGTTTCTGTACATCTTTTTGGCCTTGTTGACGGGCCCCTTGGCCTTGGGAGTTTTGCTTCTGGTTCCGCCGGTGCTGCTTGGTCTTTGGATCGGCAATCGTTTGCACTTGCGGATCAATCAGCGTGCCTTTCTGCGTGCGACCTTGGTGGTCCTGGCTTTGGTAGGATTGAAATATCTCATATGAATCAGGAGTGCACATGTTACCAATAGAAGAAATGCGGGCGAAGGCCCAGGGCGCCACGGCCCTCCAGATTGCCTTCATTGGCGTGGTCAACCACTTGTTTTCCCTTCTCCATGAACTGGGGGAGGCTAGCCCCCAAGAATTGGCTCAACGCGCCCAACTGGATGCTGGCTATGTGGAGCGATGGTGTGATGCTGCCTATGCCTTTGCCTGGTTGGAGCGCACTGCAGACCGTTTTCGGCTGAGTGAGGAGGGTGATGCCATGCGACCAGAGCATCCCGAGAGCCGAATGGCCTTGGCCATCGGAACCGTGCTCGGTGCCCACATGGCGGAGCGAGCGGCAGTCTTGATGCGCACGGGGGAACGGCCGGGCGAAAAGGTCCTGGCCGAGCGAGAAAGCATCTTGCCTTGGTTTGGGCCCATGCTCGAGCAAACTTTCCGACCCATATTCACCCAAATGGTTTTGGGTCATCTCCCCATCCTTGCCGAGGTGGACCAGCGCGGCGGTCTGGTGGTCGACCTCGGTTGTGGTAATGGCTGGTATCTGCGGGCATTGCTGCATCATTACTCCCAGTTGCGGGGGTTGGGACTGGATGGTTTTGAGGAAAATATCCGTCAGGCTACGGAGCTTGCGGCCAACGAAGGTCTGTCTTCACGCGTTCAGTTTGCCAAGGGAGATATTCATCACTTTCAACTGGGCGAAATGGCCGATCTGATCGCCATGAATCGTGCCCTTCACCATGTCTGGGAGGAGAGGGGGGAGCTGTTTGCCAGGCTGCATGCAGAACTGCGACCAGGGGGCGCGCTGCTCATTTGGGAACCGGCCTGGCCCAAGGACCCGCAGGTTTTACGGGAGGCACCCTACCGGGCCATGGCTTTCCAGAACCTGAGTGAGTATATCCAGGGAAATCACTTTTTGCGTCCAGAGGAAATCGAGAACGCCCTCCAGGAAGCAGGATTTCGTACCCAGGTTCATGAGCTTCGCAGTGATGTCCTCGTCGAGGCCCGGCGACCCCACTAACGCTCCTTGCCAAGACCAGGGACCGCCCAGTACCATGCAGGCTTTGACGGCTGCGTAACGAGCCGGGAGAGCAAAGATGTTTCACGGGAGCATGGTGGCCTTGGTAACGCCCATGGAAAAATCCGGGGCGGTGGATTACCGGGCCCTGGGTGAACTGGTAGAGTGGCACCTTGCCGAAGGTACCCATGCCATTGTGGCGGTGGGGACCACTGGTGAGTCAGCCACGTTAACTGTCAAAGAGCACGTTGGCGTGATTCGGGCCGTGGTCCAACAGGTGCGAGGTCGGGTACCCGTGATCGCCGGCACCGGCGCCAATGCCACGGCCGAAGCCATCGAGCTGACCCAAGCGGCCATGGAGGCCAAAGCCGACGCCGCCCTGCTGGTGAGCCCTTACTACAATAAGCCGACCCAAGAAGGTCTCTTCCAGCATTACACGGCGGTGGCCGAAGCCTGCCATTATCCCCTCATTCTATACAATGTGCCTGGACGGACGGCTGGGGATATTTTGCCCGAGACTGTCGCCCGTCTTGCCCGCCGCCCTTGTATTGTCGGCATCAAGGAGGCCAGTGGTAAGATCGAACGGGTGGCAGAAATTCTCTGGCATTGTGCACAGCAGGATAGCCAGATTGATGTATACAGTGGCGATGACGGTGCTGCCCTGGCGGCGGTGGCCCTGGGCGCCCGAGGCGTCATCTCCGTTACCGCCAATGTTGTGCCACGGGCCATGAGCACCCTCATGGAAGCAGCACTGGCCGGTGAATTTTCCAGGGCCCGAGCCATCAACCAGCACCTGGTACCCCTCCATCGGGAGTTGTTCGTCGAGTCCAATCCCATACCCGTCAAGTGGTTGCTTGCTCATTTGCAGCGCATGGATGACGGGATTCGCCTTCCCCTGGTGCCCTTGCGTTCAGAATTTCATGAGCGGCTGTTAAAAGCCTATGAAGATGCCCAGCGTGCCCCCCTTTCCCAAATCTCATGAGCGAGCCGTAAGCCCTATGCGTCCAACTTTATCTCGTGGTGTGATCCTGGTCAGCGTGCTCAGTGTAGGACTGAGTGGCTGTTCCTACTTGCCCTTTCTCAAGAACAACACGGGTCCCAGTTACACCGATGCCAAATTACTCAAGCCATTGGCTGTCCCGCCGGATCTGTTGGCAGCAGCGCCGGAGCCTGGCGTGACGGTGCCGGGAGGGGCACCCACGCCAGGGGAGGCGGTACAAGAGGCGGGAATGGGCAGCGCTTCACAAGCTGGGTATGGAGTGTTTACACCGCGTCTGGCCCCTGGGGAGTCGCCGGTAGCCGAAAATGCAACGCCTGGGGTGCAATCAGTGTTGCTTGGTTCCGGTAAAGACCTGGCACTGCAAAGCGAGGCCCCCGCAGCGCAGATCTGGACAGCGGTTCGGGCAACCCTGGCGGCCCGCAAGGTGGGGATACAGCACTTCGATCCAGCCAAAGCCATCCTGGTGACTGACTGGGTAAATGAGCGTCATGGTTTTAGTGCCATTTTCCATGGTTTGGCTCCCAGTAGCCGGATGCAGTTTACCTTCCATCTGCAACCCAAGGGCAATGACCAGCAGTTATTGACGGTGGTACAGCATCGGGAGTGGATCAATCCCAGTAATGATTCGGTTGACTGGACACCGACAGTGCCGGACTTGGGTGCCAACCGCAAGCTCCTGGAGGAGGTGCAAAAGCAACTGCAAAAGACCGTGGTCATGGCCCAGATGCCCAGTCTCCAGGTCACCCGTTACCGTGATGATCAAGGCCCATATTTGCTGCTCGATCAGCCACCGGTGAAGGCGCAACCGGCCGTACAGATGGCCTTGGGAAGTTTGGATCACCCCGTGCAGAATGTGGGTGTGGGGCAATGGACGGTGCTGATCCATCAGGCCAGGTCCCAGGAGTCTTCCAATGGAATATTGGGTGGGATGTTTGCCCGTGCCTGGCATAGCATCCAAATGATCTGGGGTGGTGGCAAAGCTCCCAAGCCCTTGTCGGTGCAGGTAAAACTATTGGCAACCAAGGACCCCGATACTAGTGTCCTGGAAACGGAGCCTGGGGAGGGGAATCCCAATGAGGCACGCAAAGCTGCCATTGAAGTTCTTGACCAGCTCCAAAACGCATTGCATCCAGGATCGGGAACATCTTCATGATCGAGCGTTATACACGCCCCGAAATGGGCGCTCTCTGGACCCAAGAAGCCAAATATCAGGCTTGGTTACAAGTGGAGCTGGCTGCTTGTCGGGCCCTGGCTCAAAAGGGGGAGATTCCAGCGGATGCCTTGTCTGAAATCGAAGCCAAGGCCAATTATGATGTGGCTCGTATCGATGCCATCGAGAAGGAAGTCAAGCACGACGTCATCGCCTTTTTGACTTCGCTCGCCGAATTTGTTGGTCCGGCGAGTCGATATATTCACAAAGGGCTTACCTCTTCCGACATCGTGGACACCGGTTTCGCTCTGCAATTGCGCAATAGCGGTCGTCTGCTGCAACAGGGTTTGGAGCGCCTGGATCACGCATTGGTGAATCTTGCGTGGAAGTACAAAGATACGATCATGATGGGTCGTTCCCACGGTATTCATGCCGAACCGGTTACTTTTGGCTTGAAGGTTGCGGTATGGCGGGCGGAGTGTCGGCGCAACCTGGAACGTTTGGCACAGGCCACTGCCCAGATTTCCGTAGGAATGCTTTCGGGTGCTGTGGGTACCTTTGCCAACATCTCCCCGGAGATCGAGGAGATGGTTTGTGCCGAACTGGGTCTTACCCCCGAGGCGGCCAGTACCCAGGTCATTTCCCGCGATCGTCATGCCCATTTCTTTGGCACCTTGGCCATCATTGCTGGCTCCATCGAAAAAATTGCAATGGAGATCCGTCACCTGCAGCGCACGGAAGTGCTGGAGGTAGAAGAACCTTTTACCGTGGGCCAGAAGGGTAGTTCGGCCATGCCCCACAAACGCAATCCCATTCTCTCCGAAAATTTGACTGGGCTTGCCCGTTTGCTGCGCGGCTATGCGGGTATGGCCCTAGAAGATATTGCGCTCTGGCACGAGCGGGATATTTCCCATTCCAGTGTCGAACGGGTAATCGGGCCCGATGCCTGTATCGTCCTGGATTTCATGTTGCATCGGATCAGCGCTCTTTTGGAAGGATTGGTGGTCTATCCCGAGCATATGCTCCAGAATCTGCAGAAAATGCACGGGTTGATTTTCTCCCAGCGGGTATTGTTACGCTTGACGGAAAAAGGCATGCTCCGCGAGGATGCCTATCGGGTGGTACAAAAAAATGCCATGCGGGTCTGGCAGGATGGGCTGGATTTTCAGGAACTACTGGCCCAGGACCCAGAGATCCAGCGGCATTTGACGCCCAGCGAACTTGCTGAGCTTTTTGATCTGTCCTACCACACCAAAGAAATCGATCGGATCTTTGCCCGGGTCTTTCCCGAAGGGAGACCCCAATGAAGGAAAGAAAAAAACTCTATGAGGGCAAAGCAAAGATCGTCTACGCCGGCGAACACCCCGATGAATTGATCCTCCACTTCAAGGATGATACCTCGGCCTTTGATGGGGAAAAGGTAGCCCAGTTGGAGCACAAAGGCGAAATCAACAACGCCTTCAATGCCTACATCATGGAATATTTGTCCAAGGCGGGCGTACCAACCCATTTTCTCCGCCGCCATGGTCCGCGAGAAACCGTCGTGCAGCGCCTGGATATGATTCCCGTTGAGTGCGTAATCCGCAATCGGGCTGCAGGTTCCCTGTGTCGGCGACTGGGTATTGCCGAAGGACAGGTCCTGGAACCTCCGATTCTGGAATTCTTTCTGAAGAATGACTCCCTCCACGACCCGCTCATCAATCGCTCCCATATACGAACCTTTCACTGGGCCAGTGATAGCGAAGTCGAGGCAATGACCCGTTGGACCCAGGAAGTCAATGGATTGCTCAGCGAGCTTTTTGCCCGCGCTCAATTAATCTTGGTAGATTTCAAACTGGAGTTTGGTCGCTTTCAGGGCCAATTACGTCTGGGCGACGAATTCAGCCCCGATGGCTGTCGCCTGTGGGATGCCAGCAGCATGGAAAAGATGGATAAAGACCGTTTTCGCCGGGATTTGGGTGGGGTTGTGGAGGCTTACGGAGAGGTGGCGCGACGCCTGGGCGTCCCCATGCTACCGTGATTGTCACTTTGCACCGGGGGGGTGCGGCCCTTTCTGCATTCCGTGCCGAGCGTATGCTGCAAACCCTACAGGATCGCGGGATTCGCTGTAATAGTCTCAGCGCCCAATATGTGCATATCCTGCAATGGAAGATTGCGCCAAGCCCTGCGGATCTGGCCCGTATGGAGGCACTGCTGAACTATGGGGAAGCCTTTGTGGAAGCAAAAGCTGCCCTGGAAATAGCAGTGGTGCCGCGCCTGGGGACCATCTCCCCCTGGTCCAGCAAGGCCACAGAAATCGCCCAAGTCTGCGGTCTTGCAAATCTTCTGCGGGTAGAGCGGGGAATAGGATATTTTCTTGCTCCGGCATCCCAGCAAGACTTCCCGGAAGACCGCTCCAGAGCAACAGCAGTGCTTCTGGATCCCTTGACCGAGTCCATGCTGCCAGATTGGAGCGCGGCACCACAGATCTTTGCCCAACCCCAACCCCGACCATTGCGGCGCATTCCCGTCTTGCGCTCGGGAAAAGAAGCCTTACGGGCTATCAATCAGGAGCTTGGCCTGGCGCTATCATCGGGAGAACTGGATTACCTGCTTGCAACTTTTCAGGATCTGGGCCGCGATCCCACCGATGTGGAACTGATGATGTTCGCCCAGGCCAATTCGGAGCATTGTCGGCACAAGGTTTTCAATGCCCGTTTTCGCCTGGATGGCGTGGAGCAAGAGCAGACCCTCTTTGGCATGATCAAGGAGACCCATGCCGCCCATCCCGCAAGGACCCTTTCCGCCTACCATGACAACGCCGCGGTAATTGCGCCAGCGGCACCCAGCCAGTATTTTTTTGCCGCCCCCGATGGTCACTATCAACAGATACAAGAAGAGCTTGGAATCCTCATCAAGGTAGAAACCCATAACCATCCAACTGCCATCTCTCCCTTTCCCGGTGCGGCTACTGGCAGTGGGGGGGAGATCCGCGATGAAGGTGCTACCGGGCGCGGTGGCAAAGCAAAGATGGGGCTGACGGGCTTTTCGGTATCCCATTTGCAAATCCCAGGATATCTCCAGGCATGGGAAAGGAATTCCTATGGTCATCCCCAGCGAATCCGTTCGGCCCTGGAGATCATGCTGGAGGGGCCCATTGGTGCCGCTGCCTTCAATAATGAATTTGGGCGGCCGGCGGTGGCTGGCTATTTGCGGGTTTTTGAAACCGAGTTTGGTGGCCGACACTGGGGCTATCATAAGCCTATCATGCTGGCCGGTGGGGTTGGGCAAATCCGTCCCAGCCTGATCCACAAATGCCCTTTACCGGTCGGCGCCAAGATCCTGGTAATGGGCGGTCCCGCCATGCTCATTGGTTTGGGCGGTGGCGCCGCTTCCAGTATGGCCAGTGGTCGTGGGGAACAAGATCTTGACTTTGCTTCGGTCCAGCGTGGCAATCCCGAAATGCAACGACGTGCCCAGGAAGTTATCGAACGCTGCATTGCCATGGGCGATGATTCCCCCATTTTGGCTATCCACGATGTGGGTGCTGGGGGGTTGGCCAACGCCATTCCCGAATTGCTCCATGACGGCGGCCGGGGAGGGCACCTGGATCTGCGAGCGGTGCCCAATGAAGATCCGGCCATGTCGCCCATGGAGATCTGGTGCAATGAGGCCCAGGAACGCTATGTCCTGGCCGTTGCCCCAGAGCGCCTGCCAGAATTTTTGTCGCTCTGTGCGCGGGAACGATGCCCCGTTGCGGTGTTGGGGGAAGCCACGGCAGATGAAAAGCTCGTGCTTACGGATCCACTTTTTCACGAGGAACCCGTCGATATATCCCTGGATACGCTGCTAGGTTGTCCGCCCAAAGTAGAGCGGGACAGTCATCATCCATTGCTTGGGGCGCCGGTACTGGACCTGACGGGGGTCGACCTGTCCTGGGCAGCCCACGCGGTTCTCCGTCATCCGACGGTAGCAAGCAAGGAGTTTCTCATCCACATTGGTGATCGCAGTGTGGGAGGGCTCATTGCCCGAGATCCCATGGTGGGTCCCTGGCAAGTTCCGGTTGCCGATTGCGCAGTGGCCTTGGGTGATTACTGGAGTCGTCATGGCGAAGCCATGGCCCTGGGCGAACGCGCTCCCGTTGCGGTGCTTGATGCTCCCGCCAGTGGTCGCCTGGCTTTGGCAGAGGCATTGACCAATCTCTTTGCTGCCGATTTTCCGGACTTGGGCTGGATCAAGCTCTCTGCCAACTGGATGGCCGCAATTGATGTTCCGGGGGAAGACGCCCGCCTGTATGACACCGTTCGCAGCCTCGCCCAGGACCTTTGCATCCCCCTGGAATTGAGCATTCCCGTAGGCAAGGATTCCTTGTCCATGCACACCTTGTGGCAGGACCAGGGGAAAGAAAAATCGGTAAGCAGTCCGGTGAGCCTCGTCATTACGGCCGTTAGCCCCGTAACCGATGTCCAGAGCACCTGGACACCGCAACTGCAAGAAGTAGACCAGGCCCATTTGTGGCTGCTCGATTTGGGTCAGGGCCGTCTTGGCGCTTCGATTCTTGCCCAGGTGACCGGACAATTGGGGTCTCCTTGCGCAGATCTGGACGATCCAGCCCTCTTGCGTCAAAGTTTTCTGTGGCTTCGTAGCCTTCGGGAGCTGCAAGCCGTACTGGCCTACCACGATCGCTCCGATGGGGGACTGTGGGCGGCGGCATGCGAGATGAGCTTTGCCAGTCGCCTGGGTTTGTGTCTGCATATTCCGCAGGATTTGGACTCCTGGTCTTTTCTCTTTGCCGAAGAGCCTGGATTTTTGCTACAGATTGCTCCGGCTCATGTGGATCGCGCCCTGGAGAGGGCGGCGGAGTTCGGTCTGGCGGATCGTCTCCATTGTATTGCCGAGGTGCAGAAGAACTGGCGTATCGAATTGTGGCAAGGGCAGCGGGAGTTGTTGGTGGAGGAGGGAGCTGCTTTGCTCCGTACCTGGGCGGAGCCCAGTTACCGGATGCAGCAGCTTCGGGACGAACCGAGGGGAGCAGCCGAGGCTTTTGACCATGTGGCCGACCACCGTCCGTTTCTGTGGAGTAATTGGTCAGAGCAATCAGTGCCAAAGAGTGTGCCAGAAATTGGTCGGGTTCAGCCAAGGGTTGCCGTTTTACGTGAAGAGGGGGTCAATGGCCATATCGAAATGGCCGCCGCTTTTGCTCGCGTGGGCTTTTGCGCAGTCGATGTGCATATGAGTGATCTGCTGGCCGAACGGGATGATATTCGCAACTATCCTGTTTTTGTGGCCTGTGGTGGTTTTTCTTACGGCGATGTTCTGGGTGCTGGAGCTGGTTGGGCCAATTCGATTTTGTATCACGATTCTCTGCGTGAACAGTTTCGACAATTCTTTGCCGACTCCCAGCGCCTGGCTTTGGGAGTCTGTAATGGTTGCCAGATGCTGGCTTCCTTGCGTGAGCTGATTCCTGGAAGTCAACACTGGCCAAGCTTTCGTCGCAATCGATCGGAGCAGTTTGAGGCTCGATTGGTCATGGTGGAGGTCCTGCCCTCACCTTCGCCCTTTTTTGACGGGCTTGCGGGGTTGCAGGCACCCATAGTGATCGCGCACGGTGAGGGGCGCGTGGAGTTTGCTCCCGATGCCAATCCAGCAAAGGCCAATCCAACCCTGCGCTATCTGGATGCTTGCGGGAAGGAGGCCAGCCATTATCCCGCCAATCCCAATGGTTCGCCCCATGGTCTGACCGGCTTTTGTTCCGATTCTGGTAGAGTAAGTATCCTGATGCCCCACCCGGAGCGCGTAGTGCGCCGTGCCCAATTGAGTTGGGCCCCTGACCATTGGGGTACGAACTCCCCATGGTTGGAAATCTTCCGCAACGCCTTTCGGGCAGTATCCTGAACCAGAATCACCCTCCGTTGGCAAGGGTGGTCCAAGATCAGAACAGATTCTTGATGGTCTCGATCAGCTGATTACTTTCGCTGCTTTCGGTGCTGGCTGTTGACGAGGTAGCGCTGGCGATTGGTGGGTATCCAGCCAGATAATCGCTGACTCCAATGGGGCTTGCAAAGCTCTCGCTGGGACCGACCACCGTGCTGGGTCGTGGGAAGGGACGATCCGGGGTCTTGGCCAGGGCCGTCTTCATGTAATGAATCCAGATGGGCAGGGCCTCTCTGGCCCCAGCAGCCCAGCGGCCCATGCTGCGGTTATCATCATAACCAACCCAGACACTGGTGGTGATCTGGGGACTGAAGCCATTGAACCATGCATTGTTTTCGTTGTTGGTAGTACCGGTTTTACCGGCAATATCGTGCCGCCCAAGGCTCTGGGCAGCTACACCCGTACCGATCTTGATGACCTGCTGCATCATTTCCGTCATAAGGTACGCTACCCCGGGTGGAATGCTTGTCTCCGTGGGGGGAGGGGCGTACCCCAGGGGACAATCCAACAAGGAAACCTGGGTACCATCACTTTTGACGATTTTGCGGATAACGTATGGCTTGACCAGATAACCGCCATTGGAAAAGACCGCGTACCCCCTGGCCATTTGCAGCGGGGTATAATCTCCAGAACCCAAAACCATGGAAGGTACGGCAGGAATTTGCTTGGCAGGAAATCCAAAACGTTGCACATATTGGACAGCATAAGGAATGCCAATATCCATGAGGATCCGGACACTAGGTACATTGTGTGAATACGCCAGGTTAGCCCAGACCGGGATCGGGGTATTGGAGAACTGGTTACTGTAGTTGGTTGGCGCGTATACCTGTCCAGAAGGAAGGGTGATGGACAAGGGCGTATCGGGAATCAAGGTCTGCGGGGTCATATAGGAACTTTGCCCCGAGGCAAGCAAGGCCGGGGCATCCATGGCAGCAGCATAGACAAAGGGCTTGAATCCAGAACCGGGCTGTCGATAGGCAAATACCGCCCGATTGAAATGACTCAACTCATAACTGAATCCACCGGAAAGAGCCAATATGGCACCCGTGTGGCTGTCCAGACTAACGAGAGCCCCTTGCACCTGCGGCACCTGGGTCAACTGCCAACCAGCATGCGGTCCTGGGGAGGACCAGACATTGGCCCCCCATTCCTGACCCGCGCCAGCAGTAACGGCATGAACATAGGGGCGTAGCCAGACCAGATCGCCAGGGTGCAGAACTGCGGCAACCGATTTTGGCTTGGGGGCTCCCACCCGGGGCCGAGCCCAGGCAACATCCCGGAGAGTCAAGGTTACCGTTCGTTTTCCTTCCAGTGAAAGCTGTGCTTCTTTGGCCGTGCTGCTGATTACGACGGCCCATTTCAGGTTGGCCGGGTCGTGGGGTGGGAGCTGGCTGGGACGCTTCCCTGCGAGAGCAGCGGAAAGTTCATCCCCCCCTAGTCTTGCAATGGGTCCCCGGTAGGCTTTGGGATCCATGCTGGATAGCCCCATGTCATAGTTCTCCAGGCCAATGGCCAGGGCTTGATTGGCCGCCTCCTGATCCTGGGGGTCAATGGTCGTATAAACCTTAAGTCCAGAACGATAGGTAAAGTCGGAACCAAACTCTTGGCTCAGCCAATTGGCAATCCAATCAGTTACGTAGGGAGCACTATTGGAAGCAGAGACATGATAGCGCGAGAGGATCGGTTCCGCTTCGGCCTGTTCCATCTGTTCTTTGGTAATATAACCTCGGGCATACAGTCGATGGAGGACATAATTGCGCCGTTTGGTGGCCAGCGCCGGGTTCACCACTGGATTCAGATAGGACGGAGCTGGTGGCAATCCAGCGATGGTCGCCATCTCTCCAAGGGTAAGTTGGTCCACGCGTTTGCCAAAATAGGTCTCTGCCGCTGCTTCGACCCCATAGGCACCTTGCCCGAGATAGATCTTATTGAGATAGAGTTCCAAAATCTGATCGCGACTAAAATGTTCGGCCAATTTATAAGCAAGGAGGATTTCGGCTACCTTGCGGGTAATGGTCTTTTGTGGGGTCAGATAAAAATTACGCGCCACTTGTTCGGGGATCGTGCTGGCTCCTTGCACGGGGGCCATGTGGGTAAGGTCCACAAAGGCGGCGCGGAGAATTCCCGGCAGGCTGACAGGATAATAGAGTGGATTACTACTGTAAAAATGGGAATTTTCTGCGGCTATGAATGCCTCTTGGAGTTTTTTGGGGATTTGCTGCAAGGGTAAGGCATAGCGCATCTGGGGACCGACCACTTGTAGCAAACTGCCATTGGCAGCATAAATACGAAGGGGTTCGTCTGGTTGCCATTGCTTGAGCTCGTGAACGGGGGGCAGGGTTGCCCAGATGCGATAAGTAAAAATTCCGGCACCGATAAAGAGATTGGCGAGAATCAACAGAATGATAATGACGATCCATCGTCCAATTCGGTGCTGCCTCGGAGCCTGTTGGCCGCGAGTATTGGCGGAATTTCCTTTCCTCATGTCCCTTCCCTAAACGAACTTGCTTTCTTCTGGAGCATTGTCGCCCCCGTGTCAGGCGCCTATCATAGCATGATGATCTATTCGAGTCGCTTTGCCCCAAGCCCTACCGGCAGGGTTCATTTAGGAAATGTTCGCACTGCTTTGTTTGCCTACCTTGCGGCCCGGCAAAGTGGCGGACGCTTTGTTCTCCGTTTGGAAGACACGGATCTGGAGCGTTCCAGCCCGGCGCTGGCAGATGCCTTGCTGGAGGATCTCCATTGGCTTGGTCTGGATTGGGAGGAAGGACCCGATCGCGGGGGACCTTTTGCCCCCTATCGGCAAATGGAACGTCTTCCCCTGTATGAACCATATTACCAGCAGCTCCTTGCAACGGGTCAGGCCTATCCTTGTTTCTGCACGACCGAGGATCTGCACCGTGAACGAGAGCTGCAACGGGCCAATGGGCAGGCACCCCGCTACGCAGGCCGCTGTCGTGGCCTACCGACCGCACTGGCTCAGGAAAGACTGGCACGCGGTGAGCCTGCCTCTCTTCGTTTTGCCGTTCCCCATCAGGGGACTTTGCGGGTTCCTGACCTGATATGGGGAGAGCGCTCCTATCAACTGGGGGATCTGGGCGATTTTGTGATCCGCCGTTCCGATGGATCGCCTGCCTTTTTCTTTGCCAATGCCATCGATGATGCGCTCATGGAAATCAATCTGGTGCTGCGTGGGGAAGACCACTTGACCAATACCCCCCGCCAGATTCTGCTGCTCCAGGCATTGGGGCTTCCCGTACCGAGCTATGGGCACCTTCCCCTGATCCTTGGCAATGATTCCCAACCCTTGAGCAAACGCAATGGTGCAGCCAGTATCCAGGAACTGCGCGAACAGGGATATCTTCCGGAGGCCCTGTGCAATTATCTGGGTAATTTGGGACATCATTTTCCCAGCGAAGAGTGGCGGGATCGGAGTCGGCTTGTGCAAGATTTTTCTCTGGCCCATGTGGGTAGAGCGCCAGCCCGCTTTGATCCGGAACAGTTGCGGCACTGGCAAGCCCTGGGAGTACAACGGCTCTCCCTGTCCGAACTGCAAGACTGGTTACAGGCATCCCTGTCCGGGCTGGTCCCAAGTGATCATTTGACCAAATTTCTGCAGGCCATTCGGGGCAATATTCTCTTTCCCAGGGATGCGCAGGAATGGGCTATCCGTTGCTATCAGCCCTTGCAGCTCCCGCCCACCGTGCAACAGGAGCTTTTGGCCGAGGGTACGGCTTTCTGGGCTATGGCACGGCAGGCCTATGAGGAGCATCCAGAGGATTTTCGCAGCCTGACCCGTCAGTTGGCACTGCGTAGTGGGCGCAAGGGCAAGGCCCTATTCCATCCTCTGCGCTTGGCCCTTACCGGTCTGGAGCATGGTCCAGAATTGGCGGCATTATGGGAATGCCTTCCTCCTGCCATGGTGAAACAGCGGCTTTCTCTCGACTTGAACTCCTGAGGAATCATGGAACTCCCCCCCCTGCAATTACACGATAGCCTGCGCCGGGAAAAGATACTCTTTCAGCCTATGGAACCTGGTAAGGCGTCTCTCTATGTCTGCGGTATGACGGTCTATGATTATTGTCATCTGGGGCATGCCCGGGCCATGGTCACTTTTGATCTGTGGACCAGAATTCTTCGGCGCTGGGGCTACCAGGTGCGCTATGTTCGCAATATCACCGATATTGATGACAAGATCATCCATCGGGCAGCCGAACGGGGAGTGCCCATCGAAGAGCTTACCCGTCAGTATATTGCTGCCATGCAGGAAGATGAGCAAGCCCTGGGTTGCCTACCACCCGATGTGGAACCGCGGGCAACGCAGCACATCCAGCAGATGATCTCCCTCATTGAAACACTGATCCATCGGGGTCATGCCTACGCTGCCGACAATGGAGATGTTTATTTCTCGGTGCGCAGTTTTGCTACCTATGGCCAACTTTCCGGAAGAAGTATCGAGGACTTGCAAGTGGGGGCCCGGATCGAAGCCGGAGAAAAAAAGCGGGATCCCCTGGATTTTGCCTTGTGGAAGGCTGCCAAGACTGGCGAGCCTGCCTGGCCTTCCCCCTGGGGAGATGGGCGTCCTGGCTGGCATATCGAATGTTCGGCCATGTCTATGGAGCTGTTGGGCTGTGCTTTCGATATCCATGGTGGTGGGCTGGATTTGCAGTTTCCCCACCACGAAAACGAGATAGCCCAATCCCAGGGTGCTGGCTGTTCATTTGCCAGGTACTGGCTGCACAACGGGCATGTGCGTGTACAAGACGAAAAGATGTCCAAATCCCTGGGAAATTTTGTGACCATCCGGGATTTGCTTCCGGAGTACGGTGCCGAGAGCGTGCGCTTCTTTATTTTGGCAAGCCATTATCGCA
>JAEPKX010000033.1 GCA_021375695.1 Candidatus Igneacidithiobacillus taupoensis | reverse complement strand
GTCTTGCCTATTGCTAATAAATAAACGGAATGATCTTTTTTGTTGATTTGCAGTATTCACCATAGCCATCAATATTTTTTGAAAGCAGCTCTTCCTCATGCTTTATTCTAATTGAAGTTATATATATGCTAAACAATAAAAGCATTATTATTACTAGAGGATAACCGGAAGTTACCCCTAAACCGACCAGGGCAATGATGCTACCGGTATAGGAAGGATGACGAAGATACTTGTAGGGGCCAGAGCTTACCAGCTTTTGGTCAGAGTTAACCCTTAGAATTACAGAAAAATTATCTTTTAAGTACCAAATAGAATAAAATCTTAATCCATAGCCAATAATGACCATTGATATACCTATGATAATAGCTATATTGTTATCTATCTTTTCAATAGAGAGCAATTTGTTTAATGAAATACCAAGGAAAAAGGAAAGAAAAACAGCAGTGCCATAAATATAGAAATAGAATTTATCAAAAATTCTTTTAGAATGCGGCATTTCAGGCTGAAATGATCGATATTTCTTACCGATATAAAACTCCGTCATGATTACCAGCAGTGCAAGTATCTCTGTGACTTTATCCATTTATCAGATTCCATAATCAATAGATATTGGTAAACTTCAAGAGTGTTATGCTGAGGGATCCGGTACATTGCTTTCCATCCATCTGTCTCATGATCTACGGTCACCTCCAGCAAAGGACTGCCTATTGGGGTTAGTATTCGGATAAATACTGCAGGAAAGTGCCCTTAATCACACACCCACCAACTACCAGATACCACCCCCTACGGTTTTGGTAGCAAATTATCCCATCAAGCTAGGAATGAAAAGATCCGTCTCGGTTATCGTCGGTAGCTCTTGAAGAGCATCGTCACCATCCAGGACAGCAGGCATCAGTAGGGCATACAACGTTCCAGCCCATGGGAGTTGAACGGAGTTTGCAAGGAAGCCCTTTATTCCTACCTTTGCAGCAATCCACATTGGCAATACAGAGAATGGTGGCTTTCCTCCCAAGACTTTTTGCTATGGCATTGATGCTAAGGGGGTAGTCTGTCCAGGGAGCCCCTGCAAAATCCTTTCTCCGCGGGTGCCGTGGAAAAATTCTCGAACGTACGGGTCATCTACCCTGGCCACCTCCGCCATTGGGCCAATGGCAAGTACCTTACCCCCGGAGAGCACTGCCACCCGATCACTGGTTGCCGCAATGCTCTCCAGGTCGTGGCTGATCATCACCACTGTCAAGCCCAGATCCCGTTGAATTTGCCGCAACAGCCGATCGAAGTCAGCGGCAGCAATGGGGTCCAGGCCGGAAGTTGGTTCATCCAGGAAAAGAATCTCCGCATCCAGGGCCAAAGCCCGTGCCAGCGCCACCCGCTTGATCATGCCGCCTGATAGCTCGGCGGGGAGCTTGTTGGCATCTTCGGGCCGCAGGCCCACCATGTTGAGTTTCAAGGCAACCAGAGCGCAGATATCCTGGTGCCGAAAGCCACCCCACTCCCGAAGCGGAAAGGCAATATTTTCAAAAACCGTCAAGGCGCTAAAGAGGGCACCCAGTTGGAACAATACCCCCCAACGCTGGCGTAAGGCCCGGCCCTTGCGCTCGTCCAGGTCCTGCAAGGACTGACCGAAAATTTCCACCCTTCCCTCGGCGATGCCTTGCAGGCCAATGATGGCGCGCAGAAGGGTGGTTTTGCCACTGCCACTACCACCAACGATGCTGAGAATCTCCCCTCGATACACATCCAGATCCAGATGCCGATGAATCCATCTGCTGCCAAACCGGGTGCCCAAATCGCGACAGGAAATAACGATTGCCGCGCTCATCCGACCGAAAGCCCCACATCGGCAAAAACCACGGCCAAGACCGCATCAATGACAATGACCAGGGTGATGGCCAGGACCACAGAATTGGTGGTTTCTTGACTGAGACTGGTGGTATTGGCCTTGACGCGCAGGCCATGGAAACCCGCTACCCAGGCAATGAGTATCCCAAACAAAATCCCCTTGAGAATCCCCAACCAAAAATTGAAGGGGGGAACCATGCTGGGCATTTCCTTGAGGAAAAAGTCGGGGCCAATTCCCAGGCTGGCATTGGCTACCGCCATGGCACCAATGATACCGACCAGATCGGTCCAGATCACCAGCAGGGGCATGGTAATGGCCAGGGCGATCACTTTCGGGAGAATCAAGCGTTGGATGGGAGATACCCCAAAGGTTTGCAGCGCATCCAGCTCCTCGGTTATGCGCATGGCACCGATTTGGGCGGTGAAGGCGGAGCCCGAACGGCCAGCGATGATGACCGCAGTGATCATTGGTCCAATTTCCCGAAGAATACTGATTCCCGCGATGCTGATGACGTAGATATTGGCGCCATAGCTAGCCAGCGTCGAGGCAGACTGGTACGTGATGACAATGCCAATGAGAAAGCCGATAAGGGTCAGGATCGGTAAACTGTCTGGACCGGTTTTGACAATGGTGGCAGAAATTTCCCGCCAGGGAAAAGAGCGCGGATGCCGCAAGGCGCGATAGAACTCGAGTAGCAGGGCACCCCAAAGCAGCTGTAAGCCCCAAAGATCTTGGGCAACCGAGCCAAGATGCGCGCCCAGTCGCAGGAGTAAGCCCCAGGGGGTAGTGTGGTTGACGGCTGGGTGGAGTGCCTGGGTTTGTGCCAGGCGATCAAAAATGGAGCGGAAAGCTTCGCGCATCTGGATTTGGCTGGGATATTTTCTACCCCAGGCTCGCCACAATACCAAGGCCCCAAGATTATCCAGTTGCTCCACTGCCTCTAAGTTCCATGCCTTGGCTGTGCCCAGACGACCCAGTGCTTGCTCGACTTGATCCAGCTGTCGAGAAAGTTCCACCAAAGTCCACCGGCCTTTCAGGACAATGAGTTCGCCTTCCTCCTGCCAAAGAGGGGGAGAATCGGAAAGGTTTTGCTTGCTGCTGGAGTTCAGGGTTCTATACTCGTTGCAATATCGATCGAGGACATTATGCATGGCCTTTCCCAGAGTCCCAAATGCTTGGCAGGTGTTACTTTTTTTCCTGCTGCTACAGGTAGCAGGCTGCGCCCTGCCAAGTCATCCTCCCCAGGTTGTCCTGCAAAATATTCGCATCGAACGCCTTGCCTGGTTTTCGCAGACCCTGAAGGTTGAACTTCTCTTGCAAAATCCCAACGCACAGGCCCTCCATTTCCAGGGAGGTCAAGTCCGACTCCTGGTGGATGGACAGGAGTTGGCCCAGGGCCTCTTATCCGAGCCCATCAGCGTTCCCGCCTATGGCACTACCCGTATGGATGTTCCCGTCATTGCCAATCTCTTTGGCAGCATCTCCCATTGGGGTCAGTGGGCGAGAAAGGGTGCAATTCCGTACCAGTTGACAGGGTACCTGATCACCGCTGGCCCTCTGTCCACCCGTCTGCCGTTTCAGGTGAAGGGAGTGCTCCATGTGCCGGAACTTCCCGGTCAGTCGACCAACGCAACACCGCCATAAGTGGCAGATGATCGGCATGGGGTTGATGGATAGTCCAAATTTTGGAAAATTCCAGATCGCTACTGATCAGGATATGGTCCAAGGGGCGCCTGGGTGACCAGCTGGGAAAGGTGGCAGGCTGATGCTCGGGGCCGCGCAGGCCACCTTCCTCGCGCAACAGGGTCAACTCCCGGGACTGGGGGCCACAATTCAGATCGCCCAAGAGAATCTTGGCCTCGGGTCCTTGCAGAAGCGTCAGGATTTGGCGGATTTGCCGAAGCCGTCCCGATGGACCCAGGGCAAGGTGGGTCAAAAAAACCTCCAGGACCCGTTCTCCTACCTGCAGTCTGCTTCGTAGGACCCCCCTACCTCCCAAGGTACCATGGAAACGGATGGATTCCTGTTCCAGGATGGGCCATCGGGACAGCAGACAATTGCTATGTTGGGCTACGTCACCCCAATTGCGGGTTCGTTGCTGCGCCCAATAGGGCAAGGCGCAGCGCTCGGCCAAAAAGCTGGCCTGATTGAGATATTGGCTGCGAAAGGAGCCCGCATCCACTTCGTTGAGCCCAATGATGTCCATGTTGCCCAGATCCTCTGCAATGCTTGCCAGATTGGGGAGACTCTGGCTATGGGGCAGTAGATAACGCCAGCTATGGGACAGGATATGGTGTTGCCGCTGGGAACCAATACCTACTTGCACATTTTGGGTAGCAACGCGAATTGCGTGCGCTTCAGTGCTCATGGATCTGGAGTTCGGCAATTTGCCCCGCAGGACCTTCCACGGCTAGGGTCAGGACGCCTTTTTCCGCTTCGGCCAAGGAAAAATGCCAGGGCAGGTCTTCCCTGATAAAACCATAGTCGGCAAAAAGCTCCTCCTGCCGACCTTGTATCGACGCCAAGATCTCCTGCCGATCTTCTTTCGTACCAGGATACACGGTGTAGCCCATGGCTGAGCGCGCTATCCAGCCACCGCCCCCTCCCCTTTGCAGGTCTTCCAGGAGGGCTTGGGCCAAAGTGCGTGGAATGGTCAGGCACAAACGGGACATTGGGGATCCTTTTGCAGCGCAATGCTACGAAACTGCAGATCGTGCCCATCCACCAGCAGCACCTTTCCAGCCAACGGCGATGGAATTCCCAAGAGCAGGCGAATAGCCTCCAGGGCTTGCAAAGTGCCCATGATTCCCACCAGTGGGGCCATTACTCCGCTCACGGCGCAACGATCCTCCCAGGTCTCTTCGCCCGTTTCTGGGTAGAGACAAGCATAGCACGGACCCTGCGGTGGAAAGACCGCAAGTTGGCCCGACCAGCCAATGGCTGCGGCACTAATGAGGGTTTTTTTTGCCGCCCGACAAGCACGATTGACGGCATGGCGGGTAAGAAAATTATCGCTACAGTCCAAAACCAGGTCCACCTTGGGCACGGAAGCTTCCAGAAAAGCGCCATCGGCAGCCTGCTGGGCACAGACAATATGAACTGCAGGGTTGAGTTGCTGCAGTTTTCTTGCTGCCACGGCTACCTTTGGGTGATGGAGATCGGCATCGGTATAGAGAATCTGGCGGGGTAGATTGCTAAGACTTACCGTATCGGGATCACAAAGGGTCAAGCTTCCCACTCCCGCCGTGCTCAGATACTGAGCAGCAGGACAACCAAGCCCCCCCATCCCGATGATGAGAACCTTGGCAGCCCCCAGTCGCTGCTGTCCATGGGCATCGAATTCTGGCAGCAATAGATGCCTTGCATAGCGCAACAGCTGGCCATCGTCGTCAGGATTCATTGAAAAAATCGTAATCGATACGGTTATCGTCCAGGGGCATGCCCGGCACTACCTGAAAAGTCGGTCCTTGGGAGCGAAGCAAATAGTGGTAGCGATCCCCAAGACTATCCCGCATCCAGAGAATCTCACTGGGGTGTCCAGGACCTTCCCCTTGGACCAGGTGTCGTACATACAAAGAATCTTCACTTACCTGGACGAAATAGGGGACGGGAAGCTCCAACGCGCCCAGTTGTTGATGAATTACCCATTCCAGAGGAGAAGGCGGGTTACTGGGCGGGATACGCAAATCCACCCGAAAATAGCCAGCTCCACCGGGCTGCTTCAGTAACTCTGCCAGATAGCCTGGTGGAAAACCCGCATGGGCCAAGATATGCCGACCGGTGAAACGGGCAAAGAATTGTTGCTTGAGGAGAATGGGCGAGAGAGAAGTTGACATAGTAAAATAGTAGTTGAAGAAGCAAAAAAGTTCATCCGCCCGAACCCATCTGCAATTGCCCCCCGTATCCGGTCAGTTCGAGATAACCGCTTCCCAGAGATTTCCCACGTTCACGGATATCCACGGCACCCTCCCAATAGGTGTTTCCCGTACTCTCTTGCGCTTGAAACTCCTGATCTTGCATGAGTGGTTCGATCACAAAGCGAAGCCCTGGAATCTCTATCTGCCAGCGGATGGGATAGCGAATCCCCGTACTCGGACTGCGCCAATGGTGCAAAGCTTGCCAGCGAATCTCCGAGCCATGGAGGTACTGCACTTGACCATTGGCATGGCGCCAAGTACCAGCCAACCAGAGGGGTTGCTGCTCTTTGTTGCGCATCTGAAAAAGCATGAGCGCCCCACCATCCTTGAGATTGATTCCCAGCCAATCCCAGCCTACCGCATTCTTGGGGAGATAAGCCTTGGACCACTCATGGTCCAGCCAGGCCGAGCCATGCACCTTCATGGTCCGACTGTGGATCTGCAAGTTTCCCCGTACCCGCAGTTGGGGAATACTGTAATAGTAACTGGCGTTATGGGGATTGGGTCCTTTTTGGCTTACTCCCAGGGGACCCTCCAATAAGGCTGGCTGGGTAGGCTGCAACTGCAGTTGAAAGGAAAACTGCTGTCCCTGGACCTGGGCGAGATAGGTACTTCCCAGTTGCTGGAGGCGCCAGTGCCCCAACCAGACATCAGTTTGGTCCTTGCTGGCGCCGGCCAAACCCAAACTACCCGTGCTTGCCTGTTGGGCAGTAAGGAGATGACCAATTTGGGGATCGCTGATGGCTGCCTGGGCAAAGTAGATCTGACTGGGATTGAAAGCACTGGGGTTGGCCCATACTTTTGGCGGCCGAAGGCGAAAGAAGGTGAGCTGAAATCCCAGCCGGGAACCCTCTGCGCTTTGCAAATGGCCAGTGACATACCACCATTCCAGTGGGAACTGGGGATGGCTACCCAGAGCATTGGGGAATTTCAGAGGCCGAGCGGGTGTCACCTGGACGTGGGGAGTGGGTTGTAGGGGTAATGTTTGGGGGGGAAGAGTCGACGCCCAGGAAATCCCCGACAAGGAATACCCCAGTAACAGAAGGACAAGAATTCTACTGGTCATGGAGCAACTCCGTATCCTTGCCCATCACCCGCCGCGCAGCCAGAAGCATGGTCAGGGTGCAAAGCAGGATCAATCCAGCCGCCAGGGGAAGGACATCACCCCAGGGGATCTGCAACTCCATTTGCCAGTGGAACGAAAGGGGATTGACCCGCTTGATGAGAATCAGACTGATGACCAGCCCCAAGATCGTCCCCAGCACTACGCCAATGCTAGAAAGCAGTAGGCCCTCTCCCAGCAGCAGGCGGAAGATGTCCCTGCGGCGAAGACCGAGACAGCGAAGTAGCGCAAATTCCTGCTGACGAAGAAGGGTCTGGGCCCCAAAACCATTGCCGACTCCCAGCAAGCCGATGAGGATTGCCACCGCCTCCAAGGCATAGGTGGCGGCAAAGCTCTGATCAAAAATCTCCAGACTCCGTTTCCGGATTTGTCCGGGGGTCGCTATTTGCCAATGGATGCTGGCAGGGTATAGGCGATGCAGTCTTTCCAGCAAGTCACCAGTGGTGGTATTGGCACCCAGCCACAAGGCCAGCCCATTAATTTCCTTATCCCCTGTCCATTGTTGGTAGTCGTGCAAAGGGAGGGTGATGGCTCCCTGTTGGTAGGCATAGTCTTGATAGATACCCGCAATGCGGACCTCCACTCCCGAAGGCCCCAGGGGTAGACGAATGATTTGGCCTGGGCGCCAATGACCGAGCCTGGCCAGAATCTCCGAAATCCAAACGGGCGGTAGCCCCTGGGAATCGGGTGCAGCACGCTCCAGGAGGTGCAGGGTTCTCCCCGGATCTTGGGAATTGATACCTTGCGCCAGGAGCATGACCGGAGGGCGATTGGGCAGCAGCTGGATGGTACGCCGTCGCAGGGGAGAACAGTAGGTTACCAGCGGCGGGTGACACAGCTCGCTGGGCAGGTTGGAGGGGAGCGTATCGCCATCCCTACCTCCCGCTTCGAGATACAGGTCGGCATGCAATATCTCCTGCAGCCAGTGGGCCACCGAATCGCGAAAACTTCCCACCATCACTGCCATGGCAATGACCAAACTAAAGGCAACCACAATGGCCGCCAGACTTCGGCTCGCCCGCCCCGATTGCCTGAGCAATTGCGCGCGCAGCAAATGCCCCAAAGCCCCGGGAAATTCAGGAAGCAAGCCAATGATGCGGAGCAGGCCCGGTAACAGGATCAGCATCGCAAACAGCAACAGGGCAATGGCAAGGTAGGATCCGTAGGGTGCCCCCTGCCATGCTGGGGCCAACACCCCTGCAAGGGCCAATACCCCCAGGGGCAAAGCAGCCCAGTAGGAAATTTCTCTGGAATCTTCCTCGGCGCCGTTACCCAGGATGCGGACGATGGGTAAATGCCGGCTGGACCAGGCGGGCCAGAAGGCCCCAAAAGCGGCGGCTGCGACACCGGCCAGACCAAAACTCGCCCAGAGGAAAGGATGCGCTGCCAACGAGGCCTGGGCAGAGGAAAAATACCCTGCGCCCAAATCCCCTCCCATCTGCTGCAGCGCCAATCGGGCAATGAGAATCCCCGCGGGAACCCCCAGCATGGCTCCAGGTATTCCCAAGAGGAGCCCTTGCAGCTGACCGGCCACTAACACTTCTCGTTCGCGCAATCCCAAGACCCGTAAAATGGCCAGGGAATGCCGCTGACGAATGGCCGTAAAAGACAGAGTGGTATGGACCAAAAAGGCACCCGTAAACAAAGCGACCAAGGATAGCACCAGGAGATTGGCCCGATAGGCAAAGGAGGCTTGGGCCTGAATCCGTCCCTCTTTGCGCGGGCTGCGCAAAAAACTGCCGGGTGGCAGAGCATCCTGCCATTGTCGCACAAATTTCTGCCGATCTATCCCAGCTTGTAAGCGGATATCGAGTCGGGTGATATCGCCCTCCCGACCCCAGAGCCATTGCACAGCTCCAAGATCCATGACCGCCAGGGCTTGACCGGGCGTTGGATCGGGAATACTGCCAATGACCCGAAAATGGCGTTGCACCCCACGCACCTCAAGGGAAAGGGAGTCGCCTACCCGCAAATGGAGTCGCTGCAGGGCACTTTGATCGAGGACGAGATGTAACGGATCAAAGATGGCAAAGGGCTTGCTGGCTAAACTGGCTGGCAACAATGGCTGCCCCATGGCCGCAGTCGCCAGGGGTTCGATACCCCAGACTTCCAGATATTGACCATTGGCGGCCACGGCGGTAACCCGTAATTGTGGGGCTACCCGTTGCACCTCGGGGGCCATTGCCAGTCGACGAACCCACTCTTGTGAGAGAGTTCCGCCGGGCCGATCCAGGACCAGATCCGCTGTTCCCGATAGCCGTCGCAGGCCTGCAGCAACATTATCCACAGCCTGCACATTGATAAGTGCAATGGCAAGGGCAAGAGCGACGCCCAAGGCGACCCCTAGGATGGCAAGGAGAGAGGCGCCCGGTTTATCCCGCAAGGGAAGCCAGACGGCAGCCCGCCAGGGGATCCGCCAATTCTTCATAGAGGATGCAGACCGTCCCGCTGTAGTTCCCATTGTTGATCGGCAATGGCGGCAGCCTGGGCCGAATGGGTCACCATGAGAACAGCAGCGCGGGCTTGCTTACCCAAACGGGCCAGGAGGGCGAGTACCTCGGTCGCACGCTCCGGATCCAGGCTACCCGTGGGTTCATCGGCGAGCAACAGGGCAGGATGATGAATAACCGCCCGGGCCACCGCCACGCGCTGCTGCTCTCCCCCGGAAAGCTCCCGGGGAAGTGCATGGAGACGATGGCCAATCCCTAATTCCTCGGCAAGTTCGCCAACTCGCCTGGGAAGTTCCGCTCTTGGCAAGGCATTGAGTCGCCAGGGCAGGGCAATGTTTTCGTAGGCGCTGAGCTGGGGAAGCAGGTGGAAAGACTGAAAGACAAAGCCAATTTCCCGTCTGCGCAAGAGGGTTCGGGCATCGTCATCCAGACTGTCCATATCCTGGTCACACAAGTAAATCTTGCCCGAATCCTTGCGCTCTAGGCCGGCAATCAGGTGTAAAAGCGTACTTTTACCCAAGCCACTTTCGCCACGAATGGCCACAAAAGTCCCGGCATCGATCTGCAGGTTCACCCCCGTAAAAAGCCATCTCTCCGGGCTATCGGGTACTCGCTTCCCAAGCTGGTCAAGGATAAGGGTCATGAACACCTCCGGCTTGCGCCAAGCCCTGGAAGCGCACTGGTCTTCCCATCAGCAATCTTTACTGAGTGGGTACCTGCTGACTCCCATTGCCCTCTTCGCCCAACAGTTGTTCCCGCTTGCCGCGGATATCCTTGGCAATGGCCATGTACATGGCAGGCACCACAAAGAGCGAGAACAAGGCACCGATGGCCAGGCCCGTGGATATAACCAGTCCCATCTGATAGCGGGACACAGAACCTGCACCCGTGGCAAAGACCAAGGGTAGTACCCCCAGAACCATGGCGCCAGTCGTCATCAAAATGGGGCGCAGTCGTATACTGGATGCCTTTTCGACCGCGGCGCGTTTGTCCAGTCCCTCTTCCAGCTGGATGGTATTGGCAAATTGCACAATGAGAATGCCCTGCTTGGCAATGAGACCAATGAGGGTGATGAGTCCTACCTCGGTATAAATATTGATGGAGCCAAGTCCCAAACTGATGAAGATCAATGCACCACTGATGGACATGGGCACGGTAATCAATACGATGAGCGGATCGCGAAAACTTTCGAACTGGGCCGCAAGCAGTAAATAAATCAACAGAATTGCCAGCAAGAAGGTAACCAACAAACCACTTTTTTCCTGCATGTATTGGCGAGATTGACTTGCGTAATTGATCTGATAGTCACTCGGCATGATTTTTTCCGCGGTATTTTTGAAAAATTGCAATGCCTCGCCCATACTTACCCAGGGTTTGGGAACGGCTTGAATGGTCGCCGAGTTGAGCTGATCGAATTGGGGTAAAAATTGGGGTTCCGTCTTGTATTCGATTTTGACCAGCGTCGACAAAGGTATCAATGATCCACTGGCAGTACTGATATAATAATGCTTCAACATCCCGGGATCGGCCCGAAACTTGTCTGGTACCTGGGGAATGACCTTGTAACTGCGACCATCCATATCAAAGCGGTTCACGTAGTTGCCGCCCAGCAAGGGTTGCAGATCCTGGGCGATATTCGCCATGCTGATACCCAGGTTACCAGCAAGATTACGGTTGATCTTGAGCACTACCTCCGGATTGTCAATCCGCAAATCTTTGGTGACATAAAAGAACAACCCGCTTTGGTAGGCTTTGGCAATGACCTGGTCAGCCACCTGATCCAGCTTGGTATAACTCCCTGGACTCTGGAGGACGAACTGTACCGGGATACCGCCAGCGGAGCCAGGTAGTGGTGGCGGCAGGAAAGAGGCAATCTGGAGCCCAGTAACCTTTGCCAGGGCCTGCTGAATTTCTGGTTGGAGTTGCATGGCGGTTGTGCTGCGTTGATCCCAGGGTGTTAAGCGTATCCCGGCAAACAAGCTATTGCTACCGCCGCCACTGCCCACGGAAATTCCTGTCACCATAAAGGTAGCCGCTTTTTCCGGGTATTGGTTCAGAATCTGGAGAATCTGCTTGCCATATTTGACGAGCTCCAAGGGTGTTATAGTTGGTCCCCCGGTCCCCGCATTGAAGATGACTCCTTGGTCTTCCTGGGGCGCCAACTCCGATTTGGAGCTGACAAAAAGAAAATAAATGCTGGCAAATACCACGGCGGCAAAGAGCAGTGTGGCCGGAACATAGTTCAGACTGCCATGAAGAAGCCGATCATAGAATCGACTCAGGGCAGCGAAACGCTGGTCGATGAAATGCTCGAAGCCATGCTCTCGGGTTGGCCGGAGGACGTGACTGGAAATCATGGGCGACAGCGTCAGTGCAACGATCATGGAAATCAATACTGTTGCCACCAGAGTAAAAGCAAATTCTCCGAAAAGACTGCCCGTCAGTCCGCCCATGAAGGCAATGGGGGCAAAAACGGCAATCAGGGTGGTTGACATTACAATAATGGGCGAACCCAGTTCTTTTCCCGTCATCAGCGCCGCCTGGAAGGGACTGATACCATCATCGATATGGCGATGCACGTTCTCGACCACAATAATGGCGTCATCCACGACCAGACCAATGGCCAAAACGAAGGCCAGCAGGGTAATAAGGTTGATGGAGTAACCCAGCGCCCACATGACCAGACCAGCACCAACAATCGACAGCGGAATGGCAATACCAGGAATAATGGCGGCTCGCCAAGAACCCAGGGTGAAGAAAATTACGAGCAATACCACTGCCAGGGTAATGCCAATGGTCAACAGCACTTCATCCAAAGATGCCTTGATGAATACCGTAGCATCATAGGGAATGGCTTCATGGAGACCTGGCGGAAGCCCTTTGTCAATGGCCTTGAGTGCTTTCTTGACCCCGTTGGCGACATCCAGGGAGTTTGCTGAAGGTGATTCCTGGATACCAATGAAGGCCGCAGGTCGTCCATCAAAGAAGGCATAGGAGGTATAGTCCTGGGCCCCCAGCTCCACTCTGGCGACATCTTTGAGCCGGATCAGGGTATTGCCAGATTGCTTGATGACAAGGTTGCGAAATTCCTGGACATTGTGCAGGTTGGTGGTAGCCACAATGGTGTTCTGTACCGTCTTGCCCCGCGTCTGTCCTACTGCAGAAATAAAATCATTGCTCTGTAAGGCGGCGGCAACCTCCGCGGCACTGACTCCCAGGGCCGCCAATTTCTGGGGATTCAGCCAGACTCGCATGGCGTAGGTATTACCGTTGCCGGCACCCGCCGGCAATATTTGCGCCTCACCAACCCCTGGAACCGTCGCAAGCTGGGGTTGGACGACGCGCAGCAGATAATCGGTAATCTGCTGCTGACTCAGGCTATTGCTATAAAAGGCAATATACATGAGATCCGTGGTATTCCCCACCGTGACATTGATGACGGGTAACTGACTCCCCGCCGGCAACTGGTCGGTTACCTGCTGTACCTTGGCCTGGATATTGGCCAGGGCGGAGCTGGGTTGGGTACCCAATTGCATGTAGACGGTGATGGTAGAGCTACCTTCCGCGCTATTGGAGGTCAGATAATCAATATGGGGTGCACTGGCGATGACTTTTTCCAGGCGCGTCGTGACGAAACCCTGGACAGTGGATGGGCTCGCACCTGGAAATGCGGTGGTGATGGTCACCACGGTGTTGGTGAGGGCGGGGTATTGTCGCACCGTCATCATGGTGAAGGCATGCAAACCTAGCAAAAAGATCACCAGATTGAGGGCAATGGCCATTACTGGCCGGCGGACAAAGATCTCCGTAAAGCGCATGGGGCGGCCCTCAATGATCCGATTCGACGCGGACCAGCGCGCCGTTGGTAAGTTTGACTTGCCCCGCAGTAACCACAAGCTCGCCCAGCTTCAATCCCGAAGTAATTTCCACCTGCCCATCCCGTTCAGTCCCGGTATGCACGACGCGCTGCACAGCTACCTGTTGCTCCTTGTTGTCGACCTTTTTCCTTTCCACTACGTACACAAAGTTTCCAAAGGTATTGTACGTGATTGCAGAGACTGGCACAGTGAGGACTTTACGAGTGATATTACGCACCACAACCGCTTCGCCAAACATTCCGGGACGCAATTGTTCCTTTGGATTCTCGATGGTTGCCTGCACGGAAATCTGACGGGTATTGGGATCAACACTGGCACCAAGGGCGGTAATTTTTCCGGGAAAGACCTGGCTGCCCGTAGCGTCGCAAGTGAAGCGTATGGGAGTTCCCACCTGGAGGGCAGGCAAGTCCGACTGCGGCAAGGTGAAATTTACATAGAGCGGGTTCCACGACTGGAGATCGGCCAGGGCCATCCCAGGTGTTACATATTGACCGACATTGACCTTGCGTACCCCAATGTATCCGCTAAATGGCGCTCGAATGGCCAATTTGTTGAGGGTGGCTTGATCGTTCTGGATCGCAGCCAGATCGACCGCATAGGTAGCCTCATCCTGGTCCAATTGCGCCTGACTGGCTGCTTTTTCCTTGATCAAGATCTTGTCCCGTCGCAAATTGGTTTCAGCAAGGTGAAGATTGGCCTGATCCAAATGCAATTGGGCTAATTGATTGCTGTTGTCGATCTGAACCAGAAGTTGGCCAGCATGCACATACGAACCAGAGTGGAAATGAATGGCAGTCACATTGCCAGCAATCTGCGGGCTGATTTCCGTTCCCTGGATCGCCGCAAGTGATGCCACCGCCCGCAGTTCCGGATGCCATTCCTCCTGGCGTACTGGTGCCGCATTGACCGAGTTTACGGGTTTGGGAGTATTTGCGATGGCCTTGGTCATCATGGAATAGACAAAGGCCTTGAAGCCAAAAATCCCGCCAAAGAGAATGACAAGGCCTAGGATCACGATGGCAAAGGCTTTTTTCATGACGGCTCTCCAGAACCACAATGCAAAAAAGAAATCAATAAATTCACGATGCTTGCCCTTCAACTACACTGGGTTTAGCGTTATTGGCATGCGTTATGGGAAGTTTGGGGGCACCCTTGCCCGGTTGGTGCCACCAACCTCCTCCCACTGCAACCAGCAATGCCGCCGTATCCTGATAGCGTTGGGACTCGGCCTTGATAACGGCAATCCTGGCGGTGTTGTATTGAATCTCACTGGTCAGGAGGGTCAGGTAATCGACCGCGCCACTGCGGTAACTAGCCTCGTTGAGGCGCAAGGATGCCTGGGCAGCGTCAAGGGCATCCTGTTGGGCTTTCAAGGTCTCGGCATCATGCTCAAGGGCGCGTAGGGCATTGGCCACTTGGGCAAAGGCATTGAGTACCGTACTGCGGTAAGCTTGATAGGTTACTTCATAGGCAGCCTTGGCCTGGGATTCCTGGGCGCGCAACTTCCCCCCCTCAAAAATGGGCTGGGAAAGGCTCCCCACGAGACTCCAGATACTGCTGATCGGGTTGAAGAACAGGCTCGGGTGACTTGCGGTGGAACCGAGGGAAGCACTCAGCTGGACCGTGGGATAGAATTGTGCTTTTGCTTCACCGACAGTCGCGTTGGCTGCTTCCATTTGCGCCAGGGCTGCACGAATATCTGGACGCTGCTGCAGCAAGGTGGAAGGAAGGCTCACAGGTATCTTCTCGGGTAGATGAATCTTGGCAAGGGAAAAGTCTGGAATATGGCTATCGGAAGGAAAGGCACCAACCAGGGTTGCCAGCTGGTGCTGATAGACTGTCAACTGCTGCTGTAAAGACGGCAGAGTCGCCTCCTGGCTTGCCAGCTGACTTTGTTGCGTCGCGACATTGTTGTAGGCGATGGCTCCGGCCTGGTATTGCAGTTGGGTCAGGCGCAGCAGTTCCCGTTCCTTGGTAATGATTTGTTCGGTTGCCTGGATCTGGGCACGCGTGGCGGCAGCTTCGAGAGCGGTGGTTACGATATTTCCGGAAAGGGTGAGGCGGGCGGCTTCCAGCTCCCAACGTTGGTATTGGACCAATGCCTCACTGTTTTTATAGACCAGGCGATTGACACCAAAAATATCCGGGTAATAGCTTACCGCAAGGCTGCCTGTCACCAGAGAGTAGCGAAAACCACCATTCTTCCCTCCAAAGGCAGCAGAAGAAGCCTTAGAGCGGTTGGCCTGCAGGCTCCCACTGACCTGGGGATAGAAAATACTGGCGTTTGCTCTTTTTACTGCCTGGGCCTCTTCCAGTTGGGCCTGGGCCTGGGCTATGGTTGGACTGTTTTTCAATCCCGTCTGTACTAGCAGGTTGAGTTCAGGGGAACGGAACAACTGCCACCATTCCTCATCAAGACTTTTGCCGTACTGAAAGCTTTGCATGGCGCCAGCGGGTCCACTGGCAGCAACGGTTGCTTTGGGGTTTCCATTGCTTGTGTAAGGACTGTTGTCACCTGGCGCGTTGGGCAAACGAAGCTCGGGCTCAAAACCACAGGCCGCAAGACTTGCAGTAACTGCAAGAAATAGTGTAGATAACCGAAGTTTGCGCAAAACTGAAGACATGGATGAAGAGCTCCGGTATCTTACCGACCGTTCGGTATAGTGTCTGAAGAAACAGGTTCTGTCAACCTGGTCTGGTGTGGTGGTTGATAGCTTAATCTCGTCCACGGGGTGACGTTTCACCCGTCCGTCATTATCCGTCATTATTGGTTCCATGCCAGGAAGAGTCTGGAAGCTGCCTATAGAGCTACAACAAAAATTTTTTACATCTGACTGTAGCCCTTGATATTTATCTTGTCGGCCTCCATAGTATGTTCTGCAAATATTTTGATGGTCAGGAGCGTAATCATGTCTCGAAAGATGTTAGTAGCCATTTTAGCCAGTGTAAGTATCGGTCTTGCAGCGCCGATGGTCTGGGCGGAGCCCTCGGTCCCCCAAGTGATCCACTCCATTCAAAGCGGTCACTACAGCCAAGCGGAACAACAATTGTCGGAAGTTCTTGCAAGCCACCCCAACTCAGCGCAGGCCTACTATTTGCAGTCTCAACTCTATGCCAAGGAAGGCAAATGGGACGCTGCAGCTGCCAGTTTGCAACGCGCAAAAAATATTGATCCAGCCATGACCTTTGTTCAACCCAGACAGCTGGCTCAATTGGAAAAGCAGCTGCAACGTCATGTCTCCAAACCCTCTCTGGCAAGCAAGCCGGCCGCCCCAGAGCATTCCGCCCTTGGCAAAGCACTGGCTTTGTTCCTGGGCTTGATTGCCATTATTTTTGGCATTTCGTGGTTCCTTCGTCGGCGCCGCCAGCAGCAATGGATCGCTCAGCAACCAATGCAGGGCTTCGGTAACCCCGGATTTCCTGGTCAAAACCCCAATGGATTTGGCGGCCAGCCTTACGGCGGGCCCATGGGCGGCGCCCCTGGTGCAGGCGGGCTTGGCTCTGGTCTGGCCTCCGGAATTGCCACGGGTGTCGGGATCGGTGCGGGTATGGCTGCAGGTTCTGCATTGGCCAATGGACTCTTTGGTGGCCACGAAGGGCAAAGCCAGCAGGTTGATAATTTGGGCATGACTGACGCAAGCTGGGGTGATTCCACAGACCAGCCAAGTAACGATGATTTTGGTATGGGAGGAGATGACAGCTGGGTTTGATTTCATCTGGCTGTGGTTGACCCCGTCAGGCCCTGACGGTAGTATTGGCCCCAGTTTGCGCTCGTAGCTCAGCCGGATAGAGCAACTGACTACGAATCAGTAGGTCGGGAGTTCGAATCTCTCCGAGCGCGCCAAATAAAACAGGCACTTAGAAGAAAATTCTAGGTGCCTTCATTTTTTCCATCCAACCTATATCCAACTTTAGAGAGAGGGTTGGCTAGCTCTGCAGGCGTATGTAACGACCTAGGAAGACAAGCCGATCCAGTAGTCCTGGCAACGGTACTGTTGACCTGCGCAATGAGGGTTGCTAATGACCTAATCAGACAGATCATCGAACTTTGCTTTCATGGTCGGATTTCCCCGGGTGAGCTGCTTTACCGTCACGTTTTGGGCCTTATCGTTGGCCAAACGGAGATTGCGATCGGCGCCCGGGAGATTTTCCTTGGTCTTCCAGGGCGCACGGCTATGGATCGGGTCTATTTCCTAAAAAGCTGTAGTAGCTCAGTAGCTACGCGATCAGAGGACCTAAAGATTTCTCTTTAATTACCAGCCCGATCAGTTATGACCTGATTTATTGATCTGGAAACTCGGTCGGTCTTTTTT
>JAEPKX010000004.1:67691-74356 GCA_021375695.1 Candidatus Igneacidithiobacillus taupoensis | reverse complement strand
TTGGTGCCGTTGAGGGGAATCGAACCTCTGACCTACTGATTACGAATCAGTTGCTCTACCGACTGAGCTACAACGGCATGTGATCATTTGCTGAATGATTCCATGAAATGATAACGATCTCCATACCTACTGACAAGGTAAACCACATTCCCGAATTCCGCCACGGAAAAGGCGACGCTCGCTCCATCGTGGGGACAGCCGATTTTCCTTAGCTTAATGCGGTATGGGGGACCATTGTCTGCAGCATGGGGCCTAGACAGCTGCCTGACAGCCAAGTAGATTGCCAAGAGGCCAAATTGGAGAGAAAAAATGACCCAAAGCATAGAGGTGGGCCAAGCGGCCCCCGAATTCAGCGCCAGCAATCAAAGAGGGGAGACGGTGACCTTGTCCAGTCTCCGCGGGCGGAAAGTGGTGCTCTATTTTTATCCCAAGGATGACACGCCTGGTTGTACCACCGAAGGCCAGGAATTTGCAGCTCTGTACCCCCAATTCCAGGAGGCGGATACGGAAATTCTTGGGGTTTCCCGGGATAGTGTTGCCAGTCATGAGAAGTTTGCCAACAAGTTTCATTTCCCCTTTTCCTTGCTCTCGGACCCCGATGAAAAGCTTTGTCGGGCTTACGATGTCATCAAGGAAAAAAAGAACTACGGCAAGACTTATCTTGGTATCGAGCGCAGCACTTTTGTTATTGATCGAGATGGGAAAATCGCGCACATCCAACGTAAGGTCAAAGCGGCTGGCCATGCCGCACAGATCCTCTCCCTTTGCCAAAAACTGGCCTGATGAAGAGTTCATCCATAGAAGACCGCAAGCGCCTGTACGTGCTCGATACCAACGTCCTCATGCACGATCCGTCCTCCCTGTACCGTTTTCAGGAACACGACATCCTCCTACCCATGGTCGTGCTGGAGGAGCTGGATCAACACAAGAAGGGGTTGAGCGAACAGGCCCGTAATGTTCGGCAAGTGAGCCGACAACTGGATGAAATGCTGTCTAGTAACTCGGATCTGGAAGCTGGTCTCGAACTTCCCTACGCCAAAGGTCGGCTTTTTTTCCAGACGGCAGCGTACCGCCAACAGCTCCCCGATGACCTGGCCGGCGGCAAGGCTGACCATGAAATTCTAGCAGTGACCCTGGCCTTGCAAGGCCTGCATCCTGACCGCGAAGTCATTCTGGTGAGCAAGGATATCAACTTGCGGATCAAGGGTCGCACCCTGGGCTTGCGGGTGGAAGACTACCAAAATGACCGGGCTCTGGAGGATGCTGATCTCCTGTATACCGGTGTGCATCCCTTGCCAGCGGATTTCTGGGAGCACCATAGTCGGGATCTAGATGCCTGGCAGGAAAGTGGCCGCAGCTTCTATCGCCTGCGTGGACCAGCCGTTGCCCATTGGTACCCCAATCAATTTTTGCTGCTCAGCAACGGCGAAGACTATCGGGAGGATTTTGCTGCCATTGTCCGCAGTGTGGCACCCGATCATGCGGTGGTAGAAAGGGTTACGGACTACACTGGGGAGCGCCACTCCGTTTGGGGGATTCGGGCGCGCAATCGGGAGCAGAGCTTTGCCTTGCATTTGCTCATGGATCCGGAGATCGACTTTGTCACCATCCTCGGTCCTGCAGGCACAGGAAAAACCCTTTTGACCCTGGCTGCGGCCCTGCAGCAGATTTTCGAGGAAAAGCGTTACAGCGAAGCCATTGTGACCAGAGCCACTGTCCCTGTCGGTGATGAGATTGGATTTTTGCCAGGCACTGAAGAAGAGAAAATGCAGCCCTGGATGGGTGCCGTGGAGGATAACCTGGAGATCTTGTCACGTGGTCCCGAGGGTGCTGGAAGCTGGGGACGCAGTGCTACCCAGGATCTCATCGGCAAACGGATCCGGATCAAATCCATGAGCTTCATGCGTGGTCGTACTTTCCTGGAAAAATTTGTGATCATCGATGAGGCACAGAACTTGACCTCCAAAGAAATGAAAACCCTCATCACCCGGGCCGGACCAGGGACCAAAGTGGTCTGTCTGGGTAATATTGCCCAGATTGACACCCCCTATCTGACGGAAACCACTTCAGGGCTGACGTATGTGGTGGATCGCTTCAAGGAGTGGGAGCATAGCGGTCATGTTACCTTGCGACGGGGAGAACGCTCGCGCCTGGCTGACTATGCCAATGAAGTCCTGTAGCATTGCCAGGCAAACTCACAATCCCGGTTGATGCTGCGTCCAGGGAGCGCGGTGCAATTGTTCTAGGATCTTGGGATTTTCCCATCCGGGCTGATGATGTTCGACCAGGACATCGGTGCTGATCCCGCCGCGCACATACCAGCGCCCCAGCAGACGCAGATAGCGGGGGGAAAGAAGTTGGATCAGGTCGTTGGCAATCCGGTTGGTCAAGGCCTCGTGAAAGGCCCCTTCGTTGCGAAAGCTCCAGAGATAGAGTTTGAGGGACTTGAGCTCGACATTGCGTTGATCCGGCACGAAATCCAGCAAAAAATGGGCAAAATCTGGTTGACCGGTCAGTGGGCAGAGACAGGTGAACTCCGGAAGATCCATGTGAACCAGATAATCCCGATCGGGATTGGGGTTGGGAAAGCTCTGCAAGTCCGTACTGGGTTGACTGGGCATCTTGGGTCTCCGCAAAATCGCCGCACACAGATACCATCATAGCAAAGACGAGTGCGCCTTTCTGCCATCACCCTCCAAGGGTTCAAATCTTTTCGCCAGAGTACCCGGATTTCTCTGCATGGCAATCCAGCCATCATTGTCGGTCCCAATGGTTGTGGCAAATCCAACATCATCGATGCGATTCGCTGGGTCCTGGGGGAGTCTTCTGCCAGGCAGCTCCGTGGAGCGGCCCTGACCGATGTCATTTCCAATGGCTCCAGTCAGCGTCCCCCAGCCAGCCAAGCCGTGGTAGAACTACTCTTTGACAACAGTCAGAGCCTTGCTCCAGCACCCTGGACCGCCACCGCCGAGATCCGCGTGGAGCGAAGGCTCAGCCGCGATGGGGAAGGGCAGTACCGCATCAATGATGCGCGCTGTCGCCGGCGGGATGTGGCCGATCTTTTTTTGGGAACGGGTCTTGGTAGCAATGCCTACGCCATCATCGAACAGGGGACCGTCGGCCGGATTGTCGAGGGTCGACCGGAAGAGTTGCGAGCCCTTTTGGAGGAGGCAGGAGGTATTAGCCGTTACAAGGAACGACGGCGGGAATCCCAGCAGAGAATTGCCGAGACGCGCGAGCATTTGCAGCGGCTCGGAGACCTGCAGAACGAATTTGCCCAACAATATCAGCGTCTGCAACGGCAGGCCGAGCAGGCGCGGCAGCTGCGCGAGTTGCGTCAAGAGGAACGCCGTTGGCAGTGGTGGCTATTGGCAGCACAGGTTGAGGAACTGGAAAGCTCGCTGGCCGGACTGGAGGAGCAGGTATGTCAGGCACGTACCCATCGCCAGCAATTAGAGCAAGAAGAAAAGGAACTGGGTTCTGCCCAAGAGCGGCTGCGCATTGCCATCAAAGAAGCGGAAAACAATCTTGCCATGGCCCAGGAAGAACAATATGCAACGCAAGCAGAATTACTCCTGGTGGAACAACAATGGCAGCATAGTGAAGGGGAGGGCAAGGCCCTGCGCAAAAGGCTTGAGGAGGGGCGCGTCCAATTGGCGAGGATTCGTGACGAATTTGGACAACGTACCCGGTTACACCAGGAAAATCAGGAGCGCCTGGCCCATCTCGCTGCGCTTGGATTGGTCCAGGTTGCCGCAAGCAGGGAACTGCAGGAAAAGCGCAATGCCCTGGAACGGCAACTGGCCGAGTCCTCCAAAGAAATGGAGAGAATGCAGGAGCAGATCCAAAAGGGGCACCGTTCCCTCGCTATCCTGGAGGCCCAGGGACAGGGACTGCATGCACGTTTGCAAGATCTGGAACGGCGCCTGGGCGAATTGCGCCGGCCAGTGCAGTTACCCGAAAAGGATCTAGCTAGAGCGCAAGCAGAGGCGTTGCGGCTGCAACAATTACTAGCAGAGTCCCATGGGCAATGGGAACGAATCCAGCAGGAGTTACGCCAAGTCGAAGAGCAAGTGGAATCCTCCCAATCCCAATGGCAGCTGCAGCGCGACATCCTCCAGGAAAAGCGTTCCCAGCATAGTGCATTGGAAGCTGTGCTCCGGGCACTGGAAAAGCAAAAGCCCGATGGTGAAGTGCTACTCAGTGAAATCTTGACCGTGGCACCCCCCTGGGAAGCAGTGGTCGAATGGCTCCTGGCTGACCGTTTTCACGCAATTCTGGTGCAAGCCCCGGAGGCAGCAAGCCCCGCACAACGAGGGCAATGGCTTTGGCCAGGTACCGGCGCATTGCCGCCCATGGAATCCGACGCCCTCTTTCATCATTTACGCTGTAAAGGCGAATATTTGCTGGCCCTATACCCCTGGTTTCATGGCCTTCGCTGCGCGCCGGATCTGGCTTGGGCACATGCGCATCAAGATCATCTCCAGGCGTGGGAATCCTGGGTTACTCCAGCGGGAGAGATCCTTGGTCGGCACAGTCTGGTACGACTGCAAGGGGAAGAAGGGGCAAGCAGCTTGCGTTTGCGCCAGCAATTATCTGCCTTGCAAAAGATCCTGTCTACACTAGAGGATGCGGAAGGGCGTGCTGCCATCAGCCTGGAAGAGGCTCGCTCCCAACTGCAAGCGCTGCGACGGCAAGAACAAGAGCAACAGCAAACAGTACGGAATCTGGAAAAAGCAGCGGCGCAGGCGGCCCACCGGGTAGTGGAATGCAAGGCAAACCTGCAAGCAGCCTTGGAGCGGCAAAACATGGCCCAGACCGCCATCGGGCAGTTGGAACCGGAACGGGCGCAATTGCAAGAGCAATGGACCCGGTTGGAGCAAGAGTTACAGCGACAACGTCACGCGCAAGAGGCATTGCAATATCCCGATCGTGAATTACGTCGGACGATGGATGGCTTGCGCCGCTCCTTACAAGAGGTCCGCCAACAACTGGGACAAGGACGCGAGCAAGAGCATCAAATGGCCCTGGAAGCGCAACGCTTGCAGCTGCAAACCATGACCACCCAGGATCGCTTGGCCACTCTGGAAAAGGAGGAAAGACAATTCCTGCAGCAACAAGAGATCGATCAGGTGAGCTACCAAAATTGGCAGGACCAGCACACTCATCTCCAACAGTTGCGGGAATCCCTGGCGAGCCGTCGAAGCCAAGCCCAGAAAACACTCCAGGCTGCCCACCAGGCTTTGGAGGATTTGCAGGATTCCGAACAAAAACTTCGACAACAAATCCAAGAATTGGTAGCCCAACAAAGACAACTGGAGCTGCAGATTACCCGCTGGGAAACTGATATCCAGCACGAGCAGCAACGTCTTGGACTATTGCTGCAAGAAGCAGCGAATCTGGCGCAAAGCCTGAGGGAAAATCCGGGTGCTGCACCCTTGGAAAAAGATCCAAAGACGGAACTGGAACGCATTGCCCGAGCCATCACCCGCCTGGGAAATGTCAATCTGGCGGCAGAAGAAGAGCTTGCGGCTCTAGACGACCGCCAGGGAAGTCTGCTCGCGCAAGTAGCCGATGTGGAGGAGGCATTGGCTCGTCTGCAACTGGCCATGGCCGCAATGGATGCCGAAAGTAGAGAGCGTTTTCAACAAACCCTGGAAAAAGTAAATGTCGCGTTGCAGGAGCATTTTGCCACCCTCTTTTCGGGAGGGAAGGCATCCCTGGAGAGCAATTCCCTCGATCTTCTCGAGGGAGGGCTGATCCTGCGGGCCCAACCGCCCGGCAAACGCAATGGCAACCTCCAACAACTCTCCGGTGGCGAAAAGGCCCTCACAGCCATCGCCTTGATTTTCGCCCTTTTTCAGTTGAATCCCGCGCCTTTTTGTTTGCTGGATGAAGTGGATGCATCCCTTGATGATGCCAATATCGAGCGCTTTTGTACCCTCTTGCAGACCCTGGCCCCCAGCATTCAATTTTTGTTGATCAGCCATCGGCAGCCCACCCTACGGATCGCCGAGCAATTGATTGGGGTGACCATGGTCGAGGCGGGGATTTCCACGGTGTTACCCGTAGATGTTTCTGCCTTGGCCCGGGAAACGCAATGAGGGTAATCAAGAGACCGGGTGGCAAGGACCGTGCAGACGCAAAATGGGCCAGCCCCGCTCTTGAGCGGTGCGGTGCAGGATCGGATCCGGATCAACGGCCACGGGCTTGCCCACCAGCTCCAGCAATGGCAGATCATTGTGTGAATCGCTGTAGAAATAGGCGTTTTCCAGTGTTTCTTCCCAAGGAAGATCCTGGCTGCGTAACCATTGCCGAAGCCGGTCCACCTTACCCTGCTGAAAGCAGGGAATGCCATAGGATCGCCCGGTAAAGTTGCCATTCCCATCGGTCTCGGCTTCGGTTGCCAGGAGGGTCGGGACACCAAGTTCCACGGCAATGGGAGCGGTCACGAAGCGGTTGGTGGCAGTAATGATGAGGAGGGTGTCTCCTTGATCTGCATGGCCGCGCACCAGGGCACGGGAGGCATCGGTAATCATGGGCAAGACCCGCTCCCGCAGATATTGACCAAGCCAGGCATCCAATTGCGAACGGGGATGTTGGGCCAATGGAGCCAGAACAAAGGCCAGAAACTCCCGTATGTCCAGGGTGCCCTCCATATAGGC
>JAEPKX010000004.1:0-67591 GCA_021375695.1 Candidatus Igneacidithiobacillus taupoensis | reverse complement strand
TGGGCAAGACCCGCTCCCGCAGATATTGACCAAGCCAGGCATCCAATTGCGAACGGGGATGTTGGGCCAATGGAGCCAGAACAAAGGCCAGAAACTCCCGTATGTCCAGGGTGCCCTCCATATAGGCCCGATAGTAGCGATCATTGGCCTGGCGTAGCTCCTCACCATCCACAATGCCCAGCGTGCTCAAAAATTCCAGCCAGGCATGATCAGAATCACCAGCCAGTAACGTGTTGTCGAGGTCAAAGATGGCAAGGGCCATGAAAAATCTCGTGTTCGTCCAATGGAGTTTGTCAGTATATCAAAGTTTTCCAGAAAACTTATGCGGCGCTCTCCTGGGGAAGTCCCTGGGGATGTCTTGGCAAAAAAGCTGCCAGGAGCCCCAGTAGCGGCAAAAAAGAGCAAATCTGGTAGACCGTATCGATGCCCCAAAGGTCGGCTAGCTCCCCCAATACGGCAGCACCGATCCCGCCCAACCCAAAAGCAAGGCCAAAAAAGAGCCCGGAAATGGCGCCGACACGACCAGGCACCAATTCCTGGGCATAAACGACCATGGCAGGGAACGCTGAAGCCAGCAAAAAGCCAATGATGATGGTGAGCAGGGCGCTGGTCAGCAGACCCACATAGGGCAAAACCAAGGTAAAGGGGGCAATGCCCAGAAGCGATACCCAAATGACCCGCTGGCGCCCGATCCGATCACCAATGGGTCCGCCCAGCAAGGTTCCAGCCGCGACCGCTCCCAAAAAGAAAAAAAGATGCAGTTGGGCTTCGCGTACTGGAATGGCAAAGCGATGCATCAGATAGAAAATCAAATAGCTGCTGATGCTAGTCAGATAAATGAACTTGGAAAACATGAGCGTCACCAAAATGATCATGCTCCGCCGCACCAACCCCCGGGGCAAGCTTTGCCTTGGGTTTGCTGCAATTTTTTTGGGCAGACGATGCTGATGTTGGTACCATCGCCCCACAAAGCTCAAAATGACAATGGCGGCCAGAGCCAGCAGGGAAAACCAGGATAGACTCTCTTGTCCATGGGGCATTACCAGATAGGCCGCAAGCAGAGGCCCTACCGCTGTTCCCAGATTGCCCCCCACCTGGAAAATGGATTGGGCCAGACCGTATCGGCCGCCGGCTGCCATTCGTGCCACGCGCGAGGACTCTGGATGAAATACCGAGGATCCCAAACCGACCATGGCGGCCGCCAACAACAAGACCCCATAATCGGACGCCTGGGACAACAGCAAGAGCCCAAAAAAGGTGGAAAGCATGCCCACCGGCAAGGACCAGGGGAGGGGATGGCGATCGGTGTAGCGACCCACCAGGGGTTGGATGATGGAGGCCGTCAGTTGATACGCCAGGGTGATCAGGCCAATCTGGGCAAAGCTCAAGTGGAATTGGCTACGAAAAAGGGGATAAACCGCCAACATCAATGACTGGATGCTATCATTGAGAAAATGAGAAATACTAATGGCGCCCAATACATCAAAGCGGGTTTTCCCCTCAGGTCGGAAGGGTGTGCAGCCAATTTCCTGCGGCATGGTCGACATAAAAATCTGCACCCTCAAATTCAGTGGAAGTTGCAGTCTAGAGGGTGGCAAACATACCGTCCAGTCTGCAAGGTTCTTGCCTGGCGGCGCTGCCCTGGTGTTTAATGCGTAGTATGACCACTGTAATGGAATCCTCCGCCGACCCTACGGTCGAGAACCCACCCGAAGCCTTCGCTGACACCCTTTCTGCTTTGGAAAGAATCATCCAACGGATGGAAAGCGGCCAGTTGGGCTTGGAGGAATCCGTCACCCTTTTCCAGCAGGGGATGGCACTCGCCCAGCGCGCGGAGCAGCAACTGCGGGAGGCAAAACAAAAGGTGGAAATCCTGCTTGATGGCCAGGTCCAGCCCCTCCCCAACAACAACGAGGAAGATTGAATTGTCTGTAGCCGAATCCTTTGCGGCTTTTCGCGAGCGGATTACCACTCATACTGAACGGGTCCTGGACCAACTCCTGCCCCCTGCCGATGCTTTTCCCGCCAGACTGCATGACGCCATGCGCTACAGTGTCCTGGGAGGCGGTAAGAGGATTCGCCCCCTGCTCACCTACGCTGCAGGTACGGCCTTGGGGGTCCATGAAAGCCTGCTGGATCACCCGGCTGCGGCGCTCGAATTGATACATGCCTATTCTCTGGTCCATGACGATTTGCCCGCCATGGACAACGATGATCTGCGCCGCGGCCGCCCCACGACCCACAAGGCCTATGATGAAGCAACGGCCATATTGGTGGGAGATGCCTTGCTCACCGAGTCCTTCGCGGTCCTGGCAAGCGCCAGGGGGCTGGCCCCCCGGCAGCAACTGCGGATGGTTGCAACCCTTGCCCGCGCCGCTGGCTCCCATGGAATGGTGGGGGGGCAGGCGTTGGATTTGGCTGCCGTCGGACACCAGCTCCTGCAGCCGGCGCTGGAGCAAATGCATCTTCTCAAGACCGGCATGTTATTGCGTTGTGCTGTTCAGCTGGCCTTGGCGGCAGCCGATCTTGCGGAGGATTCCCGGGCCGGCCAGGCATTGATCCACTATGGTGACCGAATTGGCCTGGCCTTTCAGGTTCAGGATGATATCCTCGACGAGATTGGCGATCTCCAGCAAACGGGTAAGGCGCGCCAGGGTGCCGATCGCGAACGGCAAAAGCCAGGCTTTGTCAGTCTCCTAGGTCTACAGCAAGCCCAGGAATATGCCGCCAGTCTTTTGCAAGGGGCCCTTGATGCCCTTGCCGATTGGGGGCCGGAAGCAAATCATCTGCGGGCCCTGGCCCGCCTCATCGTCGAGCGCAAACAATGAATCCTCTCCTGGAGCAAATTCCCAGCCCCCAGGGACTGCGGGAGCTTCCCCGTAGCGAACTCAAGCAGGTGGCCAAGCGGCTGCGACAATTTTTGCTGGAAACGGTCAGTCAGACGGGGGGGCATCTTTCTTCCTGCCTGGGCACCGTCGAACTCACTGTGGCTCTTCATACCGTTTTTCAAACCCCGGAGGACCGCCTGGTCTGGGATGTTGGCCATCAAGCCTATCCCCACAAGATTTTGACCGGGCGTGGCCACCGTTTCGCGACCCTTCGGAAAAAAGACGGGCTCTCGGGTTTTTTGAAGCGCGAGGAGAGTCCCTATGACACCTTTGGTGCGGGGCACTCCAGCACTTCCATCAGTGCGGGGCTGGGGATGGCAGTAGCCGCGTCGCTTACCCAAAGTCAGCGACAGGTGGTGGCGATCATTGGCGATGGTGCGATGACGGCGGGTATGGCCTATGAGGCCCTCAATAATGGCGGTGTATTGGATGCCAATTTACTGGTCATTCTCAATGACAATGAAATGTCCATTTCCCCCAACGTGGGCGCGGTGTCGCGCTATTTGACCAGACTCTTGTCCAACCCCCTCTATAATTCCATGCGCGAAGGGGCTGGGCAGGCCTTGCGCATGGTCCCGCCCCTACGCGAATTGGCCAAAAAGGCCGAGGAAGGGGTCAAAGGTCTGGTCTCACCTGGGCTGCTCTTTGAGGAAATGGGCTTCACCTATTATGGTCCCATCGATGGTCATGACCTGGACAGTCTTCTCCCGACCTTGGAGAATCTGAAAAAAATCAAGGGGCCGCGTTTGCTCCATGTAATCACCCGGAAGGGTAAGGGCTTTGCTCCCGCAGAATTGGACCCCTGCGGATATCATGGCGTTACCCCCTTTGATCCGAGGAATGGTGCCATGCACAAGTCCTCGGTCCTGAGTTATACCCAGGTTTTTGGTGACTGGCTCTGCGACAAGGCAGCCAAAGAAGCCAAACTCGTGGGGATCACCCCAGCCATGCGGGAAGGTTCAGGCTTGGTTCGTTTCGAACAACTCTTTCCCGAACGGTACTTCGACGTGGGTATTGCCGAGCAGCATGCGGTGACCTTTGCGGCCGGTTTGGCCTGTGAAGGCTTTCATCCTGTGGTTGCCATTTATTCCACCTTTTTGCAGCGGGCCTACGACCAGTTGCTGCACGATGTCGCCATCCAGAATCTGCCGGTCCTGTTTGCCGTAGATCGGGCAGGTATCGTCGGTGCTGATGGAGCAACCCATCAGGGTGCTTTTGATATCGCTTTTTCCCGGTGTATTCCCAATGTGGCCATCCTTGCCCCCAAAGATGCCCAGGAAATGCGGGACATGCTCAATACGGGCTTTGCCCACGCGGGGCCTGTCCTGGTGCGCTATCCACGTGGTGCGGCTGCTGGCTCCATTCAAGATCCTGACGTATCCAGGGTCCTTCCTTGGGGCAAGGGGGAGCTTCTGCGGCGGGGAAAACGACTGGCCATCCTGTCCTTTGGCACCCGCGCGGCGGATGCCATGATCGCTGGCGAGGCGCTGGATGCGACCGTGGTCAATATGCGTTTCATCAAGCCCCTGGATACGGAGCTGCTGACCGACCTGCTTGCTGACCATGCAGCCTTTCTGACGGTGGAGGAAGGGGTACGCATGGGGGGAGCGGGAAGTGCGGTGGCCGAATATTTCCTGGAGCAAGGGGAGCATCCCATGCTGCGTATTTTGGGTCTGCCCGATCAGTTCATTGAACACGGGGAGAGCAACCTCTGGTTGGCGGAGTTAGGACTCGATGCTGTAGGAATTGAGAATGCGGGCCGAGCTTTGCTGGCGCGCCTTGAGCAATCGGGATCCGGGGCGTAATATCTGACTGATTTTGTCAGGAATGAAGGGGAGGTTCCGGTGAGAGATTGTGCTGCCGAATTATTGGAAGATGTGCAGGGTCGAGCCGATCCTCGTGCCATTGCCATCCAACGGGTGGGCGTCAAAGCGCTTCGTTATCCCCTCCAGATTCAGGATCGGGACCAGAAGATCCAGCAGGTTGCAGCCCTGTGCAATATGTATGTCAGCCTCCCTCCCGAAGTGAAAGGGACCCACATGTCCCGTTTTTTGCAGATCCTCGAAGAACAACAAGGCAATCCCCTGTCGGTGTTGAACTTCCAGGAGCTCATCCTGCGCACACGGGATCGCCTGGAAGCCCGGGACGCCCGGATTGAAATCCAGTTTCCCTGGTTTATATCCAAAAAAGCGCCCGTTTCTGGGGTAAGCAGTTACCTGGACTACGAAGTGGAATGGGTGGGTATCCTCCAGGAAGATCAGTATGTTCAGGAACTTACCGTCCATGTCCCGGTGACGAGCCTGTGCCCCTGTTCCAAGAGTATCTCGGAGTATGGTGCCCACAATCAGCGCTCCCGGGTGAGTGTCTGGATTCAAAACCGCAAACCGATCTGGATCGAGGAACTCATTGCAGTGGTAGAAGCCGAGGCCTCCTCCCAGCTCTACGGCATCCTCAAGCGTCCTGATGAAAAATTCGTGACCGAATATGCCTATGATCATCCCAAGTTCGTGGAAGACATGGTCCGAGATCTGGCGTTACGTCTGCAGCGCGACTCCCGCATTGCCAGGTATTCGGTAGCCTCGGAAAACTTCGAATCCATTCACAATCACTCGGCCTATGCCTTGATCGAGGGAGAAAACTAGACGGTGCCTGGCAATAGCATCGGTGCGCTTTTTCGGGTGACTACCTTTGGCGAAAGCCACGGGCCAGCCATAGGTGCCATCATAGATGGTTGTCCGCCGGGCCTGGCCCTTGGCGCCGAGGACATTCAGCCAGAACTGGATCGACGTCGGCCTGGACAATCCCGCCATACCACCCAGCGTCAGGAAGCTGATCAGGTAGAAATCCTCTCGGGGGTCTTCGAGGGGGTCACCACTGGAACGCCCATTGCTCTGCTGATCCACAATACCGATCAGCGTTCCCAGGATTACCAAAAAATCAAGGATCGTTTTCGCCCCGGCCACGCCGATTATACCTACCTGATGAAGTATGGAATCCGCGATTATCGCGGTGGTGGTCGTTCTTCGGCCCGAGAAACGGCCATGCGGGTAGCGGCGGGGGCGGTGGCCCGCAAGTATCTGCGGGAACAGCTGGGGGTTGGCATCCAGGCCTGGTTGGCCCAGATGGGTCCCATTCGGGCCGAGACCTTTGCCACCGAGATCATCGAGCAAAATCCCTTCTTCTGTCCGGATCCCATTGCTGCGGAACGCATGGCAGAATACCTGGATGCCCTGCGCAAGGAGGGAGACTCCATTGGCGCGCGCGTTGATGCGCGGGTGACGGGGATGCCGGTGGGTTTGGGAGAACCGGTCTTTGATCGTCTGGAGGCCGATCTGTCCAAAGCCTTGATGAGCATCAACGCCGTCAAGGCGGTGGCGATTGGCGACGGCTTTGCCGTGGTGGAGCAGCGGGGGAGCCAGCACGGGGATTCCCTGACTCCCCAAGGCTTTGCCAGCAATCATGCCGGCGGCGTCTTGGGGGGGATCTCCACGGGTCAGGATCTGCTGTTGTCGGTAGCGGTCAAACCCACCTCCAGCATCCGCATCCCTCGGCCGAGCATCGACCAGGAGGGGCAGATCGTGGAGGTTGTCACTACGGGTCGTCATGATCCTTGTGTGGGGATTCGTGCAGTCCCCATTGTCGAAGCCATGATCGCCATCACCCTCATGGATCACCATCTCCGACACCGGGCGCAAAATGCCCAGGTTCGCCCCCCCCTGGAACCCATTGCCAGCCAATGTTAGGGGTCCGGCGCGAGGGAAACGCCCTCGTTGCCTTTTATTTTGTCTACTTCTGTGCAATGGGCGCCTTTCTGCCCTACTGGGGTCCCTGGCTCCAGTCCCAGGACCAGAGCGCCTTTGCCATTGGCCTGCTCACCGCAGCGGTCCAGTTTAGCAAAGTCATTGCGCCCAATGTGTGGGGCTGGCTCCTCCATTGGCAACCGGCGCGTCGGCTGATCCCCTGGGGTACTTATCTTGCCGCCTTGAGTTTTGGCCTCCTTTTTTTTGCCCAGCAGGATTTTTGGAAGTTGTTGCTGGTAACCCTGGGCTTTTCTTTTTTTTGGGCTGCCACCTTGCCATTGGTAGATGCCCTGAGTCTTGCCTGGGCACAGCAGCAGGGGAAGCAATATGGACGAATTCGTCTGTGGGGCTCCCTGGGATTCATTGCCCTCGCCATGGGGATGGGCGTGCTGCTTGGCGGCTTTGGTGACCAGGTATTTTTGCCATTGTTGCTGTTGTTTTTCTTTGGCACGGCCTGGCTCAGTCATTATCTGCCGTTAACTGCTTCTCCTTCGCCCCCCCAGGCCGTGCCGCGCCCCTCCTTTCTTCCTTACTTACGGCAGCCCGAGCTGTTGCTCTTTTTGCTGGCGGGAGTACTAGAGCAGGGCAGTCATGGGGTCTACTACGCCTTTTATTCCATCTATGTGGAGGCACATGGTTTTGGGAGCGGCGTGGTGGGAATTCTCTGGGCCTTGGCGGTGCTTGCCGAAGTGATCTTCTTCTGGTTTGGAGATCAGTGGATCCAGCGGTGGGGTACCATGCGTCTTTTTGGGATTGCTTTTTTTCTGACCAGCGTGCGTTGGGCAGTTATTGCCTGGTGGCCGGGTTTCTTTTGGATCATCGTGGTGCAAATTCTCCATGCGGCGAGTTATGCTGCTTTTCATTTGGCTGCAGTGCACTGGGTTTTTGGGCGCTTCCCCGAAGCCCTGCGCTCGCGGGGCATGGCCTTGTATGCGAGTCTGGTCTATGGCTTGGGAGGTGGACTTGGCGCTTTGGGTGCTGGCTATGCCTGGAGCCACTGGGGCGGGCAAGGGGCTTTTGGGGCAGCCGCAGCCATGGCATTGGTGGCCTTCGTTTTGTTGTCAGGCATGAAACACTACTCCCGTCCCCTTGAAAAAACTGCCTAGGGTGCCCATCTGCTACCCAGAACCCGATTGGAGAATCCTTTTTATGCGTAGCGATAAATTGACCACCAAATTTCAACAGGCCTTGCAGGAGGCCCAGAGCCTGGCTTTGGGTCATGATCAGCAACAAGTCGAACCGGTACATCTCCTCCAGGCCTTTTTGGATCAGGAAGGGGGCATTGCACGGCCCTTGCTTAGCAAAGCCGGTGTCCGGGTGGATGCCCTGCGCAATGAAGTGGGTCGTGCTATACAGAATCTTCCCAAAGTGGAGGGACGACCGGGCGAGGTCCAGATTGGTCGGGATTTGATCAATCTACTGAATCTGGCTGACAAGATTGCCCAGAAACGAGGAGATAGCTACATTTCCACCGAACATTTCCTCCTCGCCCTTTTGGAAGACAAAGGGGATGGGGGACGCCTCTTCAAGGAGGCCGGCGCTACCAGCAAAGACCTGGAAAGCGCCATTACCGCGTTACACGGTGGCGAAAAGATCAACGACCCCAATGCCGAAGAGCAGCGACAGGCCCTGGAAAAGTACACCATCGACTATACCGAGCGGGCGGCCCAAGGCAAGTTGGACCCGGTCATTGGGCGAGACGAGGAGATTCGCCGGACCATCCAGGTCTTGCTGCGCCGCAGCAAGAATAATCCCGTGTTGATTGGCGAGCCTGGGGTGGGAAAGACCGCCATTGTCGAAGGGCTCGCCCAGCGTATCGTCAATAACGAGGTCCCGGAGTCTCTTCGCAACAAGCGGCTGCTGGGCTTGGACTTGGGGGCCCTGATTGCCGGTGCCAAATTCCGTGGCGAATTTGAGGAACGGCTCAAGGCCCTACTCAACGACCTGGCCAAGACCCAGGGGCAGATCATTCTCTTTATTGATGAAATCCACACCCTGGTGGGGGCCGGCAAAGCCGAAGGGTCCATGGATGCCGGCAATATGCTCAAACCGGCTTTGGCGCGGGGAGAGCTCCATTGCATTGGCGCCACCACCCTGGATGAATACCGTAAATACATCGAAAAGGACGCTGCTTTGGAGCGCCGTTTTCAGCGCGTCCTGGTGGATGAGCCCTCGGTGGAGGACACCATCGCCATCTTGCGGGGCCTCAAGGAACGCTATGAGGCCCATCATGGGGTACGAATTACCGATCCGGCCCTGGTGGCAGCCGCCCAGCTTTCCCATCGTTACATCACTGATCGCAATCTACCCGACAAGGCCATCGATCTGGTGGATGAGGCCGCCTCGCGCATCAAGATGGAGATCGACTCCAAACCCGAAGAACTCGATGAACTGGAACGTCGGCTGATCCAGCTCAATATCGAAAAGGTAGCCCTGGCCAAAGAAAAGGACGAGGCGAGCAAAAAGCGTCTGGAAAATCTGGAGCAACAGATCAGCGAACTGAACCGGAAGTTCCATGACCTAGAAGAGATCTGGAAAAGAGAAAAACTCGCCATCGAGGGGACTTCACAGATCCAGAAAGAACTGGATCGGCTACGGATCGAGTTGGAGAACGCCCGCCGTGCCGGCGATCTCAATCGCATGGCGGAAATTCAGTACGGTCAGATTCCCGCCCTGGAAGCCAAGCTTCAACAGGCTGAAAAACAGGTTGCAGACGGCCAACACCAGGCGCCCACCCTCTTGCGCACCGAAGTCACCGAGGAGGAAGTCGCCGAAGTGGTTGCCCGCTGGACTGGTATTCCTGTGTCCAAGATGCTGGAAGGAGAGCGGGAAAAACTGCTCAAGATGGAAGAACGCCTACAGGCCAGAGTGGTGGGCCAGGGTGAGGCAGTTCGGGCGGTCAGCAATGCCATCCGGCGTTCCCGTGCGGGCCTATCGGATCCGCGCCGTCCGATTGGCTCCTTTCTCTTTTTGGGTCCCACCGGGGTGGGCAAGACCGAACTGAGCAAGGCCCTCGCCGAATTCCTCTTTGATAGCGAGGAACACATGGTGCGCATCGATATGAGCGAGTTCATGGAAAAACATTCGGTGGCAAGGCTGATTGGTGCCCCACCAGGATATGTGGGCTATGAGGAAGGTGGATATCTCACCGAAACCGTGCGCCGTAAACCGTATTCGGTGGTGCTCCTGGACGAAGTGGAGAAGGCTCATCCAGAGGTATTCAATGTCCTCCTCCAGGTGCTGGATGATGGGCGACTGACCGATGGTCAGGGGCGGACGGTAGATTTTCGCAACACTGTAATCATCATGACCTCCAACCTGGGTTCGGACCGGATCCAGGAATATAGCCGTACCGGCGATATGGATGCCATGCGCAGTGCGGTCATGGGGGTGGTGCGGGGGCATTTCCGGCCAGAATTCCTGAATCGTATCGACGAGATCGTGATCTTCCATCCTTTGGACGCTCGCCAGCTTCGGGCCATTACCGAAATCCAGTTGGCGGGCCTGCGTGCCCGACTACGGGAGCGGGATCTGGATCTGCAATTGAGCGATACCGCTTTGGACAAGCTGGCCGAAATCGGTTTTGATCCAGTCTATGGCGCACGTCCCCTGAAACGCGCTATCCAGGCAGAGATCGAAAATCCCCTGGCAGAGCGCCTGCTCCGGGGAGATTTCTTGCCAGGCCAATTGATCCGGGTGGATCTGGTGGATGAGCAGTTCGTTTTTGTCAATCAAAAAATGTAATAAATCGTCCTGTGCCAGAACCTGGGGCTAGTTCGAAGTGTGCGGGCTAGCCCTTTGTGCTGGTAAACGTTTACCATAGGAGGGTTTTCGTTAAGGCTTCCTGAGGCAATTGCATGCGCATCAAACCAACTCTCCTGGCCATGTCCATCTTTTGTTCCACCCTCCTGCTCAATGCTTGCAGCCAACTTCCTCCCTCGGCAAAGACCGTATCGGAAAATACCGTGCAAAAATTGGTTGCAGTGGTCACCCATGGGCAAGGCAAGGTGAAAAAGGTCTTTCCGGGACCGGGCGGTTTGACCGCAGTGAGTGTCGAGCTGGATGGGCACCCGAATATCGTCTATGTGACCCCCGATGGCAAAAATTTGATCTTGGCCCAGGCTATCTTGAATGAAGAGGGGAAAAACCTTATCAAAGAAGATGCGATTGAGGCCGGTTTGCTTCCCAAACCAAAGCCTGCTGCCCAAATTGCCAAGGACGTAAGCAGTAGTGCCAAATCGTTTGTGGTGGGCAAATCCGGTCCGGAAATCATTGCCTTTGTAGACCCCAATTGCATCTTTTGCCATAAATTTTACGAGGATGCCAAGCCACTCATTGCCGAGGGGAAATTGCGGGTACGCTATGTCGTGGTCGCATTTCTGAAGCCGTCGAGCTTACCCAAAGCAGAAGCGATACTGAGTGCCAAGGATCCAGCCCAGGCCATGGCGGAAAATGAAAAGGGTTTCGATGAGGAGACCGAGGAAGGGGGCATTACACCGCTTCCAGACGCCAATTCCAAAGTCGCTGCCGCCGTGGAAAACAATACCCAGCTCCTGGTGGATACGGGCGAGGAGGCCACCCCCACCATCCTGTATTGTAACCGTGCCAAGCAGCCAGTGCTTGTCCATGGAATGCCTGGTACTGCCGCCGATCTCCTCCAGAAAATTGGTGCAGGCTTCAACAGCGCGGGTACCTGTCAGTGAAGAGAGAGGAGATGGTAGTTCATCAAAAAGACTATCGCCCCCCTGCATTTACCATTGACGAAATTTTTCTGGATGTCTTCCTGGATCCGGAGGCTACGGAGGTCCAGTCGCGCCTGACCCTTCGTCGGCAGGGTCCAGGTCCACTTCGCCTGGACGGTGTGGGTCTGGAACTCCTTTCGTTGCGTCTTGATGGCCGGCTCCTTGGTGCAGCGGACTATGTGCAAGACCAGCAGTCTTTGCTGGTGACCGAGGCCCCCGAGCGCTGCACGCTCGAAAGTCGCGTACGTATCCATCCGGCTGCCAATACCGCCCTGACAGGTTTGTATTATGTCGATGGCACTTTTCTTACCCAGTGTGAGGCGGAGGGATTTCGCCGCATCACCTATTATATCGACCGGCCGGATGTACTCGCGCGCTACACGGTGACTGTCCATGCCCCGGAAGAAAAGTTTCCGGTCCTGCTCTCCAATGGCAACCTCGTGGCCACCGGAACAGGTCCCCAAGCGAACTGGCATTGGGCTTGTTGGCAGGATCCCTTTCCCAAACCCAGCTATCTTTTTGCTCTCGTTGCAGGGAGTTTTCACTGTGCGCGGGCGCATTTTTGCACCCAATCGGGTCGGGAAATTGGTCTGGAACTCTATGTAGCACCCCAATATCGGCACGCCTGCGACCAGGCCCTACAGAGTTTGCAGCATGCCATGGCCTGGGATGAGGCGGTCTATGGTCGAGAATATGATCTGGAACGCTATCTGATAGTCGCAACCGATAGCTTCAATATGGGGGCAATGGAAAACAAAGGGCTTAATATATTCAATTCCCAATATGTTCTCGCCAGTCCCCAAACCGCTACGGACAAAGACTATTTGGGCATCGAATCGGTCATCGCCCACGAATATTTCCATAATTGGACCGGAAACCGGGTGACCATACGGGATTGGTTTCAGCTCAGTCTCAAGGAGGGCTTGACTGTCTTTCGGGATCAGGAATTTTCCAGTGATCGAAATTCTCGAGGAGTCCAACGGGTGGCTGATGTGCGGCGACTGCGCAGCGCCCAGTTTAGCGAAGATGCAGGTCAGCTTGCCCACCCCGTACGTCCCCAGTCCTACAAAGAAATCAACAACTTCTATACGGCAACAGTGTACGAGAAGGGGGCAGAGATCATCCGTATGCTGCATACCGTGTTGGGCGCCAGGGCCTTTCGGCAGGGCATGGATTTGTACTTTGACCGACATGATGGCCAAGCTGTATGTATCGAGGATCTGATTTCGGCATTGAGCGATGGCAGTGGCCAGGATCTATCACCCTTTTTGTTGTGGTACGACCAGGCGGGCACTCCCCGCGTGCAGATGGAAGGTCGCTATGAAGCAGGTTCCCGGCATTATGTGCTGCGCCTTTCCCAACAGACGCCGCCAACGCCAGGCCAGCCACGGAAAGTCCCCTTGCCAATCCCCGTTCGCCTGGCCTTTTTTCTGGAAGATGGAACCCCTGTGGACCACGCCCGTGAGCAGATACTACTCCTGCAGGAAGCAGCCCAGGAATGGCGCTTTGGTCCTTTCCCAGGGCCAGTCATTCCCTCCGTACTACGGGGATTCTCAGCCCCGGTGATTCTCGAGCGAACGGATTCCCAGGTTGCCGATGTCTTTTTGGCCCGTCATGACGACGATCCCTTCAATCGTTGGGATAGTTTTCAGCGCCTTGCCGAACGTGCCATTTTGGCTGCTGTGAAGAGCGACGATGGTCGACTGGAAACCGCGAGTCTGGAAGATGCGGTAGCCAGCGCCCTGGAAGAATGCCACCAGGACCCCGCTTTTACTGCGGAGCTGCTGCGTTTGCCAGCGGAAGAAACCCTGGGTCAGGCAATGGATGTAATTGATGTGGATGGTATTCATCGGGTCCGGGAGCAATTGCGCCGGCGGCTGGCGACGGTCTTTGCTTGCCAATGGTCAAGCCTCTATCGGGAGTTGTCTTGCCCCTATCACTTCGACCCCAAGGCCGTAGGGCAACGCAGCCTGCGCCATCTGGCCCTTTCCTATGCCCTCCTTGGTCCAGAAGGCACCCAGGCCCAGGGGTGGGCAAAAGAGCAGTACGCCAAAGCAGATAACATGACCGAGCGCTTGGGGGCACTGACTGCCCTTGCCAGGGAGGGATTACTGCCAGATCATTTACTGCAAGATTTTTATCAGCGTTGGCAAGATCATCCCTTGATCATCGATAAGTGGTTTTCTCTCCAGATGCTCCCCGCTTCTCCCCAGACCCTGGAACAAGCCAGGTTGCTCCTGGAACACCCGGCTTTCCATTGGCAGGTACCCAATCGGGTGCGGGCCCTCTTGGGAAGCTTTGCTGCTAATCCCACGGTTTTTCATGCCGCCGATGGCTCTGGTTATGCATTTTACGTCGAGCAGTTGGCCCGCCTGGATTCCGTCAATCCCCAGACCGCAGCCCGTCTGAGCACGGTATTTAGCCGGATCTCTCGTTTTGATCCTCATCGGCAAGCAAGGATGCGCTCGGCCATGCTTCGTCTGCAGCAGCTGCCCAAGCTCTCTCGGGATGTGTCTGAGATCCTGGAGCGATGCCTGGCCTAAACATCCAGGTGCATCCCATGGATGCCCCTGGCCAAGGCACGGGCGCTATCCAATACCGCTAATCCCAGGGTCTACGAACTTCCTGGAGTCGCTCCCAGTGCTTGCGAAAGCGGCGGATCTCTTGCTCCTTGCGACCGGTAAGATAGCCCAGGAGAATGCCCGCGGAGTAGGCCAGGCTGCTGTTGTTTTGCCACTCATGGAGATATTGATAGGCAATCTGCGCATCGCGGATGACCCCGGCAGACTCCTGTAAAATCCGCAGCTGCTTGTGTAACGCTTTGCTATCTTTACCAGGCCATAGCTCCAGTAGTTCTTCCAAGGTATAGCGAAGATTTTTGAGGGCGATCCGCAGCCGATGAAATTCGACTCCGGCAGCAGGATCCACATACTGTAACGCCTGAAGGTTTCGCTGCAGGCGTTCTTCAACGTGGGTGCGAAGATCCTCGGGATCAGACAGAGGATGGAGGAGGAGTTGGGCCCAAAGGGCCAGCAATTCTGCCGCCAAACGAGCGCGAGGATCGACTCGGGCATCGATCCTGGCGGGTCGATGAGTTTGCCGCAAAGCTTCTCCCAGGGCTTGCAAAGAATTCTCCTCAGGCAGCAGCTTGGCAAGATGCTGCGCATGCGCCACCAGTGCGTCCACATCCCGCGCTACACCCAGTTCATGAAACCAGACTGCCAGACCATTGCGTATCCCGCGGAGTCGGTCATCGCGGTCCAGGGCCTTGGCAAAACGCAGCAACGCCCGCAAGGAGCGCACTTTTTTTCGCAGGTCGTGAAGAATCTGTCCTTGCTCGTCCTGCAGTTGGAGTTTTGCCAGTGGCTCCAGGATCTTTTGGGCGGCTTGGATCAACCGAGCCGAAATTGCCGTTCCTGCTCCGTCCCGCGGGCGTAAGGGGTTCCCCGACGGCTTCCTGGATGGAAGTGATCTGCCCAGCAGGATCAGTCCGCGAGCAAATTTACTGTTACTTTCTGGACATAGAGGAAGCCCGGCACAGAGTGCGCTGCCCAGTTGGAGGAGGTCGATTTCGGAACCCTCCACCAATTCCAGCTCTACTTCGTCGATGGCCTCTACCCCTTGGGCAGCTCGAATTTCCCCTTGATCAGCCGCAAGCAGAATCCGACTGCTTTGAAAAACAATTTCCCGCTCGCGACGTCGAAAAATTGTTTCCAGGAGGGGTGTGAGGGAGAGGGACAGGAATTCCTGCAGCCGCTCTCTGAGCTCTGGAGCCGTAAAAATCTGGATATTGGGTGCGGGGTCAGCTACGGGAATATTCCATTCCGGTCGCTGATGGAGTCCACCTGCATTTTTACCCGCCAGTTTGATGGTGGCTACCCATTGCGAGTCCTCCCGTCGAACCCGATAGGCTATACCCCCATGGTATAGGCGCTGATCGGGAGTGTCATAGTAAATGGCGTGAAGGGCCTGGGGCCTAGTCTCGCTCAGGCGCAAAAGCGGGTGCTGGAGAATCTCCGACCAGAGCGTTGGCGCAAGCACTTGCAACTTGAGTTCACGCTCCACGGATTTCTCCCGTTTGGATGAAGCGCAGAATCCGTGCCCATTCTGGCAGCTCTTTACGAGCCTCAGGGGCACGCATATCCGCCAGCCCCAGACCTTGGCGCGCTGCGCGAACATAGATTTGACTATCCCGTAAGGTGGCTAGCAAAGGCAGTTCCAGGTCCTTCATAAAGGAGAGCAATTCACCTTGGGCTTGACTACGGGATTTGACGCGATTGGCAATGACAGCCATTCGCACCTTCCCCTTTCGAAAGCGCTTGATTGCTTCCAGACACGCCAGAAACGACCGGCTGGCATCCATGTCGAAAGGGGAGGGCGAGACGGGAACCAGCAAAAAATCCACCTCGTCCATCATTTCTTCCAGTCGCCCTCGTTTCAGCCCAGCCGGGGCGTCAAAAACCACATATTGGCTCACGGGATAACCGCGAAAATCACGCCCTGAATCCTTCAGCACCCCAATGGCAGGAACCGTCCCAGGACGCCGTTGCCCCCAGGCAAGACTAGAACCCTGGGGATCCAGGTCAGCCAGGACCACGCTACCGCGCAAGGCAAGGAAACTCGCCAGATTGGTGGCTAGTGTGGTTTTGCCAGCCCCACCTTTGCTATTGAGAACCAGCACGCGGCACGCTTCAGTCATTGCCTGTAGCCCTGGCATAGCGGGCAAGAAGGGCAGCTTGGGCGCTGAAACAGTCCGTATCTTCGCTACGTAAGGATTGATAACTGCCATCAGCCTGCATTTGCCAGGCATTGCAGCGATCCTGTAGATAAAATTCCAGGGCTTCCTCGATGACCCGTTTTTTCATGGCCGGGTCCCGGATGGGTACGGCAGTCTCCAATCTCCGGAAGAGATTGCGTCCCATCCAGTCGGCGCTGCTCAACCAAACTTCGGGATTGCCATTGCGGCCAAAATAATAAACCCGACTATGCTCCAAAAAACGACCCACGATGGACACCACGGAAATATTCTCTGAAATACCAGGGATACCAGGACGCAGCGCACAAGCCCCGCGCACAATGGCATCAATCCGCACCCCTGCCTGGGAAGCCTCATATAAATCCTGGATCAAATCGGGATCAATGAGGGAATTGACCCGGACAATGATCCGCCCTTTGGGACCCAAAGCGGTTTCGGCAGCGATTTTTTGCCGAAGGGCAGGAAAGAGAGAAAACGGGCTTTGCAACAATTGGCGTAGCTTGGGCGCTTCGCCAACCCCCGTGATGTGCAAGAAGAGGGCATTCATATCGGCAGTGATCTGTGGATCAGCCGTCAGCAAACTAAAGTCTGTATAAATTCTGGCATTCCGGGGATGATAATTACCTGTTCCCAAATGACCATATAGACGAAGCCCCTCCGCTTCGCGCCGCAAGACCAGAATCATTTTGGCATGGACCTTGTACTTGACCACGCCATAGACGACCTGCACACCCACACTCTCCAGTTCTTCGGCCAGACGAATGTTATTGGCCTCATCAAAGCGCGCCTTGAGCTCGATAACGGCGGTAACCTGTTTACCAGCAACGGCGGCATCCATGAGGGCCTGGACGATGGGAGAGTCCGGGGTGGTTCGATAGAGGGTCTGTTTGATGCCCAAAACATCAGGATCAGCCGCAGCTTGCCGCAAAAAATCAATGACCGGAGTAAAGCTTTGATAGGGATGATGGAGCAGGATGGGGCCTTGTCGAAGGGCATGAAAAATCCCATGGTTGCGGATACAACTTTCAGGTAACCCGGGAGTGAAGCTTGGAAAAAGCAAATCAGGACGGTTGGCCATATCGATGATGGCGGCCATCCGCGAGAGATTGACAGGGCCACTCAGGGTGTAGAGGTCATCGGGACCCAACCCGAAATGCCGGAGGAGGTACTCGTAGACTTCCCTGGGACAATTGTTGGCTACCTCCAAGCGCACAGCGTCACCAAAGGCTCGCGTGGTCAGCTCATCGGCGATGGCATCTAGGAGATTGTCCACTTCCTCTTCGTCCACAAAAAGTTCACTGTTACGGGTGACCCGAAACTGGTAAAAGCCCTTGACGACCAGACCCGGAAAGAGCCAGGCAACATTTTCGTGAATGACCGACGAAAGAAAGACAAAATCTGTTTGTCCACCAATCTCTGGGGGAACCTGGATGATGCGGGGCAGGATTCGGGGAGCCTGGACAATGGCGATGGGGCTATGGCGCCCATAGGCATCTTCCCCCTCGAGCACAATGGCAAAATTCAGCCCTTTGTTCTGCACCTTGGGAAAGGGATGGGCTGGATCCAGACTGAGTGGCGTCAGGAGGGGCATGATTTCCCGGTGAAAAAAGTCAGCCACCCAACGACGCTGTTGGCTCGTCCATTCCTTGCGTCGCAGCAGACGGATGTTCTCCGCGGCCAAAGCGGGAATCAGGCGTTCATTCAGACAGGCGTATTGGGCACTAATCAATTCATGGGTGATACGGGAAACAGCAAGGATTTCCTCCTCTGGCGACAAGCCATCGGGCCCCAAAGGACCGGCACCGTATTTTCTTCGCTGCATCAGGCCGGCAAAACGAACTTCAAAGAATTCATCCAGATTGCTGGAAACGATAGTCAGAAAGCGCAGACGTTCCAATAAGGGGATATGGGGGTCATCGGCCAGCGCTAGCACGCGTCGATTGAACTCCAGGATGCTTAGGTCCCGATTGAAATAGAGGGCTGGATCATCGAGCCTGGCAGTGGTCGTAGTGGGTTTGCTTGGTGCTTTTTCAGACATGGGTCCGATCCATACGCTGGCGTGCGGCCTGGAGCGTATTTTGCAGTAGGGAAGCAACGGTCATGGGCCCAACTCCACCGGGTACAGGAGTAATCCAGCCGGCCCTGCTAGCCGCTGCTTCATATTCCACATCCCCGACCAGGGAACCGTCGGCAAGACGATTGATGCCCACATCGATGACCGCCGCACCGGGACGGATCCACGCTCCGCGCACCAGCCCCGGCTTGCCAGCAGCCGCAACCAAGATCTCGGCGCGCTCCACAAAAGCCGCAATATTCTGGGTGAAACGGTGGCAGACGGTTACCGTGGCCCCGGCCAGGAGCAGTTCCAGGGCCATGGGTCTACCGACAATATTGGAGGCACCAACAATCACTGCCTCTTTTCCCTTGCAAGGAATCTCGTAGTGTCGCAGCAAGGTCATGATTCCCGCCGGAGTGCAGGGACGCAGAACGGGAGCACGTAAAGCCAGTCTACCGATATTGTATGGATGAAAGCCATCGACATCTTTTTCGACAGCAATCTTTTCCAGAATCGTTTCCGTATCCAGGTGTTGGGGTAATGGCAGCTGCACCAAAATCCCATCGATCTGGGGATGGGCATTGCACGCTGCAATGGTGTCAAGAAGCTCGTTGGCCGTACAGGAAGCTGGCAAAACGTGGGAAAAGGACGCCATACCTGCCTGCGTGCAAGCCTTTTTCTTGTGTTGCACATAAATCTGGGAGGCAGGATTATCGCCAACCAAAATGACTGCGAGGCCCGGTGGACGCCCATACCGATGATGGAAATCACGCACACCCTGGGCAAGCTCTGCCTGCAGACCTTGGGCGACAGCTTTACCGTCCATGCGAATGGCAGTCATCGTCTCCACTTCCGTAGGCCAGGGAATGAGTAGAGCGGGAGAGGAGTGGGTGACGGGGGCATGGGAACCTTTTGCATCTACAAGAAAAAATTTATGGAAGATTGTTGGAGTCCATCAGGGTCCTGTCAAGTTCCCTGAAATTTATTCACCATAGGCTTCGACCGCAGTTCGATCCCGCAAATGATGTTGTTTGCCCAAGCGCAGCAATAGAGTAAAAAGTACAGCCAGTAAAAAATTTCCTATGACTGCATAAAATCCGATATAAGCGGGAATTTGCCATCCCGCCAGGGTCAACACATACATGGATTTCTGAAAGCCCGTTTGGGCTGCTGCCCAAACCCCCCAACTGAGGGACAAAAACCAGGCTGCAAGAAGGGCTCGCGGATCAAACCAGCGGGTATAAATTCCAGCAACTATGGCTGGCAGGGTTTGCAAGATCAAAATTCCTCCCAGGAGTTGCAGTTGTATGGCGAACTCCGTAGGAAGAAAGAGAATAAAAAATAAAGCACCTAATTTGACCAGCAGGGAAACGTTTTTTGCCATTTGCGTTTCCTGCATGGGGGTGCATTGCCGATGCAAAAAACTACGATAGATATTACGGGTAAACAAATTGGCAGCAGCGATGGACATGATGGAGGCAGGTACCAGGGCACCAATGGCCACGGCCGCCAGGCCAATTCCAACAAAGTAGCCAGGGAAATAGGCAAGCAATAGTCCAGGCATGGCAAATTGTGGGCCAAAAGCATGAAAATAGGGCGCAAGGGCAGGAATTTTCTCGACATGGGCCACATAGGCCACATATCCCAGCAAGGCGATCAGTCCCAAAACCAGGGAGTAAGCTGGTAATATGATCCAGTTACGGTGCAAGGTTTCCGGACCCTTGGCCGCCAATACTGCAGTCGTGGCATGGGGATAGAGCATCAGGCCCATGGCCGATCCCAGGGCCAGGGTCACGTAGAAAGACTGCATTCCAAGGTCGCCCGCGTGGATGGCGGGCAGCAGCAGATGCTCCTTGGGTATTTGTTGGAAAATGGCTGCAAATCCCCCTACCTGTGCGGGCACGACAACGATGAGCGCCACGATGGTGATGATCACCAGCAAGTCCTTAACCACCGCAATGCTCGCCGGCGCCCGCAGACCACTCACATAGGTAAACGCTGCCAGAACAATAAAGGCGACCAATAGCGGTACTTCTCCCCAGAAACCATGGGTCGGAAAACCCAAGGCAGCAATTACCACTTCAATCCCGACCAGCTGCAGGGCAATATAGGGCATGGTTGCCACGATCCCCGTCAAGGCAATGGCAAGCGCCAGCACTGGGCTGTCGTAGCGGGCTTCGACAAAATCGGCGGCAGTAATAAAGTGGTGATGTTTGGCGATGCTCCAGAGTTTGGGTAAGACGGCAAAGACCAGGGGATACACCAATACCGTATAGGGTAGGGCAAAAAAGCCCAAGGCCCCGGCGCCAAATACCAGAGCCGGTACGGCGACGAAGGTGTAGGCCGTGTAGAGGTCCCCACCGATCAAAAACCAGGTGATCCAGGTCCCAAAGCGCCTCCCTCCCAGTCCCCACTCCTGCAAATGGGCCAGATCAGCCTGTTGCCAGCGGGCGGATAGAAAACCCAGCACAATGATCAAAACGAAGAGAGCCAGAAAGACCGTCAGGGCCGTAGGATTCATTTTTCCTTCCTGATGCGCCCATAGGCCATGAACAGGAACACGCTGGAGAGCGGGACCCAGAGAATTTGCCACCAATAGAAAAAGGGGATACCGAAGAGTTCGGGTTCGATCCGGTTAAACAGGGGTACTGCCAAGACGGCCACGCAGGGCACCGAAAGCCAAAGCACCCCTTGCCAGCCCAATCCGCGTTTCTTCTTTGCCAATGCTTCGCTCCTTTTGCTAGCAGCATAGCAACAAATTGGGTTGCTTTGGTATAGTGTGACTGGGCTAGGCAAGGGGGAAATCATGAACAGGGGAACGGGTAAGGGGCGCCGGAATTACTGGGTAACCGCCACCATCCTGCTCATTTGTCTGGTAGCCATTGTTTTTCCTTTCTTTTTTTCTCATGAGGGTCCCTACGGCGGCCACAGCCAGAACTGGTATCGGGACCATCCCCAGGAAACGGCCAAAGAATTGGCTTGGTGTAATGCCAATCCCAAGCGGGATCAACTGGGTTCCTGTATCTACGCACGGAATGGCCAGATCGCAGGGATGATGGGTTAGTATCTTTGCCGCAGTCCTCTATACTGATGACAGCTGCTGCATCTTGGCGCTGTCGTAACAGGTACATATTCCTTTGGTATTGTGTGGTTGACTGCACTGGATCGGGATAAGGGGGGGTCTCCATATCCACATTAAGGGTTGGTCATGATGTGTAGGATTGCGCGGTAGTATGGAGGGGCGTCATCAAACCACAATGTGGTGCCCAGAGCCGGACTCGAACCGGCACGGCATAAGCCGAGGGATTTTAAGTCCCTTGCGTCTACCGATTTCGCCACCTGGGCATGGTTGGAAATATAGCAAAAAATGAATGTTAAATAATTTAGGCAGCCTGATCCAGATAGAGGCGAGCCTTGCTCGAAATTTCGTGGTTACCATCGCGAGCAGCTTTCTTCCACCAGTAAATGGCCTTTGTCATGTTTTTGGCTACACCCCAACCATGGGCATAGGCGGTTCCAAGCTCCAATTGCGCCGCACCATCCAGATTTTCGGCCGCCTTTTTCCACCAATGTACCGCAAGCGGGAGGTTTTGCGGAACCCCTTCACCAGCAGCATAGGCAAGGCCCAACTCATACTGGGCGGGACCATATCCAAGCTGGGCAGAGCGCTCTAGATTGTGAATCTTGCTTGGTGAAAGAGTGCCAGCAGAATCGGCAAAGGCAGCTGAAGTCAGAGTAAGGGAGAAAGCCAAAAGCAATATGATCTTGCGGTACATGTACTATTCCCATCAGCGTTGCTACGAAATTGCTCCCAGTATAGAACGTTAGCTGCCCAATAGAAAAAGGGGGGCAACGGCGGCCCCCCTGTAGCACGTCAAAAGAATGTGCTGATCAGCTCTTCTTGACTTCGGCCTTTTTGACCGGAGCCTTGTGGGCTACGGCCTTCTTTACGGGAGCTTTGTGTGCTTCTTTTTTATGCATCTTCATGGGAGCCTTGTGGGCAGCCATCTTGGCAGCGGGCTTTTCGGCGCTGGCAGTGGTGGTGGCAGCAAAGCTGGTGGAAACAGCAAACATAGAAACCAAAGCAACTACGATAGCGGAAGTCTTCACGGACATGATACATCTCCTCAATAAGTTTCGATTACAGTGCAATAAACTGCGAAATCGTAAAAGCAATGATCGTGCCAGGTACTATAAATCATGAAAATCAACAGACACGATGGATGCTCTCTTGCCACCTGTTGGTCCTGCCTGTTGGGGGGGCACGACGAATATTATGGTTTTTTGGCTAACTCGTTGATGATGGGTAAATAATCTGTACCGTATTGGCGACAGTATCTTAGTAGAAAGCGCGGGATGGAGAAAAGGATGGGTCCTCTACTCCGCGGTCCAGGGATTGAAGTTTGGCAAAGCGTTGATAAATAGAGGAGGTATGGATCAGTTCCTCATGCCGACCCATGGCGCTAATCTGCCCACTAGCCAACACCACAATGCGATCAGCGTACTGGATGGTTGCCAGGCGATGGGCTGCAACCAGTGTGGTCCTTCCCGCTATCAGTTCTGCCAAGGCTTCCTGGATCAGTCGCTCGTTTTCGGCATCCAGGGCGCTGGTGGCTTCATCCAGAATCAAAATCCGTGGATCGCGAAGCAGGGCTCTGGCAATGGCGAGGCGCTGCCGTTGACCACCGGAGAGGGTAATCCCTTTCTCGCCAACGAAGGTGTGAATGCCCTTTGGCAGGTGCTCGGCAAATTCATCGACACGGGCAGCGCGCATGGCCTGCCAAAGCTGTTTTTCATTGGCTTTGGGATTGGCCAGGAGAATATTGTCGGCAAGGCTCAAGGAAAAAATAGTTGGGTGTTGGGGGACGATGGCGATTTGTTGCCGTAATTCCTGGACATGGAGGCTTTGGATATCCCGGTCATCCAGAAAAATCTGACCAGAACTCGGGAGGTAATGGCGCAGCAGTAAATCAAAAAAGGTGCTCTTGCCCGCCCCCGATGCGCCCACCAAGGCAACATGTTCTCCAGCAGCGATCTCTAGGTCAATGTCTCGCAATGCTGGGATGTCGGGGCGACTGGGGTAAACGAAGGAAAGTGCAGCAAAGCGTAACCGGGCAGGACCGCGCAGTTGTCCGAGGACGGGGGCGGGGTCGGATTCTTCCGGAGCTTGGTCCAGCAGCCCGAGAATGCGTTCGATGGCCCCCAATAAACGACCTAACTGCCCCCACAACCCCCCGAGAGAAGCCAACGCCGAGGTGGCCATGAGGGCATAAATCAGAAAGGCCGCAAGACTGCCGACACTGGCGCGATGATGAATAATCTGCCATCCCCCCCAGTACAGCATGACCGCCAACAAAAAAAAGACCAGCACACCACTGATAATTCCGGCTCCTGCCTGGACCCGAATCCGTGCCCGCACCCGGGCAAGGATGTTTTGGATACCCGTGGCGTAGAGCTGTTCCGTTGCCTCTTCGCGGGTAAGTGCCTGGATGGTGCGGATCCCATTGAGGGACTCTTCGGTGAGGGCGGAGATGTCGGCCAGATAATCCTGCTCCTGCCGACTGAATTTTCGTTGGAGCCGCCCCGCGCGCAGATTCACCCAAACAAGGGGTGGCAGGATCAGCAGGATGGGCAGCAGCAGGGTGGGGGCCAAGGTGGCCATGAGGGCGATGGCACCGATCAAGGTCAGGCCGTACTGGAGGGCTCCACCGAAGGTGGCAGCCAAACCAAAACGTAAAATAGTAACGTCACTGCTGAGGCGGGAAATGACCTCGCCAGTTCGGAAGTGCTCAAAAAAACTTGCGGGTAAGGTGAGGGTATGGGCAAATACCCGCAAACGAAGATCCGCCACCACTCGCTGTCCAATCCAGGTTGCCAGTGCTTCGCGCGCAGATCGGGCGAGGGTCGTGAAAATCCCTAGTAAAAAAAGCCCGACACTGGTCAAGAGCAGTACCTGGAGAGAGGGAAAACCTCGATCCAGGACCCATCGCGCGCCCTGGGGTAGGGCCAAGGTACCTGCTGCACTTGCCAACAGCGCCAAGGCATAGCATAACATCATCCAGCCTTGTGGTCGAAGAAAGGGCCACAGTCGCAGTAAAACCGACCAGTTACGACTGGTGGGTCGTTGCCAGGGATTTGCTGCCAAAGAGGGCTCCTACCTATCTTGGAATTATTCTACCCAAGAGCCAGGTAATTGTCGTGCTTCTTCATGACCGACGATACACTTTATCTACCCGCGCTTGCTCCCTGGGTTTAATTACTAAGCGATCGATGTTGACGTGACCGGGCAACGACAAAACCCAGCGAATGGCCTCGGCAATATCTTCCGCAAGCAGGGGGGTCATGCCCTGATAGACTTCCTTTGCCGCCTGCTGATCTCCAGCAAAGCGTACGATGGAAAACTCCGTTTCTACCAAACCAGGATCGATTTCGGTCACGCGGATGGGTTTTCCCAACCACTCCAGACGCATCGTCTCTGAGAGCGCCCGAACAGCGTGCTTGCAGGATGTGTAGCCAGCCCCGCCGGGGTACGTTTCCTCTCCAGCCACAGAACCGATATTGATGACGGTAGCCAGATCGGCCTGCGCAATCTGCGGCCACAGGGCCCGGGTTACGCGGGCAAGCCCCAGAACATTGCTTTGATACATCTGCAGCCAATGCTCTTCGACAAATTCTACCAAAGGCTCCTTGCCCAAGGCGCCGCCGGCATTATTGACCAAGACATGAATGGGTCCGGGGATCTGCCTTGCAAATTCAGCGACGGACTGGGAGGAGGTCACGTCCAGGGGGAGGGGGGTACCACCCAATTGCTGCGCAATTTGTTGCAGCCGATCCAGGCGCCGGGCCCCAAAAAAGACACGGTAGCCCTGGGCGAGGAGTACCTGCACTGTGGCTTTTCCAATCCCCGAGGAAGCGCCTGTGACAACAGCGGTTTGTTGCATCCAATATCTCCTTGGCAAAGACTGGCCAGTGATCCAACCGTACCCAAATTGCGGGCATCCTGCAAAGCTTGACTTACATTTCCCTGCACACCGGTCTGCGATATGATTATCAGATTTTTATGGCTACTGTACACAATATTTCCTATCTTCTTGGTGCTTTGAACGACATTGGCATTTTTGTCTTTGCCATCAGTGGTGCCATGCGTGGCGTGCGCCATCAGCTTGATATTTTTGGTATTCTGGTTCTCGCGGTGGTGACGGCGGTTTCGGGTGGTATCCTGCGTGATCTGTTGATTGGTGCCATCCCCCCCCAATCCATTGCCCATTGGCACGGTATTGCCATTGCTGTTCTGGCGGGACTGTTGGTCTTTTTCTTTCACCGGATTTTCGAACGATTGCAACACCCCGTGTTGGTCTTTGATGCCGCCGGACTGGGTCTTTTTGCCGCCACGGGTACGCAAAAGGCACTGCAATATGGCCTGTCACCGGAGATGGCAGCGATTTTGGGAATGATGAGTGGCATTGGGGGTGGTATGGTGCGAGATGTCCTGACCGCCCAGGTCCCGGTGGTGCTGCAATCGGAAATCTATGCCTCCGCAGCCCTTGGCGGGGCAATCCTGGTCCTGGCAGGGGAGTTTTTTCAGCTACCGGCATGGCTTTCGGTTTTGCTGGGGGCAACTTTCACCTTTGTGCTCCGCTCCCTAGCCCTCTATCGTCATTGGAGTTTGCCCAGGCCGCGCTGAGTTTTTGTTTTTCTGCACTGCTGGTCATAATGAATAAAATGGTCAACAAAATCCGGAGCACTGTCATGTCCAAGCAGGAAATGGAAATGGATGGAAAAGGGTATAAAGAACAGCTCAAGCTACTGCAAATAGAGCTGGTAAAATTACAGCGGCACATCATCAACAAAGGGGACAAAATTCTCATTATCCTGGAAGGCCGTGATGGTGCCGGGAAGGATGGTACCATCAAGCGGATCATCGAACATCTGAGCCCCAGGGAGACCCGGGTGGTGGCCCTGCCCAAGCCATCGGACCGGGAACAGACCCAGTGGTATTTCCAACGCTATCTCTCCCATTTGCCAGCGGCAGCAGAGTTCGTTCTCTTCAATCGGAGTTGGTACAATCGGGCAGGCGTGGAGCGGGTGATGGGCTTTTGCACAGAAAAGGAGGTGGAGGATTTTTTTCTGGAGGTTGGTGACCTGGAGGAAATGCTGATTCGTTCTGGTATCATCCTGCGCAAGTTTTACTTGGACATCACCCTAAAAGAACAAAAGAAACGCTTGGCAGCGCGAGAAAAGGACCCGCTCAAACAATGGAAGACCAGCCCCATCGATCAACAGGCAGTCAAGCACTGGAAGGACTACTCCAAGGCCCGCAATGAGATGTTTGCCCGCAGCCACAGTACCCTGAGTCCGTGGACCATCGTCCATGCCAATGACAAGAAATCCGCCCGGCTGCAGTTGATGCGTGATTTCCTGCTGCGCCTGGACTATGCGGGGAAGGACCTGGACATACTGAGTCCGGATCGGAATCTGATCTTTGATTATGACCCGATCTACCTGGAAAATGGGATGATCGCTTCCTGATCCTTGCGTGCCGAGGGCTAAATTGTCTATGCTGAGGAAAGTGTAGAACGCTAGGGGCGTCCCACCTGGGGCTGAGAAGTACCCTTGGAACCTGATCCGGTTCACACCGGCGTAGGGAAGCGGCCTAAATTCCTGGCGTTCGCGAACCCTCATCTCTTATCAGGAGCGATGCCATGGCCATTCGTCCCCAAGATCTCCTTCTCCCCGAGCAATGGGAAGTCACCACCGGGTCCATTCCAGGGTCTCAAAAACGTTATGAGAGCGGAAAACTCTTTCCGGAATTGCGGGTCCCCTATCGGGAGGTCCAACAGACGCCCACTCGGCAAAGAGATGGGAGCCTCATCGCCAATCCTGCGATTCCCCTCTATGACGTCAGTGGTCCCTATACCGATCCTGACTATCGGGTGGATATTCGTGCAGGCTTACCTCCCCAGCGCCTACACTGGAGCTGGGTCTTGCCTACGGCTCTGGAAACCCGAGAGGAACCATCCTCGCTGTATGGTATGCAGCGGCTCCAGGATCCCCGTACCCAGGCCATACGTTTCCCTCGCCAGGCTGCCATTCGTCGTGCCGCGAGAGGCGGCAATGTTACCCAACTCCATGCCGCCCGGCGGGGGATCATCACCCCGGAAATGGAATTTGTCGCCATTCGCGAAAACGAACACCGACAACGCTTGCGGGAAACCCATCCTGAACTGTTTCGCGCCCATCCAGGAGAAAGTTTTGGTGCCGGCCTTCCCGAGCAATACGATCCAGAATTCGTCCGGGCAGAAATTGCCGCTGGACGTGCCATCATCCCCGCCAACATCAATCATCCAGAGCTGGAACCGACGATTATCGGGCGAAATTTTCGTGTCAAAATCAACGCCAATATTGGGAACTCTGCGGTGAGCAGTTCCATTGCCGAGGAAGTGGACAAAATGGTCTGGGCCATTCGCTGGGGTGCAGACACGGTCATGGATCTTTCCACAGGCAAATATATCCATGAAACCCGCGAGTGGATCATCCGCAATGCCCCAGTTCCCATTGGCACGGTTCCCATTTACCAAGCCCTGGAAAAGGTGGACGGCAAGGCAGAAGAACTGAGCTGGGAGCTTTTTCGGGACACCCTGATTGAACAGGCCGAGCAGGGCGTGGATTACTTTACCATCCATGCGGGCGTGTTGCTCCGCTATGTTCCGCTGACCGCCAATCGACTCACGGGGATCGTGTCTCGTGGCGGCTCCATCATGGCCAAGTGGTGTCTGGCTCACCATCAGGAAAACTTTCTCTACACCCATTTTGCCGAGATCTGCGAGATCATGAAGGCCTACGACGTGAGTTTTTCCCTGGGCGATGGCTTACGTCCCGGTTCCATTGCCGATGCCAATGACGAGGCCCAATTTGCGGAGCTCCATACCCTGGGCGAGCTGACCCAGATTGCCTGGCAGCAGGATGTGCAAGTGATGATCGAGGGGCCTGGCCACGTTCCCATGCAGCGCATCCGTGCCAACATGGAAGAAGAGTTACAGCACTGTTTCGAGGCCCCATTTTATACCTTGGGACCACTGACCACGGATATTGCTCCTGGTTATGATCACATTACCAGTGCCATTGGTGCGGCCCAGATTGGCTGGTACGGCACTGCCATGCTGTGCTACGTGACACCAAAAGAGCATCTGGGTTTGCCGGATCGGGACGACGTGCGCGAAGGCGTTATGGCCTACAAGCTTGCTGCCCACGCCGCCGATCTGGCCAAGGGCTACCCCGGCGCACAGGTCCGGGACAATGCTCTCTCCAAGGCCCGTTTCGAGTTTCGGTGGGCAGATCAGTTCCATCTAGGTCTGGATCCAGAAAAAGCCCAAGGCTATCACGATGCAACCTTGCCGCAGGAAGGTGCCAAACTGGCCCATTTCTGTTCCATGTGTGGTCCCCATTTCTGTTCCATGAAAATCACCCAGGATTTGGCAGACTATGCCCAGCAAGGGATGGAGGCCAAGGCCCTGGAATTTCATAGTCTAGGCAAGGAGTTGTATCTCAAACCCTGAAGGATGGACTCAGCGATATATCCCTAGAACGCCAATCAGGGCCAGTAGAAAAGAGAGGATAGCCAAGAAACGGGCGAAAGCTGCGTATTTGGCCACCGACTTTTCTGCCATGACCATATCCGCTTGCGCCAAGGCTTTGCGCAGGCGGCCATGGGCGGCAAAAAAGAGATGAAAGGCACCCAGTGCCACCATGGTGCCAAGGATTACCATGAGCCAAATGGCCGGACGGAGACCGGCAAAACCGCCCATACCCAAAACCATGGCATAGCCGCTGAGCAAGAGTAGGCTGGCCGCAATCACCCCGCCAAGAGAAAACCCCTTGAGGATCTCCTGTAGATTTTCCCATGCCTGCCGGGATGGATCCATGCGCGGCCATCGGGGTAGCCAATAAAATCCCAACAAGATCAGTCCCCCTACCCAATACAGTAGAGCAACGAGATGAAAAAATTGCCAGATCGCAAAGCTTGGCATGTTTCCTCCAGAAAAAAGGGGGCCGCGAGGCCCCCAGAATACGTCAGCTGCAATACTGATGCTACTTGAAACGCTTGCGGGTATAGAGATACATGATTCCCGCAATTCCGAGATAAACAAAAGGTAGAAAGAAGATAATATCTTCCAGATTGGCGTACTGCATGATGACCTCCTAGCGTTTGCTGACACCCTGCTGCGACAGTTCTTCATCCTGGCTATCGAACATGGCAGCGCCGGCGGCCGAGATGAGGATAATCATGGTAGTGCCGATGAGCCAGGCAAAGTACCACGGACCATAGTCGCCAAGGATCACCGAAAGAAAAAGTGCAAGGCCCAGGATGACGGCAGCACTGACAAAGGTAAGCAAGTTTTTCATGGGAGAACCTCCTTAATAGGCGTGGGTATCGCTCGGACTCGGGCTCTTGACCTTGCCGCGCATGACCCGAAAACACCAGGTTGTGTAGGCGATGATGGTAGGCACGAAGATGGCACTGAAGATGGTCATCCAAACCAGGTTGTATGCACTACCCGTAGCGTTCCACACCGTGATGCTCTGGGCGGGGTTGTCGCTGGAGGGCATGAGGAAAGGGAACATGGAGACACCTGCTGTGCTAAGCACACCGATCCAGGCGACGGCACCCAGCCACCAGGCCAACGTCGACTTGTTGGCGCGCATGGCCAGGCTACCTGCCAGCATGGCCAGGATGGCAACGACTGGAATCAGCCAGAGGATGGGTGCCGCAGCATAGTTGTGCAACCAGGCGCCTGCCACCCGGGTAACATCCTGGGGAGTGGAAATATTGGCGGGCATGGCAGGGTCCGCATGGTGCAGCACATAACCGTCCATGCCGGATACCCAGAAACCACCGATGACGAAGAGTACCACACTGACCAGCGCAGCTACGGAGCCAATCTTTTTGGCCCGACTATAGATGGGATCCGTTCCCCGGATCATCAGCATGGCAGCCCCCTGGTATATGGCCAGGCTCAAGGACAACAGGCCACAGAGGATGGCAAAGGGATTGAGTAGATAGGAAAGGAAGGACTCCGTTTGATAATACTGACCATCCCAGCCAAAGTGGAAGCCCACTCCTTCGAGAATGTTTCCAAAAGCCGCACCATACACAATCATGGGCACTGCACCGGAAATCAAAAAGGCCCAGTCCCAGGTATCCCGCCATTTCTCGGCAGGAACCTTGGAGCGGTACTCGAAGGCCACCGGTCGCATGATCATGCTAAAGAGCAAGAGAATCATGACAATGTAAAATACCGAAAAGGACGTGGCATAGAGGCTCGGGAAGGCGGCAAAAATCGCCCCACCGCCCAGAATGAACCAGACCTGGTTACCATCCCAATGGGGACCAACGATATTGAGGACCGTGCGCCGCTCGGCATCATTTTTGCCCACGAAGCGCAGCAGCGTCCCCACTCCCATGTCCATCCCTACCATGATGGCCAGCCCCATGAGCAAGATGCCCAGGAGTAACCACCACAAGACTTTCAAGAATACATAAGCATCCATCGTATGTTGCTCCTTTTGGGCGGGGCAGACGTGCCCCGCATTTTTTTATTGCCGATCCAGACTGGCTTTGGCAAAGGCCGGTTTTCCTGCCAATCCACCACCAGCAGCCGGGGCTGCATCGCCGTGGTGTTCTTCCTGGGGGCCCAGTCGGGCGTATTTAAACATCAGGTAAAGCTCGGCAATGATGAAGCTGCTGTAAAGGATTGCAAAGCCAATCAACGAGAAGACCATGTAAGCTACAGAGTGGCTGGAAGCCGAGACAAAGGTCGGGAGCCACCCATACACGGTCCAGGGTTGGCGACCGTTTTCGGCAGTGATCCAGCCGAATTCGCATGCAATCCAGGGGAGGCTGATGCTCCAAAGGGCTACTTTCAGCAGCAATGGATGCCGTTCCACTTGATTTTTCAAGCTATAATAAGCAGCGAAGGCAAAGAGAACGAGCATGGCAAAGCCCGCTGCGACCATGATCCGGAAGGCCCAAAACTCCACCCAGACATTGGGAATGGTGGCATTGGCTGTTTTGTCGAGCACGCTCGGAAGGTTGGCTTGATTTACCTTGGCCAGATCCTGATCGGGGGCAAATTGCTTGGCGAGGAAGCCATAGCCCATGTCGTTTTCATACTGCTTGAACGTTGCCAGGGCCGATGTGTCACTGTGATTGGCATTATAGGCCTTGAGGGCGAGCATGGCCTTGATGCCATTCTCGATCTTGGGCTTGGCCTGTTGCTCCAGGTCAATGATGCCGGGGATGACCGTGGTTTCGGTATGGGTCAACAACGGCGTCAAAATATAGGGAATGCCGATTTCAAATACATTCTTCTGGGCTTGGCGATCGGGGATGGCGATCAGATTCCACGCTGCCGAAACCGGATGGGTGTCAGTCTTCCAGATGGCTTCCATGGCGGCGAGCTTGGTGGGCTGCGCGTGGGCATCGATATAACCCAAGGCATCCCCCAAGGTGATCACGCCGACGCTGGAAATTACCCCAAAAATACTTGCGATCCGGAAGGAACGCAGGGCCAAGTCCCGATGTTTTTTGTTCAAAAGATAGTATGCAGAGACGGCCATCACAAACATGGAACCTGTCACAAAACCAGCTATCGAGGTATGGACAAACTTGGCCTGGGCATCGGGGTTGAAGATCAAGCCAATGAAGCTGGTGAACTGCATCCGCATGGTATTGGGATCAAATGTTCCTCCTCGGGGGTCCTGCATGAAGCCGTTGGCGATGAGGATCCAGAGGGCCGAGAGATTGGAACCCAATGCCACCAGGTACGTCACCACCAGGTGGGCCTTGGGCGAAAGTCGATCCCAACCAAAGAACATGACCCCGACAAAGGTGGATTCCATGAAAAAGGCCATGAGCCCTTCAATGGCCAGGGGGGTGCCAAAAATGTCACCTACAAAGTGGGAGTACATGGACCAGTTGGTACCAAATTCAAACTCCATGGTCAGGCCCGTTGCTACCCCCAGGGCAAAGTTGATCCCGAAGAGCTTGCCCCAGAATTGGGTCATTTCCTTGTAGATGGGGCGTTTGGTAACCACATACACGGTTTCCATGGTCGCCAGAATGAAGCTGAGTCCCAGGGTGAGGGGGACAAACAAAAAGTGGTATAGAGCGGTCAACGCAAACTGCATCCGTGACAGCTCCACCACCGTGGGATTGATGATCATATCCATGAATTACCTCCTCTTGTTACAACAGAACAGGACCGGAATGAAGGCGTTGCAGAGGTTCCTCTGCAGGCGCTGCCGGACTCTTTTTTGCGGCATCGTGTTGTAGATATTGGGTACAGCGGGCCAGTAAACCGGGGCCTCCCGAGCCAAAGCCCAAGCGGCGCAGCTCTTCCAGACTCCCCAAGCGGCGGCCGCGGTTCTCCACCGCGGGATAGAGAAGGGTTTCATCTGCCATGGGTGCCAACAGGTTTTGCAGATGGGCGATCAACGCTGGCCGTTTTGCTGCCGGAACGCGACGGTGGAGCCCTCCCGCCAGCAGCGTTTCTCCCGTAAAGAGACGGTCCTCCCATTGGTACATGACTGCGCAAGGGGTCAGTCCGGGCGTGTGGAGTACGCGCAGGCATTCCTCGCCAAAGTAGAGCAGGTCTTCGTGGCGGATGCGCATATCCACGGCAGCATCGTTAATGCTTTCCTGGGCAAGGATTCTTGCCCCCACCCGGTCGCGCAGCGCCAGGGCAGCCTCCCGTTGATCGTTGTTCCAGTGGGTCTGGAGGGCAAAACGCAGACGCAGACCGCGGCTACGGAGAAACTCCACCACCGGATCCAGTTGCCCGGTACCCACATCGATGGTCACCGCCTCCCGGGTAATGGGATCTCCCACGACATAGGCCAATTGCCGGCCCTTCTCCCAATAAAACTGTCGAAAGATCATCTTGACCGTCCCTTGATAACTTTCCTTTTGGTCTGGGAGCAAAGTTTGTGCCAAAATGGATAGGGGTATATGTTGATAGGGAAAGCCCAGTACTGAGGCGCTGGCTCGTATCTAGGCTTTCATACCTGGTTTACCGTGTAGGTTGTGACTGCCAATCCTGGCAGTATTGGAGAGTAAATCTGCTACAATTGACAGAGGAGTTCGCTGGAGGACGGGAGATGCGACAGTTACGTTCCGAACTGACCTCATTGCTTGATTGTTTTGCCACGCCGGCCGTTTTGCTGGAAAGTAACCGTCAGATTATGGCTGCCAATCAGGCCTATCGGAAACAGTTTGGGGATGGTAAGCCCCTCGGTGGACGACTCTGCAATGAGATTCTTGCAGATGCTGGACTCCCCTGTGAAGATGGAGGAAATGACTGTCCGCTGGAGCGCTGTCAGCGTCAGGGTAGCGCCCAGCATGTTGTCCATGTAGAGGGTTCGCAGGCTGTCCAGATTGATCTTTTTCCTATTCGCGATGGCAAGGGTAATCCAGCGTATTTTCTGGAACTCCTCCAAATCCTGCCCCATCGGGGCGACGAACCCATGGGTCTGGTCGGGCAATCTGCCGCCATGGAAGAGCTCCAGCGATTACTGCACCGGGCCGCTCCCAGTGATATTTCCGTTCTTTTGCTGGGAGAATCGGGTACTGGCAAGGAATTGGCGGCAGCTGCCATCCATCGCGCCAGTACGCACGCCAAGGGTCCTTTTGTGGTGCTGGATTGCTCGGGTTTGTCGGAAACGCTCTTTGAGAGCGAACTTTTTGGACACGAAAAAGGGGCCTTTACCGGGGCATCGAGTCGCAAGATTGGCCTGGCCGAAGCCGCCAATGGTGGGACCCTCTTTCTGGATGAGGTGGGTGATATTCCCTTGCCACTCCAGGTAAAACTACTGAGATTGCTGGAGACGGGTAGTTTTCGCCGGGTTGGTGGTGTCGATGCCATTCATTCCCAATTTCGCTTGATCTCGGCAACCCATCGGGATCTGGAGAAAATGGTGGAAGAAGGTCGTTTTCGACAGGATCTGTATTATCGAATCAGTGGCTTCCCTATTTTGCTCCCCCCGTTGCGGGAGCGACGGGAAGATATTCCCCGTTTGGCCGAGGCCCTTCTCCAACGGATGGGCTTTGGGCGCTTGCGCCTGTCACCCGAAGCCGAAGGACTGTTGATGGCATATGATTACCCTGGGAATGTGCGAGAACTCCGAAACATTCTCAATCGCGCTGCTTTGCTCTGCGATGATATCTGGATTCTCCCGGAGCATTTGCCAAAATCCTTGCAGGCGGTCTCTGGACACAGGCCGGATTCCTCGGCACAGAGCTCTGGTCCTTTTGAGGAAATCATCCCGTTGGAGCAATTGGAGGAGCGTTATCTGCTCTGGGCGCGGAGCTCTTGTCCCGGGGATCGGCGCAGTTTGGCGCGTTCTTTGGGAGTGAGTGAGCGTACCCTCTATCGCAAGCTGGAATCCCTCCGCAAGAACCACAAAGAAACCAAGGATCTTTCCTGTGCTTGATACGAACCTCCTTCCCCTGCATTGGCCCGAAGGTTTTTGGCAGCGTCCCGCGGCCTCGCCAGAGGCTCCCATTTTGGTGCTCTTCCACGGCTTGGGCTCCCATTGGCCTGATATGCAAGCCCTGGCGGAGGCCCTCGATCCCGAGGGTGATCTCCACTTGATTGCCCTGGATGCGCCACAGCGTCCGGTTAGCGTCAACCGTGGCTATGTCATGCCGGCCTGGTATGATATTTATGGTTTCGGACCGGATTCCGAGGAAGATAGCGCGGGACTTGCGCAGATTTCCGAGCGCTTGCAGGCACTCTTGCTACCCGTTTTATCTGGACGAACCTTGTTGTTGGGCGGATTTTCCCAAGGCGCGGCGCTCGCTTTGTATCTGGGAGTCCGTGAATTACTCCCGACCCAGGTCATCTTGAGCTTTAGCGGCTATCTTCCCCTGCGACAACAGACCCCCGTTGCTGGGCCAAAAGCCCCAGTGATCTTTTGGGCCCATGGTATCGCCGATGAAATCCTGCCGGTGCAGTTCGCCATCTGGGGGGAGGAGATTCTGCAACAGCGAGGTTTTCACGTGCTACGGAAAGATTATCCCATGGGCCACGGGATCATAGTGCCCGAAGTGGAAGATGCCCGACGCTTTCTGGACCAGTACATTTTTCGCAAGCACTAGTCTCCAAAAACGAATTCACTCAGTCCCCACCGGGCTGCCAGGGTTTCGGTAGCGTTGAGCAATTCCTCGGCTCGCGAGGGGTGATTGACGGGGGTCCTGGCAATGCGCTGCAGCAGGGTGCTGCGATCGCCTTCCTGGGCAAGGAGGCTGATGAGTTCTCCTGCATCGCGACCAACGATCTCCCCACCTAGCAATTCCCCACTGTCCATGTCTGCCAGAATCCGTACAAATCCCAAGGTGTCGTCTTGACCCAAGGCCCGTGGCGAGGTTTCAAAAGCCGCAAAACCAACGGCAGGTTCAAATCCCTCTTCTTCGGCGCTTTCGTCATCAAGGCCAATCCGCGCCAACTCCACCGCCGAGTAGACCAGTTCAGGAACCCAGCGGGGATCGCGATGGCGCGCTGCACCGAGGATGTTATCGATGACAATGGTGGCATCGGCCAGGGCCTGGTTGGCATTCATATAGGGTCCAACCACATCGCCAATGGCATAGATTCCCTCTTCCGCAGTGGCAAGGCGCGTGTCAGTCACGACAAAACCCTGATCGTCCAGCTGTACCGACGTATTTTCCAATCCCAGCCCGGTCGTTTGGGCCTGTCGACCGGTGGCAAATAATACCCAGTCGGCGAAGACCTTTTCGCCATGCTGGTTACTGACCCAGACCTTGTCCCCATCGACGCCGCTGGCGTGGACCCGAAAACCGGGTTGGGGGTGAATGTCCAGTTCCTCCAGAGCGGTTTGCAAGACGGCTTTGGCTTGCTCGGAAAAACGGGTGTGATGCAAAGGATCGGAATGCACGAGCCACTGCACCTCTTTACCAAGTTGGGTAAAGATATAGGCGAATTCCGTGCCGATGACCCCACCGCCGACGATGATGACCCGTTTGCCGGTGGGTACGCCTTCATCAAAGAGCATGTCACTGTGGAGGATCTTGCCCGACTGAAACAGAGCCGGGTCTACGGGTTTGGGAACGGAACCGGTGGCAATGATGGTTGCTTTGCTTTCGATTTCCAGACTTTGCTGGGGCGATTGGATCTGTATATGTCGGGGATCACGGAAGCTGCCGTTGCCTGCATAGAGGGTAACGCCAAGGCGCTTGAGGTAATCCAGATAACTGTTGCGGACCGTTTCCACCACCGTGCGTTGATGTTGCCATGCCTGGTCCAGATCACCACGAAGGCCATCACCAATGACCCCTCGCTTGGCAAAGTGCCGGCTGTTTTCAATCCATTTTGCTGTCTCGTGCCAGTCCTTTTTGGGAACACAGCCGCGGTTCAGGCAGGTGCCACCCCAGACCCCCTTTTCGATGATGGCCACTTTTTGTCCCCGCAGCGCCCCCAATACCGCAGCTCGATATCCTCCAGGACCACTGCCAATGATCGTAATATCGTACTGTTTCATCGATCCCTCGAAATTTTTCAATAGAATGTAGGATACCCCTCCATTGCCAAGGCTGCCAGCTTCACTGCGCGATCATCGACACCCGAAGTAGGCTTCGGTAAGATGTGCAAAATTTTTTGGATGGAGCGCGCGCGTGGACGATCATTTGATTCTCGCGGCTGTGGATGGATCCCAGAACGCCCTCATTGCGGCTGGTGTGGCAGCGCGTTTGGCAAAGCTCCTGGGAGGCCGTCTGGGCCTGGTCACTGTTTTGCAGGTACCGAGAGTCCCCTTGGGCTTTGCCAGTGGCTTGTTTACGGAAGGATTACGGGATCGACTCATGGAGGAGGCCCGGACTGAGGCCGAAAAAAGTCTGCAAGGAGTTGCCGAGAGGATCCAGCAAGCTTGTGGGTTGGCCCTGCCCGAATATTTTCTGGCTACAGGGATGCCGGAAATTGAAATACCCAGGATTGTCGAAAGTGATGCTCGCATCATGATGGTGGTGGTAGGTCGCGAGGGTTTTGGTACCGAAAGCAAACCCAAAGGTTTGCCCCATGCCTTGGGCGATTTGGGTGCCAAATTGAGCATGACCCTCAAGGTCCCGGTGTTGATCGTTCCCCAGGATTTACACGAAAACCATCTTTGTGAGGGTCTACGACAATTGACTGCAGCGGTTGAGTCTTCCGGAAACTGAGCATGGATGTTTTTCTTCCCATCGCCCACATGGACGTCAATATTGCCATCATCATTGCTTTTGGTTTGATCGTGGGCTTTCTTTCGGGGCTAACGGGAGTCGGAGGTGGCTTTCTGATCACTCCGCTACTGATCTTTGTTGGAGTACCGCCCTTGATTGCCGTCGGTACGGGTGCCGCCCAGATCGTTGGTGCATCGGCAGTCGGGAGTTATGCCCACTGGCGCATGGGCAATGTCGATATGCGCATGGCCCTGGTCTTGCTGTTGGGAAGCTGGTCGGGCGGTTTCCTTGGCGTTCATGTAGCGAAAATCCTCGAACACGGAGGCTATTTTGGTTTGGTGGTGGCCTTCTTGTACGTGGGGCTGTTGGGCTTCATTGGGATCTCCATGCTCATTGAATCGATCCTGGCCGTTCGCGGCAAGAAGAAAAGCAAGGCGGTGTCTTCCGGCAAAACCTGGGCAGACAGATTGCCCTGGCAGATGGATTTCCCTGTGTCTGGCCTGCGGACTTCGGTGCTTTTGCCCCTTTTTCTTGGGGTGGCCGTGGGGATTCTCACTGCGTTGATGGGGGTCGGCGGCGGTTTCGTGATGGTGCCAATCATGCTGTATGTGTTGAAGATGCCCACCAAGGTAGTCGTTGGTACTTCCTTGTTTCAGTTGCTATTCACCACCGCAGAGGTGGGCATCTTGCAGGCGGGCATGAATCACGCCGTTGACCCTTATCTGGCGCTGGCCTTGGTACTCGGGTCGATTTTTGGTACGCAATTTGGGGCTCGTCTGGGGGCGCGCATGCCTGGGGAGCAATTGCGTTTGGTGCTTGCGCTGGTGGTGGTGGCCGTAGCCGTGAAGATGGGCTTGGGTCTGGTGATTCCGCCAGCGCATGTCTTCCAAGTGTCTCAGGTGCTGTAATGAAGACTCTTTGGCACAGGATACTACTGATTTTCACTTTGCTTGGTAGCATTGGACTGAGCCCTGCCTGGGCTGGCACGATGCCTGATTCTGCTGCCCAGGTGATAACTGCTACGGGTACCGATCGGATTGACGTAACCAGTCGTTTCAACGGTCGGGATATACTGATCTACGGTGCATTATCCCATCCGGGTAACATCATCGTCGTTCTTCGTTCTCCCGATACGACTGTCACGGTTACAAAAAAAGTCCAAATGGGCCCCCTTTGGGTTACGGGAAAAAAGGTAACCGTGAGCCATTTTCCTGGTGTCTTGCAAATTCTTTCCTCGGCACCCCTGGCGCAGATCCTCCCCCAGGCCACGCTCGAAAAACTGCATCTGCTTCCCCAGGCAGTAATGACCCAGGCCCAGTTGGATCCTCTCCCACAGCAACCCAAGCTCTGGTTGCAGCAGGTACTGGAAAGCAAAAAGCGGGAGGGTGCCTTTGTCCTGCGGGAAAATGCCGTAAAAATCCAGGACGGGAGGCTCTTCTCGGTTCATCTGCACCTCCCTTCCTCCATCCCGCTAGGCCGTTATACCTTGAACGTGTATTTGGTAAACCATGGTCAGCTCCTGGCCCAAAGTGCCGATCAGATTGATGTTCAGCAAGTTGGTCTCGAAGAGTGGATTGCCAGGTACGCCTACGAGCAGCCGTGGTTCTATGGGATCGCTCTTACCCTGTTCCTGGCTTTCCTGGGGTTGGGACTTGGGATATTGATGCAGCGCAAGAGCTAAGCCGCAACATGGGTTCAAGGATCTTCATTCCCCTTTGGGGATGGGTCCAAGGGTGATATGTAGATGCAATTCTTTGACTTTCCATGGAGAATGTTGCAGACGAAGGCGTTCTTCCAGGGCTGCGGCCATGCTTTGGGAGAGCTGTCGCTGCAGGACGGGATCTTCTTGCAGACCAGGCAAATTGGGAAAGCGCAGAAAAAGATTGGCGATGATTTCCTGGGTGCCGGGATCATCCAGGGTTGGCAGGGTTGCTTTGGCAGGTCCAAGGAGCGTGGCAATGGGATGGATCTGAAGGGCCAGGGTCTCCCCCTTGATTTGCACACTGGCACCATAACTACCTAAATATATGGGTACTTCGTGGTTGCCTGAGGAAGTGGATGGACCTGGCTGCTTTGCCGGTGCGCTGGGTGCCTTGGGTCTGGGTGGACTGGGGGAATGAGCAGTAATCCATACGAATGCTACAACAGCAGCCACTGCCACCAGGACGCCAAGCCACCATCTGCCGAGATTCCTGTTGCGGGCCTTGGGCATGGCTCAGGTTTCCTTCCAGGGTTGCCAGTCAATATTTGCCCTGGTCAGACGTTGGGTTAGCCAGTCGCGGGCAGCTTCGAGTTCGGCAGGTGCTGCCCGCAGACCAATTTCAACGGCGTAACCGTCTTGGCCAAAGCTTGGCAGACTGGAGAAATCAACTTCGGGAAATTGCTGGCAAAATTCTTCCATGAGCTCCACCAGTTCGCTTTCCTTGCAGCCTGGGAGGATCATACGCCATTGCGCCAGGGGCGACTGGATTGGGAAGAAATGTTCCAAAACCCAGTCGCTCATGGGTTCCGCCATTTGTGGAAAACCCGGAAAAAAATAGCCATTGGCAAGGGCAAAGCCGGGAATCTGGTTGATGGGATTGGGGATGAGGGTGGCGTCTCTGGGAAGGTTGGCCATGCGGATGCGGATCGGTTCGGCGGCGTTGCCAAACTGTCTTCGAATGAGCTCCACTGCCTCTGGATGAGCTTCCAGCGGCTGATCCAGGGCAGTGGCAGCGGCAGCGCGGGTCAAATCGTCGGGTGTTGCTCCGAGCCCGCCAAAGCTAAAAAAAGGATGATCCTGGGCAAAGGCCCAACGGAGTTGGTCGATGAGGATCTCCCAGGCATCGGGAAGAATCATGGTCCATGCCACTTCATAACCACGTTCCGCGAGTTGCCGGCGACTTCGATCAAAATGCCGGTCCTGTCGCTTGCCCAGGAGGATTTCGGTGCCAATGATCATCAGCCCTATACGACGGTTCACAGGAGCTCCGGATTGACGAGGGAAAGGGTCGGGCTGTGGTAGCCAACTGCCCAGTGAGTCTGCCCATTTTCGAGGCGACACTGCGCCTGCAGGAGCGCAACCAGTACCGCCGGGTAGAGTTGATGTTCCAGGGCTTGCACTCGTTTGGCCAATGCTTGGGCGCTCTCTCCAGCCTGGACAGGGAGGATGGCCTGGGCGATGATGGGTCCGGCATCCAGATCCGGCGTGACGAAATGGACGGTGGCGCCGTGCCAGCGTACGCCAGCCTCCAAGGCGCGTTGGTGGGTATGCAGGCCGGGGAAGGCGGGCAGGAGCGATGGATGAATGTTGACCATTCGTCCAAGATAGCGTTCCACGAAGGGGGTGGTTAGTTGGCGGAGAAATCCCGCCAGGACGATCCACTGGGCGCCACTGTGATCGATGGCAGCAGCAAGCGCTTTGTCAAATTCTTCGCGATGGGCGAAATCCCGGTGGCTAATGACTTGGCTATTCAATCCTTGCTGCTGTGCCCAATGATAGCCAGGGGCATCGGCGCGATTACTCAATACCAGAGAAATCCGGGCAGGCAGGCTGCCTGCTTCGATGGCTCGCTGGATGGCTTGCAAGTTGCTACCTTGCCCGGAAATGAGAACGGCGAGGGCGGGGACATCAGTCAAGGTACTGGACCCCACCCTGGTCGCTCTGCTCCAGGCGCCCGATACAGTAGGCTTCCTGACCCATGGCTTCCAGACTGGCTAGCGCGTGTTCACGGTCTTCCCAGGGGACGACGGCAACCATACCGATTCCAAGATTGAATACCCGTCGCATTTCCTGTGTTGTTACGGAACCTTGTTGCTGCAGCCACTGGAAAATGGGTGGAATGGGCCAGCTGTGGGGATTGATCTGTGCCGCAAGTCCTTTGGGAAGTGAGCGCGGTAGATTCTCGCTCAGACCACCGCCAGTGATGTGGGCAAGGGCGTGGACCGAAACTTCTTTGCGCAGGTTCCTGATGGCACGGACATAGATTTTTGTGGGTCGAAGGAGCAGGTCCACCAGGGGTTCCCCCTGCACTTGCAGGTGCATATGGGCACCTGCACGCACCAGAATCTGGCGGATGAGGGAAAAGCCGTTACTGTGGGGACCCGAGGAGGCCACGCCAATGAGCGCGTCACCGGCCTGGCACCGACTGCCATCGAGAATCTCCTCCCGCTCGACGATACCCACTGCAAAACCCGCGAGATCGTAATGATTGTTGGGATACATACCGGGCATTTCCGCCGTTTCTCCCCCCAGCAAGGCACAACCAGCCTCCTGGCAACCCTTGGCAATGCTGGCAATGACCCGTTCGGCTACCGCAAGTTCCAGCCGACTGCAGGCATAGTAATCCAAAAACCAGAGGGGCTCGGCACCACAGACCAGGATATCGTTGACGCACATTGCTACCAGGTCAATGCCGATTCCATCATGCTGACCGGTTTCCAGGGCCAGGAGTAATTTGGTGCCTACGCCATCGGTCCCTGATACCAATACCGGTTCCCGATAGCCCCTGGGTAAGGCAAAGAGGCCACCAAAGCCCCCAAGACCGCCCAACACTTCGGTCCGATGGGTCGCCGCTGCCAGCGGCTTGATTCGTTCTACCAGTCGGTTGCCGGCATCGATGTCGACTCCGGATTGGTGGTAGGTCAGGGGATCTATGGGGTTCACGCAAGGCTCCTTGGCTTATGGGGGAAATGGTACGGGGCGCTCGGCCTTGGGGCAAGAAAAAACCCGCAGCCGCACGCTGCGGGTTGTCCGAAGACTGCCAGCGATTAGAATCGCTTGAAGGCTTGACCACTTTTGGCAGCATGGAAGCGGGCTTCCACCACCGGCCAGTTGATGTTTTTGTGAAGTGCGGCCAGATAGTCCGGCCGACCCAAGGCATGCCAATCCACCATATAGGCATGCTCCCAGACATCAACCACCACCAGGGGGGCAAAACCACCAATATTGCCGTCTTCATGCAACTGGATGAAATGATTGTTGATTTGACCCGTGGTGTAATCATAGTAACAAATGGCCCAACCAATGGCACGACTCTTGGCAGCAGCCATCAGGTCTTCATGCCACGCCTCGGCGCTGCCAAACTGTTCGCGAACAGCGGCCTGGAATCCAGGGGCCTGGTCCATGCTGCAGCCGGCCTTCAGCTGGGCGAAATAGTATTCGTGCAATACCATCCCGTTATATTCAAAGCCAAAGCGGCGGCGACGATCGGCATACGCCAGGGAAGCGGTCTTGCCGGCGGCCCGCATTTCTTCCAGTTCCTTATGAAGCGCGTTGCTTTGGGTTACATACCCTTTATACAGACCCCAATGATCGTTGATCTGATCATCACTGATACCATCCAGACCGCTGGGCTTGAGTTCTTCCCGTACCGTATATTCGGACATAGTCTGCATCTCCTGTAGCTGTGGGTGTAATCGCCTCGATTGTACCGGGGCAGGCAGTAACGCTGCAAACGATCGCAAGGTCCGCTGGCAGAAATACCCTTTTGGCTTGGCAGAGTTGGCCTGATAAGATACGAACCAGGAGGTGAAATGGCTTTTTTATCCTCAAGATTGGGGACCCAGACCGCCATGCAAGAGTTGTTACCCCTGGAAAGATTGCCCCTTCCCCTCACCAATCTCCCTGGCCTCAATGAAGCAGCCATCGATGCCTTGGGGCGGCTGCGAGCGAGCCCGGATTTTCTCGCTCTGCATGGTGAGCGCGGTAGCGGCAAGACCCATTTGCTCCTTTGGGCTGCCTTTGCCAATGGGGGGTGGGCTCCCTATTTCGACTGTGCAGAAGATCCAAACTCCTGGCAAGGGCTTGCCAGTCTGGCCGATGCCCCTGTACTTTTTCTGGACAATGTGGATGCCTGGGCTGGACAGCCCAGGGCCGAAGAGCAGCTTTTCGTCTTATACAATTATCGAAAAAATAATAACCTGGCTTGGGCAGTCAGTAGCAGAACCACTCCGGGCCAATGTCCCTGGATCTTGCCCGATTGGGCGAGCCGGATTGCAGGAGCGACCCATTATGGACTGGTCAGACCCGGAGAGGAGGAGCTTGCTGCCATTCTCCGTCAACAGGCCAGTAATCGGGGGAGGTACCTGCCCGATACGCTCCTTCATCATCTTTTGCGTCAAGAAGAACGCAACCTAGCAAAGCTCGTTCCTCTTTTGGACGATTTTTATGATTGGCTTTCTCGTTGGCACGGGTCGCCTTCGGTTCGGCAATGGCGCCGTTATTGCAAGGAAAGGGACAGTGGGTGACCGGCCAGCCCATGGGCAAGCATCTGCTGGCGCCGAGACGTCAACATCCGGCAATCGGACCGTATTTGGGTATGCTTTCTTGCTGCGGATCGTACAGGCAAGTCGCGCTTTTTGGCGGGATGATTGCATCGATCGCGCCTCTTTGCTGGCCTATACTTCTTTGCTTGGCCTGGTTCCTAGCCTGGCCGTCGCCTTTAGTCTTTGGAGTGTGGTGGGATTGACCGATGAGCGGCGGGACATGGTCGATCGATTTTTGTTTCAAAGCTTGATGCCCCAGACTGCCGGAGCGGCCCTCCATTGGCTCAATTTGTTGGCGGCTCGTGGCGCCACGTTGGGATGGTATGGGATTGGGGGTCTAGCCATCACTGGTTTGCTGCTGATTCATGAAATCGAACGTCATTTCAACGCCATCTGGCAGCAACCCATTGCTTGTCAGTGGTGTCGTCCGTTGCGCTATCTGTTGTTTTTGATTGTCGGGCCCTTGGCTTTGGCGGTGCTGATTCTGTTTCTGGGCCCCCTGTATGATTGGCTTCATCGCTTTGCGAAATTGCCGAGCTTTCCTGCCTGGGCGAAGGATATGGTGGGTTTTTTCGTCGAGATGGCCATGCTATTGCTGGTTTACCGGGTCTTGCCAGCGGCCGAGGTACGTTTGCGGGATGCCTTTTGGGGTGCCTTGATGGCAACCTTGTTGCTTAGCTTGGCAAAGGTCTTGCTGGCATTGTATGTGCAATACTCGACTACCCAGACTCTGTATGGTGCGCTGGGATTGTTGCCGGTCTTTTTGTTATGGTTGTATATGGTTTGGATTGCTGTGCTCTTTGGCGCAGAATTTGCCGCAGCCGCTGCCCCCAAATCGGCGACGCACTGATCGCGCTACTCTTTACTCAGGTATTGGCTCACGGTAACATGCCGCCCTCATGTTTGCTGCGAAGGTTTCCAGTTTACTGATTTCGCGGGTCTCTCCCCAAGGAGATCGACTTGCAGGTCCCGTACCCTGGCAAGTCTGGGAACGTCTACCGAGGCTGGTACGACGGATCGATGAGATCCAGGTGAACATTGTGTTGCGCAGGAGAGGCAGCGTGGTGTTGGCCGATGGCAGCATCCACGTGCAGGCGATCCTGGGATGTGAGCGCTGTCTGGGTGACCTGCCCTGGGATTCTGAGATTTCCATAGCTGCAGGGCTTGGCGATTCGGAAGATGCCATCATGGCTGTGGATCCGGAACGGGAACCCGTGCTTGCCAATGCCGGCATGGTTGCGGTGCAGGACTGGTTAGAAGAAGAGGTGTTGTTGGCTTTGCCCATGCTGGCGCGCTGCAATATATGGAAATATGGGATTTGTCCGGTTTCAGGGGTGGAGGTACCGGCCGTAGGCCCTGATAGTCATTGTTGATGGAGAAAGAGTATGGCAGTTCCACAGAGTAAAACTTCCAAATCCAAGCGGGATATGCGCCGCGCCCACGACTTTCTCGTGGCTCCCAATACTTCAACCTGTGATCACTGCGGTGCAAGCAAGCTACCCCACCATGTCTGCCCGGAATGTGGGTACTACAAAGGGCGGGAGATGGTACGCAAGGCAGCTCAAGCCTGATTGGTTTTCCTGACTGGAATGCCATTTTGCCGCAGATCGCAATTGATGCCATGAGTGGCGACTCTGGCCCACGAACGGTTCTCTGGGCCTTGTCCGATTTGCTCCGTTCCCATCCCACGGTGCAATTTCACCTGTTGGGGGACGAGTCTGTGCTTCGCCGCGAACTGACGCGAAAACGGCTACACAAGTCTTCCCAAATCCAGGTCCACCACGCAAGCCAGGTGGTAGGTATGGACGAAACTCCCTCCCAAGCCCTGCGCAACAAGCGTGACTCCTCCATGCATCGGGCCATTGGGTTATTGCGCGATGGGGTCGTGGATGCAGTGGTCAGCGCTGGCAATACGGGTGCCTTGATGGCCTTGGGCAAGGTATTGTTGCGTACCATACCCGGGATCGATCGCCCGGCCATAGCCGCTTTTTTGCCCACCTTGCAGGGTCGGGTGCTGGTCCTGGATCTGGGCGCCAATGTCGATTGCCATCCTGAGCATTTGCTGCAATTTGCGGTCATGGGGTCCATCCTGTTCCGGCAAGTGGCAGGGGTAGAGCGTCCCCGGGTCGGTCTGCTCAATATTGGTTCTGAAGAGATCAAGGGTAACGAAGTAGTCAAGGCGGCAGGAAATCTACTGCGCCAGAGTCATCTCCATTTTGTGGGGAATGTGGAAGGGTCACAAGTTTATCAAGGAATTTGCGATGTCCTGGTTTGTGATGGCTTTGTGGGCAATGTCTTTCTCAAGACCTCCGAGGGTCTGGCGGCAATGATTCGACAAGAGCTGCGGGCAAGCTATACGGGAAGCCTCTACGGTCGCTTTGCTTATGTGGTCAACCGACCGATCCTGCAAAAACTTCGTCGTCGTCTGGATTCTCGACAATACAATGGTGCCACCTTGCTGGGGCTCAATGGTATCATCATCAAAAGTCACGGGAATGCGGATCGTTTTGCTTTCGCCCGGGCGGTAGAAGCGGCCATTGCCGAAGCCAGTCACCGACTCACCCTGGAAATTGCCAAGGTGGTCCAGGACGATCTCGCCCAAGCCATTCCCTCGACCGCCTGATGTCCCTCCATAGCCGTTTGTTGGGTACGGGATCCTATTTGCCCGAGAGAATCCTGGACAATCAAGAGCTCAGTCGGATGGTCGATACCAGTGATGAGTGGATCGTCGCGCGCACGGGGATCCACCGTCGGCATCTGGCAGCGGCGGGGCAAGGCAGTGTAGATATGGCCTACCGCGCTGCCCGGGAGGCCCTGGCCATGGCGGCGGTGCCAGCTTCTGCCCTGGACTTGATCGTCGTTGCCACTACGACCCCCGATCAAATCTTTCCCAGTACAGCTTGTCTGGTACAAGCCCGGTTGGGTAACCGGGGTGCCGCTGCCTTTGATGTACAGGCGGTTTGCACTGGATTCATCTATGCCTTGGCGACGGCTGATCATTTTATCCGTAGTCGAGCCGCCCGTACGGCCCTGGTCATTGGTGTGGAGACCATGTCCCGGATCATTGATTGGACGGATCGGAGTACTTGCATTTTGTTTGGGGATGGTGCGGGTGCAGTAGTCCTGCGCGCCGATCAGGAAGCAGGAATTTTATCTACCCATTTGCATGCCGATGGCAGCTTTGCCGATCTCTTGCAGGTGCCAGTGGGTCAAGGGCATCTGCAGATGCAAGGCAATCCAGTTTTCCGGATGGCAGTGAGAACCCTTGGGGAGATCGTGCAGGAAACCCTGGCTGCCAATCACATGACGGCCCGCGACCTGGATTGGTTGGTCCCGCACCAGGCAAACATTCGCATTATTCAGGCCACGGCGGAGAAGTTGGGGATGCCCATGGAGCGCGTGGTGACAACCGTCGCCGATCATGGCAACGTTTCTGCAGCCTCAGTGCCGCTGGCATTGGATCATGCAGCTCGACTCGGCTCCTTTCAACGGGGCCAGACATTGTTGTTGGAGGCATTTGGCGGCGGATTTACCTGGGGTTCGGCCTTGTTGCGCTGGACAGAAGAGTAGGTTGTAAAATATTCCATAAGGAGTGCGCAGTGCAGGGTTCCATTGCCTTTGTTTTTCCGGGCCAGGGATCACAATCTTTGGGGATGTTGGGTGAACTGGGTGCAAGTCATCCCGTACTACGGGAAGTCTTTGCCGAAGCTTCCGACCTGTTGCACCGAGATCTGTGGCAATTGACCCAGGAAGGCCCTTTGGAGGAACTCAACCAGACCCGTTGGACCCAACCAGTAATGCTCACTGCAGGATTTGGGGTCTTTCGGGTTTGGGAAGAGGAGGGTGGCTGCATGCCTGATTTCCTCGCTGGACATTCCTTGGGGGAGTATACCGCCTTGGTTGCGGCCGGAAGCCTTTCCTTTGCCGACGCATTGCGTTTGGTACAGCGGCGTGCCGAGCTCATGCAGTCAGCCGTGCCCCTGGGGGAGGGGGCCATGGCGGCTGTCCTGGGTTTGGGTGAGGACGAATTGCGGGTCCTGTGTCAGCGGGAGGCCCAGGGGCAGGTGCTCGAGCCAGCCAACTTCAATGCACCAGGGCAAATCGTGGTGGCGGGAGCGCGCACTGCCGTGGAGCGTTTCAGTGCGGCGGCCAAGGATGCCGGCGCCAAGCGGGTGGTGCTGTTGCCCGTTAGTGTGCCAAGCCACTGTAGTTTGCTCCAGGAGGCAGCAGAGCTTTTTGCCAAGGACCTGGCAGCGGTCCCTTTCCAGCCGCCCAAGGCCCCTGTCATCCACAATGTTGATGTTCAAAGTCACTCGCAACCAGACGAAATTCGCCAGGTTTTGCAAGAGCAAATTGCTTCCCCTGTCCGCTGGACGGAAACCATTCGCCATCTGGCTCGGCAAGGGGCCACGACCTTTGTGGAAATGGGTCCTGGACGGGTGCTTTCGGGTCTTGGTAAAAGGATCGAGCCGACCTTGACCATGTTGTATGTGGAGGATGACAAGAGTCTGCTGGCTACCCTGGAGGCAGTCTGATGGAACAAATACTAGCTGGGCGCGTGGCCTTGGTCACTGGGGGTAGTCGCGGCATTGGTGCTGCCATTGTCGACCGATTGGCGGGTATGGGAGCTACGGTGGCAGCAACGGCTACCAGTAGCAGTGGCGCCCAGGCCATCACGGCGCGCTTGGCGGGCAGGGGCCAAGGCTATGTATTGGATGTTCGGGACGATACTGCCATGGAGGCGGTGTTGGCGCAAATCAAGAAAGACCTGGGCGCTCCGGGTATTCTCGTCAACAATGCGGGTATCACCCGGGATCAACTCTTGATACGAATGAAGGATCAGGATTGGGATGAGGTGCTGCAGACCAATCTCCGTTCTGTGTATCGTTTAACCCGACTTTGTCTGCGCGATATGCTCAAAGAGCGAGATGCCCGCATCATCCAGATTACTTCCATTGTGGGCATGATGGGTAATGCCGGGCAAAGCAACTATGCAGCAGCCAAGGCCGGGGTCATGGGTTTTACCCGCTCGTTGGCGCGCGAAGTGGCAGCCCGAGGGATCACGGTAAATTGTGTGGCGCCTGGTTTTATTGCTACCGATATGACGGCAGCCTTGCCAGATGCACAGCGCCAACTGCTCCTCCAACAGATCCCCGCAGCCCGTTTGGGTACCCCCAACGATGTTGCCGCCGCAGTGGCATTTCTTGCTTCCCCAGAGTCGGGCTATATTACGGGGGAGACCCTGCAAGTAAACGGTGGTATGTGGATGGGCTAAGAACCTTTGTTATCTTTACAGGACTCCGGCAGCTGTGGTCCAATGCCGCGGAAATAATTTTCACCAATACGAGGAGCTTCTCCCATGGATGATATTGCAGCACGCGTGAAGAAAGTGGTCGTAGAACAGTTGGGCGTCAATGAAGATGAGGTAACCAACGAAGCCTCTTTTGCCGATGATCTGGGAGCAGACTCCCTGGATCAGGTAGAACTGGTCATGGCCCTCGAAGAAGAATTTGACTGCGAGATTCCCGATGAAGAAGCAGAGAAGATTTCAACGGTTCAGCAGGCCATTGACTATGTCTCGGCCCATTTGCCCAAGCAAGACGCGTAGTTTCCAGCAATTTTCGAGCGGAGAATAAACTTTTTGAAAAGAAGGGTCGTGGTAACTGGTCTGGGAATCGTGTCTCCCGTGGGGATTGGTGTTGCTGCCGCCTGGCAAAGTATTGTTCAGGGGAAAAGTGGCATCCGCCGGGTAACCCGGATCGATCCTGAGCCCTATGCCTCCCAGATTGCTGGTGAAGTAAAGGACTTTGATGCAGGCCAATATTTCTCCAGCAAAGAAGCTCGAAAAATGGAGCTTTTCATTCATTATGGCTTGGCTGCCAGTATGGAAGCCATAGAAGATTCCGGTTTGAAAATTACCCCGGAAATTGCCGGGCGGGTAGGAGTTTCCATTGGCAGTGGAATCGGTGGTTTGCCTGGGATCGAATCAGAACATTCGGTTTTACTCGAAGGCGGACCCCGGAAAATTTCTCCATTCTTCATCCCTCGCTGTATTGTCAATATGGTTTCCGGGCATGTCTCCATAATGTATGGAGCCAAGGGTCCCAATATAGCCATGGCTACGGCCTGCTCGACGGCTACCCATTCCATTGGCGATGCTGCCAGGCTCATTGAATATGGAGATGCTGATGTCATGATCGCCGGTGGGGCCGAGGCTGCCGTTTCTCCGCTGGGTTTGGGTGGTTTTTCCGCTGCCAGGGCCCTTTCCACCCGCAATAACGAGCCGGAGAAGGCAAGTCGGCCTTGGGATCGGGATCGTGATGGCTTTGTTCTGGCGGAAGGAGCCGGAATCCTGGTCCTGGAAGAGCGGGAATTTGCCCTGCGGCGCGGGGCGCGGATCTATGCCGAACTGGCTGGCTATGGCATGAGTGCCGATGCCTATCATATGACCCAACCAGCCAGTGGCGGCGAGGGCGCCGCCCGGTGCATGCGGGCAGCATTGCGCAATGCCGGACTACCTGCGGAGGCGGTGGATTACATCAATGCCCATGGAACCTCCACCATCCAGGGAGATCTTGCGGAGACGGAGGCGGTGAAAAGTGTCTTCGGTGCCCATGCATACCAACTGGCCATGAGCTCCACCAAGTCCATGACGGGGCACCTCCTGGGCGCGGCGGGAGGTATCGAGGCCGTCTTCACGATCCTTGCACTCCACCATGGGATCATGCCACCAACCATCAATCTGGACACCCCTGGCGAGGGTTGTGATCTGGATTATGTTCCTCATGTTGCTAGATCAGCACCCATCAAGGTGGCTTTGAGCAATTCTTTTGGTTTTGGTGGTACCAATAGTACCTTGATTTTTCGCAAGGACGTTGCCTGAGGTTGGCGGCTTGACCAAGCTACTGGCTTGGTATGGTTGGGATTCTTGCGCTCTGGTTGATTTCTATTGCAGTCGCGGTCTGCAGTATGGTGACGGACTGTTTGAAACTGTTGCTCTCATTGATGAGGAGCCGCTCTTTTGGGAAAGCCATTTGTTGCGACTCCGGCAGGGCGCTGCGCTGTTGGGAATCCAACTGGAGGATGAGGCGGAAATCCAAAAGCAATGGGAGTCTTTTCGTCGTTGCATCCCTAAGCAAGCTGCCAGGCGCCTGGTATTGAAAATTTTGGTGCAGCGGGAGCAAGGACAGGGCTATGGGACTCCTGCCCAAAGTCCTGCCCGCCTGCTCTGGTTGGTGCAGGAGTGGCCAAAGCGAGATCCTGATTACTGGAATATTGGAATTACCGCCGGTCTATCGACCGTGCCACTCCAAACCGGTGCCCCCTATCTCACGGTCAAGTCATTGAATCGTCTGAATCAGATTATGGCGCGTCGGGCATTACCCGCGACCTGGCAAGAAGCAGTGCTCCTGGATTTGCAGGGATTTTTACGGGAGGGGATCCAAAGCAATCTTCTTTGGCGCCAAGGAGCGGTGGTGTATACGCCCGATCTGGAAGATGGCGGCATTAGCGGTATCCAGCGGGATGCCATCTGCCGGCAGCTGCCGCAATGGGGGTTCACAGTGAAGTTTGTTCGTACTCGACCGGCAATCCTACGGGACGCCCATGAAATATTATTTTGCAATAGTCTGATTGGTGCTTGGCCGGTGGCCAATTGGCAAGGTCGGGTGCTTCCGGGTGCCCAGGGGCCTCTTGCCCAATCTTTGGCCGCCTGGCATGAACAACTGGGTTTAGGGCCCCAGTGAGAACCTTTTCATGGATCCGGCGGCTTTTTTTTCTTTTCCTGCTGGGCGCCCTGCTGGCGACGGCAGCGCTGATGGCTTTGCTCTATCATCGCTTTTCATTGCCAGCCACAGGTGTCCAGGTGCCGATCTATTGGGGCAGTGGTGTCAATGGAGTGGCCCAGGCCCTCGCCAGGCAACACCTGATTCCTTCCCCCCTGTGCTTTCGACTGCTTTGGGTACTGGAGGGTAGGCCGGTTTTACAAGCGGGTTTGTACCGCTTTCAAGGGCAGATCAGTCTTCGGGAGATTTTTCGGGTGCTGGAGGCCGGTCATTCGGAACCCTTATATCTTACCATTGTTCCTGGCGTTACCATTGCACAAATCGTCCAACGGGTCGAGCGGGCTCCCTACCTGGATACCCGGAATTTTCCAGCACCGGGACAACTTGCCCGTGCATTGGGGCAACCTGCTGCCTCTTATGCCAATGCGGAGGGCTGGCTCTTACCCCAGAGTTATGCGTATGTTCCTGGTGAACCGGCCTTGCTGGTGCTTCAGCGCGCCATGGCGACTATGAACATCCAGTTGCAGGAACTGTGGCGACACCGTGCTGCGGGTCTTCCCTTACGGACGCCCTACCAAGCCTTGATTTTGGCTTCCATTGTGCAAAAAGAGGGGGCCCCTTTGCAGCAGCAGCAAAAAATTGCTGCAGTGTTTGTGAATCGACTCCGATTGGGTATGCCTCTCCAGTCGGATCCAACCGTGATCTATGCCCTGGGGAAGGGCTACCATCCCCCACTTAAGCCCAAAGATCTACAAGTGCGAAGTCCCTATAACACCTACTTGCATCGGGGCCTGCCGCCTACCCCCATTGCCATGCCATCCCTGCAAGCCTTACAGGCGGTTCTACATCCGGCCAAAAGCCAGGATTTGTTTTTTATCGCCAAAGGCGAGGAATATCATTATTCTCGGCAGTATGCGCAGCATCAGCAGCAAATCAACCAGTATTTACAATAGGGTGTGTCACTTTGTCTCTTTCTCGATCTGCTTTGTTTGTAAGCCTCGAAGGCATTGAAGGTGCTGGTAAAAGTAGTGTCCTGCCGGCGCTGGCGGATGCCGTCCTTGCTGCTGGCCTGGAGGTGGAGCTGACCCGGGAGCCGGGTGGCGGCCCCCTGGGAGAAGCTCTTCGGCAAATTTTTCTAAATCCCTCCCTGTGCCTGGATGCCAGTGAAGAGCTGTTACTGCTCTATGCCGGCCGCCGGGATCATCTCCACAGGCGCATCCTGCCAGCTCTGGCAGCTGGCAAGGTGGTGTTATGCGATCGCTTTGAGGATTCTAGTTATGCCTACCAGGGAGGCGGTCGCCAGGAGGCATTGGCACGGATTCGGCAACTGTCCCAATGGGCAGGAATCGATCGGGAACCCGATCTGACTTTTTGGCTGGATCTGCCTCCGGAGCAGGCTGTGGAACGGATCCGTGCCCGTCAGCCCGATCGCCTGGAACGTGAGGATCTCGATTTTTTTCGGCGCGCACGGGAAGTCTTTGCCGCCAGAGCCAAGGGTGCCCCCCATCGTATAGTTCGTATTGATGCAAGCCTTCCCTTGGCGACTGTCCAGGAGACTGCCGTTGGGATTCTTTGCGAACGATTATCGATTTCCTGATTTTCCATGGATAAAGAAGCCCTGGCGTCCATTCCTTCTCCGGCGTGGCTGTCGCCACAGGCGCGGTACTTGCCCCAGTCGATATTGCTGGAAGGCAGCAGCGGTGGATTGATGGCGGCCTGGAGTGAAGCCTTGGTGGCAGTCTGGCTTTGTCAGGAACAGGTCGATCTTTACTGCGGCCATTGTCCTTCCTGTCGCTGTTTGCAAGCCGGCTACCATCCTGATTATTTTGATTTGGTAGCCTTGGGTAAAACCCTGGGGATTGAAAGAATTCGTGAGGCAGTGGATTTTTTGTCTCTGGCCCCCCAGATGAGCACGGTGCGCGTTGTTCGGATTGTTGCTGCAGAACAGATGTCCGTAGCAGCCGCCAATGCCCTGCTCAAGATTCTGGAAGAACCTCCTGAGCATTCTCGAATTCTCTTGTTGTCGGCTATCCCCAGTCGCCTTTTGCCAACCATTCGTTCTCGCTGCATGCGTCTACCCAATTCCCCTCTGCAAGAACAGGTTGTACGGGACTATTTGCAGGCCCATGGGGTGCTGCCTGAGGACGTTCCCGCGCTGCTGGAAGGCTTTGGGGATCGGATCGATGCAGCCTTGGCCGCAGTTCACTCGGGTACTTGGCAGGAGTTGCAATCTTGTCGAGAAATGCTCCTGACGGAGGATCTTCCCTCACAAAAAATTTGGCAATTGCTGCAGGATTGGGGAAAAGAGGAAGAACGCATTGGGCTGTTGCGATTACTCTTTCTTTCGTTGTACCGGGAGATTTTTCGTATTGCTCTTGGGATCAACAATAAAAACCCCAAGCCCATGCTACAACGGAAAGCGCAATCCCGGTCCCTGGAGATATTATGGCAGGAGTATGCTGCCTGGTTGGCACTTACGCAGGATTTGCGCCAGAATCTTCAGGGATTGATGCGATTGGAGAGCCTGCTCTGGGCTTGGTTTACACGGGAGTAGAAAGATGTCTGGAATGGCTGGGGCGGGTGCAAGGGCGTTATCGGTGGTCTTGCGGGATCCGGAATCCGTACAGCGGTATTTCCTTCCTCAGATCAAGGGCGGAGGAATCCTGGTGGAAACCCCCAATCCTTTGCCGATGGGTACGGATGTACTGTTGATGATTACCTTGCCCGATACGGGCCAACGAACACCTCTGCAAGGTCGGGTCGTCTGGGTTATGCCCTCGGATAACCGGGACGGTCATCCGGCCGCTATCGGCATTCGTTTTACCAATGATCGTTCCGGGGTGTTGACCAGGATTCAAAGCATCATCAGCAGCCTTCCCAAAAATCAAAAGCGGGAGATCTTGGCCTTTTGACGGCGTTGCGCATTGTCACCTAGCGCTGAATTGGCTACCATGCAGCGGTTTTGGGGGACTGCAGGGGCGTCATGACCAAGTACGTTTTCGTAACCGGCGGTGTGGTCTCGTCGCTGGGTAAAGGTGCTGCTGGTGCGGCACTGGGGGCTTTATTGGAAGCCCGCGGTCTGCGCGTTACCATGCTCAAACTGGACCCCTACATCAATGTGGATCCTGGTACCATGAGCCCCTTCCAGCATGGCGAGGTCTTCGTCACCGCCGATGGTGCCGAGGCAGATCTGGACCTTGGCCATTACGAACGGTTTTTGTCCACGCGCATGACCCAGCGCAACAGTTTCACCACCGGGCTGGTCTACCAGACGGTCATCGAAAAAGAACGGCGCGGAGATTATCTGGGACGCACCGTTCAGGTCATTCCCCATATTACGGACGAAATCAAACGTCGGATTCGTCTGGGGGCCGAGGGAGCCGATGTCGCCATTGTCGAGATTGGTGGCACCGTTGGTGACATCGAGTCCCAACCCTTTCTGGAGGCCATTCGGCAGTTGGCGGTAGAAGAGGGGAGAGGCAATAGCCTTTTTTTGCACCTCACCCTGGTCCCCTATCTTCCCTCGGCGGGAGAGATGAAGACCAAGCCCACCCAGCACTCGGTACGGGAACTGCGGGCCATTGGCATCCAGCCCGATGTCCTGCTGTGTCGCGCTGATCGTCCGATTCCCGAGGAACATCGAGCCAAGATCGCGCTCTTCTCCAATCTCCCCGACCGGGCGGTGATCTCGGCCATTGATACCGATAGCATCTATCGCATTCCTCTGCTATTTCATGCCCAAGGACTCGATGATCTGGTGGTGGAGAGCTTGCAAGTGCAGACCCAGTCACCCGATCTGTCGGTTTGGGAGGGAATCATCGATGCCCTGGAGCATCCCGAGGGAAGCATTGCCATTGCCCTGGTGGGGAAATATGTGGGCTTGACGGAATCCTATAAATCCCTTTCTGAGGCATTGCTCCATGCCGGCTTTCGTGCGCGTCGTGAAGTTCGTTTTGTGTATGTGGATGCCGAAGAGATCGAGCGGGAGGGGGTTGCCAGTCTTGCCAGGGTGGACGCGATCCTGGTGCCTGGCGGCTTTGGTGGCCGAGGGACGGAGGGAAAGATCCGCGCCATTCAATATGCCAGAGAAGAAGGGGTCCCTTATCTCGGCATTTGTCTTGGCATGCAACTGGCTGTAGTGGAGTATGCCCGGCATCGGGCGGGGCTTCTGGCCGCCAACAGTACCGAATTGGAACCAGAAACCCCCGAACCGGTGATCACCCTCCTGCAGCGCTGGACCGATGACTCTGGTCGTGTTGCCTATCGGGAAGAAGGAGGAAGTCTTGGTGGTACCATGCGTCTGGGCGCCCAGGAATGTGTGTTGGAGCCAGAAAGCCTGATTGCACAAGCCTATGGAAAACTGGTAATCGAGGAACGGCATCGGCATCGCTTCGAGTTCAATAACCGCTATCGGGATGTCCTTACCCGAGCGGGTCTTCGGATTAGCGGTCAATCGCGAGATGGGGCCTTGGTGGAGGTGATCGAGCTACCGGATCATCCCTGGTTTCTGGGCTGTCAGTTTCATCCGGAATTCACCAGCAATCCGCGGGAAGGCCACCCACTCTTTGATGCCTTTCTGGCCGCCGGCCTGCGTTTTCAAGCAAGCAAAGGGAGAGTCTGATGCAATTATTGGGTTTCCCCGTTGGCTTACAGCATCCCTTTTTTCTCATTGCGGGTCCTTGCGCCATCGAATCAGAAGATTTGGCTCTCCAAAGCGCAGAAACTCTGCGGGACCTCTGTGCACGTCTCCATATCCCCTTCATTTATAAAAGTTCCTTTGATAAGGCCAATCGTTCCTCGGGTAACAGTTTTCGCGGGCCTGGAATGGAGGAAGGTTTGCAAATCCTGGCCAAGGTCCGACGGGAAATTGGCGTCCCGGTACTTACCGATATCCATGAAAAAGAGCAGGTGGCACCCGTCGCAGAGGTGGTGGACGTCTTGCAGACACCGGCTTTTTTATGTCGCCAAACCGACTTCATCCAGGCCGTGGCTGCCGCAGGGAAACCCGTCAATATCAAAAAGGGGCAATTTTTGGCACCCTGGGATATGACCCACGTAGTGCGCAAAGCCAAGGCCACCGGCAATGAGCAGATTCTGGTCTGCGAACGGGGTGTAAGCTTTGGTTATAATAATCTCGTAGCCGATATGCGCTCCTTGGCGATCCTGCGAAGTACCGGCTGTCCGGTGGTCTTCGATGCCACCCATTCGGTACAGTTGCCCGGTGGACAGGGCGACCGTTCGGGGGGGCAACGGGAATTTGTGCCGGTCCTCGCGCGGGCTGCGGTTGCCGTGGGGATCTCCGGACTGTTCATGGAGACCCACCCCGATCCCGATTCGGCCTTGTCCGATGGTCCCAATGCCTGGCCCTTGCAACACATGGAATCTTTGCTGCAAGCCCTCCAGCGCATTGATGAGGTCGTCAAGAGCCAAGATTTTCCCGAAGAACACCCAGAGGAGTTGTTACCATGACTGCCATTGTCCAGATTCATGCCCGTGAGGTTCTCGATTCCCGTGGTAATCCGACTGTCGAGGCCGAAGTGACTCTGGAGAATGGTGCCATGGGCCGGGCCATTGTCCCTAGTGGTGCCTCCACCGGAGAGCGCGAGGCAGTGGAGCTGCGTGATGGTGGGGAGCGCTATGGTGGCAAGGGGGTGCGCAGGGCCATCGAGCATGTCAATGGCGAAATTCAAGATGCGTTATTGGGTCGGGAAGTGGAAAACCAGGAGGAAATTGACGCGGAACTCTGTGCCTTGGATGGTACCCCCAACAAATCGCGCCTGGGGGCCAACGCCATCTTGAGTGTTTCCCTGGCCTGTGCCCATGCCGCAGCCCGGAGCCTGATGCTCCCTTTGTATCGGTACATGGGGGGGCTGGGTCCGTTGCAATTGCCCGTTCCCATGATGAACGTCATCAATGGCGGTGCTCATGCCGATAACGAGATTGATCTTCAGGAATTCATGATCATTCCTGCAGGCGCTGAGTCATTCTCCGAATCGCTGCAGATGGGCGTGGAGGTTTTTCATCGTCTGAAAACGGTTCTCCATGGCCGCGGGCTCTCTACCACGGTGGGTGACGAGGGTGGCTTTGCTCCCAATCTTTCTTCCAATGCCGAAGCTTTGGAGCTTTTGGTAGAAGCCATCTCCCAGGCTGGCTATACCCCTGGGGAGGATATCTGGCTGGGCCTGGATGCAGCTTCCAGTGAGTTGTATCGGGATGGAAAATATCATTTACGTGGTGAAAACCGGGTGCTGGATAGTATCCAGTTTGTGGATTATCTGAATGAGCTGGTAGATCGGTATCCTATTCTCAGTATCGAGGATGGGATGGATCAGAACGATTGGGAGGGATGGGTACAACTCACCGATCGATTGGGGGACCGCTTGCAGTTGGTTGGTGATGATATCTTTGTGACCAATACCGCCATCCTTCGCGAAGGGATTGATCGCGGGGTGGGAAACAGTATCCTGATCAAGTTAAATCAGATCGGCACCGTAACCGAGACCCTAGCGGCCATTGAGATGGCCAAGACCCATTGCTATACGGCCATTGTTTCACATCGTTCCGGAGAAACAGAAGATACAACCCTTGCTGATCTGGCGGTGGCAACGGGATGCGGACAAATCAAGACCGGCTCTCTTTCCCGGACAGATCGGGTGGCAAAATACAATCGGTTATTGCGAATCGAGGAGGAATTGGGGGACCACGCCCGCTTCCCTGGCCTTGCAGCTTTCTACAATTTGGACTAAAGACTAACCATATGTGATAGGGCAAACATAAGGTATTCATGGCAGCAGTACTGAGTGGTTCCATCGGGTCGGCACGCAGCGCATTCTGCAGGCTGAGACTGCTTGCACCCATTGATCTGCTGCTCCTGACCATACTATTGGTGCTGCAATATTTTCTTTGGTTTGGACAGGGTGCTTGGTGGACAGTTTTTCAGCTACAAGGACAAGTCGCAGCAAAGTCCCAGGTAGTCCAACAACTGCAACAGCGAAATGACAAATTGGCCGCGGAAGTGTTGAGTCTACAAAATGATTCTGGGGCGATTGCGGGTTTGGCCCGCCGTAACCTGGGACTCATCGGAAAAAACGAAATTTTCGTTTGGGTCATCCCCGCCAAGCGCTCGTAATTTTTCTTCCTGAAAATTTTTGAGGAATCCGATGATCTTTCTCACCGGCGGTGCGGGCTTTATTGGTGCCAATTTCGTGCATTATTGGCTGGCGCAGGAGGATGAGCCCATTTTGGTGCTGGACGCCTTGACCTATGCCGGCAACCTCGAAAGCCTGGCACCGGTAGCCGAGGATCCACGTTTTACCTTTGCGCGCGTGGATATCTGTGATGAGCAGGCGGTTGCCGCGCTCCTTGCTCAATATCGACCGCGGGCTTTGCTGCATTTTGCCGCCGAAAGTCACGTAGATCGATCCATACGGGGGCCAGCCGAATTTCTGCGCAGTAATGTTCAGGGTACCTTCGCCCTCCTGGAGGTGGCCCGGAGGTATTGGCAGGAGCTGGAAGAAACGGAACGCAGGGCCTTTCGTTTTTTGCACGTCTCCACCGACGAAGTGTACGGCAGTTTGGAAGCGATGGACCCGCCCTTTACCGAGACGACACCCTATGCTCCCAATAGCCCCTACAGTGCCAGCAAGGCCGCCTCGGACCATCTGGTGCGGGCCTGGCATCATACCTATGGACTGCCCACCCTTACCACCAACTGTTCCAACAACTACGGGCCCTACCAGTTCCCCGAGAAGCTCATCCCGCTGATGATCCATCATGCCTTGGCGGGGAGAGACTTGCCCGTCTATGGCGATGGTCAGAATGTGCGCGATTGGCTGTATGTGGAAGACCATTGCCGGGCCATTGGCCGGGTGCTGGCAGCAGGAACCCCAGGGGAAAGCTATAACATCGGCGGTCATAACGAAGTGCGTAATCTGGAGGTGGTGGAGACCCTCTGCCGCTTGTTGGATGATCTGTCACCCCGGCCCGATGGCCAATCCTATGCCCGCCAGATCCGCTTTGTGAGCGACCGGCCCGGTCATGATCGACGCTACGCCATCGATGCGGGCAAAATCCAGCGGGAGTTGGGTTGGACTCCCCTGGAGACCTTTGGGAGCGGTCTGCGCAAGACGGTGCTTTGGTACCTGGAGCACTCCGACTGGGTGGAGCATGTGACTTCAGGGGATTATCGCCAATGGGTAGATCTCCAGTATGGGGGTCGGGTATGAAGAACCAGGCAGGGCAGTCTCGGATCCTGCTCCTCGGGGCCAATGGGCAGTTGGGCTGGGAACTGCGGCGTTCGCTTCTCCCTCTGGGGGAAGTGCTCCCGTTGACGCGAGGGGAAGCTGACCTTGCCGATGGCGAGGGGTTGCTGCGGCTTCTCGATCTGCAGCAGCCAACGGTCATTGTCAATGCTGCGGCCTATACGGCGGTAGATCGGGCAGAATCGGAGCCGGAGCAGGCCCTGCGGATCAATGGCGAAGCTCCGGGGCTGCTTGCGCGCTGGGCAGCGGTGCGGGGGGTTTGGCTCGTTCATTATTCCACCGACTATGTCTTCGATGGGCGGAAAGATGGGGCTTATGTAGAGAGTGATCCTGTCCACCCCATGAGTGTCTATGGACGAAGCAAACGGGCGGGGGAAGAGGCCATTTTGGCCGCCGCTGCCCCGGCTGTGATATTGCGTACTTCCTGGGTTTATGCTGCCCGCGGCCAGAATTTTGCCAGGACCATACTGCGACTTGCCGCCGAACGGGAGAGCCTGCAGGTGGTGGCTGATCAGTGGGGAGCTCCCACCAGTGCCGAACTTCTGGCCGATGCCACGGCCCTAATCCTTTGGCAGCTGCTGCAGCAGCCCCGGAATCAGGAACGGGCGGGGATCTATCACCTGAGCGCGCAAGGGGAGACGAGCTGGCATGGCTATGCCCAATACCTGCTAGCTGCGGCCCGGGACCTGGGGTGGAGCTTGCGCTGTGCCCCCGAGGCGGTGGAAGCCATCCCCAGCACTGCGTATCCCGTCCCGGCGCCACGGCCCGCCAATTCCCGCCTCGATTGTCGCAAAGTCCAGGAGCGTTTTGGTCTGTACTTACCCCCTTGGCAGCTCCAGGTCCGCCGTCTACTGGAGGAACTTCGTCCATGACTTCCCGCAAAGGCATGATCCTGGCTGGTGGCTCCGGCACCCGCTTGTACCCGGTGACCCAGGCCCTCAGCAAACAGCTGCTGCCGATCTATGACAAGCCCATGATCTATTACCCCCTCTCCACCTTGATGCTGGCCGGCATCCGGGAGATCTTGCTCATCTCAACTCCCCAGGATACCCCCCGTTTTGCACAGTTGCTGGGCGATGGCCACCAGTGGGGGATCAACCTGCACTATGCCGTCCAGGAGCGTCCCGAGGGGCTGGCCCAGGCCTATCTCATCGGTCGCAATTTTTTGCAGGGGAGCCCGAGCGCTCTGGTGCTGGGCGACAATCTCTTTTGGGGTCATGATCTGCAGCAGGAATTGCGCAAGGCGAGTGCCCAGACCCAGGGTGCTACGGTCTTTGCCTATCATGTCCAGGATCCTGAACGCTATGGGGTGGTGGAGTTCGATGCCCAGGGACGGGCCTGCAGTATCGAAGAAAAGCCCCAGCATCCCAAAAGCTCCTATGCCGTCACGGGTCTGTACTTTTACGACGGACAGGCCAGTGACATTGCCCAAGGCTTGCGCCCATCGCCTCGCGGAGAGCTGGAGATCACCGATCTCAATCAGGTCTATCTGGCGCAAGGGGCCTTGCAGGTACAAACCCTCGGCCGTGGCTATGCGTGGCTGGATACCGGCACCCATGATAGCCTCCTAGAGGCTGGACAGTTTATTGCCACCCTGGAGCGTCGACAGGGCCTGAAAGTGGCCTGTGTGGAAGAGATCGCCTGGCGTGCCGGCTGGATTGACGATGCGGCCCTGCTCGAGCTTGCTACTCCCTTGCAAAAGAACGGCTATGGCCGCTACTTGCTGCAACTGCTCCGAGAGTCCCGGTCATGAAGGTGATTCCCACTTCCCTTCCTGGGGTCCTGATCCTCGAACCCAGGGTCTTTGGTGATCATCGCGGATTCTTCCTGGAAAGTTACCAGCGCAAGGGCTTTCGAGAGGCCACGGGCCTCGATCCCGAATTCGTCCAGGACAATCATTCCCACTCCCGCCAGGGGGTACTGCGCGGCATCCATTACCAACTGGTCAAGCCCCAGGGCAAGCTAGTACGGGTCACCAGCGGGACGGTCTGGGATGTGGCCGTGGATCTGCGTCGCAGCTCCCCTACTTTTGGCCAATGGGTGGGAGTGGAACTGAGCGCCGAGAATCATCGGCTATTCTGGGTACCACCGGGATTTGGCCATGGCTTTGTGGTGCTGAGTGAGCAGGCGGATTTTTTATATAAAACCACGGAATATTGGTATCCCGAATATGACCGCAGTATCGCCTGGAACGATCCCAGTCTGGCCATTGCCTGGCCATTGGCCGGCCAGGATCCCATCCTTGCCCCCAAAGATGCGGCTGCGCCAGCACTGGCTCAGGCAGAGGTCTATGATGAATAGACCTGCCACAAACCAGTTGCTCGCGGCATGGCGGGATCTGCCTTCGGTCTAGGCTCGATCGATGTAGGTTCCGTCACTGGTATTGACCCGGATCTTCTCGCCATTGTTGACGAACTGGGGTACCTGGACCGTGATGCCCGTTTCCATACGCGCCGGTTTGTAGGAGCCAGTCGCTGTTTGTCCCTTGAGGGAGGGTTCTGCTTCCACGACTTCAAGAATGACCACGGGAGGAAGTTCGATACCTATGGGTCGCTCATTGTGGAAATTGACCTGCACCTCGGTGTTGGGTAACAGATAGCCGTTTTGGCCTTCCAGCAGATCGTCGCCCAGTGTCAGCTGCTCAAAGCTTTCATTGTCCATAAACACATAGCCTGTGCCATCGTTGTAGAGGTACTGCATCTTCCGTGGTTCGACGACGGCCTTTTCCAGCTTTTCTTCGGAGCGAAAGCGTTGATTGGTTTTGGTACCTGTTTCGATATTTTTCATTTCGACCTGCATGAAGGCCCCGCCCTTTCCAGGTTTGACGAAGTCCGTTTTCAGTACACGCCACAAGCCTTTTTCGTATTCGAGGATGTTACCAGGGCGGATGTCGAAGGCCGAGATTTTCATGATAGTTCCTGTTTTGAAGCATTCCCTTTGTTGGCCGCGAATTGTACCCTAGAGGCAAATCTCTGACCAGTCATATGGAGCCATGCCATGTCCGAGCGTTACCAACCCCTGGAGATCCGTCCCCTCCTGCAGAGTCGCGTGATGGAAATTGATTGGGACGACGGTCATCGGAGTTCTTTATCTTTTACGCTGCTGCGTGTGGAATGCCCCTGTGCGGAGTGCAAGGGGCATACTCCCGACCAAGCCCGTGTTATTGAGGGCAAAGAAGACGTCACGTTGATGGATATTCAACCGGTGGGTAATTATGCCGTCCAGCTCCATTTCAGTGATGGGCATGGCACCGGAATTTATACCTGGGAGTATTTGCGTCGCCTGGATGAGCAGCAACGTGCTTGAGAAGGAAAGTGCATTGGTTCTGGCAGATAACCAGCCAGAGCCCTTTGATGTGCCCAGCTTTCTGGCCCGTCTCCATGCCGGGCCCGGAGTTTACCAAATTTTGGGGGGGGATGGGCGTTTGCTCTATGTGGGCAAGGCCCGCAATCTCAAAAGACGAGTGAGCTCCTATTTTCAAAAACAACGTCATAGTCCCAAAACCCAGGCCATGCTGGCACAACTGGCGCGGGTAGAGGTCATCCATACCCACACAGAGACCGAAGCTTTGGTGCTGGAAGCCCAGCTCATCAAAAAACATCATCCTCCCTATAATATCCTCTTGCGGGATGACAAGAGTTATCCTTACCTTTTTATCGATACCCGGACTCCTTTTCCGGCCATGCGATTTCATCGCGGGGCGCAACGAGCGAAGGGCTATTATTTTGGGCCCTATCCCGCCAGTTCTGCCTTACGGGAGAGCATGGTCCTGCTGCAGAAGGCCTTTCGCCTGCGGACCTGTGAGGATTCGGTCTTTGCCCATCGCAGCCGTGCCTGCCTTCATTATCAGATCCAGCGATGTAGTGGCCCCTGTGTCGGGCACATCGATGCCGACCGCTATGCTGCCGATGTCGAGGCCACCCGCCGATTTTTAGAGGGCCGCAGCGATGAGGTCGTGCAGGAATTGGAAGAACGCATGCAGCAGGCTGCAGAACGTCTGGATTTTGAGGAGGCGGCCCGTTTACGGGATCAATTGGCGGCCCTGGCCAAGGTCCAGGAGCGCCAGTATGTGGCCCAGGCGGGGGGCGGTGACTTCGATGTCCTGGCGGCTGTGGAGGAGGGCGGGCGTTGGTGTATCTATGCAAGTTTCTTGCGACATGGACGCCAACTGGGGGGGCGGGCACTCTTTCCGCAACACATTCAGGGAGTTCGCGGGGCCGAGTTGATGGCGGCCTTTCTCGCCCAATTTTACACGGAGCGGGAGATCCCTGGTCATGTGCTGGTGAATCTCCTTCCTCGCTCGGCTACGGTCCTGGCTGCAAGCTTGACGCAGCTCGCGGGACATCGGGTGTCGCTGGAGTCCCCGCAACGAGGAGCCCGTCGACGCTGGATGGAGTTGGCCGAGAACAATGCCCGTCTGGCCTTGCGCGCCAGGAATCCTTCCCGGGAAGAGGGAGAAGCGCGCATGCTGCGCCTCCAGCAGCTCTTTGGCTTGTCCGCGATCCCCAGGCGGATAGAGTGTTTCGATATCAGCCATACGCGCGGGGAATCTGCTACGGCATCCTGTGTGGTTTTTGATGCCCAGGGACCGTGCAAGGATTTGTATCGTCGCTTTCATCTGCGCGACATTACCCCTGGTGATGACTACGCTGCCATGGAGCAGGTCGTTGCCCGCCGGTATGGACGTCTGCAGCGGGAGGGTCAGAAGCTTCCGGAGATAGTCTTCATTGATGGGGGGCCCGGACAGTTGGCGCGCGCAGAAAAGGCTTTGGCGGATCTGGGTATCCATGGTATCCAGCTCTGCGGGATTGCCAAGGGCAGTAGCCGGCGGCCAGGTTTGGAATGGCTCCACGCCCCCCAGTGGCCTAATCCACAGCAGCTTGCCGATGATGATCCCACCTTGCATTGGATTCAGGAAATCCGGGACGAGGCCCATCGCTTTGCCATTACCGGTCATCGCGCTCGTCGCCAAAAATCCCGACAGGAATCGGAACTGGATTTGATTGAGGGTGTCGGTCCCAAACGACGCCTTGCCTTGCTGCGGCGCTTTGGTGGGCTGCGTGGCGTGCGTGATGCCGGCATCGATGATCTGCAGCGCGTGGAGGGCATTCACGAGGAGCTGGCCCGGCGGATCTACGATCATTTTCATTCGGGGCCCCAGGGATGATGGCCAGATTGCCCAATCTGTTGACCATTCTGCGAATCTTGTTGATACCGGTTTTTGTGCTGCTCTTTTACTGGGGGGGGTGGGAGCGCAGCTATGGTGCGACCGCGGTGTTTGGGCTGGCAGCCCTTACGGATTGGGCCGATGGTTTTTTGGCCAGACGTTATCAGGTTGTATCTCCCTTTGGCACTTTTTTGGACCCGGTTGCCGACAAATTGATGGTGGCAACGGCCCTGATCCTGATTTGTGCTGCGGGGGAAATGCCAGCCATTCTGGCAGGTATTTTGGTGAGCATCATTGTGGGTCGGGAGATTACTGTTTCTGCGTTACGGGAGTGGATGGCCGAAATTGGCGAGCGAAAAAAAGTTTCGGTTTCCTGGCTTGGCAAGTTCAAGGCGACATTCCAAATGCTGGCGATCCTGTTCTTGGTCTATGGCCAGCCCATAACAGGCCTCGCGATCCGTAATATCGGTATCGCCCTGTTACTTCTGGCGGCGATACTAACCCTCTGGAGTATGGTGGATTATTTGCGCGCAGCATGGCCGAGCCTGATGGGGCGTTCCTTGGAACACTGAGGTTGGCTCAGTCCTGGCTTTGCAAGGGGGGGGCAGCGTTTTTCTCTAAGCGGAACTAATTTATACTGGTTAGAAGCGATTCTGTGCGCAGCTGCGCCCTGGCAGTTTTGATCCGGTGCAGATTGGCATGATCGCAAGTCGATGCCACGCTGAGCCCAACGCCCCTGACGAGCAAGAGAGTCTGATATGCAAAACAGCAAACAAATGGCGAAGATCCTTGGCGGTGCCGGATTGATCCCCATTTTTCTTGCCGATGTAGGCGTAGCCTACGGTTATGGTGCTGTTGCGGCGAGTCTGGGTACCATCTATGTGGCCATCATCCTGGGGTTTTTGGGTGCTATTCACTGGGGCCTGGCCTTGGATCGGGAGCAGGAACCGGGCCTTGCCATTCCTTTGCTGCTGTGGAGTGTCATTCCCGCCCTTTGGGGATTTTTCTCCCTCTGGTTTACCCCCGCCTTGGCCCTAATTCTGTTGATCGTAGGCTTCGTCATCCAATGGTTGGCCGATTGGCGCTTGCAGCGGCGAATTACTCTTCCCGCCTGGTTTTTTCCCTTGCGCTCTGCTCTGAGCATCGGGATGATCCTCCTGCTCTTGGCAATGCTGGCCGAGATCTATTTCTTGCATCCATAAGCAGAATCAGTCGTACCACCAAAGGCAGGTGCTGAGACCTTATTGACCAGCCCTTCTGCAGATCCCATTACGGGAAAAGCACAACCAGACGGTTGCCGGACTCCAGGGCAAGCAATTTACCTGTTCCGGGAGATCCTTTGGGTTCAGTGCGCATGCTCCAGACGTTGTAAAAGCCCTCGTGCCCGCTCTTTTAACTCCCGCAGGGCTGCCAGGACCTCGGTCTTTCCTTTCTGCTGCTGGACAATGCTATGGAGCGTTTCGTGAGCGCTCACAAAGGCCCGGAAATCCGGCAGATGGGCATAGAGATGGCATCGGGTGTGGATCCAGATCCCGACCGGACATTCGCTCGCGCCCACTCTTGCTAAACGCTGGATGGCTGCTGGCTCGGCATACAGGTAAAAGAGGATCGGGAGATCTTCCAGGGCCAAAGTCGGGTAACGTGCCCGGCTGCTCGGCAAAAACCAGGCAAACCACGAGAGAAAGGCTTCTTTGGGCAGGGGTGGGGCCAGGTTATAGCCCTGGATCCGCCGTCCTCCCATGCGCATCCAGATTTCCTGTGCCCGGGGAGTGCTGACGCCCTCAGCAATGAGGGATTTCCCGGATAGCTCCGACAGGAGCAGGGCAGCCCCCGCAACGGCGTAACTGTGGTAATCCGCCCCCCAGTGCCGAACAAAGCTCTGGTCCAGCTTGATTTCATCGAAGGGTAATTGGGTCACGTGATAGAGAGAAGAATAGCCCGTACCAAAATCATCCATGGACAGGCCAAAGCCGCGCTCTTGGAGTGCCTCGGCAATTGCCCGAGCCCGTCTGAGATCGGAAAGGGCGGTGGATTCGGTGATTTCGATGGTGATTCCGGTACCATCCGGACAAAACTCTGCCACATCGTCCAGAAAGTCCGGATGCAAAAAATGCTTGCCACCAATATTCACCGATAGGGTGATCTCCCGTTGCTGCGCTTGTAATTGCCCGCGTAGTTGCGCTGCCTCCAGGAGGCCATGGATACCGAGGACCCGAACCAGGTGGGTATCCTGCTCGATATGGGGCATGAATTTTCCGGGAAACATCCAGCGGCCATTGGGCTGCCGCCAGCGGGCGAGGAGCTCGGCGCCAATGATGTTGCCCGCAAGCAGATCGGCCTGGGGTTGGAGAAAGAAGACCAGATCTCCCTGGGAAATGGCCCGTGGCACCTGGCTGTGGACATAGATCCGGCGTTCGGCGGCCTCCTGCACGGCGCCATGATACAGGCACCAGGTGGATTTGCCCTGTTCCTTGGCGGCGTACATGGCTTCGTCCGCATGCACGAGTAAGGTAGCGTAATCCGTTCCATCCAGGGGGGTATAGGCCCACCCCAGGGAGCCCGTCACCGGGGTCTCGGTGAGGTCACGGGCAGCTGCCACGACCATGGCCAAAATCCGCCCAGAAATGGCTTGGAGCTCGTCGGGATCGCTGAGCCGAACATAA
>JAEPKX010000003.1 GCA_021375695.1 Candidatus Igneacidithiobacillus taupoensis | reverse complement strand
CTCCATGGCCATCGGGGCCTAGGACTCGATAGTGGACGATAGGTCCCACGTTGATCATGCTCTTTCCCGGCTTTTCCGGAAGCCCTAGATCTGTACGGGGAATGGTATTGTTGATCTTGAGTTTTTCGATCTGTAAAGAATAACTGCTACTACCCCCTGCCTGTAGATGCTGTCCAACCCGAGCTTGAAAAAGGGAGGGAGGAAGCGTGGGATCCAAGAGAGAATGACTGGAAAAGGTGAGGCGGGAGCGCTGATCGTTGAAAGAGGTTTGAAAGATGCTGACTCCATCAACAGTCAAGGGATGGTTGGGCTCGGCAATTCCCGTTTTGATCAATTGGCCTTGGTGATTGTAGATGGAAAGATGGGAGATGAAACTTTTGGCGATGCCGTCGCGATAATGACGGATCTGAAATTGATCCAAGCGGACTAGAAACGGGAGTCGTTGTACCAGAAAGCCATCGCCCACCAATTCAAAAACGGCATTGACGCTTTGTCCCGTGGGAATGCTGATGATTCCCCGAAAAGCACTTTCGTTAGCGGGCAACCAATCCCGAGGTGGGATCTTGGACAGTGGCAGGGAAAAATTATGCAGAGGATGCAGGCTCCCAAACCATTGCGCCGCTTTCAGGGGGAGATTGGCGTTGTACAAAGCACCAGCGCAAAAGAGAATGATCGCCACATGAGTAAAAAGATATCCCAAGCGATAAAAACGTCCCTTTTGCGCAAAGAGCTGTCCATTGTCTGCAGTACCAGTGAAGGAGCAGTGATATCCACGCTCTTTCAGGATGGTCTGCAAGCTTTCTGGAGCTATTTTTTTGGGTAGTCGTGCCTGCTCGGGACGACTGCGGAGGAAGGCCGGATTCCCATGCCGCTTGGTTTTTATCATCTCCTTGAGCATGGATGGACTGTTGCGCAACACACAAGAGCTTGTGGAAAGTACCAAAAAGGCCACCAAGCCAATGTACCAGGCGCAGCGATACACATCATAAAGATCCAACTGCCCAAAGACACGGAACCAGAAAGGACCCAATTGCTGGAGATACTGTTGCGCAGGTTCCTGTTGTACCAGCACTGTTCCAATAATGGAGGCGATGGCCAAAAAAAGGAGCAAGTGTACGGCCAGACGCATGGAGACCAGGGCTTGCCCGAGGAGGCGAGCGCTGGTCAAGAGAGTGGGGCGATCGCCCCTAGCGAGGACTGGGTTCTGGGTTAGCATGGACGGACCGCGGAAGGAGCCAAAGTTGATATAGACTGATGGCCATACCCAAGAGGACCACCGGGCAGGAAAAAACGCCCCCAATCAGCACTAGCCAAACGAAATGAGGATTGCTTTTGGTGAGAAACCAACCGGCAAAATCCAACAGAAAGGCTATAAAGGGAACGGCGATGAAAAATATCTTGATTCCCTGGCGAGCTTGGGTTCGACTGAAAATCCAGCCGGCGAGGGCGAAGATCACCCCCAAGGTGCTCAAATGGATCATGCCATTCATCAGCATGGCCGAGTACGGCATGCCGGTGTCTACCTTGGCTTGCTGTTTGAGGAGATCAAAGGTGCCAATGTTGGGCATGCCGATGCTGTGGCACTTGAGACAAGAGGCATTGATCAACGGTTGGACATTTTTCTCGTAGTACCCCTTACTTTCCCCATGGGCCACCCAGTGATTGACGACGGCAGTCATCTTGGGCTGCTCACCTTTCGGGACGTGGGCCATGATCATCATCGCGGGGAGTATGGTCTGCAGCTTGCTGGAACTGCGGTTGCCGTAATAATGGACGACCACGTCTTGGATCGAGATGCCCGGCTTGCCGTCTGCCCCCTGTAAGACCACATAGGTATAGGCCTCTGCTGCCAGGAGGCCTAAACCCACCATCACAATAAAACCGGTCAGGACAATCTTTTCTACCAGAGAAAGTTCCCGTAGGGTGCGCATTGGGAGTCTCCCTTAGAGATCGTATTCCCTGGGGAAGGCGATGCCCGGGTTGCCGGTCATGTTCTTGGTTAGCACCGGCAGGTCCCGATGATCTACCCGCACGGTTTTCCTTGCCTTGAGCCAGCGCGCAAAGACATCCCAAACGGGCTCCCCTTCGACCTTTTGCATGGCGGCCCAGCCAGCGACCTTGTATTTCTTGCTGGCATGAACCAGCTTGCCGCCCACCCGCAAATCGGTGATCCGCTTGTTGATGCTTTCGGCAGGGTTAAAGGTATATTGGATATTTCCCACCCGAATCATGTCTCCGCCCTGGATATAGTAGGGGTCGGGATTGAAGAGATTATCAGCCACCTGTTCCATGACGTTTTTGAGTTCCGCACCGGTGTACTCGGTGACCGTGACCTGGGGATAGGTGATAGCCGTTTGTCCCATGACGTCTTCCATGGTGATGGTCTCGCCCGGAAGCTTGGTATAACCCCAACGAAAGCCGGGAGAAAAGGCCGCCTCGCAATCCATTTCCTCGCGCAGGGCATTGCAGATGAGCTGATCGAAACTCCCGTTGAAATTATCCCTGCGGTAGAGAAGGCTTTCGGTAACCGCCAGGGGTTCGGCCAACTTTTGGGCGTAGGGGGCGCGAACCTTGTCAATATATGCACTCATTTCGGCATCGGCGGGGATCATGTTGGCAAGGATGGGCAGGTAATAAAAGCGCCAGCCACGTAAGCGACCCTTGGCCACATCCAGATCGAAGCGGGCCAGGAATTTGCCGTTGGTGCTGGTGTTGATGATCAGTGTCTTGCCGACCTGGAAGGGCTTGGGACCCATGATTTCGTGGGTATGACCGCCCAGGATGATATCGATTCCCTGGACTTGAGAGGCCATTTTTTTGTCGACATCGGCGCCATTATGGGACAGCACCACCACGACATCGGCGTGGTGCTTTTCCCGACACTCGTTGACCATCTTCTGCATGTGCCCAGGATGGATTCCAAAGGCCCATTTGGGGATGAAATAAGCGGGATTGGCAATGGGTGTGAAGGGAAAGGATTGACCGATGATGGCAACCTTGACCCCATTGACCTCACGGATGTCGTAGGGATCAAAGACAGGCTCGTTCCAGGGAATGGTAAAGACGTTTTGAGAAAGGAACCTGGCCTTGAGCTGGTGTTTGAGGAGATATTCCACGCGTTCTGCACCATAGGTGAATTCCCAGTGGCCCACAAAATAATCTTCCTGGAGAAGATTCTGGGCTCCCACCATATCTTCGCCCCGGGTCCAGAGGCTGGTGGCGGAACCCTGCCAGGCATCGCCACCGTCACAGAGAATGGTGCGTTCGGGTCCTAGTTCTTGGCGGTAGCGCTTGACCAGGCTGGCAATGTGGGCATAACCGCCGATCTTGCCATATTTATGGGCCAAGGTGTCAAAATCCAGGCAGGATAGGGCATAGCCCATGGGGGTACCTGCCTGGACGCCGTAATATTTCAGCTTGGCATTGCCCACCAGGTGTGGGGTAACACCCCATTCATGTTGTTGGCGGGTGCCGATGTTGGTGCCAGGTTCGCGCCACCAGACTGGGAGCAGTTGGGCATGGGTGTCAGTAATATGGAGCAAGGTTACATTACCATACTTGGGAATATCGTAAGGATCTTTACCATCGCCCCAACTGGAAGCGAGTGCCGATGGGGTCAGAAATCCTCCCACGCCGGCAATGCCCATAATGGCCATGAAATCTCTGCGACTTAGATTCATTGAATAGCTCCTTGTAACGTCATCTGGGCGGGTAGTAAACATTCTAGCAAGAAGTATAAAGCAAGCTATATGCCATAAAGTACTGCTCTCGGGATACTGCCTGACATACGAAAAACATCCCATGAAAACAACAAAGAAATCGGTTATGGGTGCTTGCTTTCGGCTTGGGCTTGCTTTGGAAATGTCCCCATTGGGCCAGGCGGATCACCAGACGGGCCAGTCCGTTGCGGAAGTGAAGGCGACTCTATGCAGCAAAAGGCCCGGTTGTACCGGGCCAAAATTACGGGTACCAGGAAGATTTTTGTAGTTCTTGCTACTTGCCTTAGGCCTTGGGCACGTAAATGTCACACCAGCCGTTGGGGCTGATCTTCCCTGCCACCGCTTTGCAGGCACCATCCTCTTTGGGGTTGCTGGCGGGAATGTAGAGCTTGCAGTTGCTGCACATTTCCGATCCCTTGGGGTGAGGCCGATAATCCACCGCACTTTGGGCCATTTTGCTTGCCGCTTCCGCGGGACTGGTAAAGAGTAGGGGCGCGACACTGACAGCACCCAGCACGAGTGTACTGCGGCGCAGCCACTCGCGCCGACTCAGGGTAGCTGATTGTTTTTCCGTAGTTTCAGACATTTTGTTGCCTCCAGTTGCTAACAGGAATAATCACTATAGCCAAGTCAACAACAAATTGTATATATGACCTCACAGATAGCGCAGGGATAGATCCAGGCTTTGCAGATTGCGGGTTAGACTACCCACGGAAATGAAGTCCACCCCCGTTTCGGCTATGGTCCGGATGGTCTCCAGCCGGACATTGCCCGATGCCTCCAGGGGAATGGTGCCAGCAACCCTCCTCACTGCCTGTTGGAGCTGCTCGATGGAAAAGTTATCGAGCAGGATCAGATCGACACCAACCGCCAACACCTCTTCCAATTGTTCCAGGGTTTCGACCTCCACTTCGATTTTGCAGAGGACCGGAGCAAGAGCGCGCGCGCGGGCAATGGCTTTGGTGATGCTGCCAATGGCAGCAATATGATTTTCCTTGATGAGGATCCCGTCAAAGAGCCCCAGTCGATGGTTGCGCCCCCCCCCAATGCGAACTGCATACTTTTGCGCCATGCGCAGACCCGGTAAGGTTTTGCGCGTATCCAACAGTTGGGTTGGGGTGCCCGACAGGGCCTCCACATAACGACGGGTCAGGGTGGCAGTACCCGAGAGGGTTTGCAGAAAATTGAGAGCGGTACGCTCGGCGGTCAACAATGCCGCAGCTGGACCCTCGAGTCGACAGAGCTCTTGCTGGGCCTCGATGATGCTTCCTTCGCTATGCAGCCAGTGGATCGTAATGTTGGGATCGACTTGGCGAAGGCACTCGTTCACATAAGGTTGCCCGCAGAGGATCCCGGCTTCTCTGCTGATGATGTGGGCCTGCAACTGCCGTTGGGCGGGAATCAAGGCGGCACTCAAGTCACCAGATCCCAGGTCTTCGGCCAGGGCTCTGGCGACCGTGGAAGCAAGATCAGCGGGTAGCATGGACATCCTTTTGCACTTGGGTCGCGAAAAAGAGCCAGCCAAGTCCTAGCAGGGCGGCGAGCAAGGAGGCCAGCAGGATACCCAGTTTGGCCTCTTCGTGCATGGTCAAGGTGGAAAAGGCCAACTGACTGATGAACAGCGACATGGAAAAACCGATACCCCCCAGCCAGGCAGCTCCCAGCAGGTACTGCCAGGATACTCCTGGAGGAAGAGTCGCCAGTTTGATCCGGATGGACAGCCAGGAGCCCAGGGTAATTCCGAAAAACTTACCGAACACCAAGCCCAGGACCACGCCCAGGGTGATGGGACTCCACAACATGTTTCTGTGGACGGTGGAGGAATCGATGCCAGCACTGGCCTGGGCAAAAATGGGTAAGACACCCCAGGTGACCCGGGGAATGATCTGATGTTCCAGGCGTAGCTGGGGAGACCGTAGTTTCCGACCGTGTTGGCCCAGGTCTACGGCCATGGCCGTGAGTCGATCATTGACCAAGGGATCGAGGTTTTTCTCCTGGGCGAGCAAATGCTGCAGGACCTCCTGATTTTGCTCCAGACTTTCTCTCAGCTTTTGGGGACCGACATTGCCACGAGCAGGGATGGTAATGGCCAGCAGAATACCGGCAATGGCAGCATGCACTCCGGAGCCAAGCAGAAAATACCAGAGCACAAGCCCAAGCAGAAGGTAGGGCAGGACATTGCGAATGCCGCCCGCCGCAGCAGCGATGGGCAAGATGGCATTACGCCAATGGGAGAGTTCGCCCACCAACAGCTCCCGCTTGAGTTCAAGGCCCACCACAAAAAAGAAAACGGCCATCAGGGCATCATTTACCCAGTCTTGCAAGTCATGGTCCAGGCGCCACGAACCGGGTGGTAGAGCCAAGTATTGGTGCCAGAAATCCTGATATGGAAGTTTGAGAAAAGAATTGCCAAGGAGCAGGGCGAGCAGGGTAGCTGCCACGAGGACCATGCCACCGGCTGTGGATCGACGCAGAAACTGTGCAAAGGGGGTCAACAGCCTCCCTAAGAGCGGCTCTAGGGGATAGAGACGTTCTTGGGGGTGGGGCTGAGACATGGGCGCGGACTCCAAGATTATTGCAACAAATCCAGTTGGCTTCGCTGCTTTTGGATTTTGCTGAGGGCAGCTTCCAGTTCCTGGATCCGCTGCTCTTCCCGCTGCACTACCGCAGCGGGTGCGCGTTCCCGAAAACTCGGCTGGGCCAAACGGGAGCGGACCTTGTTAAGCTCGCTGCCAAGTTTGGCTTCCTCTTTCTGCAAACGTTCTTGCTCTGCTGTTACATCGATGAGTCCTGCCAAAGGCACCCGGATCTGGAGATCTCCCAAGAGCTGTAGGGCGGCTGGGGGAGCTTCTTCGCCATCGGCCAGATACTGGATCTGGTCGATGCGGGCCAGGGAGTTGAGCCAGGTGGATAAGCTTGCCAGACGCTCTTGATCTGCAACGGAGCCACCCTGGAGCAAGATGGGGAGGGGACGGCTGGTAGGGATGTCCATTTCGCCACGAATGGAGCGGATGGCGCTGACGAAACCCTTGAGCCAGTCCATATCGGCGTTGGCCTTGGGGTCAATCCGCTTGGGGTCAGCCTTGGGGTAGGGAGCCAAGGCAATGCTGGGTCCGCTTTTGTCGAGTAGCGGGGCCAGGCGCTGCCAAAGGGTTTCGCTGAGAAAGGGTACAAAGGGATGGGCGAGCCGTAGGGCGGCCTCGAGGACGGCCAGTAGCGTTCGGCGCGTACCCCGTCGGGCGGCAGCGGAAAAAGGGGAGTCGTCCCGCAGGACGGGTTTGGCAAGCTCAATATACCAGTCGCAGTAATCGTCCCAGAGAAAGTGATAGAGACTTTGGGCGGCATCGGCAAAACGATATTGGTCCAGTGCTTCATTGACTGCGGACTCGGTTTCCTGCAAACGACCAATGATCCAGCGCTCCGGGGTGAGGAGTTCGGTTGCTCCCGCAAGTTCGTCCTGGGGGGCAATCTGCAGCAGGGCAAAGCGGGCGGCATTCCAGACCTTGTTGCAAAAATTCCGATTCCCCTCCACCCGTTTCAGATCAAAACGGATGTCCCGCCCTTGGGTGGCCAGGGCAGCAAAGGTAAAACGTAAGGCGTCGGTACCAAAGGCGGGGATTCCCTGGGGAAATTCTTTGCGGGTAGCCTTGGCAATTTTTTCGGCCATATGGGGCTGCAACAGGCCCTGGGTGCGTTTTTCCACCAGTTGATCGGCGCTGATCCCGTCGATAAGGTCCAGGGGATCCAGGACATTTCCCTTGGATTTGCTCATCTTCTGACCCTCCCCGTCCAGGATCAGGCCATGCACATAGACCTCCCGAAAGGGGACTTCGCCGGTGAAATGCAGACCCATCATGATCATCCGGGCTACCCAGAAAAAAATGATATCGAAACCCGTGACCAGGACATTGGTGGGATAGAAGGTCTGCAGTTCGGGAGTTTCCCTGGGCCAGCCGAGGGTGCTGAAGGGCCATAGGGCGGAACTGAACCAGGTGTCGAGAACGTCGGGGTCCCGCTCGATGGGCGTTGGGGCTCCATAGTGGGCCAGCGCCTGTGCTTGGGCTTCGGACGCACTGCGGGCCACGAAGATCTGACCATCGGGACCATACCAGGCCGGGATCTGGTGACCCCACCAAAGCTGTCGGGAAATACACCAGTCTTCGATGCGATCCATCCAATCGAAGTAGGTGCGGGTCCAGTTTTCGGGAACGAAGCGGACCCGCCCTTGGGCCACTGCCAAGCGTGCTTGCTGCGCGAGGGGACCAACACGAACATACCATTGATCGGTAAGATACGGTTCGATGATGGCCCCGGAACGATCGCCACGGGGAATCATCAGACGGTGGGGATCGCTTTTGCGCAGATACCCTTGGGATTCCAGCAGCGCAAGAATCCGCTGGCGGGCTTGATAGCGTTCCAGGCCCTGTAACTCGCCTGGAATGGCACCCCCGGGGTCCTGTCCATGGATCTCCGCTTGCGACCGGATTCGGGCATCGGGGGTGAAGACGTTGACCAGGCTAAGACCATGACGCTGGCCTACCTGATAATCGTTGAAGTCATGGGCGGGAGTGATCTTGACGCAGCCGGAGCCAAATTCTGCCTCTACATATTCGTCGGCAATGATGGGGATGAGGCGATCCACCAAGGGCAAGCGCAGCCTTTTGCCAATGAGGTGCTGGTATCGTGGGTCCTCGGGATGGACGGCCACGGCTACGTCGCCCAGGAGGGTTTCCGGACGGGTGGTAGCGACGACCAGCTCGGCGCTGCCATCTTCCAGGGGGTAAGCAATGTGCCAGAGCCGACCCTCTTCTTCGCTACTCAAGACTTCCAGATCGGAAACCGCCGTTTGCAGGACGGGATCCCAATTGACCAGGCGTTTCCCCCGGTAGATCAGACCCTCTTGGTGGAGGCGAACGAAGACCTCGGCAACCGCTTGCGACAATCCCTCATCCAGGGTGAAGCGTTCCCTTTTCCAGTCGCAGGAGGCTCCCAGTCTGCGCATCTGCTGGCTGATTCGCCCGCCCGATTCCTCTTTCCAGGCCCATACCCGTTCCAAAAATGCGCTCCGCCCCAAATCATGGCGCGATTCCCCCCGGGTTTCCAGACGCCTCTCCACCAACATCTGCGTGGCGATTCCGGCATGGTCTGTGCCGGGTTGCCAAAGGGTCCGTTTGCCCTGCATACGGGCCCGACGGATCAGGATATCCATCAGGGTGTCCTGAAAGGCGTGACCCATATGCAAGGTCCCCGTCACATTGGGTGGCGGTAGCATGATGCAGTAGGGCTCGCCTTCTCCCTGGGGAGAAAAGAGGTCGAGATCCAGCCAGCGTTGGTAGCAATCGGCCTCGATATCGGCCGGCGCAAAGGGGCGGTCGAGGGGGTCAGTCATGAAAGATCCTTATGCTTGATCGGTATTGGTATGGCGCTCGGGGTCGATCAGGGCCTCTGCAAAGCCTTCCTGAAGAATCCGCCGGAGAATGCCTGGGAGGGCCTGTTGAATTTCCTGGACCACGGCCTCGCGCAAACGGATTCCTTCCAACGCCAGGGTACGCATGAGGGTGAGACTGACCTGTTCCTTCCAGATTTTCTGGAGAGTCAGATTGACCCGTTCTTCCAACTCATGGACAACCCGCCGTTCGACTTGCGCAAAGAGCAGTGATTCAAACTGCTGAAGAAATTCCAGATCCAGGGCGGGCAGAGCGGGAGTTGGTTCTTCTTTACCAGCAGACGGTGCGGCCTGACCAAGGGGGTCCGCTGGGGTCGCCCTGCCTGGCTCCACCGGGGCTTCCGTTTCCGCTTGCGCCGATGGCGTTGTCGCTGCACTTTCTCTTGCGGTATCAACAGCTGGGTATGAAAAGGAGAGGTTGCGGATTCGTTCCAGAGCCCGGGCCAGCTCCGCGCCTTCCATGCTCTCTTCGGCGATCCCTTGCCCTTGGCTGGGATGGTCCTTGGGTGTCGACGCGGATTCCCGGACTTCCTGCGGCCTGGATGCAAGCTGGGTGTTGCTCGCTGGCGCTTCCGCGGAGGGGGACTCCGATGCTGTGGCTGGATGGGGTATGGGCGTTGGGGCGGTAATAATGTCACTCTCTTCGGAGGCAGTTCCATGGCTTCGCCGCCAGAGGGGGGGCGGTAGTCCTTCCCGAACCAATTTGGTAAGCAATAGCGGTTCTCTTCCCTCGGGAATATCGGGCTCTTCCAGAATCGGTTCGCGGCGTTCGAGGTTGGTCATCAGGATCCTCTCCTTTCAAGACTCCAGCGGGTGGACTTGCATACTGTAACCCGCCTGCCTGCATAGGCGGTAGCGTTCCCGTGCCGAAGCACGAGCCGCCACCGCTACAGGGATGAAATCAATCAAACGATCCGCGGGTGGTGCTAAGGGAATTTCCGGTCTATCCCATTCCATCAGGATGAGCCCAGGAGCATCGGCACGCCGTAACCCAGGCTCCAGAAAGAGATAGACGGGTTCTATCGGATCCGCGCCATGGGGGATGAAACTGCCGGCGTGAAATGTCCATAGAAGATTGTCGATCTCCGTCAGGGTGTCGGCATCGGGTAGTAAAACATCCACCCTTCCAAGAACCTGCCATGCCTTGGCAATGACCCGGCAGCTCGCCCGCCGCTGCTCTACCAGGGTCAACATTTTTGCGGAGAGCTGATAAAAAGTTGCCTGGGGCACGGTGTCCTTCCTCAGGACTTGCTTTTGGCACGATGCCAAAGATAGTGCACCAAGAGGGGAACGGGTCTGCCGGTGGCCCCTTTCTGTTCGCCACTTTGCCAGGCGACTCCAGCAATATCGAGGTGGGCCCAGCGATAGGATTCCGCAAAGCGCGACAGGAAACAGGCCGCCGTGATGGTTCCTGCAGGCCGACCGCCGACATTGCTCAAATCGGCAAAGGGACTCTTGAGCTGTTCCTGATATTCCGGGAAAAGTGGCAACTCCCAGGCCCGGTCTTGCGCCTTTCGACCCGCCGCCAGCAGATCGTGAATCAGTCCCTCGTGATTGCCGAGTACCGCTGCTGTCTGGTGACCCAGGGCAATGATACAAGCGCCGGTGAGGGTGGCCATATCGATGACTACATCGGGATCGAAGCGTTCGGCATAGGTGAGGGCATCGGCGAGGATCAGACGACCTTCGGCATCGGTATTGAGGATTTCGATGCTCAAACCGTTCATGCTGCGATGGATGTCTCCCGGTTTGGTGGCCTTGCCATCGGGCAGGTTTTCCGAGGCGGGGACAATGGCAACGATATTCAGCGGCAGTTTCAGCTCCGCTGCCGCCTGGATGGCCGCCAAAGCGCTGGCACCACCGCACATGTCGTATTTCATTTCATCCATTTTATCGGCAGGTTTCAAAGAGATACCGCCGGCGTCGAAGGTGAGCCCCTTACCCACCAGCACAATGGGTTTTTCGTCTTTGGCGCCACCCTGGTAGCGCAGCACGATCAGACGCGGTTCCTGCCGGGAGCCCTGGGCGACGCCAAGCAGGAGATTCATGCCCAGTTCTTCCATTTCCAATGGGCCGAGAATTTCGCAGCCCAAGCCCAACCGGGTGGCCATCTGCCGGGCTTGCTCCGCCAACCAGGTTGGGGTGCAGATATTGCCCGGTTCATTGGCCAAGTCGCGTGCCCAATGGCTGGCACGGGCAATAGTGGTTGCCAACTGGATGCTCTCCTGCAGCTCCGCACTGGCTTCGCTTGCGATCAACGTGATTCGCTCCAGGGACCGGTAGGGGTGTTTGGCCGGTTTTTTGTGGTGGTCGAAGCGATACTGAGCATCCAGAATTCCACGTAGCCAGATTTCTGCCGACTCGGTGGCGGTTCGGTGTGCCACAGGGATGTCGAGTACGGCCAGACTCAGTTCAGGAAGCTTTGCGTGGGCAACGGCACGCCCTAAAGCCTGGGCAGATTTGCGCAGGTCCTCTTCGCGCAGGCGCTCGCCGCTTCCCACTCCCACCAACAGTAACCGTTCATAGGGCAATCCAGGGAGGGCATAAAGTAGCTGACATTGCCCCGGCTCCCCCGTAAAATCTCCGGTGGCCAGGAAGTGGCTCAGGGCCCCGCCACATTGCTGATCGACCCATCTGGCGTAACTGCCCAGTTTTCCCTGTTCCTGGCAGGCGAGCACTAGGCAAGCGCCCTTACCCGTTAGGCTGAGATCTTGTTGCATTACAACTTCCATTGTATCCCTCCGCAATATCCAAACGCCTGCATGCCCATAGAGTACACTTGCGCGCTTTTTTGGGCGAATTGCTGGGGGTCCCGTCATGTCGCGCACTAGACTCCAGATCCTGCCCTGGCCCAGACAGCGGATTACTGCGCTGATCTATCGGTCGGTATTATGGTATTTTGGGATCGCCAGTCTCGTGGTTCTCTTTTTGTTGGCCATTGGCCAGCTCAAGCAAATCCTGCAGCAGGTGGCGGCAGGTCAGCTCCCCTTGGAAATGGTTCTGCAACTCTTGGGTTTGAGCCTGCCAACCTTGTTGGTCATGGTCATCCCCCTTGCCCTGTTTTTTGCTGTGTATCTGGTTTTTGCCAATCTCTACCGTAACCACGAGATGATGGCGATCCAGGGTGCCGGGATTGGTTTGGGAACGCTACTGCAGGGCTTGTTGGGGATCATTGTGCTCATTGTGCTCCTGGAAGCCTTGCTGGCGCTCTGGTGGGCCCCCCAGTCCCAGTGGGAGTTACAGCAGGAGGCTTCGCGCCTGGCAGCAGCGGCAGCCCAATCCCTCATTCGTCCCGGCAATTTTGCCGATCTACCGGGCGGGCATGTGATCTATGTGGGCCATCAGCTTGCCGGCCAGGATCGGTATCGGGAAATTTTTCTGGACCTTTCCCGCGCCAAGGTCAGCGATTATGCCACCGCAGCCTTTGGTGAAATCCGGATTGCTGCTGATGGAACCGTTTCGCTCGTCCTCATTGACGGGAAACGGTATCTTGGGCAGCCTGGCACTGCAGGATATAAAATCTGGAGTTTTTCCCACTACCGCGTTGCTTTGGCCGGACCTGACCAACATTCCAGTACTGATCGTTCCTGGGCAAGTCGGTCGCTACCACAACTCTTTGCCGATTTGTCCCTGGCAAATCAACGCCGACATGCCCAAGCAGAACTGGAATGGCGATTGTTCTGGCCATTGCTGATCCCCCTGGTCGTGTTGCTGGCGATTCCCCTGGCTCACGCCGAACCCCGACGCCAGGGGCGCGGTGGGGGGTTATTGACCGGCGTAGTGCTGCTGGTAGGTGCAAACAACCTCTTGATTGCACTGAAAGAAAACCTGATACAAGGGAAAATTGCTCCCCTGCCCGGGCTGTTTTTGGTATTACTGTTGCTGGGGGGTATAGCCGGCTATTGCTTCCACCGGCGCCGCCTGGGATTACCTTTGTTACCCCGTGTCTTCCAGGGGGTGTTCCCATGAAGCGAGCTGATCGCCTGTTGTTTCAAGGGATGCTGCAGTGGAGTGGGATCGTGCTCTTGATTCTGCTGGCAGTGGCCTTTCTCGCGGATCTGATCGCCAAATCTTCTGGGCCAGGTGGTAGCCATTGGGGTATGGGGCTACTATTTCGCTATTGTGCGCTACAGTTGCCAGAGACTGCCTACACCATCATCCCCTTGGCGGTGCTTATCGGCGCACTCCTGTGGATGAGTTTGCTCAATAGCCGCTCTGAGCTCACCGCCTTGCGTATGGCCGGATGGTCCCTGTGGCGATTGCAGCGGCCCCTGCTTTGGGTGGGTTTGCTGGCAGCGCTGTTGATGCTGGGCCTGTCGGAGTGGGTGGTGCCACGAACTTCCCTGGCAGCCGAAATGCTGTGGGCTAACCAGGGTCAGACCCGCTTTCAGTCCTTGGGGCAAGACGGCTTGTGGTTACGTCAAGACCATGCCTTGGTCCATATCCAGCTGGTGGGAAGTAGGGGATATGCCTTGCGTCAAATGGAAATTTTCTACCCGGAGCCAGGCATGGTAGGAATCCAGCGGCTACTGACGGCAAAATCCGCTCAGTATCAGAATGGTTCCTGGCAGCTTGCGGATGTTCGAGAATATATTCTTGGTCCGCAACAAATCAAAATTGTGGATCGTGACCATCAGGCATGGTCAGTGGCATTGCTTCCACAAACCTTGCGGGCCTTTGTACACCGTCCTCGCACCATGTCACTGGGAGATCTGTGGCGGAGCTATCAAAACCTGCAGGGCGGGGTGTTGGCCATGAATCGCTTTGCCTTGGCCTTCTGGCAGCGGATCAGTTATCCCTGGGTTGGCTTGATCATGATTTTACTGGTTACTCCGTTGATCGTTCGCAATCCTCGTGGAGGTAGCGCATATTTCTGGGTGATGATCGGTTTGTTGCTTGGACTATCCTTTCATTTTTTTTCACAGATGTCGGGTTTTATCAGTGCGGCAGGAGGAATACCACCCGCTGTTGCCGTTCTAGGTCCCATGACTCTATATGGAGGGTTGGCCTGGTTCCTCCAATATCGACACCCATAGGCTAAAAATTCTTGCCAGCATCGCTACCCTTGTCGCACACTACCTTGAATATACAAATTAGTGATGAGGACCACATGAAGGCCAAAGGCTTGATTGACGCTTTGCAGGATTTCGATGCCTGGCGTCAGGAGTTGGCAAAATTGGTGGAACAGGTTTCGTCCTTTACTCATCGGCTTGATCTGCTTCCCAGTGGGACCATGCTGCGCCTGGAGATTCTGGCTCGTGAACTGCGCCTCGAGCGAGTGAGCATTTCTTTCTATGGTGAGTTTGCCCGCGGTAAGTCGGAGCTCATCAATTCCTTGTTCTTCTATGATCAGCAGCGCCGGTTCTTGCCCTCTGGTGTTGGCCAAACGACCATGTGTCCAGTGGAGATATCTGCCAGCGAAAATGGGCAGGCCAGTTTGGAGCTTTTGCCTTTTCAGACAAGGACCATGCATGGCAATATCCAGGAGTTAAAAAAAGACCCGGGTTACTGGAAGCGTTTCCCCCTGCCCATGACCGACCCGGTAGCGGTATCCCAGGTCCTGCAGCAACTCCAGGAAACCCAATGTGTTCCCCTGGTGGAAGCGCGTCGTTTTGGTTTGTGTCCTGCCCTGGATAGCACGCGACCACAGATCAGTCATTGTCCGCCCTGTGGGGAGGGTAAGGTGAAGATTTCCCGCTGGCGCTTCGCCCAATTGCGCTTGGTTCATCCGGCCTTGCGCAGTGGTTTGATCATCATCGATACACCGGGACTCAATTCACTGGGAAGCGAGGCAGAATTGGGCCTGGACGCTGCGCGGATGGCGGATGCCTCGATTTTTGTCCTGGCAGCCGACAGTGGTGTTACCCAAAGTGATTTGCAGATCTGGGATCAGTCATTAAGTTTTCATAGTCGGCAGCGACAATTGGTTGTGCTCAACAAGTGTGATCTGCTGGTGGATGAATTAGACCCTCCCGAAGAAAGATTACAGGCTGAGCACAAGCAACAACAGTTTGTGGCCGAACGCCTGCAGATGCCCCTGGATCACGTCATTCCCATTTCTGCCCGGGAAGCTTTGATAGGCCGTTTGCGAGCAGATCAAAATCAGTTGGAACGAAGCGGAATCCTGCGGTTAGAACAAGCTATTGCGAACATCCTGATCCCTGGTAAACGACATGCCATTGCTGCAAACACCCAGCAAATATTGCAGCGGGTATTGATGGATCAACGATTTATTCTGGAAGAGCAGCTGCAGGTCATCCATTCGGATAGGGAGAGCATGTTGCGCCTCCAGGCCCAGGCTGGAGAGCAGGTTCCCGTGCTGCTGGAGCGGCAAAGAAAAATTCTTGAGCACCTGGAACTGGATTGGACACAATTTCGTATATTACAGGAAGAATTTCGACAAGAAGCGCGGGGTCCGTTGCTCGAAAGCTTATCTCTAGAGGGGCTGGATCAGATCATCGAGAAGTCGCGTTCAGAGATGTTGGCGGTCTGGACCACCTTCGGGATTTACGAACGGTTTTCCCAGTTTTTTATTGATACCATTGCTGGTTTTGACGAGGCCATGACCCGGGCCAATCGATTATCGGAGCGAATGATGACCGCCTATCGTAGCCTCGAACAGCGTTATAGCCTGCCCCGCCTGGACACCTTGCCCTATGTGCTGCTGCCGCGGCGCTCGGAATTGCTTGCCCTCTCTGATTATTACGAGCGTTTTGGCAAGCGCCTGGAAATCGCGGCTTATCCCCAGGGAGTGGTAGTTCGCAAAGCGTTTTTGCAACTGGCGAATCGAGTCCGTACCTTTGTCCAAGAAACCCGGCGAGATTTGCTTTCCTGGGTGGAAGAAAGTCTCGATTTAATGAATGGACATTTGGATCGCTGCCGCGGACAAGCCCAGGAACGCACTGCTGCTCTCAGCGCAATAGCCGAGTCATCGGCAAGTGTGCAGCAACGGATCGATGCGCTCAACTTGAAAGAGTCGCGCATTCATTATGAAATCGATGAACTCACCCACCTGCAAGAGGAGCTGGATGGCTATTTCCAATCCGTACTTTCCCTTGAAATGGCCTCTTGACGGGAGAATCCGGACTACCCATTGCGCGCTCGAATGGATTCTTGATCAAATGCATTATCCAGTTCCTGGGATAGCTTTAGCACCTTACGAAAGAGATGGGGATCGGCATCGTCGGCTTGGCTTCGAAGGCGCAGCGGCGCCAACCCCTCAAAACATTTGGCACGATCTACCAATGCCTCGGGTGAATCGCAACCGTTAGCCTCATACAGGCGTAACAGAATCTCGTTGGCCAGGGGATCACCCTGGCCAGCCCTGGCGGCCGCAATAGCGCTGGCAAGATCCTGATTTTTTTCAAAAGAAATATCAGTATGGGACTCCAGAAAGTGAATCAGTTCGGCGTAGGTCATGGAGGCTCCTTCTATCCATTGCGAATACCGGCGTTCAGTGCAACCTGGCAATGATCAGCGACTCTTTGGAAATAATACTGCAAATCCAGGGGAAGGGTCACTCCATCGAGCAGACGGAGAAGTTGAAAGTCTGCGGTGAGGATCAAATCAATGAGCGATAGGGTGCCCAGGTAATATCGATTTGTGCCAATAATTTTGGCAAGTTGTCGTAGATTCCCCTGGCGTTCGAGTTGTTGGTATGCCCCATAGCGGTCATTGGCCAGCGCTTCCAGACTCTGCCCCAATCGCCGCTCGGCTTGGCTACGAAAAAAAGCGAGATCATCCGGGTCATCGCAGATTTCTGCAAAGGCGGGTTGGACAGGGATTACTAGACGCTCCAGGAGTGCCGAGAGGTTTCCCCGCCACCGACAAAAGGCCTGCCATTCGGCCTCGGGAATTGCTGCCAGGGGCTTGCCCGGCAAGAGCAATGCCAGAGTCCACAAATCCTCGAAAGCGGCACTGTAGATTCGCTCGCCAAAGTGCAATAGCGGCAATTGGGCAAAACCGAGATCGAAGGCGGTTTCCAGGTCCTGCAAAGGTCTGGGTTCGGCGCGATAGGAAACCCCTTTGGCCCCCAGCAACAGTCGTAGCCGCAGGGCTTTTGGATCGGACCAATGAAAATAGAGGATAATCTCAGACAAGGGGAACCCGGCTTAGGACGGCATGCCATTGGGCATCATCAATGGGGAGGATGGAGAGGCGATTTCCCTTGCGAATGAGTTGGCTGGTGGAAAATTCTGGAAATTGGCGGAGTTCTTCCAGGGTCAGCACCCGGGCGAGTTTCCCTACATAGGAAATGTCCACCAAGTCCCAGCGTGGTGCCTCGGGACGAGAGCGGGGATCGAAATATTTGCTTTGGGGATCGAACTGGGTAGGATCCGGCCGAGCCTTGCTGGCCACCACGGCGACCCCCACGATGCCAGGTTCCGGAACCCGGGAGTGATAAATGAATACCTCTTCCCCAATTTGCATGGCACGCAGGAAATTGCGGGCCTGATAATTGCGGATCCCATCCCAGGGTTCTGTCTGGCGCAAGCGCAGATCTTCCAGGGAAAAAGCCTCGGGCTCGGTCTTCAGTAACCAATGGGCCATCTTCAGACCTGCAGAAGGAGGGGATGACCCAGGCGATGGCTAAGAATTTCGGCCAGATAAATGCCAAGTGCCTTGCCACTGCGCTCGTCCAGCCAGTTCCCTCCACGCCAATCAAAGCGTGCGGGTCCATCACTACTTGCCAGCCAGATCTGTTCGGTGGCCAGTTGCCGGTTGAGGATGATCTGGTTGCCATCGGGCAATTCCAGGGTAAGAACCCCGTCCAGTAGATCGGCGTCGATGGCGTCTGTTTGCTCTTCGATTTGTGACATGAGACTGCGAAGACATTCCTCGGCAGCCACATTGAAACTCTGGGTCATGCTTGCCTCCTTTCTTTCCATGATCGCCCTTCCGCAAGCGGCGGGCAAGGGGAATGGTTGCTGGTTCCGACTTCGCCGCGAAGCCAAATCCGTTCTTCGCCACGCAAAAGCGTCCGGCTTTTGGCAGTGAGGCGTAAGGCCGAGTTCTGCAAATGGGGAAGCAAATAGCCCCGGGCCAGGAGATGGCGAAAAACGGCCTGCCAGTGTCGGGCAGAGAGCTGCCGACCGATGCCATAGACAGAGAGTTGCTGGTGGCGATATTGCTGGATACGGGGGGTGTCGCGTCCTAAGAGGATATCGATGAGGTGTTGCACCCCCCAGCGCTGGCCACTGCGGTAGGCAGCCGAAAGGGCCATTTGCGCGGCTTCGCTGGCGTCCCAATGGGGCGGTGGCTGCAGACAATTATCACAGTTGCCACAAGGTGCGGAGAGTTCCTCGCCAAAATAAGCCAGGAGTCGTTGACGACGGCAACCAATCTCCTCGGTCAAGTCCAGCATGGCTTGCAGCCGTTCCTCCTCCAACTGTTGTTGGCTGGCATCGGTGCTTTGGATCATTTGCCGAAGCAGAATGAGATCCTGCAAGCCATAGTGCAGCCAGGCTACGGCAGGCTTGCCATCGCGGCCAGCCCGTCCGGTTTCCTGATAATATGCCTCGATATTCTTGGGCAAATTCAGATGGGCGACAAAGCGGATATCGGGCTTGTCGATACCCATTCCAAAGGCGATGGTGGCAACCATGAGGGAGACAGATCCCGTCAAAAAGGCGCGCTGGTGGGTATTGCGGTTCGCTGCCGACATGCCGGCATGGTAGGGGAGGGCAGAATACCCTTGGCTACACAGCCATTGGGCGGTTTCTTCGACCTTGCGACGGGATAGGCAATAGACAATCCCTGCCCCCCGTTGTCCTTGCAAAAATTCCAGCAAGGCGGCTCTGCCCCCTCCGCCTTGCTGGATTTGGTACTGGATATTGGGCCGATCAAAGGATTGTACGAAGACCTGTGCATTTTGCAGGGCCAGCGATTGTTGAATGTCTTGTTGGCTTTGGGGATCGGCACTGGCAGTGAGTGCAATGCGGACCACTCCAGGAAAGAGCTCCCGGAGGCGCCCGAGTTGATCATACTCGGGACGAAATTGTGGCCCCCACTGGGAAACACAGTGGGCTTCATCAATGGCAAAGAGATTGATGGAGAGTTGCCGTAACAAGCGGAGGGTGCGCTCGCTCAGGAGCCGTTCCGGCGCACAATAGAGCAGCTTGAGACGGCCATCCTGCAAGTCTTTTTCTACCTGCTCCTGCTCTGCAACCGATAAACCAGAATGCAGGGCCGCAGCCGCCACATTGCGCCGGCGCAGGGCTCCGACCTGATCTTCCATGAGCGCGATAAGGGGCGAGATGACCACGCCAAGCCCCGGTTGGACAAGGGCGGGAATCTGGTAACAGAGGGATTTCCCGCCCCCGGTTGGCATCAAAACCAAGGCATCTCTTCCCCCCAGGACACATTGGATGATGGCATCCTGGGGTGGGCGAAAGGTCCCATGGCCAAAAGTTTTCTGGAGAACTCTAAGGGCCTGCTGGAAGCGTGACTCAGGGAATGAATTGGGCATCGGCACGGGGATGGGTGCTGACCAGATTGGCAGCGGCCAAGAGCTGGCAAGTAATGGACCAGAACAAGGCAGGGAGAGAAAGGGCCATGATCAGGATGGCCAGGATGCTGCCAGTCAAGGGATTCTGTAGCCCCGCCGGGCCGACGACGATTCCCGCCAGCACCCCGATACAGATTCCAATACCCATGAAGAGAAATGCCAAAAGGATACCCGTTAGGAGCGGAAGGAAGAGCCAGCCAAGTTGTTTCCCGAAAAGTTGGGAGGCTTGACGCAGGGCCTCTTTGGGATGTTGACCATAGGCGGCGTAGAGGGCAAAGCTGTACTGGAAAAAGGTACCCATGAAATAACTGGCGACAAGGACGATCCAGATCTGCGGTTGGTGAAACAATTCGGCCATTTGCTGACTGCTGGTGACCGAGGTCCAACCCGACCACACCCACAGTAAGGTGTTGAGGATGGCGGGGAGGAGTGCCAGGCTCCAGGCCTCCCGGCGACCAAGGCTCCAGAACGCGGCCAAAGGATCATAAGTACCCCCGGCACTGGCCAGGGCAATGGCACGCAGGAAACCGATCATCAAGACGTAGATCCAAATGCTTTCTGCGCCAAGCCAGACCGGGCGGAGGGCTGGTTCGCGCAGATTGAGAATACCCAGGACGCCAAAAATCAAGAGACTGGCCAGGCCCAGCAAAATCAAATGCAAGAGCAAATGCCAAAATTGGGTACGGACAATTTGCCAGGCACCCCGGAAGACCTCGCGGAGGGATAAGGGGCTGGCAGTAAATATGGGTTCGGACATGGCACCCCCGGGATCAACAGGTGAAGGAGACGGATGGACTCATGAAGCAGGCAGCCTGGGACAATCGATCTGGGTCAGGGAAGGCTCCGACCCATCAATCCGCACCGCGCTCAATTTTCGGCCCCAAACACAGCCGCTGTCGAGGCCCAGCAAACGTGGCTCCAGCAATAAACCCTGGGTAGCCCAATGACCAAAGATGACAGAACCTTCCTGCTGGGCCAGAAAAAGTCGATGCCAGGGTCGATAATCAGCACCCGGTCTTTCATTGCTCCAAGCATAGGTTCCATCTTCCCGGACCCAGCGGGTGCGGGTAAAAATCGCGATGCGCAGGCGAAAAAGATCGGCATCGTTGCGACAATCCTCAAAGCGGGTGGGAGGTGGCAGCTCCCATAGCTCGCGCAAAAACCGTTTCCAGTTTTTGCCCTGCAAGGCATATTGTAATTCCTCGGCATGGCTGGCAGCTTCAGCAATACTCCAACGAAAGTCCAGGCCTGCATGGACCATGGTCCAGGGTAACATGGGGTCTTGGTACAGGAATGGCTGTTCCCGAAGCCAGCAAAAATAATCCCCAGCACGACGATCCGCCAACAGAAGATCCAGGGTATCGCTTTTCTTGCGCGGTGCGATTCCTGACCAGCGGCTCAGGGCATAGAGATCATGGTTCCCAAGGACCGTGCGCACGCCGCTGCCATGCCGGAACAACCAGGCAAGGGTTTCCAGACTCTGCGGACCGCGATTGACCAGGTCGCCGGCAAACCAAAGCTGGCCGAAATCGGAAGGGAGGGCATCCAGCAAAGCCATCAGGGAAGAAAAACACCCTTGTAGATCACCAATGGCATAAATGGTGCCGCTGTCTGCAGCAAAGCTACTCAAAAACTGATTACCTGATCACTTTCTTTGATGGAGCGGATAAGCTTGGCCATGGTACTGACTTCGATGCCGGGCAACAATGTGTAAGGGTTTTCCTTATCAAGATTCCAGTCAATGGCATGGAGTCGTCCCCCCAATTCCTGAATTTCTTCCAGGAGATCATGATAACCGCGAAATTCTGGGAGGGAGGGGGAGCGTAATACAGGCAGGGCATCCTCCAGGAAAAAGAGGCTGATCTGGATGTCCTCGGCCAGCGCCCCCAGCGCGGTGCGCAGAGCGTGGAGTACGGGCCTACCATCCCCACCAATGGCGGATCGAACCAGCACGGTCCAGTGGGTTGTGGTGGGGTCTGATTCGCACGGCATTACCCAAAACTCCTGCTTGCTGGGGATACAAGCCCATTGATTATTCATAGTGTAGCAGAGTGGAACCCTGGAGGTAGCAGGAGCATGGTCGGATACGCCCAAAGCAGGTACACTGATTAGGAATATTTTTGCAGAAAGGCAAAGGACCATGGCAGAGCAAGAACCAATTTTCATGATTGAACGTATCTACACCAAGGATCTCTCCTTCGAGTCACCCAATACCCCCCAGAGCTTTACCATGTCCGAAGCCCCGACCGTGGATGTGGGTCTCCATACCGAAACCCATGAAGTATCGGGAGCGCCAGAGCTAATGGAAGTGGTGTTAACCGTGACGGTCAACGCCAAAAGTAGTACCAGTACCTATTTTGCTGTCGAGGTACAGCAGGCAGGTCTGTTCCGCTTGCAGCATATTCCAGGGGAGCATCGGCCGATATTGCTTGCGGTACACTGCCCGACCATTCTTTTCCCCTATGCCCGGGAGGCGGTGGCCGATCTGGTGGGACGTGGCGGCTTCCAGCCCCTGCATCTGCATCCAGTAAATTTTGAGGCCCTCTATCAACAGGCGCAGCAGGAACAGCTCCAGCACACTACCCAGTGAGTGCCAGATGCGGACGGTCCTCGGGGCAGGCCATTGGGGAACGGCTCTAGCCCTTTATTTGGCGCGCCGTGGGGAGCCGGTGGTACTGTGGGGTCGTTCCTTGCCCGCCCAGGGCATTCCGTACTTTGACAACACCCCGGTCCCAAAAAATCTGCTCCTCCGGATTGATTTGGCAGAGGCAGTGGCGGAGGCTGCCGAGTTGGTGGTGGCGGTTCCCAGTCATGGCGTGCGGGGATTGCTGCGCCAAGTGCAAGACCTGGTGAGCCCGCCCTTCCCGCCCTTGATTCTTGCGAGCAAAGGCTTCGAGAAAGAGAGTGGGGCGCGGCTGGATGAAGTGATCCAGGAGCAGTGGTGTGGGCCTTGGGCGATACTGTCTGGCCCGAGTTTTGCTAGCGATCTGGCAGCGGGCCGTCCCCTGGCCCTGACCCTGGCAAGTCTGGATAAGGATTTGCTGGCGGATCGGGCGGAGGCCTGGCGTTCCCCGCAGATGCGAATTTATCCCAGCCAGGATGTGGTGGGTGTCTGTCTGGCGGGGGCTATCAAGAATGTGCTGGCCATTGCGGCCGGTATTTCCGACGGCCTTGGCAATGGCGACAGCGCTCGGGCAGCACTCATCGTTCGTGGTCTTGCTGAATTGCAACGCCTTGGTACCGCCCTGGGTGGTTGTAGTCAAACGTTCATGGGGTTGGCTGGCGCCGGGGATCTGATCTTGACCAGCAATAGCGATCAGTCACGGAATCGGCGTTTTGGTTTGGGGATTGGCGCTGGTCGGAAACCCGGGCAGGTCTTGGCTGAGCTCGGCGAGGAGGTGGAGGGATGGCGCAGCAGTTATGCCCTCTATCATCTGGCCCGCGATCTTGGTATTGAGATGCCCATTGCCCGTGAGGTCTATGAGGTACTGTATGAGGGAAAATCGCCAAAGGCGGCAACCCTTGCCTTGATGCAGCGTGGCTTGGCCGGGGAGTCCTGAGTATGGCAATTTTTGGTCTGCCTGCTGGTGACGAGAAACGGCGGCGAATTCCTTTTGCTCCCTTTCGTACCATTGGCTTTCTCCTGGTCCAGTTTGTGGTGCTCGTCATGCTCTTGCTGGGAGTGTTGCTGGTGCATACCAACCAGGATCTGGCGCGGCTCAAGAGTTATACGGCCGAAGTGATCCGGATTGCCCGATTGGCCCAGCAAAGCAGTGATCGATGGCAGGAGCAGGGGCCAGCGGCCGCCATGGCGCTATTGCAGCAACAATTAACCAGTTTCCCCCGTCAGCTCCCCCCTGGAGAGATGGAGAATGACCAGTTGCAAAAATTGCGGGCATTGACGAAAGATCCCAATCCCGCAAACCTGCCCAAGGCCTTTCGAGCCCTCAGCGACTGGAATCTGGATGTGCATCTGCGTGGGCGAGATCTGGTGCTGGCGGCTGGTCACGATGCCCGCTACACCCTCATCGGCTCGGTGATTGCACTGGCTGCCTTCATGGTTTTCATTGTCGTTACCCTGGTGTTTTTCCGGACCCGCATTTTGCGCCCCCTGCGGCGTTTGCAAGAAGCCATGTACTCCCTGGAAACAGGTGGTTTCCGACGGGTATCCGAGGAGCGTGCGGATCCAGGTATCAGTCCCTTGCTCGCTTACTACAACCAGCTGGTGGGCCGGCTGGAAGAGCTGGAGCGACAACGACGACGATACCTCCAGGATCTCCAGCAGGAAGTCCATGAGGCTGCCAGCACTCTCATGGCCCAACAGGCGGCCATGACCCGTTCGGAGCGCATGGCGGCAGTGGGGGAGGCGGCAGCTGCCTTCGCCCATGAATTGCGCAATCCACTGGCAGGCTTGCAGGTAGGTTGCGCCAATATGCGTCGAGAAATCACCGATCCCGAATTGAATGCAAGACTTGGCCTCATGGAAGAGGAACTCCGTCGGGTCAGCCGCCTCCTGGATCAACAGCTTCGCGGTGCCCGCCAGTCCCAGGAAAAGGGACAATGGGTCGAGCCTGCCGAAATCATCGAAAATCTCCTCACCTTGATTCGCTACCAGCTGCCACCGGAAATCACACTGCGTTTGCAGCTCGGCACCGGTACCGGTCGTTGTCTCCTCCCGGTGGATCAATTTCGCCAAGCATTGATGAACCTGGTGCTCAATGCCAGGCAAGCCTTGGCCGATGGTCCTGGGGAAATTGCTGTGGAACTGGAACGCGAGGAGGACACCTTGAGACTGCGCATTACCGATACAGGCCCCGGTTTTCCGGAGCAGCTGCTGCGCGATGGAATTCGGCCCTTTGCCAGTGGTCGCGAGCATGGGACTGGCTTGGGCCTGGCGATGGTGCGCCGCTTTCTACGCAGTCAAGGTGGTGAGGTCCGTTTGCGAAATCGCAGCGAGGGCGGTGCCGAGGTCCTGCTGCTGCTTCCCTGTCCGCAGTCGACCCTGGCAAACCAGCAGGAAAATCTCCACTCCCCGGGAAGGCAAGCCTTGCCAGGTACGACTCAAAACGAGGATGCTAAGAGCAATGGCTGATCCCTTGTTGATTATAGAAGATGAAATTTTCCTGGGCCGGGAAATGCGTCGCTTTTTCGAGAAGGAGGGTTGGGAAGTATTTTGGGCCGAGCGGATTGCAGATGCCGAAACCTGGCTGATGGAGGGGCTGCGGCCGTTGGTGACGCTGGCTGATCTCAATCTTCCCGATGGTAACAGCCTCGATCTTTTGGAGCGTATGCGCCAACGGGGTCTTGCTGGCGAGTGGGTATTCTTGACTGCCTACGGCAGCGTTCCAGACTCGGTGCGAGCGTTGCGCTTGGGGGCCTATGACTTTGTCGAAAAGCCCTGCGAGATGGAACGTCTGGCCATGGTGGTCCGTTCCGGTGGCCGTGCTGCCAGGGCGCAGCGACGGGTAGCTGACGATACCAAACAGCAAAGTCGACGCTTCGGCCCAGAGGCTTTCCTGGGGACCAGTCCGGCCGCGCAACGGGTACGTGAGATTCTCCAACGCTTAGCTCAGGTTCCCTACAATGCCTTGATCATTTCGGGAGAAACCGGTACGGGCAAAGGTCTGGCAGCGCGAATTCTGCATTATAGTGGCATGCGCCGCGATGGACCCATGGTGGAACTGAACTGTGCCGCATTACCCAGGGAATTGCTGGAGTCTGAACTGTTTGGGTATGAGCCGGGGGCTTTTACCGGGGCGAGTTCCCGACATCAAGGTCTGGTGGAGCAAGCCAACGGCGGTAGTCTCTTTCTCGATGAAATTTCCGAGATGGACCTGGACCTCCAGGCCAAATTGCTCAAGATCATCGAAGACAAAACCCTTCGCCGTTTGGGTGGGGATCGGAATATCTCCGTAGATGTGCGTTTTTTAGCTGCAACCAATCGGGATTTGGATGCTTTGGTTACTGGTGGTCGCTTTCGTGCGGATCTTTTTCATCGTTTGAGCGTGGTGCGCCTGGATCTGCCGGCCCTACGGGAGCGTAAAGAAGATTTGGAGGTGTTGGTCCCCCACTTTGTGGCGGAATTCAATGCCCATGCGGGAAAGCGGGTGCGCCATATTCCGTCGGCCGTCTGGAAGGTATTGCAAGACTATGATTGGCCTGGAAATGTCCGGGAGCTGCGGAATGTCATAGAGCGGGGAGTCTTGTTTTCCGAGGGCGAGGATTTGCCCCTGGAGTGGCTGCAGTTGCCAGGTCTTGCCAGCAGCCATTGTCCAGCACCGACGGCCTGTCCCCTGGAAAACAAGCAGCAACTCATCCTCCCGTTGGACGGTAGTATGGATCTCGATAGCATGGAAAAGGAGATCTTGTCGCGGGTCTTGCAACTGACCGATCACAATGTCACCCAGGCGGCGCGGATCCTGGGAACTACCCGAGAAACCCTGCGTTATCGGATCCGCAAGTATGGTCTGCGGGAGGGGGAATCGTCCTAAACCCTCAAGGAGAGGAGCCTGCAGGCTTGCAAGCTCGCCTGGGGACGATTACATTCTCGCGCTAACTCTTTCGGTCCGGACCCAGAATGAGCCATGAGCACCGCCCCATGCTACAGAGCAGGATGACAACGAACGTGGAGGTCCAGGCGGCCCTTCAGTATCAAAAGGAAAGTCTGCAGCGAGTCTCCAGAACCTTTGCCCTGACCATCCCGCAATTGCCAGAGGGGCTTCGGGAGCCCGTGGGCAATGGTTATTTGTTATGCCGGATTGCCGATACCATCGAAGATGATCCGCATCTGGATTGGGTGGCAAAAGCCCACTGGCAGCAAGTATTTCTTCAGGTGGTGGAAGGGAAACGATCGGCGACTGAGTTCAGCGAGGGTTTTGCTGCGGTCATGGCTGCAGAGATGCCGGCAGGGGAACATGATCTCATTGCCCATACCCCCTTGGTGGTTTCTCTGACCCACTCTTTTAACGCTGTGCAACAGCAAGCCTTGGCTCGCTGTGTGCAAATCATGGGAGAGGGGATGGCGGAATTTCAGCGCTCGGCATCCCGGCAAGGGCTGGCTGACCAGGCCGCAATGGATCGCTACTGTTATGTGGTGGCTGGGGTAGTGGGGGAGATGCTTACCAGTCTTTTTCTAGACTTTGTACCGGAGCTTAAGATCCACCAGGAAAAGCTGTTTCCCTTGGCCGTATCCTTTGGCCAAGCACTGCAAATGACCAATATCCTTAAGGATCTGTGGACTGACTGGGAGCGTGGGGTCTTGTGGTTACCCCGGGACCGGCTGTACGCTCACGGCGTAGCGCCAAGTGATTTGTATCCCGGTCTATGCACCGAGGGTTTTCGCGCCTTTCTGGAAGAGATGCTGGCAGTTGCGGCTGGGCACCTGCGCCGGGCCATGGACTTCATCCTATTGATACCAGAGCAACAAACGGGGATAAGGGATTTTTGCCTTTGGGCACTGGCCATGGCCGTGTTGACCTTGCGGCGGATTGCCGAAAATCCCTGTTTTTCCAATGCGGAGGAGGTCAAGATCAGTCGCGCGAGTGTTTTCCGAATCGTTTGGGGTTCTCGTCTGCTCCATCGTTACGATAGCCTGCTGGAGCTGGCCTTTCGGGTGGCAATGAAGAAATTGCCCATGGGTTCCCTGCCATGTTGATGCCTTCCCATCCCTATTCCCTGCGCCGGGCACCGCAACATACCCTGGATGAGACCATTGCCAAAGCGCGCGAGGCCTTGTTGCGGCAGCGAGCCAGTGATGGCCATTGGTGTTTTGAATTCGAGGCCGATTGTACCATTCCTGCCGAGTATATCCTGCTCATGCATTACATGGATGAACTGGATCGGAACTTGCAGGAGCAGATTGCTGTCTATCTGCGCCGACATCAGGGGGATCATGGCGGGTGGCCCCTGTATTATGGGGGCGCTTTTGATTTGAGCGCCTCGGTCAAGGCCTATTATGCCCTCAAGCTCGCCGGAGATGACCCGGATTCCCCCCACATGCAGCGGGCAAGGGCGGCTATCCTGGCCCATGGTGGTGCCGAGCGGGCCAATGTTTTTACCCGAATTACCCTGGCCCTTTTCGGTCAGGTGCCATGGCGGGCAGTGCCTTTCATTCCCGTGGAAATCATGCTGTTCCCACGCTGGTTCCCCATGCATATCTACAAGGTCGCCTCGTGGTCGCGAACGGTCATGGTGCCGCTGTTTATCCTTTGCAGTTTGCGTGCCCGGGCCCGCAACCCCTCGGGAATCGGTATTACGGAGCTCTTTACCCGACCACCAGAGGAAATCCGGGACTACTTTGCTGCAGCGCGCAAGGGTCTTGTCGCGCGGTTTTTTCTGTGGGGAGATCGCTTGGGAAGGGCATTGGAGCCGTTTATCCCTAACGCGTTGCGCCGCATGGCGATCCGTCGGGCGGAAGAATGGTTCATTGCGCGACTCAATGGGGAAGACGGTCTCAATGGTATTTTCCCGGCCATGGTCAATGCCCACGAGGCACTGGATCTGCTCGGCTATGGCCCCGAGCATCCCTATCGGCAGCAGACCAAGGCGGCGCTGGAGAAGCTCTTGGTGCGACGTCAGCACGAAGCCTACTGTCAGCCCTGTGTATCTCCGGTCTGGGATACCTGTTGGGCCATCCATGCCCTGCTCAAGGTTGATGGGAATGATCTCCAGAAGTCTTCCCTGTCCCAAAGCATGGCCTGGCTCCTGGCGCGACAGATCAGCGATGCCCCGGGTGACTGGCGGGAACGGCGGCCAAATCTCCGCGGGGGCGGTTGGGCCTTTCAGTACCATAACAGCTATTATCCGGATCTGGATGATACGGCTGCCGTAGCCTGGACCCTGTTGCAAGCCGGCCGACCTGAGGATAGAAAGGCTCTGGAACAAGCTGCCGACTGGCTGATAGGAATGCAGTCTCGCAATGGCGGTTTTGGGGCCTACGATGTGGATAATACCTACCATTACCTCAACGAAATCCCCTTTGCCGATCACAAGGCTCTACTCGATCCCCCCTCAGCGGATGTGAGTGCTCGCGTGCTAGCCTTTTTGGCAGCCCTGGGTCGGCCAGAAGATCGGGTGGCCATCGCTCGGGTCAAGGACTACTTGTTGGCAGAGCAAGAGCCATCGGGGGCTTGGTTTGGACGCTGGGGCACCAATTATATTTATGGCACCTGGTCGGTACTGATCGCTTTTGCCGAATTGCAGGATGCTTCTTTGGCACCGGTCATGAACAAAGCCGCCCAATGGCTACGGGCAGTGCAACAGCCCGACGGTGGCTGGGGGGAAAGCAATGATTCCTACCTGGATCCCGGCTTGGCCGGTCAAGGGCAACCCTCCACCGCTGCCCATACTGCCTGGGCCTGTTTGGCCTTGATGGCGGCGGGAGATCGGGACAGTGAGGCCCTTCGACGAGGGATTGCCTGGTTAGAAGAGCACATCGGTGCCGATGGTCAATGGCATGATCCCTGGCATAATGCGCCGGGCTTTCCCAGGGTCTTTTACATCACGTACCATGGATACAAGCTGTATTTTCCCCTGTGGGCCCTGGCCCGCTACCGGGAGCTCCAGGAAGGGTGTTGCGACTAGGACTCCTGCTGCCCTTGACCGCCGAGGCCAAGGCTTTTGGCGCCAAGTTGCAGCCAGGTCAATTGCAGGACTTTGGCAGGCATCTGCTGATCCTCTCCGGCATGGGCCAAGCAGCGGCCAGGATGGCTGGGCAACAGTTGGTCCGGGCGGGGGCAGAGGCATTGCTTAGCGTGGGGACGGCCGGGGCCTTGCGTGCTGGATTACATCCGGGCGATCTATGTCTGCCGACTACTGTCCTATGGCGAGGCCAGCCCTATGCTGTCGACCTTCCCCTGCAAGCGTGTTTGCAGGGGAGTGGCGTTGCCATTGCCAGTGCTGCCGAAACCCTCTGGAGCTCCGAAAGGCCCCTGGATGATCCCCATGAAAAAAAAGCCTTGGCAGCATATGGCGCATTGGTGGATATGGAAAGTGGAGCCCTGGCCGCGGTGGCCCAGGCCGCAGGACTACCGCTGGGGGTCGCGCGGGTGATCGTCGATACGGTGGATACCCCATTGCCTGGCTGCCTGCGAGGGCGAAGCATCGATCCTTGGGGCAGGCCACGATGGCAATTTTTACTTCCGCACCTGGTCCGCCACCCCCAGGAGCTTCCTGCTTTGCTCCAGTTGGGCCGACAGATGTCGCTGGCGCAACAGACCCTGGCCAGCCTGGGACAGTCCCTGCAAACGAGAGGGTGTATATGAAGGTATTGATTACCGGTGCCTCGGGATTTGTCGGCGGGGCCGTGTTGCGCCGTTTGGCGCTGGAAGGTTTGGACTTGCGCGTGCTGGCCCGAGCAGGGGCTGACGATGCCAATTGGCGGGAGCTCCCCAATGTAGAGCGGGTAGAGGGCGATCTGGGTGATGGAAAAAGCTTGCGGCGGGCTGTGCAGGGTTGTCGCTGGGTCTTTCATGTGGCCGCCGATTATCGCTTCTGGGTACCAGACCCCGAGTCCATGTATCGTGCCAATGTGCAGGGTACGGAGACTTTGCTACGGGCAGCCCTGGATGCTGGAGTGGAGCGAATCGTCTATACCAGTAGTGTTGCGGTGCTGGGATTTCGAGCCGATGGCCAGCCTGCTGATGAGGATACTCCTTCTTCCCTGGAGCAGATGATCGGTCACTACAAGCGATCCAAGTTTCTGGCCGAGGAACGGGTCCGCGCCCTGTGTCGCGAGGAGCATGCCCCTATTGTCATTGTGAATCCATCTGCCCCCATTGGCCCTGCAGACCGCAAACCTACCCCGACCGGGCGGATGGTGCTGGAGGCGGCGGCCGGACGGGTTCCTGCCTATGTGGATACGGGCCTCAATGTGGTGCACGTGGATGATGTAGCCATGGGCCACTGGCTAGCACTGCACCAGGGTCAGCCTGGGGAGCGTTATATCCTGGGAGGGGATAATCTCTCTTTGCGCGCCATCCTGACCCGCATTAGTGGTTTGACCGGTCGTCCTTCGCCGCGCTGGCGGCTGCCTCGGCGGGGCTTGTATCCCATTGCCTGGGCTGCGGAGGCCTGGACCCGTTGGCGTGGACGGGGTACGCCCTTGTTGACCGTGGATGAGCTTCGGATGGCGGCCCATCACATGTACTACAGTTCCAGTAAGGCCGAGCGCGAGCTTGGCTATGTCCATCGCCCGGCCGAAGAAGCCCTCCGGGATGCCTTGGCTTGGTTTGCCCAACACCAGTACCTTTAGGATCCCATGACGATGCTGGTCTGGATCTTGACCATCATTGCCCTTGCTTCCCTGGGATATTGGGTTCTTGCTTGGTGGCAACTGGAACGTTTTCGCCCGATCCTTCCCGAAACCCCAGCTCCGAAGGAGTGTCGTGACTGTCCGCCAGCCGCTTTGCTGAAGCCCTGCCATGGGGTAGAGGAAGGGTTGCTGGCAAATCTACAGAGCTTTCTGGCTCAGAATTATCCCAGCTATGAAGTTCTTTGCGGCGTTCAAGATCCAGCGGATCCAGCTTTGCCTCTGCTCCAGTCTCTGGTTGCCACCGCCGGCAATCGGCTGCGGGTGATTTTACATCAGACTCCGTTGGGTTTGAATCCGAAGGTAGCCAATCTGCAGGGGATCCTGGCGGCAAGCCAATATGATTTTTTGGTGCTGAGCGATGCCGATATCCGGGTAGGCCCCGGCTATCTGGCAACCCTGTGGGGTGAACTCCAGCAAGAGGGAGTTGGCGTGGTGACTTGCCTCTATCGTGCCCGCGTCGAGGGGGGAGGCTGGTCAGCGGTCCTGGGGGCCCAGATCCAGGAGCAGTTTCTTCCCTCGGTATTGTTGGCGGCGCGCTGGGGACCCCAGATCTATTGTGCTGGTGCCACGATTGCCTTGGAGCGTACCCTTCTGGAAAAAATCGGTGGGTTTCCCGCCATTGCTGATGCCCTTGCCGATGATTTTGCTCTGGGTGCTGCAGCTCGGGAGCTTGGTTATCGGGTGGCATTGAGTGCTGTGGTAGTTGAGACCGTGGTGCGGGAGGAGAATTTTCGCGCTTTTTACAGCCATGCCCTGCGGTGGGCGCGCACCACGCGGGCTGTCCAGCCCTGGGGACATGCTTTTTCCTTTCTGGCCTGGCCATTGCCCTGGCTATGTCTGGCCAGTCTGGCCTGGGGAGAGCCCTTGGGGGTACTACTGGTCTTGATTCTGCGGCTCGTGTACCATGAACGAATTGTGCGCAAATTGCGTTCACCAATTCCTCTCTGGGCCGCGTTTCTTGGCGATTGCATGGGCTTGATCCTTTGGGGCCATGCAAGAATCACAGGAAAAGTGCATTGGCGAGGACGAAATTTTGTCGTCCATGCTGGCGGACAAATGGATAATGGAGTGAAACCATGACCATGAAGACCCTATTTTTACAGGCCCCCTCCTTCGAGGGCTTTGACGGAGGTGCTGGCTCCCGGTATCAGGCCAGGCGCGAGATCCGATCCTTCTGGTTTCCCACCTGGCTTGCGCAACCGGCAGCCATGATTCCTGGCAGTCGTCTTCTGGATGCCCCACCTGCCGATGTGACTGTGGAAGAGACCCTGCGGGTGGCATCCGGCTATGAGCTTTGCATTATCCATACCAGTACGCCGTCCTTCCCTTCGGATGTGCGCATGGCCGAAATGCTCAAGGCCCACTATCCGCAGATGATGATTGGTATGGTCGGGGCCAAGGTTGCCGTGGAGCCGGAATCCTCTTTGCAGGCTTCTCCTGCCATCGATTTCGTCGCCCGCGAAGAGTTCGACTATACCCTGAAAGAAATTGCCGAGGGTCGCCCCCTGGCAGAAGTGGATGGGATCCATTTCCGGGATCAACATGGTCGGGTGATTGCCAACCCAGATCGCGCCATGATCGAAGACATGGACGCGCTACCATTTGTCTCGGAGGTCTATCAACGGGATCTGCACATCGAAGATTATTTCATTGGGTATCTGAAGCACCCCTATATATCGTTCTATACAGGTCGCGGCTGTCGTTCCCAATGTACCTTTTGTCTCTGGCCCCAGACGGTGGGCGGGCATCGCTACCGGACCCGGAGTGCGGCCAGTGTCATCGAAGAAGTGCAATTTATCCAGAAAGCCTTCCCGCAGGTTCAGGAAATATTCTTTGATGATGACACATTCACGGATGATCGACCCCGCGCCGAGGAGATTGCCCGGGGCTTGGGCAAACTGGGTGTAACCTGGTCTTGCAATGCCAAGGCCAATGTCCCCTATGAAACCCTCAAGGTGCTCCGTGATAACGGTCTGCGCCTGCTTCTGGTGGGCTATGAATCGGGTAACCAGCAGATTCTCAACAATATCAAGAAGGGACTCAAGGTCGAAGCAGCCAGGAAGTTTACTGCGGATTGTCACAAGCTCGGTATTACCATTCATGGTACCTTCATTCTTGGCTTGCCGGGGGAGACTAAGGAAACCATCCAGCAGACTATTCAGTTTGCCAAAGAGATCAATCCACACACCATCCAGGTGTCCCTGGCGGCACCGTATCCGGGTACTTACCTTTATAAACAGGCGAAAGCCGAAGGCTGGCTTACCGAGGAAGATGAAGCACACCTGGTCAATGATCGCGGGGTGCAGATCAGTCCCATGAGTTACCCCCATCTCACTCATACAGAAATCTTCGATTCTGTTGAGGTCATGTACAAAAAGTTTTACTTCCGGGCGGGAAAAATTGCGGAAATCACTGGTGAGATGCTGCGCAGCTCACAAATGATGAAGCGCCGTTTACGAGAAGGGGTGGAATTTGTGCGCTTCCTGCGGCAACGTCACGGCTAAATGGTCGATAGCCCGCGCCTTATAATCAACGCGGATGATTTTGGACTCGATCCGGCGGTCAATGCCGCCGTTCTTTCCGCTCATCAAGGCGGAATTTTACGCAGTGCGAGCCTGATGGTCTCGGCGCCGGCGGCTGCGGAAGCCATTGCCATTGCCAAGGCCCACCCGAGTCTGGCGGTGGGCCTTCATTTGACCTTGGTGGATGGTGAGCCGGTGTTGCCCCAAGAGCAGGTTTCTGCACTGGTGGATGCCTCCGGTCGTTTTGCCGCGGATCTCTGGCGTCGCGGTTTTCACTATTTTTTCTCTCCCAGGGCCCATCGCCAATTACGCGCAGAAATCGAAGCGCAATTTGCGCTTTTTGCCGATAGTGGCTTGTGCCTGGACCATGCCAACGCCCACAAGCATCTCCATGCCCATCCCACGGTACTGCGATTGATGCTGGCCGTGGGGCGGCGTTTTGGGTTGCGGGCGGTGCGGGTTCCGCGAGAGCCGCTGACCATGGCGCGACAATTGGCTCCCGTGGGAGCAAAAGCGGCTTTGGGTGCGCGACTGCTTTTTCCCTGGGTGAACCGTATGCAGCGGTTCATTCGGGCCCAGGGTTTTGGCTGCAATGATTTTTTGCTGGGTCTCCAAAGCACCGGGCAGATGGACGGTGAACGTCTTCACCGTGCCTTGCAGATTCTGCCTGCGGGCAGTCTAACGGAGCTCTATTTTCATCCTGCCCAGGAGCATAGCCCTCGTCTGCGAGCGCTCATGCCCGATTACCGACCGGTGGCAGAGTGGCAGGGGCTCTTGACCCTCGCTCCCGATGCGCTCGGCAGGCATGGAATTCGTTGGGGGAGTTACGGTGATTTCTTCCCGGGCTGAACGGTTTTTGGCGCGTTTGGGGCGTTCTTATGTAGACGCAATCATGTATCTGCTGATCCGCTGTGTCCGCCATGCCCGATGGACTCTGGGTGCCATCGGGGTCCTCTTCTTGTTGGCCCTGTATTATGTGATCACCCATTTTGCCATTGATACCAATACCAGCAATGTGCTCTCCCGAGATCTTCCATTTCAGCAACGACAGGCAGCCTATAACAAGGTCTTTCCGCAGGATCGCGACAGCATCGTGGTGGTTTTGCAAGGCAAGGATGTCGCCGCCACCGATCAGGCGGTGGATCGTCTAGCCCAGTGGGCCAAGGCCCATCCACAATGGTTTCGCAGTGTTTATCTGCCCGGTGGAGGCAGTTTCTTCCGCCGCAATGGGCTGTTGTATCTGCCGCTGCAGGATGTCAAGGATTTCGCAAAGCGGATTACCCAGGCACAGCCGCTCATCGCTCGACTCTCTGCCGACCCGAGCCTCGCGGGGTTCACTTCGTTACTCAGTGAAGCCATCGATCAGCGACTCCATCATGGTACCCAGATTGTGGGATTGGATCCCATCTATCAGGCTTTTCAGGAGAGCATCGATGCACAGCTGGCTGGCCATCCCCAGCAAACCTCCTGGGCGAGTCTCATGGGGGGTAGGATAGCCAGCCTGGGACCCAGGAAACGCTTTGTGATCCTCGAACCGGTATTCAACTACCAAAGCCTCCAGCCCGCTGCAATCCCAATCCGCTCCCTACATCAAGGCTTAACTGAGCTCGGCATCGATGGCGCCCACGGCATTCAGGTAGGGGTTACGGGAGAAGCAGTACTCGACAATGAGCAAATGCGCACGGTGAGCGCCGGGGCGGCCAGTTCCCTGGCGGTGACACTGGTGCTGGAGCTGCTGTTGTTGATTATTGCCTTGCGTAGTACCAGGCTGGTCCTGGGCGTCTTGCTGAACCTCCTGGTGGGGATCGTGTTCACAACTGCCTGGGCGCTCTTCTTTGTGGGTCCTTTCAATCTGATCTCCATTTCCTTTGCCCTGCTCTTCATTGGTCTTGGCGTGGATTTTGGTATTCAATTCAGCCTGCGTTACCGGGAAGAACTGTACCATAGTGCCCATCATCAGCTTGCCATGGAACGGGTGGCCAAAGGGTTGGGGGCAGCACTTTCGTTGGCGGCGGTGGCTGCAGCCATCAGTTTTTATGCCTTTTTGCCGACCAGTTATGCGGGGATCATCGATTTGGGGCTCGTTTCGGGCACGAGTATGCTGATTGGTCTGGCATTGACAATTACGCTGCTACCAGCTTTTTTGACCCTCAAGCCCTTGCCAGCTGGTCGAATCAAGCAACAATTCCTTCATTTGGGGCGAATACCGACCTTGTCCCGTCATCCTATTCACCGCTATGCCTGGCTGGTATTGATCGCGGTGATACTCATGGCCATTGCAGCGATTCCTGCCGCGCTACATATTCAATTTGATTTCAATCCCTTGCATATGATCGATCAGCAAGCCGAGGGGGTACGTACCTTCAAGGAGTTGCTGGCAGATCCCGATATCGCTCCCTATCGGATCGAGGTGATGGCCAGGAATCTTGCCCAGGCAAAGCAGATCGCGAGCCGCTTGCAACAGTTGCCTACGGTTTCCCATGCCATCACCATTGCCGATTATCTGCCCAAGGATCAGGAAGCCAAGCTTGCCATTCTGAGTAATCTGGAGATTCTGGTACCGCCGTTCTCATTGCTCATGCCTACTACCTTGTCGGCACCTGCGCCCGATACCCTTGGCAAATTGCAGCAACTGGAGAGCAAACTCCAGCAGCTGATCCAGCAAGAACATCCGCCCAAGGGATCAGCACTGCTTTCCCTGGCAGCCAGTCTACAGCGATTTTTGCAGCAGGAAGGGAACAATCCCCAGGCTATTGCGCAATTGCAGCAGTCGTTCCTGGGAACGTTACCTGCCGAGCTACAGCGTCTGGGACAAGCATTGATGGCTTCGCGGGTGACCCTGCAAACCTTGCCCCCGGCACTACGGGACCGCTATCTCGGACCCCAGGGCCAGGCCCGCGTGGAGGTCTTTCCTAAAGAAAATCTGAGCAGTGATGGAGCGATGCTCCAATTTGTTCATTCGGTACTCCAGGTGGAACCGCAAGCGGTGGGGACTCCAGTGTTGCTGGTAGAGGGTGGGCAAGCGGTACTGGGTGCTTTTCGGGAGGCCACCTTCTTAGCACTGCTTGGAATCAGCCTGTTATTGCTTGTTTCTTTGCGGCGCTACCGGGATATGTTGTTGATTATGCTACCGTTAGCTCTTGCAGCTTTGTTTACGGTTGCGGCCATGTCCCTGCTGGGATTGGAGTTCAACCTGGGGAATATCATCGTCTTACCCCTGTTGATTGGCCTGGGTGTGGCCTTTGCCATTTATATTGTAATGCGCTGGCGCAGTGGTGTTGACGCCGCCCATCTTTTGCAGACCTCCACCCCTTTTGCCGTTCTCTTCAGCGGGCTGACCACCTTGAGCGCTTTTGGCAGTATGGCATTGTCGGTGGATCCTGGCATGGCAAGTCTTGGTAAGGCCCTGAGCCTCGCTTTGGCCATCGTTCTCCTCTGTATCCTGATCATTTTGCCAGCATTGCTGCTGCTTTTTACCGGATCTCCCAAAGAACAGGGAATCGTCCAGGATGAAGGGAGCTGAGGCGGTATGCGCCGGACCCTGGTCAGCTTCCTTTTTCTGTTGCTGGGCTTGAGCTTTCTGGTTTTTTTGATCTGGAAAGAGGGCGCGGAGGGGATTTTTGCTCTCCTGCAACATGCGGGGTGGCCATTACTTTGGCTCTTGCCCGTCCATGTAGTGGTGATTGGTCTCGATGCCGTCAGCTGGCGTTGGCTACTCGGAGGGCAGGAGCGGCCCTGTTTGTTCAAGTTGACCTGCCTGGCCTTGTTGCGGGAGGCAATCAATGCATTGTTGCCCGTGGCAAGAATCGGGGGTGAGCTGGTTGGCGTTCGGCTCCTGAGCCAGATGGGCGTCTCCCCGTATCGGGCGGCTGCCAGTGTCCTGGTGGAAGTCAGTTTGACGCTGCTTAGTCAGTTCTTCTTTACGGTCCTGGGTGTTCTGCTCTTGCTGATGTGGATCAGTGATCTGCAGGTATTGAAGCTGCTCCTGATTCCCCTGTTGCTGAGTCTTCCGATACTGCTCTTGATTTTTTGGCTGCTCGGTCGCGCTAATATTTTCCAATCGTTGCAGCGCTTGCTGTTCTGCCTTGGAGGCGAGCAGGGACTGCTGCGATTGCCGGGAGATCCGGCCCTCCTCGATCAAGAGGTCCAGCGGCTTTACGCAAGGCGTTGGCAGTTATTGATCGCCAATGCTTGGCAATTGGCGAGCTTATTTGCTGGTGCGCTGGAGGTGTGGTTGAGTTTCCGTTTACTGCACCATCCGATAAGCTTAACTGCGGCGGTCTTGCTGGAAAGCCTCGGCCAGGCCCTCCGCAATGTTTCCTTTTTCATACCTGCAAGTCTTGGGGTGCAGGAGGGTGGCTTTGTGCTTTTTGGCGCCATTGTCGGTGTGGGACCGGAGCTGGCCCTGGCATACTCTTTGGTACGAAGATTTCGTGAGCTGTTGCTGGGGATACCGTTGCTTTTGTCCTGGTACTTATGGGAAGGTAAACTGGCAATCACTGCATGGCAGGGAAGACGTGTTTCGGGAGGGAGTCGTATATGAGCGTAATGGTAGAGGAGCGGGCTCCAATGGAGCAACCGGAGTTATTCTGCCAATTTTTTCATGAAACCCACATAACCTTTGATCCGAAAGCCATTGTCTGGCCCGAACTTGACGAAGCCGCCCTGGCCCGACTCAAGTCGTTGCCTTTTTGGGGGGAGGCCGTGGCTACCGAGAGTGTTACGGCACGGATGGTGCAGCATATGGCTGACCAGGAGCCCGATCCCGTGGTGAAAAGGGCTATCGCTCTGGATGCTTTGGAAGAGCAGCGGCATGCGGAACTGCTACAAGCAATGATTGCCCATTACGGCATTGACATTCCACCCTTGCCAACACCTCCGCCGGTGCGCGATCCCTACTGGGAATTTCTCTATACCGGATACGGGGAGTGCCTGGATTCCTACTTTGCTTTTGGTCTTTTTGCCGCCGCCAGAGACTCTGGTTTTTTTCCCCAGGAGTTGGTGAAAATCTTTGATCCTATCATGCAGGAAGAGGCTCGTCATATTCTGTTCTTTATCAACTGGCTGGCCTGGTATCGACGGCGGCTGCCCTGGTGGAAACGGATCAGGCTGGAGTTCCAGCGGATGCAGGTCATCGTTCTCCAGGCCTGGGCGCGCATCAAAACGGCCCGCAGTATGGATAACGGGAACAATGAAAACTTTACCATGACAAGTCATGAGCAGGTGAGCAACGATATGAGTTTGGGAAAACTGCTAGCGCTCTGCCGTCAGGAAAATGAACGTCGTTTTGCTCTTTACGACCGCCGTTTGCTGCGTCCGCAATTGGCACCGCGCATCGCCAATATTTTGTTTTTCTTTCTCTCACGACGGGCGACAGCATAATTATTTAGAGACATAGGAAGCATACGAAACGGTATGTTATACTTCCAAAAACATGTTGAGGCCGTAAGATGCGGAAAGAAGGAGATCTTCATGGCAGTACCATTGATTCAAAGCTATCGTGTAGGGCGATATATCCTGGGCCAGAAGCTACGGGGAAATCGCCGCTACCCTTTGGTGCTCATGCTGGAGCCTCTCTTTCGCTGTAACCTGGCCTGCGCAGGTTGTGGGAAGATTGACTATCCTGATGAGATCCTGGACAAAAGGCTTACTGTCGAAGAATGCATTGATGCGGCCTTGGAGTGCGGCGCGCCCATTGTTTCCATTGCTGGTGGGGAGCCTTTGATCCATAAAGATATGCCGGCCATTGTGCGGGGTTTGATTGAACACAAGCGTTTTGTCTACCTCTGCACCAATGCCCTGTTGCTAAAAAAGCGCATGGATGACTATCAACCTTCCCCCTATCTTACTTTCTCCGTCCATTTGGACGGTAATGAACGGCGCCATGACGATTCGGTCTGTCAACCGGGTACCTACCGTCGAGCTACTGAGGCGATCAAGGAAGCCGTGCGCAAAGGCTTTCGGGTGACTGTCAACTGCACCTTGTTTCAGGGGGAAGAGGCAGAAGAAGTGGCCGAATTTTTGGACGATTGCAAGGCACTCGGAGTAGAGGGGGTGACCATTTCCCCAGGCTTCCAGTACGAGCGCGCTCCACAGCAAGAGGTTTTTATCAAGCGCAAAGCCTCCCGGCAATTGTTTCGGGATATTTTTCGCATCGGTAAAGAACGAAAGTCCCGTTGGCGCTTCAATCAGTCCAGCCTTTTTCTGGATTTCCTTGCGGGCAATCAAAACTACCAATGTACTCCCTGGGGGAACCCTACCCGGAATATTTTCGGTTGGCAAAAGCCTTGTTACCTGCTGGCATCGGAGGGCTATGCAAGCAGTTTCCGGGCCCTCATGGAGGAAACCCCCTGGGAGCGTTACGGGGTCGGAAACAATAGCAAATGTGATCAATGCCAGGTCCACTCGGGCTTTGAACCGACCGCGGTCAATGACACCTTTGCCCATCCTCTCAAGGCTCTCAAGGTGGCTTTACGGGGGCCGCGTACCAGTGGGCCCATGGCGCCAGAGATGCCCGCCAGCCCACCTGATCATGGTTCCCGTAGGCCAGTGTTCCCCTTACGGGTGGAAAGATAGGGTATTTACCATAGCCCCTGAGGAGTTAGGTCATGTTTCGTTTCCCGCGCATGGTCACTTTATTGGCTCTCGTCTTTGGGCTTGTGCCTAGTACGACCTGGGCGGTAACCGATGCCAAGCTTGCCGCCGAGACAGATGCTGGTGTCAATCGCTCTCCCGATGCTGCCATCCAGGCCCTGGACAATGCTCTTCTGGCAAGCATGAAGGCCGGAGCCCAGGCTGGTTATGCTGGGCGCTACAAGATCATTGCCCCGGTATTGGATCAGGTGTTCAATTTTGCGAGGATCGCAGAACTGACTCTCGGGTCCGAATGGCAAAAATTGACTGCTGCGGAACGGCAAGAGTTTGTGCATACCTTTCGGGATTATACAGCGGCCACCTATGCGGCCCGATTCGATAGTTTTAGCGGAGAGAAATTCGCGATCACCGATACCCAATCGCTCCAGCCCATGGTAAAGGCGGTATTTACTACCTTTACGGAAAAAAGTGGCAAGATCCATCGCTTTGACTACCTACTGCAGTTGAATGGCGGAAAATGGCAGGTAATCAATGTGGTTGCAGATGGGGTCAGCGATCTTTCCCTGAAGCGTGCCGAGTACACCGATACCATTCGGAAAAAAGGTTTCCCGGCCTTGATTGCCCATCTGCAAAATCAGATCAAGAAATACGCTGCAGGTACCAAGTCATGAGATCCGTTTTCGCGTTCCTGTTGCTCTTTGGAATCCTGGGCCTTGGTGGCTGTGCTACCGTGCAGGGACCACAGCAGGTATCGGTAAACAATGATCCTTTACAACCTGTCAATGAGCCAATTTTCCATGCCAACCTTTGGCTTTTTCGCAATGTCCTGGACCCGGTCAGCAAGGGCTACCAGGCGGTCACTCCGCAGTTTTTCCGCACGGGTGTGGCCAATGTTTTTGCCAATGCGGATATGCCCTATGTATTTGCCAATGATTTTCTCCAGGGGCGGGTACAGCGGGGTATGGAAGGGCTGAGCCGTTTCCTGGTCAACACCATCTTTGGCCTGGGCGGCCTGATCGATGTGGCCCACAATCTGGATCTGCCAGAGCAGAGTAATAATTTTGGAGTGACCTTGGGAGTCTGGGGAGTTCCCCAAGGGCCCTACCTGGTTTTGCCTTTCTATGGTCCTAGCTCGCTACGAAACCTGCCAGGCTTGGCCCTTGCTATCTTTGTCTCTCCTCCCTATTACTTCTCCAGCAGCAATGCGCAGTGGGCATGGTCTGGAATGGGGGTCATCAATACCGGTTATGTAGATGGACCCAAGATCAAGATGGTGGAAGATGCCGTCAATCCCTATATCTTTGCTCGCAATGCCTGGGAGCAACATGAACAATATTTGATCGATGGTGGGAAGGTAAGCAAGAATCAGCTGTTGGAAGGCCTGGATCTCCCGCCTCCCACAGCCCCCACGACATCAGCCCAGTAAGCAAAAAAGGAAAGTCCCCTGTGGATAAACTCGTTGTGGAAAGAATCGCCTACCTGAGTCGAATGAAGCTGCCTGCGCAAGAGATACCGGTGGTAACGGAACAATTGGCGCAGATCTTCCGCCTGGTCGAAGCGATGCGGGCAGTGCCTACGGAAGGAGTGGAGCCCATGGCCCATCCACTGGATCTGCAACAGCCCTTACGGCCCGACGAGCCGCGCACGGGAGGTCCCCAACGGGCGGATTTGCTGGCCAATGCGCCCGAGGCCCAGGACGGCCTTTTCCTGGTACCCAGAGTGATCGAGTAAGGACAAGGATGGATTTACACCTACAGGATATTCATAGCCTGGCTGAGGGTCTGCGGCGCAGGGAGTTTTCTGCGCTGGAACTGACAGATACCCTGCTTGCGCGATTGGCGAACAGGCAGCAGGAACTGAATGCTTTTGTGACTGTGACGGCCGACTTGGCACGCCAACAAGCCCGGGATGCCGATGCACGGCTGGCCCGTGGGGATCACCATCCCTTGCTGGGCATCCCCTTGGCACATAAGGATATATTTTGCACCCGGGGAGTGCGGACTACCTGTGCTTCGCGCATGTTGGCAGACTTTGTTGCTCCCTATGATGCCACCGTGGTTCAGCGCCTACGCCAGGCAGGGATGGTCATGCTGGGTAAACTCAATATGGATGAGTTTGCCATGGGCTCTTCTAACGAGACCAGCCATTTTGGTCCAGTGCGCAATCCTTGGGATTTGTCTCGGGTACCAGGTGGTTCTTCCGGTGGTTCGGCAGCAGCTTTGGCCGCCCGTTTGCTTCCTGCAGCTACGGGTACCGATACGGGTGGTTCCATCCGCCAACCAGCCGCTTTTTGTGGTGTTACTGGTCTTAAGCCCACCTATGGGCGGGTTTCTCGTTACGGTATGGTTGCCTTTGCATCCAGCCTGGATCAGGCTGGGCCCATGGCCCGTTCTGCAGCAGACTGTGCTTTGTTGATGGATGCCATGGCTGGTCATGATCCCCTGGATTCTACCAGCCATCCCAAAGCTGCAGGAAATTTCTCGGCGGCGCTAGGGCGTGGGATCGCGGGATTGCGGATCGGCGTGCCAGAAGAATTTTTTGGCGAGGGGCTTGATCCCGAGGTCGCCACGGCCGTGCAGGCGGCCATCCAGTTCTTTGCTGCGCGGGGGGCGAGGATTCTTTCTGTGCATTTGCCCCATTCCGTCCATGCGGTGAGTACCTATTATGTGTTGGCACCAGCCGAAGCATCCAGTAACCTTTCGCGCTTTGATGGCGTACGTTTTGGTCACCGCAGCGAGCAACGTTCTGATCTTATGGAGCTATATTGTCAATCCCGTTATGAAGGTTTTGGCCCGGAAGTTCGGCGACGCATCCTCATCGGCTCCTATGTGCTTTCTGCCGGATACTATGACGCGTATTACCGGAAGGCTCAGCAAGTGCGTGCCCTGATTCGCGAAGATTTTCGCCGGGCCTTTGCCGAGGTGGACGTCATCCTGGGACCAACGACACCAACCCCCGCCTTTGCCCTGGGCGATAAAAGCACTGATCCGGTGTCCATGTATCTGGCTGATATTTATACCATTGCCGTGAATCTGGCAGGCATCCCCGCCTTGAGTCTCCCCTGCGGTTTCACCGCGCAGGGATTGCCCATCGGCATGCAGCTCATGGGGGATTATTTTGCCGATGAATTGCTATTGGCCGTGGGCGATGCCTACCAGCGGGAAACCCCTTGGCACCAGCAAAGTCCCAAGGAGTTTGGGCTATGAGCACAGAATGGGAAGTAGTCATCGGCTTGGAGGTGCATGTCCAGCTCAACACCCAAAGCAAGATCTTTTGTGCTTGTCCAACCGCCTTTGGCGCCGAACCCAATACCCATACCTGTCCGGTCTGCCTGGGTTTGCCTGGGGCCTTGCCGGTGCTGAACGAAGCCGCCGTCGATAAAGCTATTGCCTTTGGTCTTGCTATCAACGCGCAATTGCATCGCCAAAGTATTTTTGCGCGCAAAAATTACTTCTATCCTGACCTACCCAAAGGCTATCAAATCAGTCAGTATGAAATCCCTATCGTGGGTAAGGGCCATCTGGACATCTTGCTTACCGATGGCAGCGAAAAGCGGGTGGGAATCACCCGTGCGCATCTGGAAGAGGATGCGGGTAAGTCCCTCCATGAGGCTTTCGTTGCCCAGTCGGGAATTGATCTGAACCGGGCTGGAACGCCGCTTCTGGAGATCGTGTCGGAGCCGGACCTTCGCTCGGCAAGCGAGGCGGTTGCCTACCTGAAAAAACTCCACGCCCTGGTACGCTATCTGGATATTTCTGATGGTAATATGCAGGAGGGATCTTTTCGATGTGATGCCAACGTTTCCTTGCGTCGGCCAGGGGAACCCTTTGGTACCCGTGCGGAAATCAAGAATCTCAATTCCTTTCGTTTCCTGGAAAAGGCTATTCTCTTCGAAATGGATCGACAACGAGAGATCCTGGAAAACGGTGGCAAGATTGTGCAGGAAACCCGACTCTTCGACGCCAACAAGGGTGAAACCCGTTCCATGCGGAGCAAGGAAGAGGCCAATGATTATCGGTATTTTCCAGATCCCGATTTGCTGCCCTTGCATTTAGCTGAAGAGCGCATTGATCGGGTACGGGTAAGTCTGCCAGAACTTCCCGATGTCCGCAGGATTCGCTTCATGGAGCAATATGGCCTGCCTGCCTATGATGCCCAAGTGCTCACGGCGCATCGAGAACTGGCCGATTATTATGAGCAAGTGGCCGAAAATCTTGATGCCAAGATTGCTGCCAATTGGGTCATGGTGGAATTGCTGGGGGCCATGAACAAGGCTGGTCTGGAAATACCGGACTTCCCGGTGCCTGCAGGAGAACTGCGACTGCTATTGCAGCGCATGGCCGATAGCACCATTTCTGGAAAGATTGCCAAGGAAATCTTTGAGATACTTTGTTCCGAGGGGGGCACGGTGGATGCTATCATCGATGCCAAGGGCCTGCGCCAGATTACCGATGAACGTGCTATCCTTGCCCTGATTGATGAAATCATTGCCAATAATCCCAAACAGACCGCAGAATACCGCGCTGGAAAAGAAAAACTGTTTGGATTTTTTGTGGGTCAAGTCATGAAAGCAAGCCACGGGAAGGCCAATCCGGATCAGGTAAACTCCTTGCTGAAAAATCGCTTGCTTTCGCAGTAAAGAAAATATTCCTTACCTTTGCAGTTTCTATCCATGGAAAACCCCAGAAACTGTGCAAAGATTCTGGGGCAGGAGTAGGCCTGGTAAAGAATCAAGTCTTGTTGGAAGCCTGGAAGGAGACTCAGGAGGCGGGAAGGGTGGCCGGAGTTTCCTTGACCAGTTTGAGAAATTCGCTGAAGGGACCCATGTTTTCCATGGCTTCCATCTTGGGGCCTTTAAAGTTCAGACGTCCAAACATCATGGCCATCATGGGGGAACCCATGTGATACCAGTCATGGGTTGTCGCCCACATTTTGTAGTCGTAGTTGTAGTTGAGATCCGTCACCTTGACGGCGCCACCATAAATGCATTCGGCCTTGCCATCCTTGGGGGCGATTTCCAGTTGGACAGGCGGGAGGGACTTCAGAGAGGAGTCGGAAATCTCCATTACCTTGTAGCCCTTATGGCCATTGTTCTTGATCCAGTCTCCAGCGAGCTTGGTGGTAAGGATGCTATTTTGATTCCAGGCGGTACAGAGTTCACTGGCCCACTGGGGTGACATAAATTCTGGTGCAGCCGCCAAGGCCATGGCTGGTACCAAAGCAACCGTGCCCAGGACGACTGATACGAACATCTTTCTGATCATTTTTTCTCCTCTTCCCGCTTACGCTTGTGAAATAAAACCAGTCTAGAGTGTAGCCGGATCTGAGGAGCAGGAACAGTGAAAGTTTTTTTATTTTGAGATAAGTCAAAAAAATAAAGAATATCAGTGAATTCTTGCCTTGAGAGGATCAACGATGGCTGGCGGGATTGAAAAGACGTTCATATTCGGCAAGGGCAAAACGATCGGTCATCCCTGCAATGTAGTCAGCGACCACCCGCGCCCGCTGGCGTTCTCCCCCTCCTCGCTCCACCAGGCGTTGCTGGTATTTCAGGGGCAGCAAGCGGGGATCCTCAAACAGTAAGGAAAAGATTTCCCGGACAACGCGTTTGGCTTTTTCTGCCTGGCAGTGCACCCGCGGGTGCCGATACAAATGGGTCATCAGGAAATCCTTCAGGCTTCGGATGGCCTGGCGAAGTTCCGGACTATGGGCGGCAAGGGGCTCAGGATGCTGGCGAATGTCCTGGATACTTTGGATATTGGCCGCTTGAAGACGGGTCCGGGTGGTTTCGACCAGGTCGGTGATCAGCAGGTTGATGAGCCGACGACCACTTTCGTGGCGCAGGACGCTGGCAGGGGCATGCGGATACCGCTGCGCTACCGAGGCAAAGATTTCACCAAAGAGGGTATGGGCACAAAGCTCCTCTAGTTGCAATAAGCCAGAGCGAAGACCGTCGTCAATATCGTGGTTATTGTAGGCAATTTCGTCGGCCAGATTGGTGATCTGGGCTTCCAGACTTGGCTGTTGTCCCAGAAGAAATCGCTCGCCCACATCCCCCAATTTTGCTGCCCGGGACAGACTACAGTGTTTCAGAATTCCTTCCCTGGTTTCAAAGCTTAGATTCAGACCGGGAAAATCGCCGTACCGCATCTCCAATCCATCAACAATACGAAGGGACTGGATGTTGTGCTCAAAACCGCCATAGTCCAGCATGCAGGCATGTAAAGCATCTTGTCCCGCATGCCCAAAGGGGGTATGTCCCAGATCATGGGCAAGGGAAATGGCCTCTACCAGGTCTTCGTCCAGTCCCAGTTGCCGGGCAATGGCGCGACCAATTTGTCCCACTTCCAGGCTATGGGTGAGTCGGGTACGGTAGAGATCCCCTTCATGATTGACAAAGACCTGCGTTTTATATTCCAGGCGTCGGAAGGCGGTGGAATGAATGACGCGATCCCGGTCCCGCTGGTAGAGGCTGCGCCCTCCCGTAGGTTCTTCTTCAGGATAACGGCGCCCCCGACTGTGCTCGGCATGGGCGGCGTAGGAGGCCAGGGTACAGTGCATGGCTATTCCTTGGTCTCCGCAAGCACCTGTTCCATGGTACTTGCCAGGAGCGGGAGGCGATGGGCAAAGAGCTCATAGGCAGCATCGGCGTACTGACGAATTTCATACTGGGCATCGGGTTTGCGACGGAGCCGAAAAAAGTTCATCAGGCTGCGAAAATTAATGGTCCAGTAGACATCGGAATAGGCTGCCACGGGCATGACATTGCGCAACAATTCCCGCGCCCTGCCTCGATAGGGATCGCGTCCACCACTTTTGGGGGGGATGATGCCTTGCTCCCGACACTGGTCGATCCGCGCACAGACTTTGCTGTAGTTCCTTTCATACCAGGCAAAGAGACTGTCTAGCAACTTTTCGTATTCGTCCATGACTTCTTCATCGAGAACGACAAAGCCCTCCACACTGCGCGCTTGTAAATCAGGGAGGTAGGCTACGGAGATGGGCTTGCGATAGCGCATGGAAAACTCATTCCAGCTGGAAATCCGGTGCTTTACCCATTGCCGCAAGACAAAGATTGGGGCAATGAAGCGAAAGCGAAAGTATACGGTCTCAAAGGGGGTACCGTGCTGATCGCGCAGGAGTTGGTAGAGGAGCTTCCGATCTTTCTCGGTAAAGGAGGCAGCATCGGGGAGCCGATTGTTGGTACTGCTGATCCGGGCGGTGTTGATGATGGTAGCTTCATCTCCCCAACTATCCTCCAGTTCGATAAAGCCAAAGTTACCGATGCGGCGACAGCTTTCGGGATGCAGGGCCATGCGCTTGGCAATTTCTTCTTCGAGTTCGGCGCTGCTTTTATTCAACAAAGCCATGGGTGTCCTTATTCTGTGAATGCGCTGAGGGTCTGGCGAAGGGCTGCTTCGGGAACATCGCCTGTGATGATGGCCTCGCCAATACCGCGCAAGAGGATGAAGCGGATCTGTCCACCGCAAGCTTTTTTGTCGATGCGCATGTAGCGCAGATATTCTTCTGCCGGGAGTCGGGGGGCGTGGGTGGGGAGGCCGGCTGCCTGGATCAGGCGAAAAATCTGCCCTTGTTCACTTTCTCGCAAGAGGTCCAGGCGGCGGGAGAGATCGGCAGCCATGACCATGCCAATGGCCACGGCTTCGCCATGGAGGTAGGTGCCAAAGCCTGTGGCTGCTTCGATGGCATGGGCAAAAGTATGACCATAATTGAGAATGGCCCGAAGCCCCCCCTCCAGTTCATCGCGGGCTACGACCGCTGCCTTGTTGGCACAGGAACTGTGGACGACATGTACCAGCGCCTCGCTATCGCCGGCAAGGATGGCAGTGAGGTTCTCTTCCATCCAGGCAAAAAATCCCGGGTCATTGATCAATCCATACTTGATCACTTCGGCAAGGCCGGAGCGAAATTCCCGTTCCGGCAAGGAGTCGAGGGTGTCCAGATCGGCAATAACGGCCCGCGGTTGATGAAAGGCCCCGATCATGTTCTTGCCCAGGGGATGGTTGACCCCTGTCTTCCCCCCTACGGAAGAATCCACCATGGCCAGTAGCGTGGTGGGAACCTGGAGGAAGGCAATGCCCCGTTGGTAGATGGCCGCTACAAAACCACCCAGGTCGCCAATCACCCCGCCCCCCAAGGCACAAAGGGTCGCGTCGCGGCCAATACCGGCAGCTAACATCTGTCCACAAACCGTCTCTACTTGGGCGAGGGATTTGCTGCCTTCGCCAGCCGGTACCACAATTTCGGTAATGGGTCGTTCTCCCCGAAGGGTTTCGCGGAGCGCGCCAAGATACAGCGGTGCGACCTGATCATCGCTCAACAGCACGATAGGACCGCTACGCAATGCGGGACGAAAGAGCTCCGGTTCATGGAGGATGCCAGATCCAATATGGATCGGGTAGGAACGGGAGCCGAGTTCAACCTGAAGGCTGGTCATGGACGGGTCTCTGTGGAATCAATTGTCTTTTCATTGTAGGGCGGCTCCTTGATCCCTGCAAAGAGCCATTCATGCTTGTTCGCGCAGATAGCGAAGGATCCGGCGCAGCACTTGATCAGAGCGTAGTCCATCGCCACGAACCCGCCAGTGGGCCGTCTCCCGGTATAGTGGACCCCGCTCTTGCGCGAGTTCCCGAAGGCGAGTGGCGAGGTCTTCCACCTGGAGAAGAGGGCGCTGTCGATCATGTTGGACCCGGCGAAGTTGTTCTTCGAGCCCCACTTCCAGGTAGATCACCTTACCCATTTGCCGAAGAAGCTCCCGATTGCGGGGATCGAGGACTGCCCCTCCGCCGGTGGAAAGGACCATGGGCTGATCCTCCCTGGCGATCTGGGCGAGTATGCGGTGTTCGCGTTCGCGAAATCCCGGTTCTCCCTCGATGGCAAAAATGGTGGGGATATCGACACCCGTACATTGAACGATTCTGGCATCGGAGTCGACAAAAGGAACACGTAAACGGGCCGCCAGAAGGCGGCCGATGGTGCTTTTCCCAGACCCCATGGGGCCAATGAGGATGATTCTAGTCGGCAGCGTCATCCGGACTTTCGCCGCCCACCACCTTGGGCGTCAGGAAAACCAGCAATTCGGTTTGGGCGTTACTGTATTCCTTGGCCTTGAAAAGCCAGCCCAATAGAGGGATATCCTTCAACAATGGTACCCCCGAATCCGTGCGACTGTCAGTCTCGGTGTAGATCCCTCCAATGACGATGGTCTGCCCATTGTTCACCAGTAGTTTGGTTTTGACCTCCTGGGTGTTGATGGGTACGCCACCAGCGGTAACCTGGGCATAGTTGGGTTGATTGTTGGTTGCTTCCACATCCATGGTTACTTTGCCATTGGGGGCAATATGGGGAGTAACCTTGAGGCTCAGTTCCGCCTTCTTGAAAGATACAGCCGTGGCCCCACTGCTGGAGGCTTGCTGATACGGAATTTCCGTACCCTGGGCAATGGTTGCTGTCTCGTTGTCTTCGGTCAAAACTTTGGGGCTGGAGATGATTTTGGCTTTATTGGCTGCCTGCAGGGCCTGCAACTGTAAGTTGAGAATTCGCGAGCCCGAGGTATTGCCGATGGCAAAGCCCAGGGAGGCAGGATTCAGACCGGTCAGGGGACTACCTGTCGGGGCATAGGCAGGTAGGTTGACCAGGGCTGGAATGCCGCCGCTGGTGCTGCCCGAACTTGAACCAGTTGAGGTTCCCGTGCCACCAAAACTACTGATGGGATAGGAACCCCCTTGGGTACTGGTGGAACCAGAGGCGCCCGTACCGGATAGATTGATGATGCCGCCACCGCCATTGGAAGTATAGGTCCCGCCCCACTGGATCCCCAGGGATTGGGCGGCGTTGGTAGTAATCTGGACAATCCGCGCCTCGATCAGGACCTGCGGTACCGGTCGATCGATTTTGGCAATCAACTTCTTGATGTTATCGATGTCTTCGGGGGTATCGCGGACCAACAGGCTGTTGGTTCGGGTAACCACGGCCACAGAACCTCGCGGGCCCAGGAGCGAATTACCAATGAGATTTTCGCTCGGAATCCCCAGGGCCGTAGCCAAGGCACGTCCCTGCTGGGCGTTAAGGCCGGTTTCGTTTTCCTGGTTGATCTGTTGCGAAAAGCCGCGCAGGAGATCGGCAATCTGACTGGCTTGGGCATATTTCAGGGGGATCAGTTCGGTTACCAGGGGTTCCAGCTTGCGTTTGGTAGCGGCGGCCTTGAGCTCTGCTTCTTCCTGGCTGGCAATCTGGTTGGCTGGGGCTACCCAGAGGATATTGCCAATGTGTTTTACGGCCAGCCCCTGGGATTGCAGGATCACCTGGAAGGCTTCTTCCCAGGGCTCATTTTTCAAGCGAATGGACAGGCTGCCGTTGACGCTGTTGGAGACGACAATGTTCTGATGGGTAAAGTCGGCAATCACCTGAAGTGCATCCCGGACACTGATATTCTGGAAATCCATGCTCAGGCGTTTACTGGCCAGGGGGTTTTCGCCTTCGGCATTGGCTTGCTGGTGCCGGACCGAAATCATGGTCTGCTGACCCAATTGGTAGGCCGAATACTCAAAAGGTCCAGAAACATGAAGGACCAAGCGGGTATTGTTGCCAAGGGGATAGGCATCAAAGTACTGGACGGGGGTACCAAATTGGTCCGTGCCAAAACGGTGGGTGAGGCTTGCTGGAATCTGGGTATTGCGAAGTTCGACAATCAGGCGGTCGGAAGCTCTGGTTACATCCAGTTGTGGTTGCTGCCCCTGGATGTCGAGGACAAGCATCCCGGCGCCATCTTTTTCCCGGCGAAAACGTAGATTTTCGATTTGGGTGCTGGTATTGACTACCGGCAGGGGGCTGGCAGGAGTCGCGGCCGCTGGGGTCGGATTGCTGTTGACGGTGCTGGGTGGGGCGGCAGGACCTGGTGCAGGGGCCTCTTCCTGAGCCCCCTGGAGAGGCACCAGCGAAACGCGGTAGCCTTCGGGGGAGGGTTCGACCATGACCGCTTCCGGTTTGGCCAGCAAGAGGTCCAGATGAGCGGTCTTGCCATCATTTTCGGCGAGTACATTTTCGATGATACCGGCTCCCGCAACGGTCTGTGCGGAGTTCAGGATGTGGGTATCCTGAAAATCGATGCGCACCCGATAACCGTGGTTGAACGTATTGATGTCGTAGGCCGGTCGCCCATTACTTTGAATCGTTAGAGTGGTGCCCTTGGGACCGGGCTGGATCTGGATTCCCTGGATCAAGGTTTCGGCTGCTGCTGCTTTGGCCATGGTCAGGCAAACGAGGGCGGCAGCACATGCGAGACGGAGAGCATTGGGCGGGAGGTGAACACGCTGGCGTCGGGCAGCCGTGACGATGGGATCTTGCTGGTTCATGGGCTTCATCCTTGCTTGATTCTTAGGTTAGCCATTGCTTGGAAATTGCAGGGTGGTGTTTTGTTTTTGATAACCACCAAAGGCATTGGGGAGATATTGTTCAACGGTTATTGCATGTTTCTGGGGATCGATGCGGACGATCTTCCCATCCTTGTCGCCAATACCATCACCAATTCCTGCTCGATAGACCTTACCATCGGGGGTAAGAAATACCCCCCAATACCGGCCATCGGCTTGCACAATGCCAGTCAGGGTCAAACTCCCAAGGCTGTATTTTTCCAGGGGCTGCAGGGGGCCTTTCCGCTCGGGTTTGGGGCCCTGACTGGCATTGGCGGCTTCCAGTCGCAAGGCCAATTCGGAGAAGCTGGTAAAGGGGTCGCGATGCAAGGGGTTCACATAGGCTGTCGGATTGTAGTGCGGAAGGGGGGGAAGGGGTTGAATCTTGGGGTGCAGTGAGGGACCCTGATCAACAAAAGCACGTAGTTTGGCCATCTGGTCTTCCCGGGAGCATGCAGTCAGGGTAATTCCCAATAGGATCAAGGTACCGTAGCAGATTTTTTTCATTTGGCGGCTCCTGGCTGTGGCTTGTCTGCTTGGTCCGCATCCAGATAGCGGTAAGTGGTAGCAATACAGGAGACCTGCAGATTCTGGGCGCTCAGGGCCTTGGCCAATGGGGTACTGCCACTACCTGGCAGGGGAGTGATGGTCAGATTTCCCAGGGTGACGATGCGCGGCATGGCTGCTACGGCAGCAGCAAAGCGACCCAGATCATCGTAAGTGCCCGTGACTTCAATCTTGACGGGGATTTCGGCATAAAAATCCTTGCTGACCTCAGGAAGTGGCTGGAATAGGTTGAATTCCAAACCCAGGCTGCGTCCTGCCAAAGTCACATTATCGAGGAGAGAGGGGATCTGGGCGCGGTTGGGAAGCTGCTCCAGGAAACGTTCGAAGCGATGATTCATTTCCCTGATCTGTTCCTGGTAGGCTGGCAGATCGGCGGCCAGCAACTGTTTCTGGCGCACCTGCTCCTTGAGAGTTTCCACTTGATTGGTCAGGGCTTTGTATTTGTCGTTTTCTGGAGAGAGAAACCAGATCCAGGCGAGGATCCCCATGAGTACCACCAGGATGACGGCGCCAATGACCTTGGTTCTGGTGGGAAGACGATGGATATCCTCCAGCTGCAGGTTTTTGATTTCATCCCAGGTCATGACTTGGCTCCTGCACTCACATTGGGCTCTGCTACCATCATTTGAAGGGTGAATTGTTTGACCTCATCGCTGCCGAGCTTGGTCTTGCTGATGATGTTCAAGGTCGGCTTGGTGAAGGTGCCGCTGTTTTCGATTGCCCGCATGAATGCAGCAACCTGGTCATTGCTTTCGGCATAGCCCGTTACGGTGATATTGTCACCGGTCTGCTCCAGCTTCCTCAAAAATATTCCTTTGGGAGTAATGGCTGCCAGTGTATTGAAGATTCGTACCGTCAGGTCTCTGCGGTCTTGCAGTGTGGCGATGATTTTTTCCCGCGCTAGGAGGGCATCGCGCTTTTTGCGTAAATCGGCCACCGAGGCAATTTTCTGGTCCAGCTCCTTGGTTACCTGCTGGAGGTAATCCACCTGGGCCTGGGCATCGGCTACCCGCTGGGCAAATATTTGGTAGATACCGTAGTAGAGTAATGCCGCGACAACAATTAACAGCACCAGTCCACCCAGGAAGAGTTGCTGCTGCTGCAGGCGTTTTTGTTCCCGGTGGGGGAGCAGGTTGATTCGAATCATTCGCCAAACCTCCGAAGCGCCAGGCCACAAGCCACAGCCATGGAAGAGCGCTCATCCCTGAGAAAACGCTCGTTGACATTGGGGCCAATGGCCATTCCCTGGAACGGGTCGGGATTTTCTACGGTAAAACCTGCCAGTTGTTCGCCAATACCCGGTAGGTTTGCGCCAGTGCCAAAGAGTACGACCTTGTCTACATGGATATCTGGCATGCTGGCTTGGAAAAAATCCAATGCACGAAGGATTTCCCGGCCGGTTTCCACCACGAATGGCTTGAGAACTTGTTGTTCGTAGCCGGCAGGGAGACCCCCGAAGCGCTGCATCCGTTGGGCATCCTCTTCGGTCAGACCGAAGTGTTGCACGATACGGTCGATGAGTCGGGCCGCACCGAAATTGTGATCCCGCGAGTAGACTGGTTGGCCACGCTCAAAGACGTGCAGAGCAGAACTGAGTCCACCGATCTCGACGAGGACAATGTTGCTTTTGCAGGTGGCATCGCCAGGATATAAGTGCGTGTAGAGGCCCCACAGGCTGAACTGGCGAATATCGATGATTTTGGGTTTGAGTCCGGCACTCTCTAAAATCGCTGCCCGGTCTTCGACGTGATCCCGTTTGCTCGCCACCAGAAGAATCTGTTGGTAGCCTTTTCGTTCAGGATCCGTGCCCAGCACCGAAAAATCGAAATTGACCTGATCCATGGGGAAGGGAATGTACTGTTGTCCCTCATAGCGGATCTGGTCTTCGATGACTTCATCGCGCATGCCGCTTGGCAAAGAAATGATCTTGACGATCACGCTGCTCCCGGGTAATGCGCTGGCCACCGCACGGGTCCGGACCCGAGAGCGTTGGAGCATCCGGCGGATGGCTTCGGAGATGGGGCTAAAATCACCCTGCGCCGCATCTCCTCCCACACTCCTGCCCAACGGCTCACTGTCGGCCTGCACTACGGTCAACTGTTTGCGGCTGGCCGAGAGTTCGACGAATCTCACTGCATCGGAAGCAATGTCCAATCCGAGCAAAGGCTGACTCAGCATGCTTGGCACGTTTTTCCTCACCTGGTTTTGGTACATGGTTCCACCCGTGGGCGATATTGCCCATGGGCGTCTATTTTTTGCAACCTGGCTGTGAAATTAGCAGCATTCCCATTGCTGTCAAGGCAAATCTGGAAAAAATGTTTCCCCATTGCCAAGTGCTCCCGTTGATTTTGTCCCTTTGGGTCTGGTTCAGTACACTGATTAAGCTATGACAGATGATAAACCCAGCGAAGAATGGAGTGAGTGGGACCGCTACTGGATGGCACGCGCATTGGCGGAGGCGAGCCTGGGGGCGCAGGCGGGCGAGGTTCCCGTGGGTGCGGTGTTGCTGGATGCACAGGGAAATCTTCTTGCCGCTGCTGCCAATGCCCCCATCGCTACCTGTGATCCCAGTGCCCATGCGGAGATGCGGGTGTTACGAATGGGTGCAGCGCAACTGGGTAATTATCGACTTGGTGGCTGTACGCTCTATGTGACTCTGGAACCTTGTGTCATGTGTTTTGGTGCCATTGTCCAGGCCCGTCTGGCGCGCGTAGTCTTTGCTGCCAAGGACCCCAAGGCTGGAGTGATTGTAAGCCACTTACGACTTCCCGAGACGTCGCCTGGAAATCATCGGCTCTGCTGGCAGAGTGGGCTGATGGCTGCGGAGTCGGCAGAATTACTCCGGGATTTTTTTCGCCAAAGAAGGCAGTGATGGGTGCTACGAGGAGGCAACTGGGCCATGCAGCAATGGGACGATAGCTGGGAACTGCCCGCCAGGGGGCGCGGTATCTGGGAGTTGACCGCTGACCTGCAAGAATGGTTGATCAGATTGGACGCCCGCCAGGGATGGTTGCTGCTCTTTCTGCCCCATACTTCCGCAAGTCTGGCACTCCTGGAGAATGCCGATCCCGATGTACAGGCAGACATCCTAGATTTTTTGACCCGCCTTGCTCCCGATGGTGATCCCCGTTACCGTCATCAAAATGAAGGTAAGGACGATATGGCGGCCCACCTTCGCAGCCTCCTCGGTGGCCAGAGTTTGCAACTGCTGATCCGGGAAAGAAGGCTTTGCCTGGGTACCTGGCAAGGGGTGTATCTGCTGGAGCATCGAGTGCAACCGCGGCAACGGCACTTGCTCCTGAGTTTTCTGGGAGAAACCGGACAATGAAAAACTTTACCGAAGTACTGGAGGGGATGCTATGGGCCATCCGCAGCTGGGAGCAGTGGGAGGACCTGCTAACATTTCTGGAAGGCGATGCTGCCAATGGCTGGTATGTGTATTTTGTCGGGCAGGAGCTTCCCAAGGCCCCATTGGACGAAGGCCATTTTCGCCGGGTGCTTCGTGCGCTGGATTCGCTGCTGCGTCACGATCATCGAGAACGCTATCTGGGTATTGTCTATGTGGATGATCGAGAAAGCCCAAGTCTGGTGAAGATCTATGATCCCAACAACCTGGGTGCTTCCTGTGGCAGTAGTGGTAAATGGATCCCACCGGGTTGGATTCTGTCGCGAATGCCGCCAGCACCCGTGGCGGGTCCTCCGGTGATTCCCGAGGGCCGTTTGCGTTGGTGGCGTGAACTTTTCCCGGAGCGGGGTGCGTGATGGAAGGTGACTGGAAACAGTTGGATTTCGAAGGAATTCGTCGGCTCCTGGAGAAGCTTTCGGCCACCCCCATGGGCGCCGATGCGGCGCGCAATTTGCAGCCAGCCCCAAGTGTGCTTGTTGCTCGACAGTTGCAGGAGGCCATCACTGCAGCTCGTTTTGGTCTGGAGAGTGGGGCAGGCCCCGTATTGCCCGATCTGCCTGATCCCCGGCCAGCCCTCCGTCAGGCGGCCTCTCCTGGCGCTGCCCTGGCAGGTACCGCTTTTCGGAATCTCCATCGGATCCTGCGGGTTGGGCAAGAGCTGCGGCCTTTTGTGGAGTCGCGCCCGGCGTTATTGCCGGTAGGGCCCGATGCCTTGACTGCTGCGAGCTCGCTCATTGCGGCCATCGATGGGGTGTTGCTCCCCAATGGCCAAGTGCGGGAGGATGCCCACGCCGAACTGCAACGATTGCACGGCGAACTGAAACAGGAGCGGGCCAACGCCCAGCGCCAGCTCCAGGGCCATTTGCGAGGCGATGCCAGGGCTCATTGGGCCGGTCAACGTTTGACCGTGCACCTGGCCAATGCTAGCCGCGACGAGATACGGGGTGTTCGGCGAGGATCTGGCCCTGGTGGCCATGGCACCATTGTCGAGCCCATGGAAATGGTCGCCCTCAATAACCGCCTGGAAAAGTTGGCGGGTACTATTGAACAGGAAAACCAGGGAGTGCTCCGGACCCTTACTGATACCACGCGGGAGTTGCTGCCGGCCCTGCACCGTTTGGTTGATGCCCTCACCTGGCTGGATCTGGCCATTGCCGGTGCCCAGTTATCCATGCATTTGCAGGCCCAGGCTGCAGAATTGGTAGAGGAGCCCATCCTGATTCTGGAAGGCGCCGTCCACCCCCAGCTGTGGTTGGCCCATGTGGATCACCGGGGTCCCCGACCTAAGCCCTTGCAGGTGAAGATCGATACCCAACAACCCATTTTGGTTATTACGGGGCCCAACACGGGGGGAAAGACCGTTGCTCTCAAGACCGCTGGTCTTATGGTGCTTATGGCAAGCTGTGGACTTCATGTCCCGGTCCAGGGTCGGGCAGTGGTGGGTCGCTTTTCCCGGATCTTTTTTGAGTCAGGTGATGCCCAGAACATGGCATTTGCCCTGTCGACCTTTTCGGGACATGTAGCCGTGCTGAAACGACTCCTGGCTGAAGCTGATCAGAATACCCTGATTCTGCTGGATGAATTGGGTACCGGCACCGATCCCGAAGAGGGGGCGGCCATGGCCATGGCGGTCTTGGACGAATTGGCGAGTCGCGGTGTCCGTGGCATGGTCACGACCCACCTAACCCCCATCAAGTCCTTTGCTGCCGACCATCCCGCCTTGCAAAATGCCTCCATGCGCTTTGATTTTGAGCGATTGGAACCTACCTATGAACTGGAGATTGGCGTGGCCGGTCGCTCCCTGGGCTTGATCATTGCCGAAAAGGCAGGATTGCCGGAATCGGTCATGGGGCGGGCACGGAGTTATTTGCAAAAACTCCAGGCGGGTGCATAGAGAACCATTGACGGGTGCCAAGGCTTTTTTATTTGACGTTCTTGCCAAAACTGCATAGCGTTGGGTGCAATACTTTGATCCAGCGAGGAGACTCTTGCCATGAATGCCCCCCACCAGAACGAAGGCGTTATTCCAGATGCCTTGGCGACGGAGTTGACGGGAGCTGAAATCGTTGTGCGCGCCCTGCGCGACGAGGGCGTGGAAGTGATCTTTGGCTATCCCGGCGGCGCTGTCTTGTACATTTATGATGAGCTGGATAAGCAGGATGCGATCCAACATATCCTGGTGCGTCACGAGCAGGCGGCCGTGCATGCTGCCGATGCCTATGCCCGGGCAACGGGCAAGGTAGGCGTTGCCTTGGTCACCAGTGGTCCCGGCGCGACCAACGCGGTTACGGGTATTGCTACCGCCTATATGGATTCCATCCCGTTGGTGGTGATCTCGGGCCAGGTTCCCGTCGCCTTGATCGGTAACGATGCCTTTCAGGAGGTGGACACCGTTGGTATCACCCGACCCTGTACCAAGCACAATTTTCTGGTTCGAGATGTGCGGGAACTGGCCCAAACCATCAAGAAGGCTTTCTATCTGGCTGCATCGGGCCGACCGGGGCCGGTACTGATCGATATCCCCAAGGATGTCACCGCCAAGCGTTGCCCCTATGAATATCCCGAGAAGGTCCTGTTACGTTCCTATAAACCAACCATACGAGGACACTCCGGTCAGTTACGCAAGGCATTGGGACTGATGGCAGAGGCGGAACGCCCCTTGTTTTACACTGGCGGCGGTGTCATTCTGGCCAATGCTTCGGTGCCGCTTACGCGCCTGGTGCGCCATTTTGGGGCTCCCATTACCCAAACCCTGATGGGCTTGGGGGGCTATCCGGCCAACGATCCCCAGTTTCTGGGCATGCTGGGTATGCATGGCACCTTCGAAGCCAATATGGCCGTGCAGCATTGCGATCTACTCATAGCCCTGGGCGCGCGCTTTGATGATCGGGTCACTGGCAATCTGGCCCACTTTGCGCCCCATGCCAAAATTATCCATGTGGACGTGGATCCAGCTTCCATTTCCAAGAACGTGAAGGTGGATGTGCCCGTGGTAGGTGATCTGGGCTCGGTCCTGGAGGAGATGCTGGACTGGGTCCAGGAGTCGGGTTTGCACGGGAACGGCCCGGCTTTGGAACGTTGGTGGCAGCAGATCGAAGAATGGCGCAGCCGGGATTGTCTGCATTATGAGCAGGGCGAAAGCATTATCAAGCCCCAATATGTGATCCAGAAGCTGCATGAACTTACGGGTGGAGATGCCATCGTTACCTCCGATGTCGGGCAGCACCAGATGTGGGCAGCGCAATTTTATGGTTTTGCCAAGCCCCGCCGATGGATCAATAGCGGTGGATTGGGGACCATGGGGTTTGGACTCCCGGCAGCCATGGGGGCACAGTTGGCAGAACCCTCCGCCACGGTGGTCTGTATTACGGGCGAGGGCAGTATCCAGATGAATATTCAGGAGCTTTCTACCTGCCAGCAGTATAAATTGCCCATCAAAGTGCTTTGTCTCAACAATGGCTATTTGGGTATGGTTCGCCAATGGCAGGAGTTTTTCTACGAGGAACGCTATGCCTCCAGCTATATGGATGCCCTGCCTGATTTCGTGAAGTTGGCCGAGGCCTACGGGCATGTTGGCTTGCGTGCCGAGAAGCCCAGTGAGGTGGAGCCAGTACTCAAGGAAGCCTTGCGTCTGAAAGACCGATTGGTGTTCATGGATTTTTTGGTGGATCGGACGGAGAACGTCTATCCCATGGTGCCGGCTGGTGCCGCCCTTTCCGATATGATTCTGGTGTGACGCATGGGGCAATCTCATATTATTTCCGTATTGCTGGAAAATGAGGCCGGTGCCTTGTCGCGGGTGGCTGGTCTGTTTTCGGCCCGAGGTTACAATATTGAAGCCATGACGGTAGCACCTACCCATGAGCCCAGCGTCTCGCGGATGACGATTTTGACCCATGGTTCGGCGGAAATCATGGAACAGGTCTTGAAGCAGCTCAACAAGCTGGTCGAAGTCATTCGGGTGCAGGATCTGAGCGATGGCCCCCATATCGAGCGCGAACTGATGCTCATCAAGGTCCATGCCGTGGGTTCGGATCGGGAAGAGGTCAAGCGTTTGGCTGATATCTTTCGCGGCCGGATCATCGATGTGACGGATCGTAGTTACACCATCGAACTAACGGGTACGGGCGAAAAACTCAATGCCTTTCTCCATGCCCTGGATCCGGGGATGGTCATCGAGGTAGTTCGTTCCGGTGCCAGTGCCATCAGCCGTGGTGCCAAGAGTATTTAAATTTCCACCAAACCAACTGAGGATTTCATGAAAGTCTATTATGACAGTGACGCCGACCTTGCCCTCATCCAAAAGAAGAAAGTAGCCATTTTGGGTTATGGATCCCAGGGACATGCCCATGCCTTGAATCTGCACGATTCTGGAGTAGATGTGGTGGTGGGTCTCCGAGAAGATTCTCCCTCGGTGGAGAAGGCAAAAAATGCTGGCCTCAAGGTCAAGACCGTGGCCAAGGCCGTTGCCAGTGCCGACCTGGTGATGATCCTGACACCCGATGAAGGTCAGGGTGCGCTCTACCGCGACGAAATTGCACCCAACATCAAAAAGGGTGCAGCCCTGGTATTTGCTCACGGGTTCAATGTGCATTTTGGCCAGATTCTTCCCCGCGCTGATCTGGATTGCTTCCTAGTGGCGCCCAAGGGGCCTGGACATCTGGTTCGCTCGACTTATACCCAAGGTGGCGGTGTCCCTTGTCTGATTGCCATTGCCCAGGATGCCAGCGGCAAGGCCCAGGCCCTGGCACTTTCCTATGCCAAGGCCATCGGTGGAGCGCGTGCTGGTGTCATCGAGACGACCTTTCGCGAAGAGACGGAAACGGACCTCTTTGGCGAACAGGCGGTTCTCTGTGGCGGGGTCAGCGCGTTGGTACAAGCGGGTTTCGAAACCTTGGTGGAGGCGGGATACGCCCCCGAGATGGCCTATTTTGAGTGCTTGCACGAACTCAAGCTCATCGTCGATCTGATGTACGAAGGGGGCATTGCCAATATGCGCTATTCCATCTCCAATACGGCAGAGTATGGCGATTTCACGAGGGGCCCGCGGGTGGTGGATGGGCGCAGCAAGGACGAAATGAAGCGGATTTTGCAGGAAATCCAGAACGGCGATTTTGCTCGGGAGTTCATTCTGGAGAATCAGGCAGGCAAGCCCAAGCTCCAGGCCATGCGCCGCTTAGCTGCGGAGCATCCCTTGGAAGTGGTGGGACAGAAGCTGCGGTCCATGATGACCTGGATCGGTCAGAACCGGATTGTGGATCGTTCCCGTAATTGATTGCTGCGCCGGCCGGGTTTTCCCGGCCTTTTCTCCGGACGGGCTGGCTGCTAGGCTTGCCCAATGAAAAGATCCTATCCCTATCCGTGGCTGGCCCGTGAGGGCTGGCCCATTGTTTCCCTGGCTCTGGTCCTGGCCATTGTCTTTCAGCTCTTTGCCTGGTGGTTCCTGGCCCTGCCGGTTTTTCTTTTTTTTCTCTTTGCCCTCCAGTTTTTTCGCGATCCATCACGCAGTCTACCCGCTGATCTGGTGGGTGGGGTGCTTTGTCCTGCCGATGGGCGGGTCATTGCCATCGAGTTGGTGGAGGACCCTTTCCGTCAGGTACCAAGTCTCAAGGTCAGTATTTTCATGAATGTCTTTGATGTTCATGTGAACCGTCTGCCGGTGGGGGGTATGGTGCTGCAACGCTGGTATCATCCAGGTCGTTTTTTGAATGCCTCCTTGGATAAGTCCTCCCTGGAAAATGAGCGGAATGCCTTGCACCTGCGTACGGCACAAGGGCAGGAGTTGGTCGTGGTGCAAGTGGCAGGCCTGGTGGCGCGACGCATTCTTTGCTATCTGAACGAGGGAGACAGGGGCGTGTTGGGACAGCGCTTTGGTTTTATTCGTTTTGGTTCCCGAGTGGATACCTATCTCCCTCCCGATAGTCAGGTGTTGGTGACTCTCGGACAACGGGTTCGTTCGGGTGCCCAGTGGATAGCCCAGTTGCCGGAGCTGCCGTGAATCGCAAATATCCTCGTCGTGGGGTGTATCTACTGCCCAATTTATTCACCACCGGGACCCTGTTTGCTGGTTTTTATGCCATTGTTGCCAGTATTCACGGCCATTATCCCTTGGCGGCCATGGTGATTTTCATTGCCATGATTTTGGATGGTTTGGATGGCCGCATCGCGCGGATGACTGGCACCCAAAGCGCTTTTGGTGCCGAATATGATTCGCTCGCCGATCTGGTGGCCTTTGGACTGGCACCAAGTATTCTGGCGCTCTTTTGGGGCTTACAGGGTTTTGGCAAATTCGGCTGGTTGGGAGCTTTCGTTTTTACCGCATGTGGCGCCTTGCGGCTGGCTCGATTCAATAGTCAGGCCCAGAACCTTTCCAAACGCTATTTTCAGGGTTTGCCCATCCCCACGGCGGCAACGGTCCTGGCGAGTCTGGTTTGGGTGGCAGTCAGTGAGAGGGTTCCAGCACTGACCCAGGTGGCCCAGGGCGTGGCTTTGGTTTTGGTGTATGGCTTGGGCCTGCTGATGGTCAGCAATATTCGTTATCGCAGTTTCAAGGATATCGACCTCCACGGGCGGATGCCCTTTGCTTTGGCAATTGCCTTGGTGCTGGTAGTAGCAGCCATTGCGGTGCATCCACCGTTGATACTTCTATTGCTTTCTTTGGGTTATGTGGTGTATGGGGTAATCTACACCCTCTGGCGATTAAGCCGGGGAAGACCCAAAGCTGGCCCTAGGGCGAAACGCGAATGATCATCCAGGCGAGGGTGGCGGTAACCGAAAAAAGGATCAGTCCATAGAGGCCATACAGCCATTTGTGGACGTGGTACTGACCTTGGTCTACCTTTTTGACCGTGCGAATGAAATTGATACCGCCAATGATCAAGTTGGCAACTCCCAAAATAATAAAGAGAATTCCCATTCCGGAAAAGCCGGCTCCAGTATTCAGTTTGGTGTGCAGCATGGCTGAGAGCTGTTCCAGGAAAAAATCGAATTTCTCAATAACAAATCCAAAGGCAATGAGGCCAATACCGGTGCGGACCCAGGCCAGAAAGGTGCGTTCGGCGGCCATATAGATGCGTGGATCGATGATTTCTTTGGGGGGCACAGTGATTCCTTTGGCAATATGGTGAAGGTCGAAAAAAAACCAGAATCCCAGAACGTAGACAAGGAGCAGGGGCGGCCAGATCAGAAATCCGTGCAGCTCAGCAAAGATCCGGGCCAGGTGGAATTCATGAACTGCCTGCAGGAGGATTTCCAGGCGGTAGGCCAATAAACCCGTTCCCATGGTAAAAAAGATCAGTTTGAAATAACCCAGATAGGTTCGCTCCAGGGCCATATAGAGACGCGGTTCCTGGGCCGTGGGCAGATGCCGCAAAAAAATCACAGGCGCACCGTCATTTCCAATTGTTGTGCTAGACGACGGTACTGGATGGCCTCTGCCAGATGTTCCTGCGCAATGCTGTCGGCCTCGGCAAGATCGGCAATGCTCCGGGCAATACGTAAAATCCGATGATATCCCCGCGCCGAAAAACGGAGCCGCTCCGCTGCCAGGCGGAGAAAACGTTGGCTTTGCCCGTCCAGCGCACAGTGACGCTCCAAAGCTGCACCCTGCAATTGGGCATTGCGGCAACCCTGCCGCTGCCACTGCCGTTCAATGGCCGCCGCTAAACGAGGACGCCAATAGGTTGTGCTTTCACCTTGGGGGGCTTGTTGCAGGAATTCCGGGGAAAGTGCTGGTACCTCAATCTGGATATCGATCCGATCGAGGAGAGGACCCGATAGGCGCCCGCGATACTGCTGAATCTGCCCGGGACTACAGCGGCAGGCTTGCAGTGGATTGCCCAAGTGTCCGCAGGGACAAGGATTCATGGCGGCAACCAATTGGAATCGTGCCGGGAACTGAGCCCGTTGCCGGGCTCTGGCGATATGGATCTCGCCCGTTTCCAATGGTTCGCGCAGAACCTCCAGGACGCTACGGGAAAACTCCGGGAGCTCATCCAGGAAAAGCACACCTCCATGGGCAAGGCTAATCTCTCCGGGTCGGGGTTGGGAACCACCTCCGACCAGTGCCGCAGCGGAGACGCTATGATGGGGACTGCGGAACGGTCTTCGACGCCACTGACCTACCTGAAAAAGACCATGAAGACTATGGATGGAGGCAACTTCCAGAGCCTCTTCCCGCCGAAGATCGGGGAGCAGTCCCGGAAGGCGACTGGCCAACATGCTCTTGCCCGTACCGGGTGGGCCAGATAACAAGAGATGATGGCCACCGAGAGCGGCAATGAGCAGGGCCCGCTTGGCCGATTCCTGACCGCGCACATCGGCAAGATCCAGGTAGGGTTGTGGTGATGCTTGGTCGGGGGATAGGGCTTCCCAGGAAGTGGTTTGGATCTCACCGCGGAGGATTTGCACCAGTTGCCGAAGGTTTTGGGCCGGGCACAGTCCAATCCCCTCTACCAAGGCGGCCTCGGGGGCAGAATCCAGGGATAGCGCCAGTTGGTGTCCGGAAGCCTGGGCAGCGAGGGCGCAGGCTAGTGTTCCAGTAACAGGACGAATGCGACCATCCAGGGCCAATTCCCCCATGCATTCCAAAGTTGCCAGGGAAGCTTTCGGGATCTGGCCGCTGGCTGCGAGAATCCCCAAGGCAATGGGAAGATCGAAGCGCCCCCCTTCCTTGGGCAGATCCGCAGGGGCAAGATTGACAACGATCCGACGCGCAGGAAAATCCAGTTCGCTGTTTTGAATGGCAGAGCGAACCCGATCCCGGGATTCCTTGACGGCTGCCTCTGGCAGACCAACGATGGCGAAGGTGGGCAGGCCTGGACCCAGGTCACACTCTACCGCCACCTCAGCTGCCCGGATCCCCACGGGGGCCCGGCTGAGAACAACGGCAAGGGCCATGCGCTAGTCGGTAGGATGCTGGGAATGATCTGATCCTTGGGACAACCGGGCTTCGAGAGCACCGACCCGTTCGGCCAGACGGCGGAGCAACTCCTGTTGCACTTCAAACTCATCCCGGGTGACCAGATCAAGTCGGTCCAAAGCATTGGTAATGACTGTTTTGAGTTGCTTGTCCACATCTTCTTTAACGGTGCCCAAACGGGCAAGGGCATCGCCAATGGCGGCAGCAATCTCGTCGGTAATACGCTTTTGCATTTGGCTCTCCTTAGAGTCCCATGGCCTGACGGATAAAGAAACGCTTGAGGGGAGGGGTCATGCCCGTTCCCCAGAGTCCAAGATCCCGCAATCGTGCTAGTAGTATACTACGATTGGAAAAGAGGTGGTTCAGTCCACTGCACGCAAGGACCGTGGCAAGGTTGTCGGCGCGCCGATCCCGTTCATATTGCCGTAACCGGGGAAGAGTCCCCCAATCTTGTCGATCTTTCCGGGCCTGCAGGATTAGCTGCTGTACGGCAGCCACATCCCGAAAACCCAGATTGACCCCCAGACCTGCCAGGGGATGGACGCCATGGGCACTATCGCCAAGGAGGATTGCGCGCTCCTGGACGTAGCCATTGACGTGTAGGGCGGAGAGGGGAAAGCTTGCCCGTTTGCCAATGCTCCGAAGCTGCCCCAGGGTGGGACCAAAAACCTCCTGGAGGTCGCGTAAGAAGGGCTCGTCTTCCATGGCTTGGAGGGACTTGGAGCGCCAGCGCCTGGCACTCCAGACCAGGCTCGCCTGGGGGCGGCCATGCTCATCGTCGCGAAAGGGGAGAAGAGCGAGAGGACCTGTGGGGAGAAAACGTTGATAGGCAGTGCCCAAGTGTGGGCGTTCGATACCAATGGTTGCGACAATGGCATCCTGCTGGTAATCCTCCCGTAGGATGCTGCCGTGAAAAAGGGCACTGCGCAGTGGCGATTGTCGTCCCTCGGCGATGACCAGGAGGCGAGCCTGGGAGAGTTGCTGATGCTGATCTTCTACGATAATGGCAGTTGGATCCGTGGCGACATATTGCCATTGGCAGTGGTAACGGATCTCGCCGCCGGCTCCTTGCAGGGCGTTGCGCAAAGCTTGCTCGAGGATTTGATTCTCGACGATGTAGCCAAGGAGCGGGGCATCGACTTCGCTGGCATCCAGGTGAATACCGCCAGCATGTTCGGCATCCCAGACCCGCATGCGGGCCACTGGGGTACCCAAAGCAGCTGGATCAACTCCCAGAGCAGCGAGGAGGGTACTGGCACCGGCATTGACAAGGCTACAGCGTTGGATAGGATCCGGGGCGGCGCACTGGGCTTCCGAACGACGCTCCGCAACCAGGACCTGCAGGCCCATGCGCGAAAGGGCGAGCCCCAGGGCGGCACCCACCATGCCAGCGCCAGAAATCAGCACATCATAGGAGGAGGTCATGGAAACTTTCCTGTAAAGGTGGAATTCGGCTGGCACGGGGGAGGGCAACGCCGGCCAGGCGGGCGGCCAAACGTCGTTGTAACCCAGGACTGCGGGCAAGTGCCAGGAAGGCCAGTTCCCGCCCAAGCCGCAGACTGGGAATGCCAAAGAGCTGGTTCATTCCCTCGGTAAAAGCGATGGTTTCCCAACGATCTTGCCGACGGATACGCTGAAAATCCGCGAGGAGCTGGCGACTGCCAGGATCTTGCCCAGCGGCCTCAGCCTCCTGGAGGAGAGCAGCCAGGGAGATCACGTCCCGAAGCCCCAGGTTATAGCCTTGTCCAGCCAGAGGGTGGAGGGTCTGGGCGGCATTGCCCAGGGGGACAACGCGACTTTCTGGCGCTGCCCGCAGAATCTGCAGATACAAGGGGTACCAGGCTCGTTGGGATACCTGCTGCAGGGGAGGGACACCCGGTGGGAGTTGCGCATTGAGGGTACGCAAAAAAGCACTATCATTAGCATCCTGTAAGGAAGCCGCCGCACTAGGCAAGAGGGTCCAGACCAGGGAGTGCTGGCCATCGGCCCTGGGTAACAAAGCCAGCGGACCAGACTCGCGAAAATGCTCATAGGCGGTGTGCGGAGCGTGACCAAGGTTGCCGACTTGGGCCGTGCAGGCAAAACGATTGTGGTCAAATGCCTGGCGTTCGAGGGAAAGTAGGCGTTGTAGTTGGCCGTGGCCGCCATCGGCCAGGACCAGGAGGCGTGCCGTGATGCTCTGCCCCGAAGTCCAACGCAGTCGAATGCGATCGGGAAACCATTCAAACCCGGATACCGGACCCCATGGAAGTTGCTGGATGGGGGAGTTGAGGGCTTGGACCTGATGGTGAAGCCGCTTGAGGAGGAGCTCCAGGGGTACCACTTGCCCCAGCAAACCCGCCGTAGGTCCCAACAAGTGGTGTTCCAGAAGGACTCGAACAGGGCTGCGTTCCTGGGAAACCTGCACCTTTTCGATCGTTCCCGCTTCCTCGTTGTCCAACAAGATTCCCCAGCGGGAAAGGTGACGGATGGTCCCCAAGGCCAAGGCAACCGTGCGCTCCCCGGTAGATTTGGACGAGGAGTTGGGCGGTCGGGTATCGACCGCTGTGATGGAAAAAGACGATTTTCCTAGAGCCAGTACCAAGCTTTGGGCGATAGCACCGTTCCCCAAAATGAGTAGATCGCATTCCATGGTTCCTACTCTAGGCATTCGCTCCTTGGACAGCAAGTACTCTTCTTTCATCTTTCTTCACAGAGCCGCATCTTTGGGAGCCAGGCTGGATCATGGCACACTAGATCACTCGTTTTTATGGAAACAGGCCATGTCCCCAACATTTCCCCAAAGCCACCCCCTTCGTATCGGCAATGTCCGACGTGATTTGCCCATCTGTGCGGTTGCCCCCGATCTCGCCATTGCCGTTCTCAACATTCTGGGAGATACGGAGCTGACCGAAGCGGCCGCCGACGAGTTGAGCAGGAAACTGTTGGGTCTAGATTTTGCGGCGTTGGTAACCGCCGAGGCCAAGAGCATACCCCTAGCCTATGCACTGGCCTTGCGCCTGGCCAAGCCGTATGTGGTCCTGCGCAAGCAGTACAAATCCTACATGGGCGAGGCGCTGCAGGCGCAAACCCTGTCCATCACCACTGGCAAACCCCAGACCTTGATTTTGGATGCCAAGGACCGCGAACTCGTGGCTGGGCGGGGAGTGGTGCTGGTGGATGATGTCATCAGCACCGGTTCTACCCTGGCCGCTATGGATGCGCTCATGGCAAAGGCCCATGCCCGCGTGATCGCCGTGTCCGCAATCTGTACGGAGGGTTCGGTTCCCGAATTGGCTGCGCCTTTATATGCCCTGGCCCATCTGCCTTTGTTTTCAGGAGCGTCCCAATCATGACGCAAATATTTTCCCATTTACTGAGCCCCCGGCAACGCTGTGACCTGGAGTTATTGTTCAGTGGTGCCTTTGCACCGCTATCCAGTTTTTTGGGAGAAAGGGCCTGGTATTCGGTTGTGGAAGAGATGCGCCTTCCCGATGGCGCTCTCTGGCCCATCCCCATCACCCTGGATATCCCCGAGGAAGTGGCTCGGCACCTGCAGCCTGGGGATTTTCTGCATCTGGAAAGGGAGGATGGTACCCCACTGGCCCAGCTTCAGGTGGAAGAATTGTACCGGGTCGACCGCCTGGCCGAGGCCCAGGCGGTCTATGCTACGGTGGACCCTGTTCATCCCGGGGTTGCGGCAGTCTTGGCCATGTCTCCCTGGAATGTTGCCGGGACCTTGACCGAGTGGCGGGAAGGAGGACTATTACGGGCTGCGGCCGTGGAGTTTCCGCCGGAATACCGACGGCCAGCAGAGTTGCGCCCCTTGGCTGCGGGTGGTCCCTTGCTGGCTTTCCAGACTCGTAATCCCTTGCATCACGCCCATTTGGCTGTTACCCAGGCAGCCTTGGCAGAGCTGGGTGACAACGCCAGGCTGTTGCTGCATCCGGCCATTGGTCCCACCAAGCCGGGCGATGTAGATGCCGTCGCCCGGATGCGTGCCTATCGGGCAGCATTTTTTCGCTATCCCCAGGGTAAAGTAATCCTGTCCCCCATCCCTCTGGCCATGCGTATGGCCGGTCCCCGTGAGGCCCTGTGGCATGCCTTGATCCGCAAGAATCATGGGGCAAGCCATTTCCTGGTAGGGCGAGCGCATGCGGACCCGGGTCGTTCGGGTGGGGGTAGTTTCTATCCTCCCTTTGCCGCCCAAGAGCTCTTGACTGCTCACCAGGAGGAGCTAGGTATCGTACCCGTGCTCATGCCCGAATATGCCTATTCACCCTCCCGGAAAACCTATGTCCCCCGTGCCGAGGCCAACGGCGAACGCCTGGATGATTTGTCGGGTACGGAATTGCGCCGACGCCTGGCGGCACAGGAGGAAATTCCTGAGTGGTTCTCCCCCCCGGAGGTGATCCAGATTCTGCGCCAGGCCTATCGCGGTGCTGACCGACGCGGGCTGGTACTCTGGTTTACGGGTCTCTCTGCCAGTGGCAAAAGCACCCTGGCGGGCATGTTGGCTCGCTACCTGGAACAACGGGATAGTCGCGCCATTACCCTCCTCGATGGGGATGTGGTGCGGCGTTTTCTGTCCAGGGGGCTCGGGTTTTCCCGGGAAGATCGGGAGGAAAATATCCGCCGTATTGGTTTTGTGGCCAGTCTCGTTGCCCGCCATGGTGGAATTGCCCTGGTGGCGGCCATCTCGCCCTATCGCGCAGGGCGGCAAGCGGCCCGGCAACTGGTGGAGGCTGCTGGTGGCGTTTTTTTTGAGATTCATGTTGCCACCCCCTTGGCGGTTTGTGCCCAGCGGGACCCCAAAGGTCTGTATGCCAAGGCCATGGCTGGCACCATCGCGCACTTTACCGGGGTCGATGACCCCTATGAGGAACCCGAGCAGCCGGATCTGCGTTTGGACACCAGTCAGCAGGAGGATCGGGAAGCCCTGCAGATTCTCCTGGATTTTTTGCAAGCTCAGGGTGTTCTGGGCAACGGGCAGTAATGCATGGATATCCTGCAATTATGGTCCGCAACCCGTTGCCTGCACCTGCGCCTGCAGGGACAGCTCTTGCAGGGTGTGACCGTGCAGGGCGGAGTGGCCCGATTTTTTTTGCGGGGGCGAGTCCTCTTGGTAGCTTTTCAGCAAGCGCCCCTGGGCCTTTGGTGGGAGCCGTGGGAGGGGCAAAAACTTCCGGGCCCGGCTGGGTCCGCTGCCATCGTTGACCAGAAACTGCGGGGCTTTGTTTTAGAGGGAGTGGAATTACCCTGGGCCGATCGAACGGTAGCGATGCATTGGCGCAAGGAGGGCTGGGATCGCCAGGTGCAGCGCTGGACTATCATGGCCGAATGCTTTGGTGGTCGCGGAGCCCTGCTCTTGCTGGATGAAGCCGATCGGATCTGGTGGTCCTCCCGCTGGGACTCCTGGGAAGAAAAGGACCCCAGACTATTGCCACGCGCCAGCTATCGGAGACCCGCCGACGCGCTGCCCTGGGCTGATGATCTCCCCTTAGGTCTCCTGATCCAGCCATCATTGCGGTCATTACTGGTGGCAGAGCCGACCTGGTCCAGTTGGAAACCGCCGGAGCCCTGTGGCACTTGGTGGTCCTGGCCGGAGGGCAAAGAACTGCCTGCCCACCCTCTAAGGATCGTTGGCGATGAACGCCCTTTGTTGCTGGAGGAGCTCCTGCGTTGGCCCCGCAAGGAGCCGGACGCTGCCTCCCACCCCGATACCAAAACGCGTATTCTCGAACAGCAACGGCTGCGCCTGGAGCGCAGACGGCAGCGACTGCAGGAAGATTTGCAGGGTTGGGAGGCAGAGGATGGACAGCATCGACGTCTTGCCATGGCCCTTTTTCAGGTTCCCAATGCCATCCATGGAGGGGGGAGTATTCGAATTCCTGATTATCGTACCGATGGTATTGGGGAGTTGGTGGTAGACTTGCCGGCTGGAGTTTCCCTGCACGGCTATGCGCAAAAGCTCCTCCATCAGGCCCAACGGGCGCAACGAGGGAGGCTTCGGGCGAGACAAGAACTGAGCAAGCTGGAAGCCCAACTGGCAGCATTGACGGAAGAAAACGTGCAAGCTGCTGCAAATTGCGCAACACCTCTCGAGTCCCAAAAAAAGAAGTCTACTGCGGTGCATGCCATTGACGAGCGAGAACTGGAGGGGTTTCGGATATCGTGGGGAAAAAATGCCAAAGCCAACGAGTATCTGACCTTTCGTTTGGCGAGACCCCAGGACATCTGGCTGCATGTGCAGGACCATACTGGTAGCCACGTTATTCTTCACCGTCGACCTGGGGAAACGGTCCCTGAGGCGATTCTCTATCAGGCGGCGCAACTGGCTCTACAACACAGTAGCTGCAAGGCACAAAGTGCCGAAGTGGATTGGACTGAGGTGCGTCATGTCCAGCGGCACCCCCAGGGTGGCCCCGGACGCGTACTTTACCGGAAGTTTCAGAGCCTGCGGGTACGGCGACCGGGCAGCGAAAACTAGTTTTCAGCTGGATCTTCGGGTTGGAAGCGGCGAGAGCTTTCCAATGAATAATGGCGGAAGCGGTGAGATTCGAACTCACGGACGGTTGCCCGTCGCCGGTTTTCAAGACCGGTGCCTTAAACCCCTCGGCCACACTTCCCTATGATTTTCATTGTACCCAAAAAAATATCCAAAGCCCAATGGAACCAGGGCAACGATTGCACTGACGGTGCATGCTCTATTTTGATATAGTTACAGTCAAGAAGCTTTCGGGACGTTAACCATGATCGACGCAGACGGCTATCGCCCCAATGTGGGTATGATCATTTGCAACCACGAGAATCAAGTCCTCTGGGCAAAACGGATTGGCGAGGATGCCTGGCAGTTTCCCCAAGGGGGGATTGACGGTACGGAAACGCCAGAACAAGCGGTTTTTCGCGAACTCCTGGAGGAGGTAGGCACCAACAAGGTTCGCATTTTGGGGCGAACCAAGGGATGGCTGCGGTATGAAGTTCCTGCCCCTAGAAACAGGTCTTCGCGCCGACGTTATCGCGGTCAAAAGCAAATCTGGTTTTTGCTACGCTTTGAGGGCGAGGAAGACGAGATCAATCTGGAAACGGAAAAACCAGAGTTCGAGGACTGGCAGTGGGTCGACTATTGGCAGCCGGTTTCGGAAATCATTGCTTTCAAGAGACGGGTATATGCTCTGGCCCTTCAGGAACTCGCGCCACTGATCGGTGTTGCACCGGCTCCCTACCCGATTCCCGCGCGCGGTAGTCCCAACCACCGACATCGGCGCCGATATGCGCGTGCCAAGGTCCACACGGGCTGACCTACCCTTTCTGATAAATCAGCCCGAAGGAACGTGTACTGCGCTGACGACTTACTTCTTGCGCAGGCACTCGCGCATGAAGTTCTTGCGTGCTTCGCCTTTCATCCCCTTGGCGCGAGCATTGCAAGTCCTCATTTTTTCTTGCTGGGCGGTCAATTTCCTGGGACCTGCCTTCTCAGTCATCTTCTTGTGCTCCATCTTCTTTTCCATCTTGTGTGGCGCAGAAGAAGGAACGGCAGCAGTCTCGGCAAAGGCGGCACTGGAAACCAGGAATGACAGGGCAAGCAGGGAAGCTAGGGTATTCTTCAACATGACATCCTTCCTTTGGTAATGTGATCAACAAACGAGCAAGTACAACAACGACAAAACTTACGGCCTTACAAAAGATTTTTCAGGGTCTGCAGGCCCTGCGCAACTTCTTCTTCCTTGGGGAGTTGTCCGTTGGGAGAGAGGTGATCAACCAACGCGGGTAGGGCCTGGCTGAGTCCTTGGGTCAATGTTTGCGGATCCACGCCCAAGGTGTTGGCAATACTTTGGATGCGATCAGAACCAATAACAGATTCGATTTGCTGCGGATCAATGGGTGAATTTTCGCCGCTACCGAGCCATGTGGAAACAACGGAGTCCAACCCAGCATTCTGCAACTGTTGCACCAGACCAGTTATCCCTCCTGGTTGACGCTGGATAAACTGGGCTGCCATGGCAATAGGGCTTGCGTGATCCGTACCACCGGAGGTAAACGCAGAGAAGACAAAGTTGTCTAGCAAGCCCATGGATCCTCCCGACCTGTTTTTCACATTAGAGAATCATAGAGGAGAATGCCGCTGCTGAAAAGGGTGTATAACGCTATAAATTATAATAATGTTTCATTACGAAAGCGGTAACTAGCGAATAATACTCCGGCGCTTGCGCACTTCAACCGTTACGGTTCGTAAACGAGTGGCAGGTTGCAGGGAAGGCTGTGATTCTTCTGGAAGGGCAAGATCCTTGGGATACCAGAACTGCGGGCGGGGAGTTTCCTGGGGATGGGGAGATTCCCCCGCAGTGGGCTTCACAGGAACTGGACGCGAGGCTGGGCTTTGATCCAGCTCACGAGCACGTTTGCGCTCTGGGGTAATACCATACTGCGGTGCAACGATAGGCATAACGCTCCCTGACTTAACTTACAGATTGCCAGATGAAGAGTACGTCGATAAAGTTCAGACGCTCTTCTTAACCTCAGTCTCACCTTAGCACAGAATCCGCTGATCGGTAAAGAATTATTGACTCCTGTTTCTGCGATGGCAAAGGCAGTTCTTGCTCCATGTAGCCCAGAGCCGATGGATACCTACCTGGATGTCATCCCATGAACTCCCTCTCCATAACCCCGCATGCAGCCCGATTTGGACATTTATTGTTCCAAAAAGCGCACCAAGTCTGCTGGCGCGGTCCTGGGCTCTCCCGTTGCCGTGCGCTTGAAAAGAGGCACGGTTCGTGCCATTTTTATCAAACGCCCCCTATAAATTTCCCAATAGGCGGCCCTCATTGTCGAGACATAGTGTACCGGAAACCCGTACAGATTGGGCCGTTGTAATCGATAACTTGCCTTATTCCATCGCGGGATTATGGAGACCAATTGTCGGGAGATTGTTTTGACGATGCATTGCTCATCACCGTAAAGAGAAAGTCCGCATCCAAGTCCCAGATCAATGGATCATGGTACGGACTTTGCCTGAGTTTATTGCTAATTATCCATCGAGGAGAACAACTATGCCGAAAAACAACTATGGAACTTTGCTGGCCACGGCAATGGCTGCAGTCTTCCTGGTTAGCCCCTTTGCTGATGCCGCGGTACTTCCGGCCATGCCCCCTAGCATACATGTCCATGCCGGCCCCCTTGGTCAGTTGACACTGGGTGGGATTCTCAGTGTCAATGCCCGAGCCCAGAGCAACCGTTACGATATGACCGGCCCCGCTGGCAAGTATTTTAGTGCCGATGTGACCGATGGCCTGGTTTCCGTTGCCAAAACCCATGGCTTGCTCCAATTCTATCTGGAGGCGGGTGCCTATAATTTCTATGGAATCGGCCAGCCGGCGAGCTCCACCGGAACCAACATCAGCAATACCTATGGGGCACTCCCGCTGGCTTATTTGCAGATCACCCCGAACAAGAACTTCAATCTACAGATCGGTAAGCTTCCAGCCATACCCGGCATCACGCCCCTGACCGGCTTGATTTCCAGTTCCTACAATATCCAGTTCGGTTTGGATGGCTGGCAACAACAAACCATTAGCAGGGGAATCCAGGCAAATTATACCGCTGGACCCTTTTCCGCATCGCTGGCCTGGACCGATGGCTATTATTCCAAGCGTTTTAACTGGGTAGTTGGGCAAGTGACCTATTCGCCATCCAGCAGCAGTACATTCATTGTCCAGGGGGGTGGCAATGTCGGTCATACCTCCTATTTAGGTTCATTTTCAGCTCCGTTGGACAACTCCGATTTCTATCTCTTGGGATACAACTACAGTGGCAAACGGTGGAACGGCTTTGCCTATCTACAGTATCAGAAACTGATCAATGGCAAGGATTTTGGAAATCTTTCCGACGGCAATCAATATGGTGCCAGCATCGACGTAAACTATGGTTTTACCAAGCATTATTCCCTCAGTACCCGACTGGATTACATGGCGTATAGCGAT
>JAEPKX010000032.1:15549-18571 GCA_021375695.1 Candidatus Igneacidithiobacillus taupoensis | reverse complement strand
TCTACCAGGGCGATGGTGGGACCAATTCCCTCCAGATCGGACCCTCTCTCAGTGTGCCCAGTAACCAGCCAGGTAGTGCAATTTTTATGGATATTCCCGCGGGTAACGGCACCTTTACGGTGACCCCAGGCGCCGCGAATTACAGCTCCAACAGTTCAGGAACCGTGACCCTGGGACCAGGATCAGTACTGGATCCCGCCGCGGCACAAGCCGCCTTTGTGGCTTCGGGAATCAGTTATCAAATCAGTATCAGTCAGAATAGCAGTAGCGGCATGACCTTTACGGTGAGTAGTGGTACCGGAAACCCGGTCAGCTCCTGGAGTACAGTGAGTTCAGGTACCTATACACCGGGTCAAAGTATTCAAATTCCAGGACCCAATGGCCCCCTTGCAGCAGTAACAGCGCAAGGGAGCCCAGGACCTGGGCAGACCGACTCTTTTACGTTGGGTGCCGCCAGACCCCAGAGCCTGTTTCAAACCTTTCAAGACATCATTACCGCCCTTCAGGCAGGCAACGGCTCGGCCGCCGCCAACAACCAAAGAGCCCAAGGGCTGAGTAATGCCCTGGCTAACCTGAGCGCCGCCCAAACCCAGCTCTTGAGCGTCCAGGCCGAAATCGGTTCTCAACTCCAATTGGCGCAGTCAGTCAGTACCCTCAACAGCAATCTCACTGAGCAGTTTCAGACGACCCAAGGCAATCTTGCCGATATCAGTTATCCGCAGGTCATTACCCAATTCCAGGAAAGCTCCACCGCCCTCCAGGCCGCCCAAAAGGCCTTTGTGCAGGTGCAGGGTTTGAGCCTGTTTAATTATCTGTAGGAAACTAGCAAAGTGCCCAATTTATCCCTAGGGATCATTCTCCCGACATGCAATCGTCCGCATTTTCTTTGTGATGCAATTGACTCCATACGAGCCCAAGACTTTCCTGATTGGCAGTTAATTGTGATCAATGATGGCGGAGAAGATATTTCGTCAACTATAAGAAAATATAATGACAAAAGAATTCAGCTGATTCAGTTTAATCAAAAGTACGGTGTTTCTGAAGCGCGTAATATTGGCTTGCGTATGGTAACCTCCGACTGGGTTACTTTCTTGGATGATGATGATCTATATCTGCCTGGTTATTTTTCCTACCTAGCCTCAGTTGCGGATTCTGCAGATGTTTTAATCTTCGATAGTATCTACTCGTCAGAGGTAATTGTAGAGGGTGTACGCAAGGTTCATGATCAAAGTAGGCCGTATGCGGAACTGCCCTATGATCCTGAATTACTTCTTGGTGGCAATTATATTCCCATTCAGACCGTGGTTTTTCGAAGAAGTAGTGTTCCAATATTTTTCGATCCAATGTTGGAGGTATATGAGGACTGGGATTATTTGCTTCGTCTTTGCTTAGATCGAAAGGTCACAAAAATATCACAACCATTTGTAGATATTCGTAGGAGGATTGATCGAAACGATTCAGCAACTACTTTGGCAGGATTTGTGAAATGGATGCAGGCTTTTGATATCGTTGCAAATAAATACCCTAGCGATAATCCCAAAGTAATTCTCCGGCGGATGCAAACCAGAAATGAAATTATTACAACAAGATATGTTGCCAAAATGGCTTCGGCTGTTTGCCAAGATACCCAGAGTCAAAGGTCTCTGGAACCTTGGCTGGGCCCCAATCGGATGTTACCTAAGGAAATGGAATGGTTACAAGAAGAGCAAAAGCTTTCTGCTCCATCTCTTGCTTTCCTGATTCTAACTACAGAGCCGAACAAAGGATCACAAGCCAGTACTCTCGCCTCTCTTGCTGCACAGCGTGTAGCAGTTGAGGAGTATCAAAGAGGAGCGGTTGATCAAATACCATGGGAAGTTGTCAATTCGAAAATGATGGCATTTTCTGCAAACTGGATCGCATTGATCGATGCAGGAGATCAGCTTGCGCCTGATGCGAGCTTTAGAATACAGCAAGCGATTCTCGCCCACCCCCAATGGCAGCTGATCTACACCGATGAGGATTCGCTGACTGCCGATGGGCAACACGTCAATCCCCATTGCAAGCCCGATTTCAACCTGGATTACCTGCGCAGCCTGCCCTATGTGGGTGGGTTGCTGATTATCAAGAAGGAACTCTTTGCAGAGTTGGGCGGTTTTGATCCCCAGGCCGAGGGTGCCGAGGACTACGATCTGGTTTTGCGCGCCTGGGAGCGGGTGGGAGATGCAGGAATCGGGCACATTCCCGAAGTGCTTTATCACCGTCTGCAGGGTGGCGGGCATTGTACGCAGTCCATCGAGGAAATTCTGGCGGCGAGTAAATCTGTTTTGGAGCGCCACCTGCAGCGCTTGGGTATTGGCGCCGAGGTTATGCCGGGGCCATTCCCGCCAGCAACCCGCGTTCGCTATCCATTAACAGCAACTCCAAGCGTTTCCATCATCATTCCCACCCGGAATCAGTTGGGGATGCTCCAGCGCTGCGTGGAATCCATTATCGAAAAAACTCGCTATCCTCACTATGAAATCCTGATCGTTGATAATGACAGCGATGAACCCGAAGCCAGGCAGTATCTGGATTTGCTGGCGGCGCAAGAAGAAAGTCTGGGTGGACGGCTACGGATATTGCGTCATCCGGGACCGTTTAACTTTGCTGCCATGAACAATCGGGCGGTGGCAGCAGCGCGTGGGGAGTTCCTGCTGCTCCTCAATAACGATACGGCAGCCCTTCACGAGGATTGGCTGGACGAAATGGTGAGCCATGCCCTGCGCCCGGAGGTGGGAGTGGTTGGCGCCAAGCTACTCTTTCCCGATGGCAAAATCCAGCACGCTGGCGTGATTCTGGGCATGAAGGGGCCGGCTGAACACCCCTTCATTGGCCAGCCTGCGGAATATCGGGGGTACTTTGGCCGGGCCATGCTGACGCAGAATCTTTCGGCCGTCACCGGTGCGTGTCTCCTGATTTCCAAGGATCTGTATCAACAGGTGGGGGGACTGGATGAGAGTACCTTTCAGGTGTCCTACAACGATGTAGATCTTTGTCTCAA
>JAEPKX010000032.1:0-15449 GCA_021375695.1 Candidatus Igneacidithiobacillus taupoensis | reverse complement strand
GCCACGGGTTGGCTGGGCAGGTGGAGTCGGCCATACGGGGGACCTGGAGATGATTGCTGATGTGGTTCGGGATCTGTCTTCCGAAGTGGATTGGGTCTTTTTTGGTCTCTGTCCCGATGGCTTGCGCCCCTATGTGAAAGAATTTCATTCCGGGGTGCCGTTGGCCCAGTATCCAGCCAAATTGGCGAGTCTGGATCTGGACTTGGCCTTGGCACCACTGGAAGATAATCCCTTCAATGAAGCCAAGAGCCATCTGCGCCTATTGGAGTATGGCATCCTGGGTTATCCAGTGGTTTGTTCGGATATTTATCCCTACCAGGGCGATTTCCCTGTATGGCGCGTGGCCAATCGCTATCGGGATTGGATCCGAGTCATTCGCGAGGCCCTGTCCGATCGACAGGCGCTGTCCCAAATGGGCGATCGCCTGCGAGAGCATGTCCGGGCCCATTGGTTGCTAGAAAATCACCTGGATGATTGGCTGCGGGTCTGGCTGCCCTGAGATTCAAGTTTTTTTTGGGTGTGCCGTAATAGGAAATGTACGGTTTCCGTACGGTTCGGCAAGGACGCCGGCATTTTCCTAAGAAAGGAGCATCACCATGGCAATTTCAGGAATCATCAATACCAATGTATCGGCGTTGAGTACCCTTAACGCTCTCAACAACACCCAGGGGAGTTTGAATACCTACCTCCAACAGCTCTCCACGGGCAAGAGCATCAATGGCCCTGCAGATAACCCGGCGGGCTATGCCATTGCCCAGCGTTTTCAGACCCAAATCAATGGCCTGAATCAGGCGATTTCCAATGGCAACCAGGGCGTTTCTTTGGTCCAGACGGCCACCGGGGCTATCCAGAACCAGACCAGCCTCCTGCAGCAGATCCGGACTACGGCGGTGCAAGCAGCCAACGCTTCCAATACCACCTCCGATCGGCAGGCCTTGCAAGGGGTTGTGAGTCAGTTGCTGGCGCAGTTGCAAACCATTGCTACCCAAACCCAGTTCAACGGGCAGAACCTGCTCGATGGAACGTTTGCGGGTGCGCAGTTCCAGGTGGGTGCCAATAGCAACCAGATCATCAATGTAGCGGTGGGTAATACCCAGACCAACGCAATGGGCAATTATACTACGGCTGTCTCTGGTACGGCTTATACCTCTTTAGGTTCTTTCCAGCAAGGGGGCTATGCTGCAGGCGGGGCCTTCACGATCTCTGCGGGTGGAGGAGGTAATTTTACGAGTGGTGCGATTGCTATTAGCGGGAGTGTGGGTAGTGCAAACGTCAATATTACGTCAAGTACAGAATCTGCTGCTAACATTGCGTCTGCTGTCAACGCAGTCTCCAGTCAAACTGGTGTATCTGCCCAAGCCTACACCAGTGTTGCCTTTACAGTAACCAGCGGTACCTATACTTTTACCCTGAGCAATGGTAGTAGTGGCTCTCCCACCAATGCAGTCAATATCTCCGCTGACGTTGTCAACGGCAGCAATGGGCAACCAGATCTGAGTTCTCTGGTGACTGCCATCAATAACCAGGCGGCTATTACGGGTACTTCTGCCAGTACGCAGACGGTTAATGGACAAACGGAGCTCGTACTGACCAACGCCAACGGTAACAATATCAATATCTCTGCGGGAATCTCCAGCAGTGGTACGCTACTTGGATCAGGACTCGCGGCAGGATCTACGGGTACTTTAACTGCTGTGAGCGGTTCTGGACTTACACCGATCGGTACTGCAATCACCAGTGGCTCAGCCAATGCATTGATTCAAGGCGCAGTGCAGTTTGAATCGGCCTCCTCCTACGCCATTGGTAATGCCAGTGCGATCGGTTTCAGTTCGCAAGCAGCATCCCTTAGTGGGTCAGCGGTCTCAAACATCAATGTCAGCACGGCAGCCGGAGCCCAGCAGGCCATTAGCATACTGGATCAGGCCATCAACTACCTGAACCAGCAAAATGGGGCCTTGGGAGCAATCCAGAACCGGATTCAAGCTTCGGTTTCCAATGATCAGACTACGGCGACCAACCTGCAGTCGGCCCAGTCGGTGGTGCAGGATGCAAATATCGCCCAGGCGACTTCGCAGCTGACCAAGTATCAGATCCTCCAGCAAGCAGGGATCTCGACCTTGGCGCAGGAAAACGCCTTGCAGCAGAGCTATCTCAAGCTCTTGCCGTAAGGGCTCTTGGGCCTTCCTCCCGGGGAAATCCCCGGGGGGGATTTTTGGGGTAGTGGGGTTTGATTATGGAGACTTCTTCCATTTCTGCAGTGAGTGATGCCGCTGCTATCCAGTCGACGGACAAGAATTCTTCGACGGCTCAGGAGATCAAAGTGCCGGCCATTGTCCAAGCTGGTTCTAAAACCTCTGCTGCAGAAACGCAGCTAGATTCAAGCAAGGTCCAACAGTTCATAGACAGGTTAAAAGCCAAGGTAGAAAGTACACAGTCAACTTTTATTTTGGAAGCAGGTCTGGATCCCAATGGTCAGCATCCCAATCAGGTATTGCTTGAGTTGCGTGATAAAATCACCAAGCAGGTCTTTTTTTCCTACTATGTTCCTGCAGACCAGGTGGCCAAGGCTGCAGAGTCGGAGAATCCGGTGGGTTTGATACTGCAGAACAAAGCTTGAGGAGAGTCAATCATGTCCGTTTCCTTGTCGGGTCTAGTAAGTGGAATCGATGTGCAAAGCTTGATCAGTAACCTGAGTGCTGCTTATCAGGCCCCCATCACCCTTTTGCAAAATCAACAGCAGTCCTATCAGACTACCTTGAGTGGCTGGGGGACTTTGCAAAGTAGTTTGTCGAGTCTGCAGTCATCGCTTAGTGCGTTACAAAATATTGGTAATACCAATAACCGGAGTGCTACGGTTGCCAATGCCTCGCTGGTGCAGGCGACGGCAAATGCCAATGCCCAATTGGGTAGTTATAGTCTGAGCAATATCGTTTTGGCCCAGTCCCAGAGTTTGTATTCCAGTGCTTTTGCCAGTGCCAGTAGTGGGATCGGCACGGGAACACTGCAAATTCAGGTGGGTAGTGGTGCCACCCAGAATATTGTCATCAATAGCAATAATGACACCTTGGACGGTATTGCTCAGGCTATCAATCAAGCCAACGTTGGGGTCAATGCTGGCGTTGTCTACGATGGTACCGGCTATCGATTGACTTTGACTGGGAAAAACACTGGCGCCGATCAATCCTTTACGGTGGCAGTGAGCGGAGCTACGGGGAGTTTGGGGAGTCTTGGCTACCCTTCGGGGAGTTCGGGCGGAATGAGCCTGAGTCAAGCGGCGGGCAATGCCGCTGTCAGTATCAATGGTCTGCTGGTGACGAGCAGTACCAATACCATCTCGGGGGCTATTCCTGGAGTCAGCCTGAATCTGCTGCAGGCCAGTAGTGGCAGCACCACGCTGCAGGTAAGTGCCAGCAATTCGGGTTTTGTGTCTGCCGTGCAGAGCTTTGTAACTGCCTTCAATAAAACCATGGGGACCATCAATCAACTTACTGCCTACAACCCGCAGACAGGTTCAGGTGGTCCACTCCTGGGTAACGCCGCGGTCAACAGCTTGCGGACGCAGTTGCTGAATCTGATTTCCAACCCGGGTGTTGGGTTATCCTCTGGGGCCAGTTACAACTCGTTGGGGTCGGTGGGCTTGGGACTTACCAGCGGCGGCACCATTACCCTCAATACAGGCACCTTGCAAACGGCTCTCAACACCGATTATGCGGATGTGGTGGGACTTTTTGGACAGAGCGGGCAAAGCAGCAGTAGTTATGTGCAGTTTTCTGGTGCTAGTTCGGCTACGCAGGCGGGTACCTATGCCATCCATGTATCCCAGGCTGCCACGCAAGCAACGATAACCGCGTCATCTCCCTTCCCCAGCGGGGGATTGACACAGAGCGAAAGTCTCACCTTTGGGTCGGGTTCGCAGTCAGTGGTGGTGGCGCTTGCATCGGGCAGTAGCCTGGCGACAGTGGTCAATACCATCAATGCCACACTCACCCAGGCAGGAATGACGGGCATCACGGCCAGTGATGACCATGGGGTCTTGCAGTTGCAGTCGCTGGCCTATGGGAGTTCGCAAAGTTTTTCAGTGGTTTCCAATGTGGCAAGCGGAGGTACGGGCATTGGCACCAGTACCCTCATGGCTTCGGGTACGGATGTGCAAGGTACCGTAAATGGGCAAGCTTGCAGCGGTTCAGGACAGTTACTCACGGTGACTGGTCCCGGGAATGCGCTGGGCTTGCAAGTCAAGGTGCTAGGCAGTAGTACTGGCAATCTGGGGACGGTGTCTCTGAGTCAAGGTTTATATCAACAGATGAACAGTCTGTTGAACCAAGCACTGAACTCGCAAAATGGGTTTATTGTTGCTGCCCAGAACGGTTTGAATTCCACTATTAATGGATTAGGGGCACAAATCACTACCCTGCAGCAATCGGCAAGCAATCAAACAGCCCTGTTGACCCAGCAGTTTGCCGCCATGCAGTCGCAATTATCCCAGCTGCAATCCATCGGCCAGTATCTCAATGCCTTTTATTCAGCAGGTTCGAGTTCTTCCAGTAATTCCAATGGTGGATGAGGAGTTTTTTTATGCTTACCTCCAATAATGCGGTACAGGCCTACCGGCAGGTAGGACAGCAAGGGGTTCCCACCGATCGTTTGGTCCTCTTGGGTTTGGAGGGCATCCTTGAGTACTTGCGGCGGGCCGAACTGGCAATGCAGTCCCGCGATCTGAGTGCAAAAGCAGCCGCCATGGATCGAGCCTATCAGCTCACTGCCCATCTCCTTGCCAGCGTGGATCATGAACGGGGGGGCGAAATTGCAAGCAACCTGGATTTGCTCTACCGATTTGTCCTGGAAAAACTATCCTTGGCCAATATTTTTGATGACTTGGAGGCGCTGCGGGCCTGCCGTCCGGTTTTGGAAGATTTGCGCGACGGTTGGCGGGGTTTGCTCCAACGCTCTTGACCCTTTATGCTCTCTCCCAGAATGGGAGAAGAAAGAGCATGCCTTCCAATACCGGGATAAGTCTGGTTTCCCCACTACCCCTGGAATTTCGTGCCGCCATCATTCAGGAAGAGGAATTCCAGCGCGCCATGGGGGATAATCTGATCCTTCTTCGCGCTCTCATGGTATGGGACGAAGAGGGCACGCTGCGTAGCGAGGAAGAGGATCGCTCCCTGGTGGCGCAGCTGCAAATCAAGATGGATTTGCTGCTGACTTTGATGAGCGCAGGCATTCGGGGTCTGGAGCCATTGCCAGCGCTCCATCCTTGCCAACTGTCCCCCGAATGTTTGCTTTTTTCCATGCCGGTTGCGTGGTTACCCCAGGTCGAGAATCCTTGTGGTGCAATCTATCTTCATCCCAAGGTAACCCTGCCGTTGTTGTTGCCGGCCATACGTTTGGTCCCTGTTGCCGTTCAGGGCCCAAGCAGACAGTGGCGCCTGGATTTTCGCTTGAGCTCCGTTGTGCAGGAAATCCTGAGTCGACTAATTTTCCGTTACCATCGTCGACAGATTGCTCGCTCCCGAGAAAATGCTAACACCTCTCCATAGATCATTACTAAAATATGGTTACCGAACTCGCAGCAACTTCCCATGACCGCCGCTCGCTAGACCGTGCGGATTGTGGCTTGATAGGGCGCAGTCCGGCACTGCGGCAAATAACACAGTTATTGGGCAAGGTGGCAGGTACAGACAGTACTGTGCTGATCCTGGGTGAATCCGGAACGGGTAAGGAACTGGTTGCGAAATGCTTACATCGACATTCCCCGCGTCATCAAGGGCCCTTTGTGGCAGTCAATTGTGGGGCAATTCCTGCAGAACTGATGGAAAGTGAGCTTTTTGGTCATGAAAAGGGGGCCTTTACGGGAGCCTTGGTAACCCGAAAAGGTCGTTTTGAGTTGGCCGAAGGGGGAACACTCTTTCTTGATGAGGTGGCAGAAATGGCGCCACCCATGCAGGTCAAGCTCTTACGGGTGCTCCAGGAGCGTCAGTTTGAGCGGGTGGGCGGAGCAAAACCCATGGAAACCAATGTACGGGTCATTGCGGCGACCCATCGCAATTTGGAAGAGCGTATTGCCGAAAAGTTGTTTCGGGAGGATCTTTACTATCGACTGAATGTTTTTCCCGTAGAATTACCCCCACTACGGGAGCGCGGCGACGACGTTTTTCTCTTGCTGGATTATTTCTGCCATCAGCGGGCTGCGCAAGGGTTTGCTCCCTTTCGCTTGGCTGAGGACGTTCGCAGTGTGCTACGAAATTATTCTTGGCCTGGGAATGTTCGGGAGCTGCAAAATCTGGTGGAGCGCTTCAGCATCTTGCGGGCTGGAGAAGAGGTGCAACTCATGGACCTCCCCAGAAATATGCTTTCAAAAACCCAAGCTTGTGACGAAGTAGAAGAGTCCATGGCGCTAAGGAGTCTGTGGCAGGATGAAAAGCCCGCAGCCACTCCCATGCCGGAACGTCTCCTTCCTGATGGTCCTTTCGATCTAAAGCATTATCTTGAAGAATTGGAACGTAGTTTTTTGCTGGAAGCTCTGGAGGTATGCGATCACGTAGTCACCCGTGCTGCCGATCGGCTGGGCCTGCGGCGCACAACCCTGGTAGAAAAACTGCGAAAATACGGCATTCAGCCGGAACGGGACTGAGCGCTGTGATCGGTTCAGGTGATTCGCTGGAGGCTGACCGGCTACTGGAGGCCTTTGCCCTTTTTAATGACACCTCCCGGCAATTGGTGGCGGCATATTCCTCTTTGCAAGCCGAAGTGCAACGGCTTGGCAGCGAACTGGCGACGGCCAATCAGCGTCTTCGCGAGGAATTGCTGGCTAAGGAGGCATTGAGTCAGCGCCTGACCCTATTGCTGGAGATGTTGCCGGGTGCAGTGCTGCTGACGGATCGGAACGATACCGTGCTGCAAATGAATCCGGCCGCCCAGCGTTTATTGGGGACACAGGAACTGGGCTGGATTTGGCCCCATTGGCCGGGGCTTCTGCTAGCCGAGGGGGGAAGTGAAGCGTTGTTGGACGATCAGGGGCAAGTGCGTAGACTCGCCATTGCGGTTACCCCCCTGGAAGGAGAAGGAGGGAGAATTCTCCTGCTTCAGGATGTGACTGCCAGTCGTGCCCGAGAGGCGGCAGCCCGCCGCCGGGAACGATTGGCAGCCATGGGAGAAACCATGGCGGGTCTGGCCCATCAATTGCGCACCCCCCTGGCGACGGCATTGCTGGCAGTGGGCCAAGTACAACCAGGGTCTCCTCCCGAGCGCCTTAAGCGGCAGCGCGATCGTGCCTTGGACCGATTGCGACATCTGCAGGGAGTGGTGGATGCCATGCTATCTTTTTTGCGGGATGGATTGCCCGCGGAGGGGGCCATGGTGTCGATGACCGAGATCGCCCAAGGCTTACAACAGGAGTTCCTGCCCCTATTTCGTCAAAAAAATGTCAATCTGCTGGTGGAGAGCATGGCTGCTGACTGGATTTTGGCGGGAAGTCGCGAGGCCTGGGTTAGCGTCCTGGGAAATTTGGTCCAAAATGCATTGGACTTTTCTCCGCCGAAAGGAGAAGTTCGTGTGGCTGGCTTCTTGCAGGGAGACTCTTTACTTCTTCGGATTAGCGATCAGGGACCGGGGATTGCAGCAGCGCAACCAGAGCGAATCTTTGAGCCCTTTGTGAGCAGTCGCTCCCAGGGAACCGGCTTGGGCCTCAGTATTGCCCGTAATTTTATTGAAGCAATGGGGGGTTGGATCCGCATCGAAAGCACCGGGGAAAGCGGGACGATATTTTGCCTGAAGCTGCCGCTGTTGTGTTTGCCCAGACCCTTGCAGAGCGGGGCATAAGCATGAAAAAAAGAGTTGGTGCCCGCTTGCTGGTGGTTGAAGATGATCCCAATTTTGCTGAGGTCCTCCTGGAGGCATTGGCAGATTTCGGGTACACCACCCTTCATGCCAAAGATGGCGGTGAGGCTTTGGAAAAGATGGAGCGTTTTGCTCCCGATTTGATTATTAGTGATGTGCAAATGTCTCCCGTCGATGGGTATGCCTTTCTGGCGGCGCTGCAGAAACGTGGTTCCTGTCCGCCCGTATTGATGATGACGGCCTGGGGTACCATTGAAGAGGCTGTGCGGGCACTCCAGGCAGGAGCTGCCGATTATTTGGTAAAACCTTTTGAAATCGATGTATTGCAGGACAAAATCCAGCAGCGACTCGGGAAGAGATCCTGGCAGACTGAGGAGTTTATTGCCGAAGCCCCGGTGATGCGCGCCTGCCTTGAGCGCGCCAGAAAGGTGGCGCGCAGCGACGCAACGGTATTGCTGAACGGTGAAAGTGGGGTGGGGAAGGAGGTGTTTGCCCGTTACATTCATCAGCAAAGTCCCCGCGCCAAGGGCCCCTTTGTGGCGGTGAATTGCGCGGCCATTCCAGAGACTTTGCTCGAGGCGACATTATTTGGTCACGAGAAAGGCGCCTTTACGGGTGCCAGCCAAGCTAGTCCAGGCAAGTTTGAACTGGCCCAGGGAGGAACCTTGCTTCTCGATGAAGTCACCGAAATGCCCTTGGGGTTGCAGGCCAAGCTATTGCGTGTCCTCCAGGAGCGTGAGCTGGAACGGGTGGGCGGACATCGAAGTATCTCCCTGGACATCCGAGTCATTGCCACCAGCAATCGAGATTTGCAGGAAGCGGTCAGCGAGGGGATATTTCGCGCCGATCTATACTATCGCCTGCAGGTATTTCCCATCCTCTTGCCCCCCCTTCGGGAGCGTCGAGAGGATATCCTGCCATTGGCAGCATTCCTGGGAAAACGATTGGCCAAGACCTTGGGGCTCCCACCCAAAGCCTTGAGCGCCAGTGCCCAAGAGGAGCTGATGCAGTATTCCTGGCCGGGCAATGTCCGTGAACTGGAAAATGCCCTGCAGCGAGCGTTGATTTTAGCCGAAGGAGAGGAAATTCTGGCAGCAGATTTGGACCTGCCTGGTAGCTCCACGGCAAGGAGAACGACGATGATGCACACGCTGGATGGAGGGCTGGCCTTGCCAGAACAAAAGGGGCAGTATGAACGGGAGCTCCTCCTGGAGGCTCTTCGTCGTTCGGGGGGATCAAAAGCGCAAGCAGCGGAGCTCCTAGGGATCAGTCCACGAACTCTTCGCTATAAGCTCCAGCGCTTGCGCAACGCCGGTCAGTGGCAAGATGACCTGGCCTGATAATTGCTTTCTGGTTTGCAAAGTTTCGTTGGGAGGATTCTGTTATGAGTAGCGTTGAGTCCCTGGATAGTCTGCTCAGTCAACTTCGAAGCCTGAGCGAGCAAGCCAAGGGTTTGAAAACCGGTGAGGCAAATCAAGGACCAGGTCAGGATTTTGCTGACACGCTCAAGCAAATGGTGAATTCGGTAAATCAGCAGCAGCAGACTGCCAATGAATTACAAAATCAGTTTGCCAGCGGCGATCCCTCCACGAGTCTGAGCCAAGTCATGCTGGCCTCCCAAAAAGCAGATCTCGCTTTTCAGACCATGCTCCAAGTACGCAATAAATTGGTTTCTGCCTACCAGGACATCATGAATATCTCCGCCTGAATCGCAGAGAACTAATTTGTTATGGCTGAAGAAGTCCTTCAGGGAAATACTGCCCGCCTTACCCTCAGGCAATGGCAGCAGCGCTGGCAAGAACTACCGGCAAATCGTCGCTTTGGAATTCTGGCCGTGCTGGCGGCATCATTGGCTCTGGTCCTGGCTCTTTCCCTCTGGCGGGGCTCGCCCGATTATCAAGTACTCTATGCCAATCTTTCCGACCGGGATGGTGGCCAAGTCATTGCCGAGCTCCAAAAACTCAACGTTCCTTTTCGAATTAGCGATGGCGGCACCGTGATCATGGTCCCCCGGGACGTTGTTTATACAACGCGGATGAAACTGGCGGCGGCTGGACTTCCCCATGGTGAGGGCGTGGGTTTTGAGGTGCTGGACCATGAACCCATGGGAACCAGCGATTTCGTCGAGCATGTGAACTATCAAAGAGCCCTGGAGGGCTCTCTGGAACGGACCATTTCCTCCCTTTCGGTGGTTGACCATGCAAGGGTGCAACTAGCCATCCCCAAACCCTCGGTATTTTTGGATCAAGAACAAAAACCTACGGCATCGGTTTTGTTGACCCTCTATCCAGGACGGCAACTCAGTGCCGCTCAGGTGGCAGGGATTGTCCACTTGGTGGCAGCCAGTGTTCCAGGGCTCGAAGACAAAAATGTAACCGTGGTAGATCAACACGGAAACCTGCTGAGTAACCAGCAGAGCCAGTCGTTTGGTCTGCAACCTGAGCAGTTGTCTTACCAGCGAAGCGTTGACGAACAATACAAGAAGCGGATTGAGCAAATCCTGGCTCCCTTAGTGGGTAAAGATAATCTGCGGATATCGGTCTCGGCAGATCTGGATTTTTCCAAAAGGGAGAGTAGTTCAGTAATTTATGGCAAAAACCAGATATTGAGCGAACAAATTCACAATAGTATCAGTACGGGTGGTACAGGACCCTATGGTGTCCCAGGGGCTCTTTCCAATCAGCCTCCTGGAGTAGCTATTGCCCCCCTGACCGCCCCGGTAGTTTCGACCCTCTCCCCAGCGGGTCTGGTAGCCTTGGCACCCACCCTGAAAGCCCTGGCGCCCACCGAAAGTAGCAGCGATCGCACCACCAACTATGATGTAGACAAGACCATTACCCATACGGTCAATCCCATTGGCAGCGTCAAGCGTTTGTCAGTGGCAGTGCTCCTCAATGAAAAACCACTGCCTGGCAGTAATGGCCAAAAATTTGTGGCCTTGCCCCCAGCACAGTTGCAACAAGTGCAACAGTTGGTGGAAGACGCCATAGGCTATGACCCGAAGCGGGGTGATACGGTCAAAGTTGCCCAAATACCTTTTGCGGCAAGCCAGGTGACAGCAACTCTTCCCTGGTGGCAGCAAGCCTGGTTTCTCGAATTGATGCGCGTGGGAACTCGATATATTGCATTGATTCTGCTGGCCTTCTTTCTCTACCTTGGATTGCTCAAGCCACTGGTCCGGATGTTGCGGGAGCGCCAGGGGCACCGTCTTGAGCCCAGTGCGGGCTTGGGAGATCGTTCGCCAACTTCTTCCTCGGATTCAAGCGCATCAGGGGCTATGGGTACGGAGGAAGTGACCTTACCCGCCGATCCGTTGAAAGCTGATCTCTATGTTGCCCGCCAACTAGTCATGCAAGATCCAGCTCGCGCAGCACAAGTCGTCAAGGAGTGGCTCGGTGAGCACCGAGGCTGAATTAAGTGGGTTAGAGCGCAGCGCTATCTTGCTGCTGAGTCTGGGGGAAGACGAAGCGGCAGAGGTTATGCGTCATTTGGGCCCCCGAGAGGTCCAAAAGCTTGGCGCTGCCATGGCAAAGATGGCGCAGATCAGTACAGAACAGGCACATGCAGTACTGGCCGATTTTCGTGCCCGGTTGGAGCGCTCCACTTCCTTGGGCGTAGGCAGTGATCAATACATTCGCGGGATGTTGACGAAGGCACTTGGGGATCGGGCTGGGTCCGTAATTGACCGGATTTTGCATGGCGGCGAGGCCAACGGTCTGGAGAATCTCAAGTGGATGGATGCCCGTTCCGTGGCGGATCTCATCAAGCTCGAGCATCCGCAGGTATTGGCGATGATCCTGGCGTATATGGAACCAGAGCAAGCTAGTGAAGTGGTCCATTTTTTGCCTGAACGTACCGTCAGTGAGGCCATGATGCGGCTGGCCAGTCTGGAAACAGTGCAACCTGGGGCCATTCGGGAGCTCAACGAGATTCTGGAAGAACAAATATCTGGCGACTCTCAATCCTTACAGGTGGCAACATTGGGGGGACCCAAAGCAGCAGCCGAGATCCTCAATCGACTAGAAACGAGTCGAGCCAGCAGCATTTTGGATCATATGCGGGAGACGGAGCCGGAGCTGGCCGAAAAAGTCCAGGAAAAGATGTTTGTCTTTGACGATCTGGGCAAGCTCGATGATCGCAGCTTGCAGGTGCTCTTGCGAGAGGTTTCCTCCGACGTTTTGGTGGTGGCGTTAAAAGGGGCACCCATGCCACTGCGTGAAAGGTTTTTTCAGAATATGTCCAAGCGTGCCGCAGAAATGCTTCGTGATGATCTGGAAGCCAAGGGTCCGGTGCGAGTCAGTGAGGTCGAGGCAGCCCAGAAGAGTATCTTGCAGGTGGCGCAGCGTCTCGATGCCGCAGGGCAGCTTAACCTGAGTGGCGGTGGTGAGGAACTGCTGTGAGGTCGCCAGTCCAGTGAGTGAAGTAGAAGACATCATTCAGCGGGAAAGCATCCAGCAACTCCAACGTTGGGAGATGCCTCCCGTGCCAGGATTACCCAGAGCTGCGAGGCAATGTGAAGAAGCTACCACGGTCGTTGCTGCCAGTGAGGAGATGGAGCCCCATACGCTACGCCTGCCCACCGCCGAAGAATTGCAGCAGATGGTCAGTCAAGCCGAAGCCGAAGCCAAAGAGCGTGGATATGCAGAGGGGTATGCAAAGGGACAGGAGGCAGCTTGGGCGGAAGCCCAAGAAGACCGTGAGCAGCTTCGTATCCTTTTGCAGGCGCTACAAGAGCCGCTGAAGCGCATCGATGAAGGTGTCCAGCAAGCCTTGGTGACTTTGGCCCTGGAAATCGCTCGTCAGGTAATCCGTCAGAAACTCCACCTGCACCCAGAGATTATTTTGCCTTTGTTACGCGAGGCCCTGGCTGCTTTACCTGGCGAGATATCCGCGCCATTGGTCCGTCTCCATCCTGCCGATTTGCAGTTGGTTCGCAAGCAACTGGGGATGGAGAGCGAGGCTGATTTGCGGCTAGAAGCCGATGAAAGTTTGGACCGTGGTTCGATTGTGCTGCAGGGGGGGCTGCAAGCTGCGTTGGCCCGTCCTGACCGTCGCTGGCAGGAGAGGGAGGGGGCCGCCAGCGAGCTGGACCTTCGTCTTGCCACTCGCTGGCGACAGACTTTGGAGCCCCTTTTTTCCACTCTGGATCCAGCGTGAGCGCATTCCTGCAAGCCCCCCGGGAGTGGCAGGCATATGTCGAGCGCTTGCAACGTCGCTTACCTCAGGAGCTGCCACCGCTGCTACCCAGTGGTCGCGTGCTACGGATTCTGGGATTGGTTATTGAGGCCGAGGGATTTTCAGCTGGCATAGGAACCCGTTGCCAGGTCCGTGCGGCGCACGGTCGTTTAGTGGATGCGGAAGTCGTTGGGTTTCAGGAGGATCGCTTGCAACTGATGGCTGCTGGTGATCTGCATGGGGTTGCTCCCGGAGCCCGAGTGCAACCCTTGGCGGGACAGGCCCAGGGAGTGGCGAGTCTGTCTATGCTAGGGCGGGTGCTGGATGGTCAGGGGATACCCTTGGATGGCCTTGGACCCATTCCCCATTCCGAGATCATCTCCCTCAGTGGCAAAATGATTAATCCATTGGCCCGGTCTCCCATTCGGCAGCCACTGGATGTGGGTGTGCGCGCTATCAATGCCTTGTTTACGGTGGGGCGCGGGGCGCGTATGGGTCTTTTTGCCGGTAGTGGCGTCGGCAAGAGTGTGCTGCTTGGTATGATGGCCCGCAATACCGAGGCCGATGTGATCGTCGTGGGGTTGATTGGGGAGAGAGGGCGGGAAGTCAAAGAGTTCATTGAAGACATCCTGGGGCCAGAAGGTTTGCGTCGAGCCGTGGTGATTGCAGCCCCAGCCGATGCGCCTGCCCTGACCAGGGTTCGGGGCGCGCATCTGAGTACTGCCATTGCCGAATATTTTCGGGATCACGGTCAGCGGGTGTTGTTGCTTATGGACTCCCTTACTCGCTACGCCATGGCCCTTCGGGAAATCGCCTTGGCCGTTGGGGAACCGCCGGCGGTTCGGGGGTATCCGCCATCGGTTTTTGCACGGCTGCCTGCCTTGGTGGAACGGGCTGGCAACGGTAGTGTTGGCGGTGGAAGTATCACTGCATTCTATACCGTTTTGATGGAAGGCGATGATCAGCAGGATCCTATTGCCGATACGGCCCGGGCCGTATTGGATGGTCATCTGGTGTTGTCTCGAAGCCTGGCTGAGCAGGGTCATTATCCTGCTATTGATCTGGAGTCCTCCATCAGTCGGGTCATGTCAGTCATCGTCCCACCCGCGCAACAACAGGCCATGCAGCACTTGAAACGCTTGTACAGTCGTTATCGTGAGCAGCGTGATCTGATTGCGGTGGGCGCATATGCACCAGGTATGGACCCAATCCTGGATCAGGCGGTGCAACTCTATCCACGCCTGGAGGAATTTTTACGCCAGGACCAATGGGAATCCGTTTCTCTGCGTCAGTCCCAGGAGGAGTTGATGGCGTTGCTGGGTACCGAAGCTGCCCAGGAGGGTTCGGGCCGATGAGTCGTGCTAAGACCCTGGAATATCTCTGTGGTCTGGCCAATATGCGGGAGCAGGACCTACGGCGCTCCCTCCAATCCCAACAGCATCTCCTTGCCCAGTTGCGGCAGAAGTTTGCCGTGTTGGAAGGATATTTGCAGCAGTATGGCGCGGAGTTTCAGCAACGGCAGACAGAATCCATGTCTGGCCCGGAGCTGCTGCAATGGCGAGGTTTCTTGGGCCAGTTGGCCGATGTATTGGCGCAGCAACGAATGTTGATAGCAGAGCAACAGGAAAGGCTGACTGCCCTGGAAGACCAGTGGCGATCGGTCCGGGCCCAGGAGCAAGGTTTACAAAGGATGCAGCAGCGCCTCTTCGACGAGCAAAAAGTTCTGCTCATGCGTCGCTTGCAAAAGGATCTGGATGATTGGGCGCTAAGAGCCGCGCGTTGGGGACAGAGTAGATGAGGCGGGCCCAATTTTTGCCTGAAAGCATTGTTTGTTGATCTTGGGAGATGAAAAGATGAATCCCGTGCTACCTTGCATCCAGGCGGAAGCTGTCCCCCCTACACAAGAAACATTGGGGGCAGGGAAATCCATATCAACGGCCGTGAATGCTGCGCCATTCTCTCAGGTGCTGGCCAAGGAGCAAGGAAAACCATCTTCTGCTCAGCAAGAGGCTCCCGCAAAAAAAGAAACACAAGATAGCGCAGATCAGGTTCTTTCCAACACCGACACCAACACCAACAGTAGCGTAGCTACTTCCCAAGCTGCTGCGCAAAAAGTGGTAGACCCAGTTGCGCCAGAAGCTACTCCCCAGCAACCGGAACGAAAGAATATCGCGAAGAAGGGTCAGGATGCCCCGGATTCTCTGGTGCCGCCCGCCCCCTTTCTGCCAATCCTGCCTGCGCATGTATTACCCGCAGGCGAAGCTCTGCCCAAGTTATATAGCGCTGGCGCCGCACCCATGAGCAACGAATTGATATCTTCCTCTGGCCAGAAGGATGAAGATACCCGGGAGCCGTTTTCTTTTTCGTTAGGATCTTCCGAGAACGAGAAGTCATCAAGTCTGCTTGAAACTGTTAAGGGAGCATCTTCCCAGAGT
>JAEPKX010000062.1 GCA_021375695.1 Candidatus Igneacidithiobacillus taupoensis | reverse complement strand
AGGACGGGAAAGGGAGGGTTTGTCAGGCGCTCTCCGCTTCCTTGGGGAAGAGCTCGGCCAATTGCTGGAAATTGCCCATGATCAGGCTGCGCACGGCATCGACGTCGGCAAAGTCCTGGTGGCTGAGGCTTACGAGAAATTGCTCATAGCAGTGCTGCACCGGTGGGCAGGTACTTCCCTGCTCCGCTAGAAACCGGGCCAGAGGGCTTTCCTCCAGCAATTGCAGGACCGGATCTTTTTGGCTCTGCCCGATTTCCACCAGGCCGTAGATGGAGTTGAGGTAGCGGATCTGCCCGGCATAGGCCGAGAGGTAGCACTGGGGTGCCGCTGGCGCGGGCGCCAACAAGGGCTGCTGCTGGGCCAGGTACTGCCGGAACTCGGCGGCCGCCATGGGCCGGGCGATGGCGTAGCCCTGCACTTCGCCAATGCCCAGCCAGCGCAGGGCATCGACAATTTCCAGGGTCTCGGCCCCTTCGGCCACAAAATCGAGCCTAAGCATGCAGGCCAGGCGCTGCATATTGCTCAGAAAGAACATTTCCTGGGGTCGTCGGGCAATATTCTTAACAAAATCCTGGTCCATCTTGACGCTGTCGATGGGGAAATTTTTCATGCGCAGGAGCGAGGAAAAACCCGTACCCACATCGTCCAGGGATAGTTGCACGCCCAGTTCTTTGAGTTGCTGGATGGCATAGAGGGCGGATTCGGAGTGGGTAAATTCGGAACTTTCCAATAGCTCCAAAGTAATGCGGCCCCGCAAACTGGGATTTTCCTGGAAAATCTTTTGCAGCTCCAGAAAAAAGCTGCGACGCAAGAAGGAGTCGGGGTCGATGTTGACCGAAAAACCCCGCAGCGCAGTAGAGGCTAAGCCCTGGAAGAAATCCACACCGGCATGGAGCATTTCCAGGGTCAGGCTCAGCCGATCTTCCTGGTCCAGGTCCCCCAGGAACTGGGCGGGGGGAAGGATGGTACCGTTCCCCAACTGCTTGCGAGCCAGGATCTCAAATCGGGACGTGGACCCCTGCTGGAAATCATAGACCGGTTGGAAATAGGGCAGATATTTCTCGTGCCGACGGTCGCGGTGCTTGATGGAATTCCAGAGGACCCAGGGTTTCTCGCGATAGGCCTTTCTTTCCTTGGCCTTGTACAAGGCCCGATCGGCCCGGTTGAGGATGGTTTCCAGATCGTCCTCGGGGTTTTTCCAGGCCACCCCCATGCTCGCTTGCATATCCACCAGGGTAAGGTCCCCCAGTACCACGGGTTGGGCAATGCGCTTTGCAATGCCTTCCAGAATTTTTTCCAGATCGCTGTGGGATTTGATCCCGCGCAGGATCAGCACAAATTCATCGCCCCCATAGCGGGAGATAAAATCCGATTTGCGGATGCCTTCCTGTAAGCGGCTGGCGAGTTGGGTAAGCAGCAGATCACCAACGCTGTGGCCATGTTGGTCGTTGATTTGTTTGAAATCATCCAGATCGATCATGACGATGCAATCTACCTGGGATCGTTCAGCGGGGCTGCGGTTGAGGGTGATGAGGTATTGATTGAGGCTGCGCCGGTTTTGCAGGCCCGTCAGGGGGTCGCGATAAGACAGCTCCTGCAGAAGCTCCCGATTGCGCTTTTCGGCAATCCGAATCTCCAGGTATTCCAGGCACTCCCCAATATAGGCGGCCAGTGCCGCCGCTGCCTGTTCGATGGCGGGGAGGTTTTCCCCCAGGCCACTCAGTACCATTACCCCCCAAGTTTGCCCCTGGAAGAATACCGGCGCGGCGACGATCCATTGGATGCCAATGGCATCGATGAAAGCGCGCCAGTTGGCCATGGTGGGGTCCAGTAGATAATCGGCGTTGCGGTGGTCATACACCATGGCGGTACGTTTTTCCAAAAAGGCCCGCACGGTGACGCTCTGGCGATGGGGGCTGTCGGCCCCATAGTGGGCACGGACATTTTCCAGAATGAGTTGCCGAAATTCCCCACTTGCCGCAATGGGCAGCAAAATTTCCTCAGTAGGCAAAGCCCTGGCCACTGCACAACTATGAAAAAGACCACTGTGGTCCAGCTCTGTCAGAATACTTTGCAGGAGTTCATGTTGCGCCTCTTCGAGGCTGCCATCCAGCTGGACCTGCATGGGCAGGCGGCTGATCCGGGCAAAGAGGCTTATCCAGGATTCCAGTAACGCGAGGGGATGCTGCTCTTGCTCGCGGTGATTAGGTGCCCTCGTTATCATTTCGTTCCATGAATCAAAGCTATATTTAGACTTACACCAATTCTTGGCAGCCGCAAGCCCAAAGCAGGCCGCCCTAGCAAAAACGCTCCACCACCACTTCCGAGTAAGGGTCCCCCTGGGCCACACAGCGGGTTTGCCGACCCCAGAAGCCGCCTTTGCTGCGATTGACCTGATAGTAGAACTCCAGGGTGAGATCGGGTTTGGTGGTGATGTCGGCGGTATAGAGGAGATTCATGAGGGAGGCACCAATTCCGGTCATGAGGTAATCGATGGGATGGTCGGCCCTTTTGCCGCCGTAGATCCGCAGGTACCCCAAGGATTCGTAGGGATACCAGGCGCGCAGGACCAGACGTTCGTTGGGGATGACTTCGGCAATGCGCCAGATTCCCCAGCCCAGGGCATTGATACAGGCCACGATGCCGGCCAGCCAGTCTTCCTTGCAGTGGAGTTGGGGCACGATGAGCTGATACCAGGGA
>JAEPKX010000031.1 GCA_021375695.1 Candidatus Igneacidithiobacillus taupoensis | reverse complement strand
CTTACCCTTGGCCAACAGGCGGCCATGCGCGGGATTCTGGATGCGTTTACCTTTGTCTTTTATAGCTTTGTAGCCATGATCCCCATTGTGCTGCTGATGCGCTCGCCGCCAAAGAACAAAAAGATCGCGCCCTTGCCTTCGGAATGATGATGGCACCAGGAAATGCCAAGGGATTTTCATACAAGGGCTCTGGATAGCCTTGGATGGCAGCAAAATCAGTTATTTTGACTGGTCCAGCAGGGTTGCCCCAGACTTTGCCGTTCCCCTGCTGGCGGAAAAAAGTGGTATTCTAAGGGCGCACTGGATCGATAACCTGGGCAAAGTAGGATCAGGGAGATGGAATTTGTACATGCCTGGCTGCTGGCTTGGGCCGTTGAAGATATCTGTAGACAGAGGAGATGCTTAGGAGCAGTTTATGTTCTCTTGGCTGTTGTCTTCTGGAACCATCTAAAATCCAAAAGGAGAGGTGATCATGATGACTCTGAATGAAGGTACTCTGGACCGCGGGATCAGAGTTGTTGTCGGCATTATTTTGATTGCTCTGGTTTTTGTGGGTCCCCAAACACCCTGGGGATGGATCGGCCTGCTGCCCTTGATCACGGGGATTGTGGGCATTTGCCCTGCGTACAGCCTGCTGGGTATTCGGACCTGCCCGGTCAAGAAAAACTAGCAAAGAACGCCATTGGAATTTGCCGTTCCGCCCTGGAGCAATGGGCGCTGTACACAGTTTGCGCAGCTGGGTGATACTGACGGGGATAAAGCTTCTGAGAGTTGGAAAAGGGCTTAACACCTACTCCTTGGCCACTAGCGTACCTTGCATCAGCGTTTGTATATTGTGGTGCCCAGGGGCGGAATCGAACCACCGACACGAGGATTTTCAGTCCTCTGCTCTACCGACTGAGCTACCTGGGCAAGAAAACGGCATTTAAGCCGAGGAGCTCCTAGAAGTCAAGGCCAAGGCGCGTTGGTAGAGCGTACGGTGGGGCACACCCGTTTGCGCCTGGGCAATCCGTACGGCCTGGGCCAAGGGCAGTTCGGCAAGCAGCGGCCGCAGGATGCGCTCCTGGTCCTCCTCTCCCGGCTCTGGATCGGCAGCACCGGCCACCACCAAGGCCATTTCTCCGCGCACCCGCTCGGGGTTTTCCTTAAGGGTCTGGAGAATATCACCCAGGCAGTCACCCACACTTTCTTCATGGATCTTGCTCAATTCCCGGCACAAGACCGCTTGCCGGTGTGGCTGAAAGACCTCGGTCATGGCCGTGAGTGTTTCGAGGATCCGATGGGGAGCTTCATAAAAGACCAGGGTGCGGCTCTCCCTCACCAAGCTCTCCAGGCGCTGTTGCCGGGCCCCCTTTCGCGGGGGTAGGAATCCCTCAAAACAAAAACGATCCGATGGCAGGCCCGATATTGCCAAGGCAGCAACTACCGCCGACGGTCCTGGAATCACACTGATAGTGGCACCGGCACGGCGCAATGCCGCGATCACAGGGTATCCAGGATCGGAAATCAGTGGCATTCCGGCATCGGAGATCAGTGCCAGCTGTTCTCCTGCCGCCAAAAAGTCCAAAATGCGGGCAATTTGCTCCCGCTCATTGTGCTCGTGAACCAGTTCGGTTCGTGGTTGCGCGCCGATGCTTTGGAACAATCGCTGGGCATGGCGACGATCTTCTACCAACACGCGATCAGCCGTCGCCAGCACTCGCCGGGCTCGAGGCGAGAGATCCTCCAGATTACCGATGGGCGTAGCCACGATATCCAGTCGACCTTTACGGCAACTTTGAACGCTCTGCAAGACATCCATTATGAATTGCACCCCTGCACTCTTCTCCATACACTCTGCCCTATGGGAAAATCGATTTCTAGTGCACTGTTCTGGCCTCAATGGCTTGCGATGACTCTGGTCGCAAGCTTATTGAGTGCCTGCGCACCGATGCCAGAGACTCCCCCCTCCCATTCGACTGTTGCGGAACCTGTCCCATTACCCAGCACCAGCAAAGTGCCGAGTCCAGCTACGGCAGCGGATCATCTGCTGGCCATGGGGAAAGATTTGCAGGCCGCCAAAGAATATATTCGAGCCGCTGCGCAAAGCCATGGGGAAGAGCAGCTTCGCTATTTGGAGAATGCTGCCAAAGCCTCCCTGGAAGGGAATCGACCCAAGGTCGCCCTGCTGTTGAGCGCAGAGGTGCTGCGCTTGAGCAAGGACCCAGCACAACGAGGGCAGGCCTATGCCCTGCAGGCGCAAGCCTACCAGCGTCTGGGGCAAAGTGCAGCAGCCCGAGGTGCGTTAGAAAGTTATATTGCCATCCCGAGTGTCCCGGCAGACAAACGGGCGGCGGCCATGGCACAACTGGCCAATCTTTTTCAGGCCGATGGTCATGACCTGACGGCATTGGATTTCCTGGTGAAACGGGACCCGCTCCTCTCTCCCGCCGACAAACAAGAAAATCATCGCAAGATTCGTGCGCTCCTCGATGCCCAGACTTCGGCCAAACTCAAGAATTGGCAGGGCCGCAGTGGTGATCCCATCGTGCAGGAGTGGCTGGCCTTTGCCCTCATCGCTCGCCAACATCCGGATCCCGCTTCCCGGCAGGCAGCCTTCGCCAGCTGGTTGGAGGCCCATCCCGGCCGACCGGATATCGGCTACGAGAACCTCCCAGGTACGCCTGGCAACGAACCAGCGAATGGATCCATCTGTACGCTCTTGCCAACCTCCGGACGCTTTGCCAGCCAAACGCAGTCCTTCATTGCAGGACTGGAAGGTGCCGCTGCCCAAGATGCAGGGCCACCCATCCGAATCCTGAACGTTAGCAGTGACCCCGCCCTCAATGCTTCGGTCTATGCCAAAGGGGTGGCGGCTGGCTGTGCGGCCTTTGTTGGTCCGCGTTTGCCGCAGGATGTGCAGGCAGTCCTTGCTGCGCGTCACCCCCAGGATCCCCCGATTCTTCTGCTTGATCGCGCAGCCGCGAGCACGACCCCAGGGGTCTACTGGTTCGACAGCGGCCATGGGGTAGCAGCCAGGCAGTTGGCCCGTGATGCTTTTGCCCATGGCTTTCGTCAGGCCCTCATTCTCTATCCCCTGGATTCAACTGGGGCCAGTATCCAAGCGGACTTTTTGGCCGAATGGCAACACTTGGGCGGGCAGGTTGTCAGCACTGCGCACTATGCCAGCAAGGATCCCTTAGCGAGCTCCCTGCACGGGCCCCTGGCTGCGCCGCTGGCCAGGAATGCCTTCATTTTCCTGGTAGCCAGGGCGGAGCAATTGCCCAAACTGGTGGCCAGCATTCGTGCATACAGTGCTCGCCCCATCCTCCTGCCTGGGGTCCTGGATGGGGGACTGACAAGCATTCCCAGTACTGGCATGGATGGGGTCTATACCCTGACTATGCCGTGGGAAAGCAATCCTACGGTACTGCAGAGCCCCCTTGCCCAGCGAATTCGGAATATTATCCCCCCATCGGATCTGGACAACTGGCGTTTGGCCGGATTGGGAGTCGACGCCTATGGCATCCTCCAGAAGATTCTCCTCGCGGGCAATTCCCGAAATCTGCCCGAGGGGGTCTCGGGAAAACTGCACTGGGCCCATGGCAATTCCGTGGAACTGGACTTTGACTGGGCGGGCTGGGCCCATGGCGGGCTATTGCAGCCTGCCACGCTTCCCAGTGTATCCTAGATCATGCCTTCTCCAACCCAAAAAAAGGGCACATATCAGGAAGAACAAGCGGTGAAATTGCTGATCCAGCGGGGAATGCAAATGGTGGAACGCAATTTCCATTGCCGAAGTGGTGAAATTGACCTTGTGCTCCGGGATGGGGAAAGTTTGGTATTTGTGGAAGTGCGAAGCCGCAGCCATCATCGCCAGGGCACGGCTGCTGCCAGTATTACCCAGCGCAAGCAAAAGCGTATCATTCGTGCGGCGCAATATTTTTTACTACGTCATCCCCAGTATCAGCGGTGGCCTTGTCGCTTCGATGTGGTGAGCTTCGATGGCGATGCTGCAGGGGAGTGGATCCGCGATGCCTTTCAGGTGCCCTACCCATGAATACCGATTCCCCGTGGCTGCGCCAGCTTGCTGAGCAGCGCTCCTTACTTGCGCAGCTGGATAGCCTGGATGTTGCCTTTGGCCGCGCCAGTAGTCGCCTCCTTAACACCCTGGCATCCGGGGGTAGGGTACTGGCCTGCGGCAATGGCGGATCCTCGGGCGATGCCCAGCATCTTGCTTCGGAACTGGTCAATCGCTTTGAGGGCTGGCGCCGCCCCCTTCCTGCCCTGGCCTTGACCACCGATAGCTCGGTACTGACTGCCATTGCCAATGATCTCTCCTATGAAGAGGTCTTTGCCCGGCAGGTGGAGGCCCTGGGCCGCCCTGGGGATGTCTTGGTCGTCTTTAGTACTTCGGGAAATTCTGCCAATATCCTGGCCGCGGTGCGCAAGGCCCAGACCCAAGGTCTTTGGGTCCTGGCCCTGACAGGACGGGATGGCGGTCAACTAGCCTCCCTGCTTCGGCCCCTTGACCTGGAATTACGTGTTCCCCATGGGCGTACGGCCCGTATTCAGGAAGTTCACTTATTACTCATCCATAGCCTCTGCGCCGCCGTGGATCATCATTTTTCCCGTGAACAAGCATCATTGTCAGCTAGCCTGGATCACAAGATTTTCCAAGATCCCAAGCAGCTGTTAGCACAACTGCAAAATCGTCGGCCCATGGTCTTTACCAATGGGGTGTTCGACATCCTGCACGCCGGTCATGTGCAGTACCTGCACGAAGCCCGGGCCTTGGGTTCCTGTCTGGTGGTGGCCGTCAATGACGATGACTCCGTGCGCCGCTTGGGCAAGGGTGCCGATCGGCCCATCAATTCGCTCGAGGATCGGCAACGGGTGCTGGCAGGGCTTGGATCTGTGGATTATGTCACCAGCTTCCACCAGGATACCCCCCTTTCCCTGATCCGGTTTCTTCGTCCGGAGGTCTTGGTCAAAGGTGGCGATTGGCCCGTGGAGCGCATTGTCGGCAGCCAGGAGGTGCTCTCCTGGGGAGGTCAGGTCCGCAGTATTCCCTTCCGTTATCAGCGCAGCACTACCACACTATTGCAAAGAATTCGCGCCTGCACGCCATGAATCACCCAGCCCTTGCAGCGTTGCTTTCGTGCCTAGGTCCCGACCGCGCCCGGACCGATGACTTTTGTCGGGCGCTCTATAGTCAGGACGATACGCCCGCGCGCAGCCTACCCGAGATCGTGCTTTTTCCCCATAGCCACGATGAGGTCGTCCAACTTGTCCAAATCGCCGCCAAATATCGCTTGCCCCTGACCCCAAGGGGCGCAGGCTCGGGAAATGTGGGCGGGGCACTGCCCCTGGCAGGGGGTGCTGTCGTATCATTTGAGTGCATGAATCAAGTGCTGGAATATGCCCCAAAAGAGCGCTTGATTCGGGTCCAGAGCGGTTGCATTACGGCAGAGATCGATCAGATCGCCGCGAGTGACAGGCTCTGCTATCCCCCCGATCCCGGCAGCAGCCCCTACTGCCGCATTGGTGGCAATCTAGCCATGAATGCCGGTGGTCCCCATGCGGTGAAATATGGGGTGACCCGCGATTATGTCCTGGGCTTGAAGGCAGTGACAGGTACTGGTGATACCTTGCAAACAGGGGTCCGCACCAGCAAAGGGGTAGTGGGCTATGACCTGACCCGGTTGCTGGTGGGAAGCGAAGGCACCCTGGCCTTGATCACCGAAGCGACCCTGCGCCTGGTACCCCGTCCAGAATCCCGGGCTCTTCTTCGTGCTGCTTTTCGCAGTAGCGAGGATGCCTGCGCCGCAGTGCTCCGCGTCATGGGGCAGTTGCAGACCCCCAGCGCCGTGGAGTTCATGGATAGCCAGTCCCTGGCAGCAGTGCGCGCCATGGGGGCAGCAAAGGATCTACCCGATGGGAGCCAAGCCCTCTTGATGGTGGAGGTGGACGGGAGTACCGAAAGCATTCCGGTACAACTGGCCGCCCTGGAAACTGCCATCCAGGGAGAGGGCTTGCTGCAGTTACTCAGCGGCCAGGATAGGACGAGCCAGGAAGCCCTCTGGGCGGCCCGCAAGTCTCTTTCCCCGGCGACCAAGGCCATGGCCCCCCTCAAAATCAATGAAGACGTGGTGGTACCCGTACCCCAATTACCCACGCTCTTGGCAGCCATTGATGAGATCCGGCAGGAACTGGACTTGCAAATCGTCAGTTTTGGTCATGCTGGCAATGGCAATCTCCATGTAAATATCCTCGTTGATCCTTCCCGGGCAGGGGAGCTGGAGCGTGCCCGGCGCGGCCTGGACCACTTGTTTCGAACCGTTCTCGCCAGCGGTGGCACCCTTTCGGGAGAGCATGGCATTGGCAGCGTGAAGCGCGACTATGTAGCCCTCGAACTGGATCCCGTTGCCCTGGATTTGCAGCGGCGCATCAAAGAGCTTTTTGACCCCTTGGGGATCTTGAACCCTGGCAAGGTCTTCCCCCATGAGTGAAAGCCAGGCCATCATCCATGCCATCCAACCCGTCCGACAGATGCAACTCAAAAACTGGCGGGAAACCTTTGACATGGCGGTGGTGTACGACAGCCCTGCGCACCGCATGCTCCGGGATGGGGAAACCCGGATCATCCTTTTTCGTTCCGGAGTCATCTGTTTTTTTGGCGCGGGCCCAGCCCTGCAGGCACGGGTCATTGCCAAGGCCCAGGCAGCCTTTCAACCCATTGCCGAACCGCAAGCAGAGGAAATTGCCCTCCAGTTGGGTGATCGGGATGGCATGGGCAAAGATGTCGTCATGCTGCGGGAGTGGGAAGACGAGCGGATTTTTTTGGTAGCTCTGCGCCTGGCCCAGAGTCTGGCCTTGGAACTCCACGAAGAAGCGGTGGAGAATCTGCTGGAAACAACCATGAATCTCCTGTCGGAAGTGACCCGCAGTGGGCGTTTGCCTGGTCGCAAAGGAGGCTATTTGCGTTTTTTGGCGTCGACTTCCGCCACCCGCACAGAGATCCTCTCGCGCCTGGCCGTGCTCGATAATCCCGATGTGGTCTGGGAAACGCCGGGCCTGGCCCTGTTGTCCCGGGAGTTGTCGGCCGACCTGGAACTCACGAGTCGCTTCCGGGCCCTGGACGAAAAACTCGATGCCATCCGCGAGGGCCTGGAGGTGATCATTGTTGCCAGCCGTCACAAACGCGAAACCCTCCTGGAATGGATCATTATCATCCTGATTACCGTGGAGCTACTGGTCATGCTGCTGGGTCATCTGCCATGAGCAGGACGGATCCCTTGGGGGCCGAGGGTAGCGAATTCCCGATCTTTGCCCAGCGGCTGACCCGACTGGCACGGAGCAATGATCCGGCCCAGGTCTTGATCATTGGCCCTTCCTGGGTGGGCGATATGGTCATGGCCCAGGTCCTTTTTCAGATCATGCGGCGGCGTTGGCCCAGAGTACAGATTGATCTCCTGGCCCCGGTTGCCAGCGCTCCCCTTGGGGAGCGGATGGCCGAGATCCGGCAAGTTCATGTTCTGGAAAGTTCCCATAAACGCCTGGGGCTGGCCCAGCGCAAGGCCATGGTCCAGAAGCTGCGAAGCATTGATTATGACTGGTCCATCTGTCTGCCCAACAGCTTCAAGTCCGCCCTCATCCCTTATTGGCTCAAAATCCCGGTGCGGACAGGATACCAGCGGGAGTTTCGTAGCCTGCTCCTCAATGATGTTCATCGCCTGCGTCGCAAAAAACTTCCACGTACCGTTGATCAATATGTCTCCCTGGGGCTGCCCCCTCGTCTGCCCCATCCCCAGCATTTACCTCCGCCTCGCTTGCAGGTGGATCCTGCAGCGCGGGATCTTGCCCTACGGGAATTGGCGCTGACACCCACACCAAGTCCCGTAGCGCTGGCCCCGGGGGCCGAGTTCGGTCCTGCCAAACGCTGGCCCGTTCGCCATTGGATTGGGCTGGCTCGGGCCCTGCTGGAAGCAGGACATGCGGTCTGGCTTCTGGGTAGCCCCAAGGATGCTCCCATCACTGGCGAAATTGCGGCGGCGGCCCCAGGAGTCCGGGATCTGGGGGGGCGTACCAGCCTCTTGCAGGCCGTTGACCTCCTTTCCCTGGCAAAGGTTACCGTGAGCAACGACTCTGGACTCATGCACGTAGCCGGCGCTGTTGGCAGCCAAGTCGTGGCTTTGTATGGACCGACTCCCTTGACCATGACCCCCCCCCTCTCTGCCAAGGCGCAAGTGTTGCGTTTGGATCTGGACTGCAGCCCTTGTGGCAAACGCGAGTGTCCGCGCAAACACCATCGTTGCCTGGAGGACATCGAGGTACCTCAGGTGCTGGCGCAGGTCCTGAGAGCTCTGTGAGGCTTAAGAAGCCTTTACCCGACTCGATCTAGGCCCACATTGGGGTTAGATCATTCCACTTACAAAAAATGCCCCGACTCAGCGGGGCGAAGGAGGAGGAGCAATGCCGAAGCACTGCAGGGTTGAAAGGGTTGGGTCGTTGCTTTTTATTCAGTAACGGTTTTTTCGACCTTGATGCTGGAGTTGATCTCCACCCGTTGGTTCGCAAATCGCCCCTGGGGGGTGGCATTGCTGGCAATGGGGTCTTCATAGGAGTGACCCTTGAGGACCATGCGGTCACGGGGTACACCATGTTGTTCCAGATAACGGGCGACACTCTGTGCGCGCTGTTCCGATAGCTTCAGGTTGTAAGCGTAGGTGCCCACCTTGCTCGCGTAGCCATTGATATTCAATATTGCATCGGGATGTTTCTGGGCAAAGGCGGCGACCTCATCCAGAACCTGGATATCCCGATCCAGCAATTTGGAGGAGTTGAATTTAAAGTTGATACCCGTGATGGTAATGGGTTTACTTTCCAGTATTGTTTTCTGGATTGGCGCAATGGGAGCCGGGGCTGGAGCCGGCGGCGGAGGTGGCGGGACGGGGGCCGGAGCGGCCACGGGAGTGGGCTTGGCCGGACAACCGGAGAAGGGCGCCTCGGCGCAGCCCGCAGCAGAAACCAGGACAGCAGCAAGGATAACAGAGGTAGACAAGCGCATTTTTCTTTTCTCCCAGCAGGCCCTGCGGGTGGAACCGCAGGGCAAAAAGACCTTAGAAGTCGTAAGTCAACATCACCCGATTGTAGATGAAATAACCGGTGTTGTTCGGTAGTCCCCCACCATGGGCCACCTCTACACGATCACGAATCGATAGTCCCTTGAGGAAGCCCTGGGGGAAGTAGGTGAGATCCCCATAGATATCATTGGCCTGTCCCAGGGTCTGTAACTGATACTGGGCATAGGCAGCCATAAAGAGGAACTGCTTGTTCAGGAAATTTTGAGTCCACTTGATTTTCCAGCCATGTCCCGGTCCCAGCTCCACCAAACCCCGGATCATGGAGGTGGTATAGAGGGGATCGGTGGCATAGCCCACAGTATAGGGAGAGATGATGGCACCACCACCCACTGCACCAGGGTGATAGAGAATCTCATTGTAACTGGCTGCCAGCTGCCCCTTGCCCAGGATTGGATTCTTGAGGTCGTAATCGATACCACCAATCACCCCCCAGGCCGTACTGTTCACCCCGTTGCCTTTGAACCTGTTGATGGCGCTCGCTCCCAGGCTGGTATTCAACAGGCTCTGGCTATCCCACTCCCGGTTGATCTGACCGCCCAGAAAGGGATCCACACCCATACCCGTCTTGAGGGTATACTGGGCGTCCCCATAGAAGATGTTGGTGAACTGATACATGTCATAGTACCAGGCCTGGGCATTGATGCCGTAGCGCTTGTAGCTGGTACCAAAGGCAAGGATACCATTGGAGGCAGGGTCCGTGGACGGGACCGCGGTTGCTCCACCGTACATGTTGTCGCCCTGGAAAGTGGCGGGATAGTAGAGGTTGTCGCGGTAATAATCGCCAGAGGTACGGCTTGCCCATCGGAAGATACGCATACCATAGATGTTCCAGCCGCAATAAGGAGATACTTGCGCAAAGACGCCTTGATAGGTGGCAGGAATCACCCGGGAATCGGAACCATTGACCCAGGGGGTATTGAGAGTCTGATTGCCGGCACGGAATAGCAGGACCTGCGGGATCTCATACTGCAGGTACGCCTGCCCCAGCCGGTTGATGGAGGTCCCCGGACCCATGAGGGTTACATCGGGATTCTTGCGATTGGCACCCAGGCTGTTGGCTGTGTAGAAGCCCACATCCGCACTGAAGCCAGCCAGGGATGCGGTATGGGCGTTGAGGTAACCGCCCAGGGAAAAGGCCGAAAGATTGGCGGCGTTCTTGCCAAAATCCCGACTGAAATAATAGGCCCGGACCTGTCCGTCGACGGTGCCTTGGGTGAAGAGATCCTTCAGGGAATTCACAGAGCTATCCGCATAGGCTGCGGCACTGAACCCTGACAGGGCCAAAAGTACGGCCATGGTGGTGACGCGGTGCTTGAACAACATTTGCATTCTCCTCTTCGGTGTTTTTACTACACGGGCAATATTAGCAGCGGAATGTGACGCCTTGATGACATTTTTGTGAATCTTTTGTGACGTTGTTCTCCATTGTAAATAACGTCCACCTCTCTCAACAACCCTTCTGCCCTTTCTTGCCAAGCCAAGGTATGATGCGGTGATCCTGGGGAAAAGGAGCGCCATGCCCATCGAGCTTCGTCATCTGCGCACCATCGAAGCGGTCCTGCAATATGGCAGCATCGCCGCCGCTGCCGAGCGTCTGCATCTGACCCAATCGGCCCTCTCCCACCAACTGCGGGGCCTGGAAAAAGAGTTTTCCTTGAAGATCTTTGACTATCGGTCCGGCAAACCCCAACTGAGCCCCGCCGGGGAGCGCCTTTATGCCTTGGCCCGCGAGGTCCTGCCAGCCCTGCGTCGCACCCAGGAAGAACTGCGCCGACTCGCCTCGGGGCGGGGTGGGCGTCTGCGCCTGGCGGTGGAGTGCCACACCTGTTTTGATTGGCTGACCCCCGCCATGGATCGCTTTCGCAGCCAGTGGCCCGACGTCGAAATGGACATTGTCTCGGGCTTTCAGCAGGATCCGCTGCAGCTGCTGCGGCAGTCCCAGGCTGATCTTGCCATCCTCAGCGCCCCCGAAATGGCCGCACCGGAGCTGGAGATCCATGATCTCTTTACTTATGAAGTCGTAGGGCTGGTCAACCCAAGGCATCCCTTGGCCGCGCAGGATTTTCTGCAACCAGCGGACTTTCTCGAAGAAACTGTCATTACCTACCCAGTAGAGGAGCGGCGCCTGGACCTCTTTCGCGAGTTTTTGCTGCCTGCCGGCGTCCAACCCTGGCGTCGTCGGCAGGCGGAGCTCACGGTCATCATTCTGCAACTCGTGGCCTCGGGTCAGGGAATGGCCGCCTTACCCACCTGGACCGTAGGCAACTACGCTGACCGCCGTTACGTTCGTGCCCTCCCCCTGGGTCGCCATGGCCTCTGGCAAAAGCTGCGCGCCGCGAGCCTTCGGGGTCACGGCAATCTTCCCTATCTGCAATCCTTCCTTACGGAATTACGGGCCAGCGCCCATGGCGAACTGCGCGGCATCCGCCCCCTTGCTGCCCCTGCCGAGGACCAACCATGACCCCGATCCTTTTTGATGCCGAACTCATTGCCCGCTACGATCGCCCAGGCCCGCGCTATACCTCCTATCCCACCGCCCCCCAGTTCCACAGCGGTTTCACGGAAATGGAGCTGCGCCGGGAGTTGCGCGCCAGCAACGACAGCAGCCGTCCCCTCTCCCTGTATGTACATATCCCATTTTGTGAACATCTTTGTTTTTATTGCGCCTGCACCAAGATTGTGACCCGACATCGGGAATGGGGCGGTCCCTATGTGGATCGGGTGGAACAAGAAATGCTGCTGTGGCGGCGCGACCTGGATCCCAGCCGACCCGTCGTCCAGCTCCATCTGGGCGGCGGCACCCCGAGCTTTCTCTTGCGTGCCGACTTAGAACGCCTCCTCGATGCCTTCCATCATCATTTTCACTTGCTCGACAATGATCGGGGCGAATATGGTATCGAGATTGATCCGCGCGCCCTGGAGCCAGGTACCCTGTCTTTGCTCCGGCAGGCGGGCTGGAATCGCTTGAGTATGGGCGTGCAGGATCTGGATGAAGCCGTGCAGAAGGCCGTGCACCGGGAGCAGAGTCTGGAACGCACCGCCGAGATCATTGCCGAGGCCCGTTCCCTGGGTTTTGCCTCCATCAGTCTGGATCTGATTTATGGCCTGCCACTGCAAAGTCCCCAGAGCTTTTCCCAAACCCTGGCAGCCATCATTGCCCTGCGACCCGATCGGCTTTCGCTGTTCAATTACGCCCATCTACCCGAGCGCTTCCCACCCCAACGTCGTATTCGGACTGACGATCTCCCAAGCCCTGCCCAAAAACTGATCATTCTGCAAGAGAGCATTGCGGCGTTGGCAGCGGCGGGCTATCGCTACATCGGCATGGACCACTTTGCCCTTCCTGCAGATGAATTGAGCCTGGCCCAGGACCGCGGGGATCTCTATCGTAACTTCCAGGGCTATTCTACCCATGCCAACGCCGATCTCCTGGCCATGGGGATGAGCGCCATCAGCAGTGTGGGCCGGGTCTACAGCCAAAACCACAAGGAGCTTGGGACATGGGAAAAGGCCGTGGATGCAGGACGTCTGCCGGTGGAGCGGGGCTTGCTCCTCACGGAGGATGATCTCCTGCGTCGGGAACTCATCACCCGCATCATTTGCGATTTTCGCCTGGACATTTCCACCCTGGAGCAGCGTTTTGGGATCGAGTTTTGGCACTATTTTGCTGGGAGCAAGCCCCGGCTGGAAGAACTGGAGCGCGATGGACTGATCGCCTGGCAGGAGAAGGAGCTGCTCGTCACCGAACGCGGACGCTTGCTGGTGCGCCATGTCTGCATGGCCTTTGATGCTTACCTGGGCCAGAGCCAGAACACCTTCTCCCGCATCATCTAGGGCCGCTCCAACACCAGCACCTGAAAACTCTCCCCCATCTCCTGGGGAAGGGTGAGGCGCTTGACCTCGTTGGCAAGGGCGAGCCGCTCCCTGGGATCGGCTGTGGCCGCCCGCTCGGCAAAGATCTCCAAAAGTCCATGCTCCATCAAAAAACGCGCCAGCGTGCCAAACCAGCGAACCAGCAAACCGCACCGTTGGGATTCCTCCAGCAGGCTTTCAAAGTCCACATGGGCCGTGAGATCACACAGACCCGGCCAGAAAAAGGGGTCATCCAAACAGTGATGGCGGTAATAGGCGCGCAGACTCCCCATGGAGCGCTGGGGATGATAGTACGTCGCGCGGGTGGGATAACCGTAGTCGATGAGAATGATCTGGCCCCGGGTGAGGGCAGCCGCCACGGTGCGCAGCCAGGCCTCGGCCTGCAAATTGACCTCGGTACGATACGGGTGGGGCCATTGGCAAGCATAGGGTTGCAAACGCTCCTGCAGCCGCTGATCCAGGGGCCTTGGCAGGGGAGCCCAATGAAAGCGGCCATGGGCGAAGCGCACCCCCAACTCCTGCAGCTCGGTGCCAGTCCACTCGACGACTTGGACGGGCAGGGCATCCAGGACTTCATTGGCCAGCATCACCCCCTGCCATGCCGCGGGAAGGCGCGCCAACTGACGAAGTTGGGGTACCCGTTGGCGCTGGCTTTCCCCTAGGCTCGGACTGGTCTCGATCACTGCGTAAGGCAACTCCGGTCGAAACCCGATAATCTGGGCCGCCAGGGCACCGGAGCCGGCCCCAAATTCCAGGATCCCGTCAGCACCCGGGTCCGGTCCCAGATAACGGGCTAGTACCGCACCTAGCAGGTAGCCCATCTCAGGGGCGGTGATGAAATCCCCCTGTGGCCCCAACCGAGCCTGGCCGGCCTGGTAATACCCCAAGCCCGGGGCATAGAGGGCCAGGTGCATGTAGTCGGCAAAGGGAAGAACTCCTCCAGCCTCGGCAATGGCCGCAGCAATCCGCTGGCACAAGCGTTCCGAATGGACCTGGGCAAGGGGATCCGGCGCTGCCAGGGGCTCCTTGTGTCCTCTTTGGGGATGGGATACAACCATGACTCATTCCTGGGTTGGGGAGGAGTTGTGGAATCCAAAATCGTCTTGATCACCGGTGCCGCCCGCCGCGTGGGTGCGGCCATTGCCGTCGAGCTTGCGGCACGGGGCTGCAGCCTCGGCCTGCATTATAGGCATTCCAAAGCCGATGCCGAAAGGCTCGCCGCCCAGATCCGTGAGCGCTGGTCGGTCCCTGTCCACCTCTTTCCCGGCGATTTGTTGGATCCTGCATTCCCTGCCCGACTGATCGAGCAGGTCGTAGGAAAATTGGGTGGACTGGATGGCCTGGTCAACAATGCCTCCCTTTTTCGTCCCAGTCCCTTGGCGGGCCTGGCGTTGGAAGAATGGGCCAGGATGGAGGGCATTCATATCCGCGCGCCCCTCTTCCTGACCCAGGCTGCCTGGCCCTTGTTGCGAGAGCGGCAGGGTTGTGTGGTAAACCTTACGGACATCCAGGCAGAGATCCCTTTGAGTGGACACCTGGCCTACACCGTCAGCAAAGCTGGGCTCCTGGCCCTGAGCAAGGCCCTCGCCAAGGAGATGGGGCCCGAGGTGCGGGTCAATAGTGTCTCGCCAGGAGTAGTGCTCTGGGCCGAGGGGATGGACCCTCCCGATGGTGATCGAGCTGGTCTGCTTGCCAAAACGGCCCTGAAGCGGGAAGGCCAACCCCAGGACATTGCCAAGGCGGTGGCCTTTTTGCTGTTGGATGCCCCCTATGTGACCGGGCACAACCTCGTCGTCGATGGCGGACGCATGTTATATTGAAGCCATGGAAGAAGCTCGCCAACCCATTCGTTTCTTTACCGAAGAGGAGCTGGACGCCCTGGAGGAGACCGACCCCCTGGCGGCGGCCAAGATTGCCCACGCCCAGGCCATGGCCCAACGATTAGTGGGGCGTAAGCGCCACTTTGCGCCCGAGGATCCCCTGCCCGACCCCCAGGCGGTGGCCGAGGCCATCGCCGCCGTCCGCCGCATCCTCCATCGGGACGGTGGCGATATCGAATTGCTGGAAATCCGCCAGCGGGATGTGCGCGTGCGCATGAAGGGTGCCTGTGCCGGTTGCCCTAATGCCGTCATCGATCTACAGCAGGTGGTCGAAAAGATCGTCGGTGCCGTCCCTGGCGTAGCCAGCGTGAGTAACACCTTTTGACCAGCACCTGCATTCCCAAGATCGGCTTCGTCAGCCTCGGATGCCCCAAGGCCACCGTCGATAGCGAGCGCATCCTTACCCGTCTGCGGGCCGAGGGCTATGAGTTGGTAGGAGACTATGCCGGGGCCGATCTGGTGGTGGTCAACACCTGCGGCTTCATCGATGCCGCGGTGGAGGAATCCCTGGAGGCCATTGGGGAAGCCCTGGCCGAAAACGGCCGGGTGATTGTCACCGGTTGTCTTGGGGCAAGAGAAGGTGGCGAATGGGTACGCCGGGCCCATCCCGCCGTTCTGGCCGTCACCGGTCCCCAGGAAGATGGCGCCGTGATCGACGCCATCCATAGGGTACTGCCACCCAGGCATGATCCCTTTACCGACCTGGTCCCACCCCAGGGCTTGCGGCTCACCCCTGCCCACTACGCCTATCTGAAAATTTCCGAAGGCTGCAATCAATCCTGCAGCTTTTGTATCATCCCCAGCATGCGCGGGCAGCTTCGTAGCCGTCCTCCGGGAGAAATCCTGCGCGAGGCCGAGGCCTTGGTTGCCAGCGGGGTACAGGAACTCCTGGTGATCTCCCAGGATACCGGTGCCTATGGCGTGGACCAGAAGTACCGAACGGCCTTTCATGATGGCCGCCCCCTTAAAACCCGCATTACGGATCTTTGTCAGGCCCTGGGCAGACTGGGAGTCTGGGTGCGACTGCACTATGTCTACCCCTACCCCCATGTGGACGAATTGCTTCCGCTCATGGCCGAGGGTCTCATTCTGCCCTATCTGGACATTCCCTTGCAGCATGGCAGTCCCCGCATCCTCAAAGCCATGCGCCGCCCGGCTGCCGCCGAACGAACCCTGGAACGCATTGCAAAGTGGCGCCGCCTGGTTCCCGATCTGACCCTGCGCAGCACCTTCATTGTCGGCTTTCCCGGCGAAACCGAGGCCGATTTTGCGGAACTTTTGGATTTTTTGCACGCCGCTCAATTGGATCGGGTTGGCTCATTTGTCTATTCACCAGTGGCCGGAGCGGCCGCCAACGATCTTCCTGGCGCGGTACCCGATGCCATTAAAGAGGAACGGCAGCTACGCCTCATGGCCCTCCAGGAGGACATCAGCAAGACCCGTTTGGCACGCTTTGTGGGGCGGGAACGCGAGATCCTCGTCGATGCCGTAGATCAACGCGGGCGCGCCCAAGGACGCAGTCACAGCGATGCCCCGGAAATCGATGGGGTCGTCCATCTCCAAAAGGCCCAGGGACTGCGCCCGGGAGATCGGGTACGGGCCCGCATCCTGGACCACGACAGCCATGATCTCTTTGCCGCAGTCCTAGACTGAGAACCCAAAGGCTCCAAAAGCCATTGCATTAGTAACGATTCTCAATTACAGTTTATCCAGAAGAAATTTCTGGAGCGTATGGTCATGTCTCATCCCTCAGTCATAGTCCCTCTTGCACAACTTTCTCGCGGAGCCCATGCCCGCATCGAGACCTTGTTGCTCGATACCCAGGAGAAAAAACGATTGCTGATGCTAGGTCTTCGCACCGGAATGGTGATTCGTCTGCGGATGGGGCCCGATGGACGGGGTGCGGTGCTGGAAAGTGCGGGTACCACCATCGCTTTGGGTCGCGAATGGTTGGATAAGATCCAGGTCCATCCCCTGGCCACCCCGGTAGTTGCGCCATGAACGCGAGCCCAGCAAAGCCTGTCGTGACCGGACCAAGCAAAGACGTCCACAGCATTGCCCTCATTGGCAACCCCAATTGTGGCAAGACCACCCTGTATAATTTGCTGACGGGTACCCATCAGCGCGTCGGTAACTGGCCTGGGGTAACCGTGGAACGCCGGGAGGGATGGGCGCGCCTTGGTCCCTCGGTGCGAGCGAAGATTATCGACCTGCCCGGGGTCTACAGCCTGCTTGGCGGCGGTGGCGAGGATCAGACCGTGGCCCGCCAGTTCCTTCGGGAGGGCAAGATGGATCTCGTGGTCCAAGTGCTTGATGCCAGCAATCTGGAGCGGCATCTCTTGCTAACGGCAGAGTTGCTGACTTTGGGTTGCCCATTGCTGCTCGTCCTCAACATGATGGACGATGCCGAGGCTGCCGGCTTGGTTATTGATCCCAAGGTACTGGCGGGGCAACTGGGGGTACCGGTCATTGCCATGGTGGCGCGCAAAGGAAAAGGCCTTTGCGAGCTGCAAGGGGCCCTGCGAGAAGCCCTGGACAATCCTCCACAGTCTGCGAGCGTCCCGTGGGAACCTCCCGTGGCAGCCGCCTTGCAAAGCTTGGGCAACCAAATTACCGCCCCGGGCTCGGCATTTCTGGCCTTGGAATATCTGGAATTGCCCGATCACTGTCCAGCGGAATTACGGGTCGCTCGAGCGGAACAAGCCAAAATCCTTGTCGATCGTTATGGCGAGACCGCGGAGGATCTCCTCCCCGCCCAACGCTTTGCCTTTGCCGCCAGGATCTTTGCTACCGTGACCAAGGGCCGGCCCCAAGGATCGCGCCAGGCCATGATCCGTGCCCTGGATCGATGGGTGTTGCACCCGTGGCTTGGGGTACCCATTTTTCTTGGGGTGCTGTATTTAACCTTTGTGGTGAGTTTTAGCGGTGGCAATGTCTTTCTGGACTTTTTCGATCAGGCATCGGCGGCCCTCCTCGTCCATGGGCTTGGCCACCTGCTCCTGCAGTGGGGTGGACCCGATTGGCTGGTTACGGCCATTGCTGGGGGTTTGGGAGGTGGTCTCCATCTGGTCATTAGCTTCATTCCTCCCATTGGCCTGACCTTCCTCTTGCTCGCGCTGCTGGAAGATTCTGGCTATATGGCGCGGGCGGCCTACGTCATGGACCGGCTGACTCGCCGGGTAGGCCTGCCGGGCAACTCCCTTTTGCCCATGGTCATCGGCTTTGGCTGCAATGTGCCAGCCATCATGGGCTCCCGGATCATTGATGATCCCCGGGGACGGATCCTGACCGTTCTCATGCAACCCTTCATGTCCTGTTCCGCAAGGCTGACCATCTACATGGCCTTTGCAGTGGTGTTCTTTCGTCACTGGGGCGGTCAAGTGGTATTCCTGCTCTATGTCGTGGGCATTGTTGCTGCCCTCTTTACTGCGTGGCTGCTGGGGCGAACGGCCCTACCCGGGCAAGCCCGCGCCTTCGTCCTGGAGTTGCCACCCTATCGTCTGCCCAATGTCCGCAGCGTCTTCCTGCAGGCCTGGCAGCGCCTGCAAGTCTTTGTACTGCGGGTGGGCAAGGTCATTGCTGCCCTTGGTTTCCTTCTTTTGATCTTGCCTGGACTGGGGTGGACCCAGCAGGGACTGGTGAGCACCGATCTCGATCATTCTCTACTTGCACAGGGAAGTCGTGCACTCGCGCCGCTCTTTTCGCCCATGGGAATTAGCGAGAATAACTGGCCAGCCGTGGCGGGTCTGGTGGCGGGCGCCGCGGCCAAGGAAGTCGTCATCGGTACCCTCAATGGCATTTACCAGCGCCAGGAACACAGCGACCTGTTGGCTGACTATCGTCACCCCCACATCGGTGCGGAATTACTTGCGGCCCTGGAAACCATCCCCTCAAACGCCAAAACCCTTTTTACCAGCTTGGCAGACCCCTTGGGTTTGAGCGCCTTGGAAGATCCTCAACAAGCCATAGCCAGCTCCGGGGCCAGCAGCCAGACCCTGGCGGGCCTTGCTCAGGGCTTGAGCAGTTGAATAAATAGTTGCTCGTTTTTGCGCTTTAATGTATTATTCTCACATGTCACGCAAGATGGTTAGCATCCGCGAAGCCGCCGAATTCTTAGGTGTTGCAGTGCAAACGCTGCGGCGCTGGGAACGGGAGGGAAGGCTTGTTCCCGCCGAACGCACCCCTGGCGGACGGCGACGCTATGACCTTGCCAAGTTGCGACCAGAACAATTCCATTTTCAAAAACCAGAACGACGGACTATTGCCTACGCCCGCGTGTCCAGTCACGACCAGAAGGACGATCTGGAGCGGCAAAAGCAGGTGCTCGAACTCTACTGTGCCCGACAGGGCTGGACGTTCGAGGTTATCGCTGATTTGGGTTCCGGCATGAATTACCACAAGAAGGGACTCAAGCGGCTACTCGATGCCATTTTGCAAGGCGAGGTTGGGCGGCTGGTTATTACGCATAAAGACCGGCTGCTACGCTTTGGCGCAGAACTGGTGTTCGCCATCTGTGAGGCCAAGGGTGTTGAGGTGGTGATCCTTAACCAGGGCGAGGATACGACCTTTGAGGAAGACCTGGCAAAAGACGTGCTGGAGATCATCACGATCTTTAGCGCCCGTCTATACGGTGCCCGTTCTCGCAAGAACCAGAAGCTGCTCGACGGCGTGCGGGCTGCTGTGGAGGCATCACAATGCTGATTTCCCACAAGATTGCGCTAAACCCAAACAACAAGCAGGCCACTTATTTTGCCAAAGCCGCAGGAACGGCACGGTTCGCCTATAACTGGGCTTTGGCCGAGTGGAAAAGGCAATATGAGGCGTGGAAAGAGAACAAGGCCCTACCCAAACCTTCCCAACGGTCTCTGCGGAAACAACTAAACAAAATCAAGCGCGAGCAATTCCCATGGATGCTGGAAGTTACCAAGAACGCGCCACAAATGGCCATCATTCAGCTAGGGGAGGCGTTCAAGAATTTCTGGGCGGGAAGGGCGAAGTATCCGACCTTTCGCAAGAAAGGTGTCCATGACCGCTTTACGTTGAGTAACGATCAATTCACTGTCAAAGATTCCCGCATTCGTATCCCGAATCTCGGCTGGGTACGGATGCGAGAATCTTTGCGATTCTCTGGCAAAATCATGTCAGCAACGATCTCCCGCATTGCCGATCAATGGTTTGTCAGTATTACGGTGGATACCAAAGATCCCCCCAAACGACAGGCCGAAAACCAAGGCCCTGTCGGAGTGGATCTGGGCGTATCTGCCTTGGCTACCCTGTCTACGGGAGAAAAAGTTGTTGGACCCAAGCCACACAAGGCGCTTTTGGGACGGTTGCAGAGATTGTCTCGTAGTCTGTCCCGAAAGAAAAAAGGCTCCAAAAACCGCAACAGGGCCAGAATCCGTCTGGCAAGGCTCCATGCCCGAATTGCCAATATCCGTAATGATGCCCTGCACAAGCTCACGAGCGAGCTAACTCGAACCCATGACACTATCGTCATCGAGGACCTGCAAGTCCGAGGCATGATGAGGAATCGGCATCTGGCGCGATCTAT
>JAEPKX010000030.1:16910-20488 GCA_021375695.1 Candidatus Igneacidithiobacillus taupoensis | reverse complement strand
CGTACCAATCTTGCCCTGGCCTTTCCCACCTACAGTGCAGCAGAACAAGGCCAGCTGCTCCGCGCCCATGTTCGGCAACTGGGTCAGGCCTTTGTGGAATTGGGCCCCCTCTGGTTTTGGCCCCAGTCCCGGAGTCTGGCGCTCATTCGGCGCGTCGAGGGGGCTGCGGCTGTGGATGAGGCCTTGGCCCAAGGACGGGGGGTGGTGCTCTTTACCGCCCACCTGGGGGCCTGGGAGGCGGCAGTGCAATACATTGGCCAACGCTGGCCGGTAACGGTGCTCTACATGGCTACCCGTAGTGCTGCCATCAATGCGCGGATGGTGCGCGGTCGCAGCCGCACAGGGGCGCGGCTGGTCGCCAAGGAGGGGGGGGTTCGCCCCTTGCTCCAGGCCCTGCAAAAAGGCGAGGTGGTGGGGATCTTGCCCGATCAGAATGTGGACCCCAAAGAAGGGGTCTTTGCCCCCTTTTTTGGCCGGCCCGCCTGCACTACCCCCATTCTGGGGCGTTTGGCCCAGCGTCGCGGCAGTCCGGTCTTTGGGCTCTTTGCCTATCGGCTGCCCCGGGGGCAGGGTTTCGAGATCGAAATCATTCCCCTGGGTGGGTCGTTCCCGACGGGTGACGACGAGCAGGATACCGCCGCCATGAATGCCCTGCTGGAAGCGGCCATCCGCAAGGCCCCAGAGCAATATTGGTGGGTCCATCGGCGTTTCAAGGATATCCCACCGGGCATGGACTATCCTTATTGAGGGGCCTTGAAAAGCACGCGGGCTAACCCCAATTTCTAGGCAGGTCAGTGAAGCTCTCAATCAAGGAGGAAACTATGAGTCAGGAAACGGTAAATGCTCCAGTACAGGTGTTGGATCCCATGGAACAGATCTTTGATGCGGTATTGCCCGGCTTTTTCCGGCCTTTGCAGGGCGGAGGTGCAGCGGCTCCACGGCCCAATATTGCCCATCTGGATGTGATCGATCGGGACAATGAAATTGTGGTCAAGGCGGAAATCGCTGGGGTGGACAAGGACAAGCTGGATATTCAGGTCCATGGCAATCAGGTCTATATCAGCGGTACCAAGGAAGAGGAACAAAGCAAGGAAGAAGGTAAGTACATTTATCGGGAACGTCGCTATGGCAACTTCGCCCGCACCATCCAGTTACCGGTGGATGTGGATGCCAGTCAGAGCAAGGCAAGCTACAAGGACGGGGTGCTGGAGTTGATTCTGCCCAAGGCGGAATCGGCCAAGCGCCGCCGGATTGCCGTGGAATAATCCGGTTCTCGTGCGCATCCCAAAGGGGGCTTCGGCCCCCTTTTTGCTTCCTTATTTGCCAATGCAAAAGCGGGAGAAGATGTTCCCCAGGATTTCTTCCACATCCACCGCCCCGGTAATTTGCCCCAAGGCCGTTGCTGCGTCCCGCAGTCCTTGGGCCAGCAGTTCTTCCGTACCATGGCTCAATTGTTGTTGGGCGTGGTCCAGGGCTTGCTGGGCCTCTTCCAGGGCCAGGAGGTGACGTTGGCGGGCGAGCCAGGGGGCGCTTTCCTGGGCGCCGAGGACTTCCTGCAGATGGCAGCGCAAGTCCCCGAGCCCCTGGCCTTCCCGGGCAGAGAGGCAGAGGCTGGGTACGTCCAGGGCTGGCGGCTGAAAATCCGCAACCAGATCTACCTTGTTCCAGACCAGGGTACAGCGTTCCTGGTCCAGATCGGCCAGAATGCGGGCATCTTCGGATTGCCAGCCTTGACTGGCGTCTAGCAGCAGGAGCACCCACTCCACCTGATCCAGGAGGGCACGGCTGCGGCGCACCCCTTCCTGTTCGATGGGATCGCTACTATCCCGAAGTCCGGCGGTATCGAGGACTTCCACCGGCAGCCCCGCCAGAGAGATTTCCTCACGCAAGATATCGCGGGTGGTGCCGGCAATGGGGGTGATGATGGCTGTATCCCGACCGGACAGGGCATTGAGCAGACTGGATTTGCCTACATTGGGACGGCCCAGCAGCAGCACCCGCGCCCCCCGGCCAAGCCTGGCCCCCTGGCGACTCTGGTGCAGGAGGGTCGCGAGCTGTTGGCGCAGTTCCTGGAGTTCGCGCCCAAGGGTCTGGGCATGGGTGTCTCCCAGCTCTTCCTCACTGAAATCCAGCCCTGCCTCGGCCAGGGCCAGGGTGCTCAGGATTTGTTGGCGAAGCTTGTTGATTCCTTCGGAAAATCGCCCTTCGAGACTGGCCAGGGCGGCACGGGCCTGGGATTCGCTGCGGGCGTGGATCAGTTCGGCAACGGCCTCGGCCTGGGCCAGGTCCATGCGCCCATGGAGAAAGGCCCGTTCACTGAATTCCCCAGGACGGGCAAGGCGTGCCCCCAGGGCCACGGCACTGCGCAGGAGCATCCCCAGCACCACGGGGCTGCCGTGCCCTTGGAGTTCCACCACCGCTTCGCCGGTATAGCTATGGGGGGCGGGAAAGTAGAGGGCAATGCCCCGATCGAGCAACTCCCCCTGGGGATCGTAAAAGGCCCGGAAGTAGCCATGGCGGGGTCGCCAGGGCTGATGGGGCGGCTGTTGGCAGAGGCCATTGGCGATGGCCAGACTCTGGGGTCCCGAGAGTCGGAGGATACCGATGCCCCCTTCCCCCGGTGGCGTGGCGATGGCGACGATGGTGTCGCCTTGCTGATAGCCCAGCCGTCGGGACAATCAGCCCTCTTTCAGGACATGGCGGGTAATCAGGTACTGCTGGCCAATGGAGACCACGTTGTTGGTGAGCCAGTAGAGCACCAGTCCCGCCGGAAAGAAGGAAAAGAAGACCGCAAAGGCCACCGGCAGGATCGACATCACCTTTTTCTGGACGGGATCGACGGGGGCGGGATTCAAACGCTGCTGGAGGAACATGCTGATGCCCATGAGCAGCGGCAAAATGTAATAAGGGTCTGGCACGGCCAGATCATGAATCCAGAGAATGAACGGGGCCTGCCGCAGGGAAACACTCTCCACCAGTACCCAGTACAGGGCAATGAAAACCGGCATCTGGATCAGGATGGGCAGACAGCCGGCCATGGGATTGATCTTTTCGCTGCGGTAGAGCTCCATCATGGCCGCCCCCATTTTTTGCCGGTCATCCCCATATTCTTTTTTGATCTTTTCGAGCTTGGGCTGCAGCTTGCGCATATTGGCCATGGAGCGATAGCTGATGGCCGAGGGGTAGAAGAAAATCAGCTTGACGGCAATGACCAGAAAGACAATGGCCCAACCCCAGTTCCCCGTCCAGCTATGGAACCAGCGCAAGACCCCGTACATGGGTTCGGCGACGATGGCAAACCAGCCATAATCCACGGTCTGCTCCAGGCCCCGACCCAGCGCAGAGAGCAGATCCTGTTGCTTGGGACCTAAAAAGAGCTGCTGCTGGAAGGCATAGGACTGCCCCGGCTGGAGGGTCGGCAGGCGTTGCTCGATTCCGGCTGCAAAATTACTGCCATCGGGGCGGGCATAGATCTGGACCTGCTGGTGGGGCTCGGCAAGGACGGCCTGGAGGAAGTAGTGGTCCGTCATGCCTGCCCAACCCGTACCCAGATAGCTTTCGGGATGATGGCGCAGGTC
>JAEPKX010000030.1:7022-16810 GCA_021375695.1 Candidatus Igneacidithiobacillus taupoensis | reverse complement strand
TGCCATCGGGGCGGGCATAGATCTGGACCTGCTGGTGGGGCTCGGCAAGGACGGCCTGGAGGAAGTAGTGGTCCGTCATGCCTGCCCAACCCGTACCCAGATAGCTTTCGGGATGATGGCGCAGGTCAGCAAAATCCTTTTCCGTCAAGGAGCCATCGTGCATCAGTACCGCGCCGGTAAAGATGGACATGAACCAATGGCTTTCGGTCCGGTCGTTGCGCACGATCTGATCGAAATAACTCCCGCTGAAGGCCCCGGTCCCGGTGTTGGTGACCTGGATGTCTTCGGTCAGGAGATAGTTCTTGGGATCGAAGCGTAGGGTTTTCTGGACTTGCAAAGGCCCCGCTTTGCCGTGCAGGACAATGGGTCCAGCGGGGGGGACGGTGGCCGGGCCCTGGTATACCGGCTGCAGGAGCTGTCCGTTCTGGTTGACGAAAGCGCTTTGCTGCACCGTCAGCCGTGCCGGGCTGCTGTCGAGAATGGGATAGGGGGCCTTGTCGTCCACCGCTATGGGATAGTTGCGCAGGCCAAGATCCTGGATATCTCCTCCTTGCAGCTGGATTTTTCCCACATAGAGGGGAGTCTGGAAGGAGATGCTGGGACCTTGGGCAAGAGCAAGGGCCTGGGTACTGGGTTTAGGCTGCGCCGTCGTCTTTGGGATGGCCACAGAGCGGGCGCTGGCAGTGGGCGCGGGGGCCGGGGCTGACTGGGTGGTGGCGACCGGGCTTGCTGTGGGCGCCTCTTTGGGATGGGGTGCCAGCCACTCAAAGAGTATCAGGACGATGACGGAGAGGACGATGGCGAGAATGGTGCGTTGGCTATCCATGGATCTCCGTAATCTTAGGGAACGGGGTCATAGCCACCCGGATGGAAGGGGTGACAACGGGCGATACGTTTGATACCCATCCAGCTCCCACGCAAGACGCCATAGCGCTCGATGGCTTCGCAGGCATAGTGGGAACAGCTGGGATGGTAGCGGCAATTATTGCCCAGAAAAGGGCTCAGCAGATATTGGTAGCCATGGATCAGGGCCACAAGCAGGCGGCGGATGATCACCGTAGCACCGCCTCGATACGGGCGCGCAAGAGTTCCACACGGGCATCGCGAGCAGCCGGACGGGCCACGACCAGGAGGTCCTGCGAGCAGCGTCGAGCGGGACTCAGTCGAAAGGCTTCCCGAAGGCGGCGCTTGAGGCGGTTGCGCTGGACCGCTTTGCCAATCTTGCGACTGACCGCCATTCCCAGACGGGCATGGCCAAGTTCATTGTTCAGGCTATAGAAGACCAGTTCCGGAAACGTTCTTTTCTTGCCATTGCGCAGGGCCTGCCGGATTTCGGACTTGCTCCGCAGACGGTCATCTCGGGTAAAGGTCTGCCGGTCCATGCCTCAGGGGCAAAGCTTGTAGCGGCCCTTGGCCCGACGACGCTTGAGGACCAGGCGGCCGGACCTGGTCGCCATCCGGGCGCGAAAGCCGTGGGTACGCTTACGATGCACGACACTGGGTTGAAAGGTGCGCTTCATGGTCATCTACCCCAAAAATCTGTAAGGTGAGAGAAGATAAGGAGAAGCCAGGCCAAAGTCAAGGAAACGGCCCGGGCAGGCAAGCAAACCCGGGGTAGCGATGGTCTAGAGATCTTCCTCGGCCGCCCATAGATCGGCCAGGGTTTCGCGTCGGCGGATGAGACGGTTTTCCTGACCCAGGACCAGGACTTCCGCAGCCCGGGGCCGGCTGTTGTACTGGCTGCTCATGGCAAAGCCATAGGCACCGGCACCCAGAATGGCCAAAAGATCGCCCGCCTCGGCCTGCAGGAGACGGTTCCTGGCAAAAAAGTCGCCACTTTCACAGACGGGGCCGACCACATCCATGGGGGTGCCTGCCGCCCTGGGTTCCTGGAGCGGCAGGATATCGTGCCAGGCACCATAGAGGCTGGGACGCAACAGGTCGTTCATGGCCGCATCCACCACGCAGAATTCCTTGCTGCCATTGCTTTTGCGGTACTCGACCCGGGTGAGCAGGACCCCGGCGTTGCCCACCAGGGCGCGCCCGAGCTCTACTACGCGCTGGGCGGGGAGACTGGCAAGGGCCTCTTCCAGGGTGGCGGCATAATCCGCTGGGGTGGGCGGGGTTTCGTTATGGTAGCGGATGCCTACTCCACCGCCCAAATCCAAATGCCGTAAGGGCAGTCCATGGGCTTGCAAGCGTTCGTAGAGGGAGCGCAGACGGCGGGCAGCCTCACCAATGGGGGCTAGATCCAGCAGCTGCGACCCGATGTGGGCGGCGATGCCGATGAACTGCACATGGGGCCAGGATTGGGCGTAGAGGGTTTCGGCCTCGGCAATGGGGATGCCAAATTTGCTCTCCTGCAGACCCGTGGCAATGTAGGGATGGGTACCGGGGTCCACATCGGGGTTGACCCGCAGGGCGACCGGTGCCTGCACTCCCAGCTCCTGGGCAATGGCCGAGACCCGCTCGAGCTCCGCTGCGGATTCCACATTGAGGCAGAAGATCCCCACTTCCAGGGCGCGGCGGATCTCGGCGCGACTCTTGCCGACGCCGGAGAAGACGATGCGCCGGGGATCGCCGCCGGCGCGCAGGACCCGTTCCAGCTCCCCACCGGAGACAATGTCAAAACCCGCACCCAGCCTTGCGAGCAGACCGAGGAGATGGAGATTGCTGTTGGCCTTGACGGCATAGCACAGGAGGGTGTTGGGCCCGAGGGCGTGGGCAAAGGCCTGGTAGCGCTCCTGGAGATAGCGACCCGAATACACATAGGTGGGGGTGCCATGGGCATGGACCAGGTCTGCAAGGCGGGTGTCGTCCAGGCAAAGCTCGCCATGGCGGTAGTGGAGGGGATGACTCACGAATGGCTGCTCGTCTGGGCAACGGGGGGATGGGCAGGGGGGAGGGTGAGGGGGGTTTTCCGGCCACAACCCAGCAGGCTCATGCCCAGTAGCAGTAGCAGCAGGTAGCGCAGCTTCATGCCTGCCGCTCCCATCCCAGCCGCTGCCGGGCGCGGGCAATGGCCGCGCGGACCTGGTTCGGGGCGGTACCACCATGCTGATTGCGCGCCGCCACCGAGCCTTCCAGGGTCAAGACCGCGGACACGTCGGCGTCGATACGGGGGGAGAGGGCCTGCAGCTCTGCCAGGGGGAGGGATTCCAGGCCCAGTCCCCGCTCCTGGGCCAGGCGCACGGCTTTCCCCACGATGGCATGGGCGTCCCGGAAAGGGACCCCTTTGCGGACCAGGTAATCGGCCAGATCGGTAGCGGTGGCAAAACCCTTTTCTGCCTCGGCACGCATGGATTCGGGATGGGTCTGGAGCCCCGGCAACATTTGCGTGAGTACCACGAGGCTACTTTCGACTTCATCCAGGGCCGCAAAGAAGATGGCCTTGTCTTCCTGGTTGTCGCGGTTGTAGGCCAGGGGCTGGCCTTTCATCAGCACCAGCAAGGACACCAGTTGCCCCATGACCTTGCCGCTCTTGCCGCGGATCAGTTCGGCGACGTCAGGGTTTTTCTTTTGGGGCATGATACTGGAGCCGGTACAGAAGGCATCGGGCAGATCGATGAACGCAAAGGCCGCCGACATCCAGAGAATGAGTTCTTCGGCCAGCCGGGAAAGATGGACGGCAAGGATGGAGAGCGCCGCCAGGGTCTCCAGCAGGAAGTCCCGATCGGAAACGGCATCCATGCTGTTTTCGCTGAGTTCGGCAAAGCCCAGTTCATGGGCCACATCCCAGCGGTCGATGGGAAAGGTGGTGCCCGCCAGGGCCGCTGCACCCAGGGGCAAGACATTGACCCGCTTGCGGGCATCGGCCAGCCGTTCGCTGTCGCGGCGGAACATTTCCACATAGGCCATGCAGTGATGACCAAAGGTGACCGGCTGGGCCACTTGCAGATGGGTGAGGCCCGGCAGGATGGTATCGGCTTCCCGTTCGGCCAGATCCACCAGAACTCCCTGCAATTGCCGCAAGAGTGCTCGCAGCCGGTCGATGGCCCCACGGGTGTAGAGGCGCATATCGGTGGCCACTTGGTCGTTGCGGGAGCGACCGGTGTGGAGCTTTTTGCCCGTATCCCCCAAGAGCTCGATCAGTCGGCTTTCCACATGCATGTGGATGTCTTCGAGCTCATTTCGAAAAGGGAGGCGGCCCTCGGCAATCTCCTGGCGAATTTGTTCGAGGGCGGTGCAGATCTGTTCCGCCTCGGCCGGACTCAGCACCCCCACCCGCCCGAGCATGCGGGCATGGGCCTGGGAGCCGCGGATGTCCTCGACGTAGAGTCGCTGATCGACGGCAATGGAGGCGGTGAACTGTTCCACCAGGGCATCGGTCTGGGCGGCAAAGCGACCACCCCAAAGCTTTTCGGTCATGGCTACCTCCTTCTGTGCCGGACTATACCCAAAGGGGACGTAGGGGACCAGTCAGTCCAGGCGAAAAATCCCAAAGCTACCGTCCCGTGCCCAGAGGTGCAGGAGTGCGAGTCCCACATGACCGCACCAATAGACCCAGAGCAAGAGGTGCAGGGCCTTGTGCAAGGGCAGCAGGCTTTCCAGCAATGCTCCGGGCGGGGTACCCCCTTGGGGGAGAAAGAAATAAATGGCGGTACCGGTCAATGCCATCCAGCTCACCAGCAGGAGTCCCAGGCCATGGACCAGACCACTCAATCCGGGAACCGGGCCGGGTGGGGGAAGTTTCCCACGCAGGAGGGTCCGCAGGTCGGCACCGATCTTGGGCCAGGTGGCCCTGCCCGGAAAGAGGAGTCGCGCATACTGGGGTGCCGAAAGGAGCCAGAGCCACTGCCACAGGAGCAGGAGGGCGGTGGTCAGACCTACCCAGGCATGGGTGCTGAAGAGGATCTGGGAAAAACTGCCATAGGCTGCATGGCGCCAGTCGGGACTCATCCATAAGGAGGAAAACAATTGCCAGCTGATGCAGATGGCAATGCCCCCATGGAGCCAACGGGCCTCCCGAGGCCAGCGGGGAACGCCGGGCAGATTGCTGGAGACAGCATGATCAGTCATGTACACATTCCTTCTTGGCAAGAGGCGAGGGCATTGTTATAAAAGACGTATGAGTCTGGATTTAGGGGGGAGCCATGATCTGGATCTATCTGGCCAATACCATTCTGGCCTTGGGCATTGTCTTTGCGGTGTGGTTTCCCGATCCGACGAAACATTTTTTGCAACGCCTGGGGCTGTGGGAATGGGTGCTGCGCGTGGATCGTGCCCGCTTTGCCCTGTGGACCGAACGGCTGGGTCTGTTCCTGATTGTCGCGAGTCTGGCCCTCTTTGCTTCCATCCTGACGGGCTCCCATCCGGCAGATTGGTCGTTGCCGGCGTCCGAAGGGCTCTTTTTTGGTTTCGCCCTTTTCCTGGCCGGATATTGGTCCCGTCCGCCCCACCACTGACTCAGCAAAACTCCTGACGACGCAGGAGGATGCGCCGGTATTCCTCTGGATCCCGCTGGGCCGTGAGCTGGCCGGCCCGCGGAAAGTGCCTGGCCTCCAGACGCAGCAACCAAAACCGCAGGGCCGCCGCCCGCATGAAGGGAAACCACAAACCATGCTCCTGGCGCGCAAAGGGGCGAACCCGTTCATAGGACTGCCAGAGCAGCGCCGCCATGTCCTTGTCGAGACTGCCATCGGGTTGGGAACACCAGGCATTGGCCACCACGGCCAGGTCATAGAGCCAGGCATCATCGCCAGCATAATAGTAGTCAATGGTGCCCGTGATCCGATCGCCTTCAAAGAGGACATTGTCGGGAAAGAGATCGGCGTGGATGACCCCGCCGGGGAGTTTGTCCCGGGGCCAGAATTTCTGGGCTTCCCGTTCTTCCACGAGGAGTTCCCGTTCATCGGGGCTGAGCTTGGGAAGGAGGCGTCGGGCCATTTCCTGGCACCAGGAAAAATCGGCGGGATTCCGATGCCGTTCGGGAAAGTCCTTCCCGGCCAGATGCATCCGCCCCAGCAGTTCCCCCAGGGCAATGATTTCTGGCTCTGTGGCCGCCCGGCCCTCGATGGATTGACCAGGAAGGCGTTGGACGATGGCCGCAGGTTTGCCACACAGCTCTCCCAGGATGCGTCCATCGCGGGCATGAATGGGCGCTGGACAGGGAATGCCCCGCTGGCTGAACCACTCCGTTACATGGAGATAGTATGGGATTTCGGCGGGTTCCAGGCGCTCAAAGAGGGTGAGGACATAGGAGCCGGCACGGGTCTGCAAAAAGAAATTGCTGTTTTCGGTACCAGCGCCAATACCCTCCAGCTGGACCAGTTCGCCAAGCTCATACTGCCCCAGGAATGCTGCCAACTGGGCGGGGGGAATTTCGGTATAGACCGCCATGGACCTACCAGCGAAAAAGGATCCATTGCGGGACGCTCATCCGTTCCGCGTCGGTACTGGGGACCCGGGAAAAGTGACCCGAACCATCCTTGTTCACCAGGTAATAAGGTGGAAAAGGTTTGGGTGGGATGACCTTGACCATGTAGACCTGGCCATTGGCCCGGTATTCCTCGATCTGGGAGCCCTTGGGGACATGGAGCTCAGCAGCTGGGGCACTGTCTTTGGGAGGGGCCAGGCGAGGCAGATGATAGGAATGGGAGTCCTGGGCAGGTGCTGCCCCAAAGGCTGCAGAACTTCCCAAGAGGAGCATACTGGCGGCAAAAAGCATTCTTGCTTGCTGCATGGCGATAACCTCCCTCTAGAGATTGAGTAGGGCCTCGGTTTCCGATGCCGAGGGTGCGAAGCCGCGTTTTTCATAGTGATCAAAAATGGTCTGGACGACGGCATCGGCATCATCCAGGACGGTGATCAGCTGGAGGTCTTCGGGATGGATGGTCTGATGGACCAGGAGGGTATCCTTCCACCATTGGATCAAGCCCCCCCAAAACTTCGAGTCAAACAGGATGATGGGCATTTTGCGGGTTTTGCCGGTTTGGACCAGGGTCAGGCACTCGGCGAGCTCATCGAGAGTACCAAAGCCCCCAGGCATGACCACATAGGCGGCGGCGTATTTCATGAACATCACCTTGCGCGAGTAAAAATGCTCGAAGGACAGCGAGATGTCCTGATAGGGGTTGCTGTGCTGTTCGTGGGGCAGTTCGATATTGAGCCCGATACTGTATCCCGAGCCGCGATGGGCACCGCGGTTGGCTGCCTCCATGATCCCGGGACCGCCGCCGCTGATGACCGAAAAACCGGCATTGGAGAGCTTTTCGGCAATGCGCAGGGTTTCCTGATACCAGGGGTGGTCCTCGGACAGCCGGGCGGAGCCAAAGATGCTGACACAGGGCTCGACGGCAGCCAGCTTTTCGTACCCACGGACAAACTCGGCCATGATCTGGAAAATCTTCCAGGCCTCGCGGGTGAGGAGACTTTCTCCGCCATCGCGGAGACGTTCGGCTTCTAGACTGGCGCGCATGGGTCCTACCGGTAACAGGAAATTCTCCGTATTATGGCGGAAAGCAGCCGAAAAGTCCTAATCATGCAGCCACAACCCCGCATCCTGGTGGATGCTTCCAGTTTTCTCTATCGGGCCTTTCATGCCCTGCCCGATCTGCGCGCCCCCGATGGGCTGCCCACGGGAGCCATCTATGGGGTGGTCAACATGTTGCGCCGGCTGCAGCGGGAGTATCCTGGCGGGGAGATGGTGGTGATCTTCGACGCCCCAGGGTCAACCTTCCGAGATGCCATCGCCGCCGACTACAAGGCGCAGCGCCCGCCCATGCCCGAGGAAATGCGGGTCCAGCTCCCCTGGCTCTTCCAGTGGATCGAGGCCATGGGCCTGCCGTTGCTACAAGAACCGGGCGTGGAAGCCGACGACGTCATTGGCACCCTGGCCCAGGCCACGCCGGCCAATCAGCCGGTGATCATCGTGAGCGGTGACAAGGATCTGGCCCAGCTGGTGGATGAGCGCACCCGGATTGTCGATACCATGAAAAATACCGTGCTGGATGTGGACGGCGTCCGCAAAAAGTTTGGGGTGGAGCCCAGGCAAATGGCCGATTTTTTGGCTCTGATAGGAGACAAGTCCGATAATATCCCCGGTGTCCCTGGGGCCGGTCCCAAGACCGTTGCCAAATGGTTGCGGACCTATGGAGATCTTGCGGGGGTGCTGGCCCATGCCGACGAGATCCCTGGTAGCGTCGGCGCATCCCTGCGTGCGAGTCGGGATTTTTTGCCCCGCAGTTTGGATCTGGCGCGGATTCGCACGACCCTGGCCTTGTCCAATCCCCTCCCCGTCCAGCGTCCCCCCGACCCCAACACCCTCTTGCAGCTGGCCGAGCGCCTGGGTTTTGCCTCCTGGCGGCGGGAGTTGGCAACCCAAGGGGGAGAGGGCTCCCCCAAGGGCGGGGCAACTGGCTCTGCTGGGGCCATCGATCGTAGTCGCTATCAATGTATTGATACCCCAGAAGCCCTGGAGAAACTCTGTGAGCGCTTGGGGGAAGTCGCCCTCCTGGCCCTGGATACGGAGACCAGTTCCCTCGATCCCCACGAAGCCCAACTGGTTGGCATTGCCCTGGCGTGGCCAGGGGACGATGGGCAACCCACGGCGGTCTATATTCCCCTGGGCCATCGCGAGGGCCGGCAGTTGGAGCGCCGGGAGACCCTGGCGCGGTTGCGGCCGATCCTGGAGTCTCCCATCCCAAAAATCGCCCAGAATGCCAAGTTCGACTGGCAGATTTTCTGGGCGCAAGGGATCCATCCCCACGGCCTGCTGCGGGACACCATGCTGGAGAGTTATGTGCTGGATTCCACCCGGCAGCACGATCTGGACAGCCTGGCCGAGCGCTTTTTGCAGCACCAAAACCTGCGTTATGAGGACCTGGTGGGCAAGGGGAAGAAGCAAAAGAGTTTTGCCGAGGTCCCCATTCTGGAAGCGCTTCCCTATGCGGCGGAAGATGCCGATGTCTGTCTGCGTCTCGATGGGGTTCTCTGGCCCAAACTGCAAGGCTGCGAGCCCTTGAAAAGGGTGTTGGAAGAGATCGAGATGCCCCTAGTGGAAGTGCTGGCGCGCATGGAGTGGGCGGGGGTCAAGATCGATCCGGAACAGTTGGCGGCCCTGAGTACCGAGCTGGCCGCCGCCCAGGCCCAGGTGGAACGGGAAGCATGGGAGCTGGCCGGGCAAAATTTCAATCTTTCCTCGCCCAACCAGATTCAGGAGATTCTTTTTGGCAAGATGCAGCTGCCGGTTGTACGCAAGACGCCTGGCGGCCAGCCCTCCACCGACGAGGAGAGCCTGTCGCAGTTGGCAGTCCATTCCCCCCTGCCCGGGCTGATCCTGGAATACCGGAGTCTGGCCAAGTTGCGCAATACCTATGCCGAGGCCCTACCCAAACTGATCAAGCCCCGCACCGGTCGGGTCCATACCCATTTCCAGCAGGCCGTAGCGGCCACCGGACGGCTATCATCCAGTGATCCCAATCTGCAGAACATCCCGACCCGAAGCGAGCAGGGACGACGGATTCGCGAAGCCTTCGTGGCCGAATCGGGCTTTGTTCTCCTCAGTGCCGACTATTCGCAGATCGAGCTTCGCATCATGGCTCACCTGTCGGCGGATCCAGGTCTGATGGCAGCCTTTGCCGCCGGTGAGGATGTACATCGGGCCACGGCTGCCGAGGTCTTTGGGGTGCCTTTGGCGGAAGTCACCCCGAGTCAGCGGCGCGCCGCCAAGACCATCAATTTTGGCTTGATCTATGGCCAGACTCCCTATGGTCTGGCCCAGCAGTTGGGGGTCGATCAGGCGGCCGCCAAGGCCTACATGCAGCGCTATTTTGAGCGCTATCCGGGGG
>JAEPKX010000030.1:0-6922 GCA_021375695.1 Candidatus Igneacidithiobacillus taupoensis | reverse complement strand
GCCGCCAAGACCATCAATTTTGGCTTGATCTATGGCCAGACTCCCTATGGTCTGGCCCAGCAGTTGGGGGTCGATCAGGCGGCCGCCAAGGCCTACATGCAGCGCTATTTTGAGCGCTATCCGGGGGTCATGACCTACATGGAACGAACCCGGGAGCAGGCACGGGAGCAGGGTTATGTGGAAACCCTCTTCGGTCGGCGCCTCTATTTGCCAGAGATTCGTTCCAAAAATCCCGCCCGCCGCAATTATGCCGAGCGGGCAGCCATCAATGGTCCCATGCAAGGGACGGCTGCCGACCTCATCAAAAAGGCCATGGTGGCAGTGGATGCCTGGTTACAGGAAGATCCTCGGCGGGGCCGAATGATTCTCCAGGTTCATGACGAGCTCATTCTGGAAGTGCCCGAAGATACCCTTGCCCAGGCGCAGGCAATCCTCAAGGAGAGGATGGAGGGAGTAGCCCGGTTGCAGGTGCCGCTGGTGGTGGGCATGGGTGCTGGAAAGAACTGGGCCGAAGCCCACCGCTAGCCTGCTGTCCGGACGCTAATGTCCTTGAAACAAGCGCAGAATGATTTGATGACTGAGTGTTTCCCCATTGAGCGCCATGGCCAGGATCTCTCCCCCCATGACCTGGGGGGCAATGAGCAGATCGGGCTGAACCCGTTCCATCCGTTTGATATTTTTGCTGTCGCTGACGGCGGCAACCGTTTTGGCCACACTTTGGAGCTCCTTGACAGCCAGCACCACGAAGGCATTTTCCGCATCATCGGTGTGCAGGGCCAATACCGCCCGCGCTGACTCTGCCCCTGCCTCCCGTAGCACATCCACGTCGCTTGCATCCCCAATGATGACATCCTCTGGATGAAAAAAAGAATCTGTTGCCGCCTTTTGCAAGATGACGCGCACCCCCAGGCCGCGGCGGACTAATTCTCGATAACTGTTGCGAGACAGGGGGCTGTCACCCACCAGGATGAAATGGTCGGACTGGGGCATGGGAGACCTCCGGCAAAATAAGATTGAACTTTACTAGAAACTATATTGTCATATTGGGGTAAGTTTTCCCGGGCTTTACCTCCCTGCTCGGGGATTCGAGTCCTCTTGGAGGATTCACGCTTGTCCCCTGCCTGTGGTGGGGGATTTTTTTTCGAGCCACTGTGCCAAATGCCACTGCAATTCGTCCAGCCCCTGACCGGTGTGGGCGGAAAAGAGCTGCAGGCTGGCGTCCTGCAGTTCCGGACGCCGTTGCAAGGCTTCCCAGGTGCTGCGGGCAGCCCCGCGGGAAAGCTTGTCGCTTTTGTTGAGCAGGATATGCACCGGGCGCTGGCATTGCCTGGCAAAGATCAGCAGATCCTGATCAAAGGGCATGAGGGGATGACGGATATCCATGACCAGGACGATACCCACCAGGCTTCGGCGCTGTCGTACATAGTCCTCCAGCAATTGCCCCCAATGCAGGCGCAGGGCCTCGGGAACCTTGGCATACCCATAACCGGGGAGATCCACCAGGCGTTGGCCCTCGTCCAGGCCAAAAAAGTTGAGGGCCTGGGTACGGCCGGGAGTACGACTGACCCGGGCAAGGGCACGCTGGCTACAGAGGCGATTGAGGACGGAGGATTTGCCCACATTGGAGCGCCCAGCCATGGCCACTTCGGCGCCATCGTCGGGCGGCAGCTGGCCCTTCTGGGTCACACCCAGCAGATACCGGGCTCGCTGGAAAGGCGCGAAACGAAAGCCCGGCGAGTGGAAACTGCCCTTGGTATGGTCCATGCTAGGAGCATAGCCGGGCCCTGGGGTTTCTGGCAATGCTGGGGCCATGCTGGCACCGGTCAGCAGTAGCATCGAAAAAAACTGGGAGGTTTTTTTGCAATCGCAAACACTAGACCATCCGCGCTCCTGGTCGCGGCATAGGCTCTTGTTACAGTTCCTTGGTTCCATGCGCTTGGCTGTGAGTCTGTTGGTACTTCTTGCCATTGCCTCGATCATTGGGACTGTACTCAGTCAACAGCAGCCCTACGGCAATTACGAACTCCAGTTTGGGGCTTTTTGGTTCCAGGTGTATCGCGAGCTGGGACTCTACGATGTGTACCGGACCCTCTGGTACACGGCTATTGTTGCTTTTCTGGTGCTTTCCACCGCCACCTGTGTGGCCCGTAATACCCCGCGCATGCTCCAGGAAATGCGCGCCCTGCCCATGCGGCAGCGAGCAGCCGTGTTGCGTGGGCAGGATGAAGTGGTGGAAGGGTCATCGCCGCTACCCGCCGAGGAGCTCCAGAATCGATTGCTCCGGGTCTTGCGCAATAGCGGTTTTCGGCCGCGGTCCAGCAGGGAGGAGGGGGTCCTGTTTGTAGCTGCCCAGAAGGGACGTTTTCATCGCTTGGGCTATTTCTTGACCCATTTGGCCATCATCGTGATTTGTGGGGCCGCTCTGTACAACGCCGATGTCCCGGTGAAATGGATGGAATGGACCGGTCGGCTGCAACCGGCCAAGAATTTTGATCTGCCCCTGGCCCAGGTTCCCCGCAGTGCATGGATGCCACTCCATAATATGGCCTACCGGGGCATCATTACCCTTCCCGAGGGACAAACGGCTGATGCGGTCTTTACGTTGGCAGGTGATGGCTATCTGGTGCAGCCCTTGCCCTTTCGCATCCATTTGCGGGCCTTTCATGTGCGTTATTACTCCACGGGGATGCCCAAGGATTTCGTCTCGGATGTGGTCCTCTACAGTCCAAGTGGGCAGGTCCTCAAACAAGGCATCATCCGTGTCAATCACCCCATGGCCTATGATGGCGTCGAGATCTACCAGTCGAGCTTCAGTGACGGTGGTTCTACTCTGCGCATGAAAAGCTATCTGCTGGGGGCCCCAGCGCTCCATCCGGCTACCTTGCAAGGGCGGGTAGGACAGACCTTACAGGCTGGAGACTCCGGTTATTCCGTCCAGCTCAAGAATTTTAGTCTCGATAACGTGGTCCCCCGCAGTGCCCTGGGAGAAAAGGCCGACCCCCAACACCCCATGGTCAATTTGGGTCCGAGCTTTGTGTATATCGTCCGGGATCCCCATGGCGGGGCTGCCGAATTCCAGACCTATATGAACCCCATCTACCGGAATGGGCAGGGCTTTTTTGTGCAAGGCTATCGGCAGCAGGAGGGAGCCCCCTATCAGTATGTCTATCTGCCCGTAGGTCCCCATGGGGGAATTTCCCTCTTTTTGAATTACCTGGCGGCCCTGCAGATTGCCGCCCGAAACCATGCCCAGGCATCGTCGGCAGTGTTTGAACAGATTTTTTCCATGCTGGCGGATCGGGTGGCCCCGCAAATGACGGCAACGGAGCGCGCCCGTTTCCTGCAAGCCAGCCTACAAGCCTTGCCCATGCTGCGGGACTATCCGGCGCCATTCATTTTGCATTTGCAGTCCTTCGAGCACCGCTGGGCGGCGGGGCTGCAGGTCACCAAGTGGCCGGGCACCGTGGTGATTTATTGGGGTTGTGTGGCCTTGGTCCTGGGGATTTTTATCCTCTTTTATTTGCCCCAGAAACGGGTCTGGGCGGAAATTCGCGCCGATCATGGCGGGAGTACCTTGGTGTTGGGTGCCAGCGCCGATCGCAACAAGGTGGAATTTTCCCGGGAGGTGGCTGCCTGGCGGAAGTTCCTGGGAGTGGAACCAAAGTAGTTTCCTGATTTTGTGGCAAGGGAAGGAGCGAGGATATGGCCAATAGTATGGAGTCTTGGGTTACCGAATTGCCCAAAGAGTACCAACAGCGTTCTGTGCAGCAGATCCTGCGCCAGGAATGGCCTTGGATACTGGGGCTCAGTGTGGTGGCAGCCATTATTGTCGGCCGCTGGGGGATGGCGTTTGGCTACTGGCAGTATCTGGTGCTGGCGGCTTGGTATCTGGGTTTGCTGTTGGGCGGGATTGCCTGGCGTCCCCTGCAATGGGCAACGGTGGGGGTTTGTGTCCCGGCTCTTTTTGCCGTTTGGCTCTACGCCCATGGTCAGACACCCACCAATAATTGGTTGTTGGGCTACGTCCTCCAGGGGAGTGCAGCCGCTTTGTGGATGTCGGCTTTCTTGCTTTTGGGGACCCTTGCTTATCTGGGTTTCGTCTGGAGCCAGAATCCACACCTGGGGACTTGGGCTACGGGTCTGACCTGGGCAGGAGTACTCTTTGGCTTCCTTGCCTTGGGGGTGCGTTGGCGGGAAACCTACCTGGGCCATCCCGATTGGGGACATATTCCGGTCAGCAATCTCTGGGAGGTGTTTGTCCTGTTCTGTGCGGCCACTTCCCTGTTCTACCTCTATTATGAACAACGGGCGAAAAGCCGGGCCCTGGGCGCCTTTGTCATGCCCCTGGTGGCGGCGGCCGTAGGCTTTCTCCTCTGGTTGACCCTGGTCCAACATATGGATCAGATCGAGCCCTTGATTCCTGCCTTGCAAAGCTTCTGGATGAAATTGCATGTACCCATGATGTTTGTGGGCTATGCCAATTTCACCGTGGCGAGTCTCATTGGGGTGGCCTATTTGCTGGGCGAGCGCGCCCGCGCCAGACAGGGTGCCCTGGCCCAGATCCTGCCCACTCCCGAGCGCATGGATGAGGTAATGTACCAGGCCATTGCCTTGGGTTTTCTTTTCTTTACGGTGGCGACCATCTTGGGTGCGGTCTGGGCGGCACGGGCCTGGGGCGGTTTCTGGTCCTGGGACCCCAAGGAAACCTGGGCCCTGATCGTGTGGCTGAACTATGCCGGATTTCTCCATGCCCGGGTGGTGAAGGGTTGGCGGGGTCGGGCCATGGCCTGGTGGTCTTTTTTGAGCCTCTGGGTGGTGAGCTTCTGTTTTCTGGGAGTCAACCTCTTTCTGTCAGGGCTCCATTCCTACGGCAAGCTCTGAATGCTCTCCTTACCCACCGCCCTCACTCCAGATCTCTGCCTGGGCGCGACTCACGGCGGGGGTCTGTACCCGGCAAAAATCCTTTTGGGTCAGCGGCATGGGGACGCGGAAGAGTGCCCCAGCCATTAATGCCGCGGGGTCCTTGAGATGGTTGATGGCCATGAGGTAATGGGTTGTGCTGTGGTATTGCCTGGCCAATACATGCAGATCCGTACCCGCAGGAACACGAATTTCCAAAAAGCTCCCGCCCGTATTGCAACGGGGAGCAATATCCAGGGTACGTAGGGCCCGGCGCATGGTATACCGAAAGACGGGAGCAGCTTCGATGCCGCCAAAATTCCAGGCATAGCGACTGCCACGGAGGTTGACGGCCATGACTAGATCCGGGTTGGGCCCTGGGGCAAAGCCCACAAAGGTGGCATTGGTGCGGTGGTGGTAAAATCCATCATGACCATTGCTCATGTTGGCGGTCCCGGTTTTTCCCGCAACGGCATAGCCGGGAATGGCCGCGAGAATGCCGGTGCCGCCAGGGCGGGCGACACTTTGCAGCCAGTTCTGCAAGTCATGGGCGACCCACTGGGGCATGACCCGATGGCGTCGGACCGGATCGGCGGCGACCAGACGCGGTCGCACATAATAACCACCATTGGCAATGCTGGCGTAGGCGGTGGCAAGTTGTAGGGTGGTCACCGACACCCCATAGCCAATGGCAATGGTCGCATGTCTGGCAATGCCCCAAAGGTGCCAGGGAGGCAGGACGCCGGCGGTTTCCCCGGGCAGACCGAGGTCGGGGGCCCGACCAAAACCCACGGCCCGATAGAGATGGTACAGAATCCTTTTGGGGGTTTTGAGGGCGATCTTGGCGGTGCCGATGCAGCTGGAATATTTCAGAATGTGCTTGATATCGAGAAGATGATGGGGGACATCGTCGCGGATGGGATAGCCTCCCACCCACAGGGGATGAAAGACATGGAAGCGTTCATGGGGGCGAACGCTGTGGCTGGCCAGGGCAGCAGCGATGGCAAAGGGTTTCATGACCGAGCCCGGCTCGAAGGCCAAATGGACGGCGTTATTAACATAATCTGCAGGATTGCTACAGGCGTCCTTGCGGTTGGGATTGCAGCTGGGGACACTGACCATGGCCAAAATTGCCCCCGTATGGGCATTCAGGAGCACTGCTGAGCCTTCCTGGGCGTGGAAGTGGAGAAGGGAGCGCTCCAGCGCCATGTAGGCCCAATATTGCATCTGCGGATTGATGGTGAGCCGCAAGGAATGCCCGGATTGGGATAAGCGTTGGATATGGAGGACCTGAAAAATTTGCCCAGCGCCGTCCAGACGCACAAGCTCCTTTCCAGGTCGCGCCGCCAACCAGGAATTGTACGCAAGTTCCAGTCCCGTTGCCCCTTGATGTGCTTCATTGACCAAACCGATCAAGGGGGTGGTGGCTGGACCCAAGGGATAAAAACTGCGACTGGTGGGCAACACCCCGACGCCACGAAGATGAAGTTCGGCGACGCGTTTGCCGAGCATGGGAGCAACCTGCCGTCGCAGGTAGACAAAGTCGGCACCGCCGTCCCGCAGGCGCTGCTGTAATTGTGCTAGAGAGATTCCCAGGGCCTTGGCAAGGGCGGGCAATTGTGCTGGTTCCTTGGCCAGGACGGCAGGATCTCCCCAGATGGTGCTGGCCGCCGTATTGACAGCCAGGGGGAGACCGTTGCTGCCAAGGATCACCCCACGTTGGGCTGGTAGCGTGAGTTGTTGGAGATAGCGCAGTCGCCCCTGACTGCGCAGTCGCACCGATTGTAGGTATTGCACCTGAAAATCCCGGCCCAATACCAAGAGCAAGGCCAGGAATAATCCGGCCGCCAGCCAGCGTGGGCGACCCCTGGGTAAGGAGCCGTGGCGAAAGGAAGCGCGTGGCATGGGGACTCAGGAATCAGCCCGGTACACAAAATCTACCCGCCGGTTTTTGCGCCAGCAGGAGGGCGTGTTTTGGGTACACAGGAGATTGTCTTTGCCAAAGGAAACCGTACTGATCTGT
>JAEPKX010000029.1 GCA_021375695.1 Candidatus Igneacidithiobacillus taupoensis | reverse complement strand
TGGCAGATACTACGATTCTTTGTTTCATAGCGATCCTCAGCGGTATGGATTGGTATGGCTGTGGATACTAGCACTGGATTGTTACCAGATGATGAAACTTTTATGACAGTTACGTTACGCTTTTCTCATATTTTTATGACATATTTTCCTATGTTGCTAAATGTATGGGATTTATCTTTTACCAGGGGAAGCGACCCCATTTTACATCTATAAAAGATCGCCACTCGCTAGCCCCCCGCTAGACCCTATAACCTTTGGGCAAACGAAAAACCCGCCGTGGGCGAAGATCGTGGCCAACGCCCCTTGCCGAAAAGCACCGTCGCCCGTAGGCTCTGCAAGAATGCAGACCCTCTCTTTGTCCCTTGGGCCCCTTCGCATTCTTCAGTGGATTCCCGTCACTCTCTTTGCGGCGCTGATGCAGGCACTGCGAACGGGTCTCCAGGCTCGACGCAAAGGAACATTGCGCGCCGAGGTGGTCAGCTTTGCTCGCTTTCTCTACGCCCTCCCTTGGAATCATTGGCATTCTTGCTCCTTTTGGCCCACTTTGGTGGCGGACTCTTTGGTAGAAGCCCCTGAGAGTTTTGGTTCTTTTGCCTCACTGGCGGAGTGATCCAAATTTTCGGCACCCTCTTTCTCGTTCGTTCGCACCCCAATTACGCCTTACCGGCGGGAGCGCCAGAAAGCGAGGCCCAGAAGCAGGGCGCTCAGACCCAGGTAGGGCCAATTCCCAAAGCGGGCAAAGGGGGTATCCCCGGCCATGGGCTGGATCTTGGCATTGAGGGTTGCGTATGAAAATTGCGGGAGCTGTACCTCGACCTTGCCATTGGGCAAGATGACCGAAGTAATCCCCGTATTGGTAGCACGGATGTCGGGCTTTTGTTCCTGCCGTGCCTGCATGGCTGCGGTCTGCAGCGTCTGCGCGGCCGCAATGCTGTGACCATACCAGGCATAGTCGCTGATATTGACCAAAAAGGTCGCCCCCTCATCAACCCCCTTGCGAACATCCCGCGAAAAAGACTCCTCATAGCAAATGGTCATCCCCGCCCGCTGCCCGTCCACAGGTAGTATCGACGACCCCCTGCCAGGGGTAAAATTGCCCAAACCTGGCAGAAAATGATGCACCAATGGACCCAATAATCGGGGGAAGGGAATGTACTCTCCAAAGGGCACCAGGTGCTGTTTTCGATACCAGCGGATGGGTTGATGTCCCTCGATTTCCATGGCCGCATTGTAATAACGGTCGTTGTGGGCTTCTGGGATACCAATGATCAGGACGCTGTGGTGGCTAGCAGACCAGTCCTGCAGCTGGGCGATCAGCCCTGGAATCTGGGTTTGCAAAATGGGAAAGGCAGTTTCTGGCAAAACCACAAGTTGGGTGCCGGGGGGGCTTTGGGTGATGAGCTGCACATATCGGGTGAGGATGTCGTCAATGCGGCTGGGATCCCATTTTTCCGAGATGGGGATGTTCCCTTGCAAGAGACGGACAGATAGAGGCAGCCCCACCGGATGGGTGAAACGTACCGTTGCCGCAAAGAGGCCCAAGGCAAAGAGCAACAAAGTCAGGGATCCGGCAAAGGACCAGGCCCAGAGCTGGCGACGCTGACCGGTCAGCAACCACGCCCCCATACTAGCCAGCCCCGCCGTGATCAGCCCCACGCCATATTGACCAATCCAGGGCGCATAGCCACCAAGGTAGTTCCAGGTCTGGGTATAGCCCGTAGCGAGCCAAGGGAAACCGGTTGCCACGCGGGCCCGCAGATATTCCCCAAAGATCCACAAAACCGGCAAGGCCAACCAGCGCCCAGCTCCCCGAAAGCGGCGAGCCAGGCCCATGGCCAGGGCGGAATAGAGGGCACAGTAGGCTGCCAGCAGTGCCACCGCGGCCCCAGCCAACAGCCAGTCCATGTGTGCAAAATTGTGCAGCGTAATAGCGAGCCAATACACTCCGGCACCAAAGGCGCCAAAGCCAAAGAAAAATCCCAGGGCCGCCGCGGCACGGGGTGATGGGCTTCTGTCCACCAAGACAAAGAGAAGCCCCAACAGTACAAAGGCAAGCCAGGACTGCGCAAAAGGCGCAAAGGCTAAGGGCCAGGCAGCGCCTAGCAGGAGGGCCAGCAGCTTGGGCCAGAGTGCCTCCGGCAAAAACCTGTTCATATTACGGAGGTGCCTTCATCACTGGCGCTTGCGTTCATGGAAGTAACCCCTGTGCTTCTTTGTGGTCCCTTCAGCCGAAAAATCTGTACCCGCCTGCGATCGGCCCGGAGGACTTCCAAGGCAAGACCCGCAACCTGCACCTGCTCACCCACCCGCGGCACATGCCCCAGAAGCTTATTCACCCAACCCCCCAGGGTATCCGTATCTTGGTCATCCAAATGGAGGCCAAAAAGGGAGTTGAATTCTGTAATGGGGATCAAGGCATTGACCAGATAATCCCCATCTTCTCGGGGCACCACCATTTCATCTTCGTCGATATCATACTCATCCTCGATTTCACCGACGATAATCTCCAACACATCCTCAATGGTGATGAGCCCGGCTACCCCACCGTATTCGTCCACCACCAGCGCCATATGATGTCGACCGGTACGAAACTCATACAACAAGTGATCCAGATGCTTGCTATCGGGTATAAAGGTGGCGGGGCGCAATAGCTCTCCCAAAGAGGGGCTTGCCGCCCCTTGCCGACAAGCCCGCAAGAGATCCTTGGCCAAGAGGATACCGCGCACATCATCCCGATCATCACCCACAACCGGAAAACGGGAGTGTCCCACCTCGACCACTCGATCGATGATTTCGTTCATGGGTCGATCCAACTCGATGACTTCCATCTGGGCCCGGGGAATCATCACGTCGCGAACGGTCATTTCGGCAATGCGAAAGATCCCATCAATCATGCGGGCGGCTTCTGCATCGATGATTTCCCGATCGCCCGCCTCGCGAATCAACTCCAACAGGCTGTCCTGGTCTTCGATCTCGCCACGCAAGGACTGGACAAAGCGCCCCCACCAGGTGCGGGAGCGCCCATTACTTCGGTCTTCACTCATAATCAGGTAGTTGATACGGGTCGGCCACACCCAACTGTGCCAATAATTCAATTTCCAGGGCTTCCATGCGGGCAGCCTCGGCTTTGGTCTCGTGATCATAGCCCAGCAGATGCAAGGTACTATGCAAGAGCAGATGCCGGTAATGGTCCAGAGGACGTTTTCCTTGGCTTTGGGCCTCCGCGAGGATGATCTCGGGGGCCAGGGCAATATCACCCAAAGGTCGGCGGCGCCCCTGGTGGGGCAGCATGGGGGCGGGGAAAGAAAGACAATTGGTAGGCTTCGGCTGATGGCGATACTGGCCGTTGAGCGCAGCGATTTCCGAGCTATGGAGCCACTGTACCGAAAGCTCCCAGGGGCCTGGATCCAGAGACAGGCCCAAGCCAAGGGCAATGGCCGGGCGCAAGGATCGCGGCTGCGGGATACGAGCCCGAAGGGCTGGCTCCAGAAAATCACTGTACTGCCAACGAACCCAAAAATTCACCGTTGGGAACCCCTCTCGTAGGCTTGTACGATCCTCCCCACCAAGGGGTGACGAACCACATCCTCGCTTTGGAAAAAGCGGAGGGCTACCCCTTCCACCCCCTCCAGAATTTCCAGGACCTGCACCAATCCCGAAGGTTGACCTCGCGGCAAGTCCACCTGGGTCACATCACCAGTTACCACGACTTTGGCCCCAAAACCCATGCGGGTCAAAAACATCTTCATTTGTTCTGGCGTCGTGTTTTGGGCTTCATCCAGAATGATAAAAGCCTCATTCAAGGTGCGTCCACGCATATAGGCCAAGGGCGCCACCTCAATGACCTGGCGCTCCAGGAGCTTGGCCACCTTCTCAAAACCCATCATTTCGTAGAGGGCATCGTAGAGGGGGCGCAAGTAGGGATCGACCTTTTCGCTCAAACTACCGGGTAAAAAACCCAGACGCTCCCCCGCTTCCACCGCAGGGCGAACCAGGATAATCCGCTGGACCAGCTGTTTGTCCAGGTGCTCCACGGCTGCCGCCACCGCCAGGTAGGTCTTGCCTGTTCCCGCCGGGCCAATCCCAAAACAAAGATCATGCTCCCGGATAGCCTGGAGATAACGCCGTTGGCGGGGGCCACGGCCCTGAATCCAGCCCTTGCGAGTCAGCACCCCCTGGACCTGGACCCGATCTTCCTCGGCCTCTCCTTCCAGACGGATGGCATGGATGCAGTGATGAAGCCATTCTGGATTCAGGGTCCGTCCCTGGCGGACGCGCTCATAAGCCCGCCGCAAGACCTCTCGCGCAGCCAGCACATCGGCCCGTTCCCCAGTCAGATGAAAGCGATCCCCACGGGGAAAGATAACGACCCCCAGGCGTCGTTCGATCTGCTTGAGGTGACTATCCAGTTCCCCCGCCAGACTCGCCAGTTGGGCACTGGTACAGGCTTCGGCCAGAAACTCCTCGGAGTGGGTCTGGGCGGCAAAACCCGGTTCAGCCGGCATGATCAGGAAACAGCGCGCAAAGGCAGAAAGCGCCCGCGCAAACTATTGGGGAGGGCTTCGGTGATCTCCACAGCCACCATTTGCCCAGTCAATCCCGCCGGCCCGGGGAAGTTGACAGAACGGTTGCAAGGGGTTTTTCCGGTCCATTCTTCGGCACTACGTCGGGACGGACCCGTGACCAACACCTCTTGCACCGTACCCACCAAGGCGCGGCTATATTCCTGAGCCAGTTGGTTGATGCGGCCCTGCAAGATGGCCAGACGCTCCTCCTTGACCGGCTCGGGAACCGTATCCTTGAGCTTCAGGGCTGGAGTGTTGGGGCGCGGACTATACTTGAAGGAATAGGATTGGTCGAAGCGGACGGCTTCGATAAGATCCATGGTGGCAGCAAAATCGGCGTCGCTTTCTCCGGGAAAACCAACGATAAAGTCTGAAGAGAAACGGATTTCGGGACGAACTTGGCGCAGGGCCTGGATTTTTTGCAGATAGGTTGCCACATCATGCTTGCGATGCATACGGCGGAGGATCCGATCGGAACCACTTTGGACAGGCAAGTGGAGATGGGGCGCCAAGACGGCCAGCTCACCATGGGCAGCAATGAGATCTTCATCGAGATTGTTGGGGTGGGAAGTGGTATAGCGCAGCCGCATCAGACCTGGCAGACGGGCGAGTCGGCGCAGCAAATCAGCAAAACCCAGTTCCCCAACCAGTCCCGACGCACCCCGGTAGGCATTGACGTTCTGACCCAACAAGGTGATTTCACGCACTCCCTGATCCAGCAGTTGCCGCACCTCGCGCACAATATCTGGCACGGGCCGACTGTACTCCCGCCCCCGGGTGTGGGGGACCACACAAAAAGTGCAGAATTTGTCACAGCCTTCCTGAACGGTCACAAAGGCAGATGGACCATGGCGACCTGGGCGCTGGGGCAGTCGGTCAAATTTTTCGAGCTCGGGGAATGCCAGATCCACTTGGGGCGCAGCCTCGGCAAGCCGCGCATCGATGAGGTCTGGTAAACGATGGAGGGTCTGGGGACCAAAAACGATATCCACGAAAGGCACCCGACGACGCAATCGCTCACCCTCCTGACTGGCAACACACCCTCCCACCGCAATCAATGGAGCAGGTTCCCTTTCCTTGTAGGGTCGCCAGAAACCCAGCTGAGTATAGACTTTGTCCTCGGCCTTTTCGCGAATGGAGCAGGTATTGAGGATCAGCAGATCGGCCAGGGCTGGGTCCTCTACCCATTCTAGGCCATGACTCTGGGCCAGTAGCTCCGCTATGCGCTCGGAGTCATACTCGTTCATCTGACAGCCAAAGGTTTTGATGTAAAGACGCCGCAACTCAGCTTCCAACCATAACTATTTGGTTCATGATACGAATCCCTACCCTCACTCGCAAGGGAAGGTGAGAAAGGGCATTGCAACACAAGCCCTGGCGGCTCTCAGGTGCCGCAAAAGGTACGATAGGGTCCCAGGTCTGCTGGCATGGGTTCGGTGTAGGGAAGCAACTCTGGACGAGCCGTATAGGGATCGCGCAAAACCGCAAGCAGCCGCTGCCAGGGTTGCCAGTCGTTGGCCCGACTGGCCGCCGCAAGGGCTATCTCCACTTGATGATTTCGGGGAATGTAGAGCGGATTCACCTGATCCATGGCCTGGCCAATCTGGCTGGGAGAACGCGCCAGGCCCAGGCGCTGCCGCCAGCGGGTCAACCATCCTTGCCAGGAGGGCCACACGGGCGGGATACCCAAAGTGGCAGCCTGGGCAGGGGGCAGTTCTTGCAAATAGGCCCCAAGACTTCGAAAGGCCAGGGTAAAATCAGCGCCATCTTGCTTCAGCAGCTGCAGGAACTCCTTGATCAAGTCATCATCTTCCGGACCAGGGTCTGCAAGCCCGAGCTTGGCCCCAAAAATCTTTCGCCAGGCCAGGCGATACTGATCGGGGAATTCCTGCAGCACCGCGCTGAGCTCTGCCACTGCCTGCTCAGGATCATCGGCATCCACCAGCGGCACCAGACATTCTCCCAGCCGCACTAGGTTCCAATGCGCAATTCGGGGTTGTTGACCATAGGCATAGCGTCCATTCAGATCAATGGAACTGAAGACCGTAGCAGGATCATAGCGGTCCAGAAAGGCACAGGGACCGTAATCGATGGTCTCCCCGGCAATGCTCATGTTATCCGTATTCATGACCCCATGAATAAAGCCAATCCCCATCCACTGCGCCAACAGTCGTGCCTGGCGCTCCTGGACGGCGCGAAGAAAGGCCAGGTAGCGCTCCTTTCCCGTGAATGCAAGCAGGTCGGCGTAGTGGCGGGCTATGGTGTAATCTGCGAGCAGCCGAAGCAAATCGTACTGTTCACGAACCGCTACAAATTGAAAGGTCCCCACGCGGATATGGCTGGCTGCCACCCGGACCAGGATAGCCCCGGGAAGGGGCTCTTCGCGCTGCACCGTCTCACCCGTTGCCAGGACCGCCAAGGCCCGGGTGCTGGGAATCCCCAAGGAATACATGGCCTCGCCCATCAGGTACTCCCGCAACATGGGACCTAGGGCTGCCTTGCCATCCCCTCCCCGGGAAAAAGGGGTTCGTCCGGAGCCCTTGAGCTGCAGATCCCACAAGCAACCCTGGGGGTCACGAACTTCCCCCAACAGCAACGCCCGTCCATCCCCCAGCTGGGGATTGAACACCCCAAACTGATGCCCGGCATAGGCTTGGGCGATGGGTCGCGCCGAATCGGGTAGTTCCTGACCCAGCAAGATCCTCTCGCTGCCCACCCGCAGCCGATCGGCATCCAAGCCCAATCGACGCGCCAGGTCCTCGTTGAATTGCAGGAGCCGGGGAGCCGGGGCCACTGCCCCGTGGTGGGGGACATACAGCCCTTCCAGGGCCTCGGCAAAGTCCCGCAAAAGAGGCAAAGGATGATCACCGTGTATCATCAAATTTCTCACCGTATCGTGGAAAGAACACCTTGGCAGAAGGTACCCTGCTTCGGCAAGTCCTCTGGTGCTATCCTCATGGCATGACTATCCCGACTGCCCCACCGGGCCACCGACTGCGTCGACAACGACGGATTGCATTGAGTCTGCTACTTCTGGCCTTTGCCCTCTTTGTGATCGCGAGCCTGACTCGCGGCCAGGGACCCTGGGCCTGGGTCTTGGCCGCTAGCGAAGCAGCACTGGTGGGCGGCCTGGCCGACTGGTTTGCCGTGGTTGCCCTCTTTCGTCATCCCCTGGGGCTACCTATTCCTCATACCGCCATCCTGCCGCGCAATCGGGAGCGTCTGGCCCGCCGCTTAGCCCAATTCATCCGCGAGCACTTCTTGCAAGAAGAGGCTATCCTGGCACTTCTGCGGCAGCACCCGCCGGCTGCGGGTATGGCTCAATGGCTACAAGATCGGCGCAATCGGATCTTGCTAGTGGATCAGCTCCAGCGCTTCCTTCACCAGGCCCTGGTTCTGGCTGACCTGGAACCCCTTCGCCTGGCCCTGGCCCAGAGTCTCTCCCGGCAGCTGGAGCAATTGGATCTGGCCCATTGGAGCGCCCAACTACTGCAGCTGCTCACCCAGGGTGGGCGTCATCAGACCCTGCTCAGCGACGCTCTGGGGCGGGCCGATGATTGGCTCGCCCAGGAATCGGTGCAATCGGAATTGGCCGTGCAGTTGGATCGACTCTTGCAGCGGGCCTACCCTACCCTTTTTTCCTGGTTGCGGGTGGTCATCAACCCGGTTCATTTTTCCCAAAATCTCGCCAGCAATCTGTTACGGGCCGTCCAGGAAACCCTGGGCGAAATCCGGGATGATCCCCAACATCCCAAGCGCGTTGCTTTTGATGCCTGGCTCCAGGAACGATTAGCGCATTTGCACAGCGACCTAGTCCTGCAGCAGCAGATTCGTCAATGGCAGCGGGAAATTCTTGCGCATCCTGCAGCCCGTGAATACGTAGGCCAAATCGTTGGCGATCTGCGCCAATGGCTTCTGGCGGATTTAGGCCATCCTCGATCCCACAGCCGGCGCTTCCTCCTGCGCGCCACCCAAGGACTGGCCAAGATCCTTGTCCAGCACGCCCCTTTACGAGCCGCTGTGGATAGTTACGTGGAAGGGAGCCTGCGAAGACTCTTTCCCAGCCTCCAGGATCGCTTTAGCTACCATGTAGAGAAAACCATGCTGGCTTGGCCCATGACGGACCTGATCCGGGTGCTGGAAGAGGGTATTGGTAGCGACCTGCAATACATCCGCATCAATGGGACCCTGGTCGGGACCCTGCTGGGCATCCTGATCCACGGCGCCTTTCTGCTGCTGGGAGTGCTCCCCTGACTGGCTCATTTGGCTCGATGCGCTTGGGCAGAAACGTCCCAAATTAGCCAGTTCCGAGCCACCCAGGACTACCCAGGGGCGACGTCCAGCAAAAAATACCGCGGCTTGGAACAAGGTATGAAAATTGCTTTTAACCACTTAAAACCATCACCATTGCCAAGAGGAGACCAACATGAAGTCATTGCTAGTCACGATCCTTGCCGCCGCTACCCTGTTGTCCGCAAGTCAAGCCATGGCTGCCAACGCCACGGATGCCCAGCAGGCCATCAGCGCTGCCAAGGCCGCCATGGCCAAAGCCGAAGCCATTCACTACCAGTGGCTGGCCACCCCCAAGCTGCTCAAAGAGGCTGAGGAAGCTGATAAGGCTGGAAAATATGAGCTGGCCATTGACAAGGCTAAGCAAGCCGAAGAGCTGGCAAACCTGTCTTACGCCCAGGGCGAGACGCAGGCCAAGAAATATGGAGTTACCCTGACGGAAAAGGGAATTCAGCTCAATTGAAGAGTAAGGGTCAAGCCAATGCACCTTTTTCAGGGTGCCGCCATTCCTAATAAACAGTGAAAGCCCAGATCACAAGGAGTTCACAAAAGTTCGATATATCTAAATAGATATATCGTCACAAAAGTGTCATAAAAAGTTCATCATATTGTCATCAATCTCCGATATGATACATATAGCGCGCAGGCCCGGCATGTCGGGTCAATCGTGCTTTCATTACCAACAGCTATCTTCGGAGGTATCATGTTCTTGCGTACTCACAAGGCTTTCTCCCACACTATCAAAGCAGTCGTCGCGGCCTCCCTGCTGGGATTGGCCGCTGTAGCTGCCACCCCCGCCAGTGCTGCCAACGAAATCAGTTTACTCGAAACCGGTTCCACGCTGCTCTATCCCTTGTTCAATCTTTGGGTTCCGGTTTATACCAAGCTGCACCCCAACGTGAAGATCACCACCCAGGGAACGGGGAGTGGTACCGGTATTGCCCAAGCCATTTCTGGCGTGGCGCAGATTGGCGCTTCTGATGCCTACATGTCCGACGCCCAGATCAAGCAGAATCCGGAGATGTTGAACATCCCCCTGGCCATCTCCATCCAGATGATCAACTACAATTTGCCTGGGCTGAACAACAAGCATATCAAGCTCTCTGGGCCGGTTCTGGCGGGTATTTATTCGGGCAAGATCACCAACTGGGATGATGCTGCCATTGCCAAGCTGAATCCAGGAGTCAAACTCCCCAACCACAAGATCATCCCGATTCACCGTACCGACGGTTCCGGTGACACCTTCATCTTTACCACCTATCTTTCCGACACGGATCCAGTCTGGGAGAAGGATATTGGCTACAGCACCACGGTCAGCTGGCCGACCGTGCCAGGTGGCATCGGTGCCGTTGGCAATCCCGGTATGGTGGAAGCCCTGAAATCGACTCCTTATGGCATCGCTTACATCGGCATCAGCTGGAAAGCTCCGGTGGAGAAGGCGGGGTTGGGTATTGCCATGCTGGAAAACCGCGCTGGTAACTTTGTATTGCCTACGGTTGCCAATGCCAGGGCTGCAGCAAGTGAGATGGTCAGCAAGACCCCTGCCGACGAGCGGATCAGCTTGGTCTATGCCCCAGGCAAGAATTCTTACCCCATCATCAACTACGAATATGCCATCGTGAAAAAGACCCAACCCAACCCGGAAGTGGCTGCAGCCATACGCGACTTCTTGAACTGGGCCCTGGACCCCAAGGGTGGCAATGCCCCGCACTTCATGGAGGCAGTCAACTTTGTACCGCTGCCTGCCAGTGTTGTCGAGCTTTCTCGGAAGCAGGTGGCAGAAATCAAGTAAGGCCCCAACCACGCCAACGTCTCTTGTGTGGCGTTGGCGTACTTCCTGTTGCTGGTAAACCCTCACTTCTTCCGTTGGCGGGAGTGAGCGTTTACCATGAGTAGGGTGCAACCCTGGAGGTCTAGGTGAAGTTCTCCTTATTCCGTATCAGCCTGGTTGGAACGGCAAGTTTTCTGCCCCTCTCCCTGTTGATGTTGATCCTCTTCCTGGTTCTTTACTCCCTGCCTGCCATTCACTACAACGGGATTTCCTTCCTGTGGACCAATGACTGGAATCTGGGCAACCTCTATGGCAATCCGGTAGAAATTCATGGCCAGCAGGTCATGCCTGGGGCGCGATTCGGGATCTGGTTCTTGGTGGTGGGTACTTTGCTCAGTGCCGTTATCGCCCTCATCATGGCTCTACCCATTGCCATCGGCGCCGCATATTTCCTCGCAGAATTGCTTCCCAAGTGGCTGGCCAGTCCTTTGGCACTTTTGGTCGATTTGTTGGCTGCCATCCCTAGTGTCGTCTTTGGCTTGTGGGGCTATGCCGTATTGATTCCACTCATGGGGCACTCTGTTTATCCCTGGATGAGCGCACATTTGCAATGGGTACCTTATTTTGGAGGAAGTCCCGGCAGCGGTTATGGTCTGTTGACGACGGCCCTCGTCCTTGCCTTCATGATCGTACCACTTATTTCTGCGACGATGCGGGAGGCTATCGGCTCCATCGAGCCGGCCCTCAAGGAGGCAGGTCGTGGACTGGGGCTCAACCGCCTGGAGGTACTGTGGTATATCATTTTACCCAAATTGAAAACAACCATAACCGGTGTCTCCATTTTGGCATTGGGTCGGGCATTGGGTGAAACCATGGCGGTGGTCATGGTCAGTGGCAATGCTCTCAATTATCTTCCCAATAATATCTATAGCCCCATCTCGACCATGGCAGCTTTCATTGTCTCGCAACTAGAAAGTGCCCTGCAGGATCCCACCAACATGGCGGTGGAGGCCCTGGCAGAAATTGCCTTGGTTCTTCTGTTGCTTACAGTGATCGTCAATGTTATAGCCCGTTTACTTCTCTGGTCAGCAAGGGTACGGTGATGACGAGTTCAGAAATGCAGGCTTTCATGGATAGCAGTCTCCCCCAGGTCCAGCGTCGTATTCGCTTTTCTCTAAAAAGACATATTTTTCACATTACGGGCACCGTATTTATTTGGTTCAGTTTTATTATTGTTGCTCTGGCGTTTCTTTCCATTGTGGGAGACGTTTTTTGGAAAGCACTGCCAGGACTGCGGCTGAGTTTATTGACCGAGGTCAGCACCGGTATGGGTGGCGGTTTAAAAAATGCCATCGAGGGCACCCTGGTCCTTTCCATTGGTTCTCTCCTTTTGGCAGCGCCCATTGGGATTGCTGCAGGCATTTATCTTAGCGAATTTGGTTCGGGTATCGCTGGACAATCCTTGCGTTTTTTGTCCGATGTCCTGGTGGGAGTACCATCCATTGTCCTTGGATATGTGGGCTACATCACCATGGTCATCTATCTGGGATGGCAGTTTTCCGTGGCGGCGGGCATCATCACCCTTACCGTCATGCTCTTGCCCTATATAGCCCGCACCACAGAACTCGCCCTGGCCAATATTCCCCAGCCAGTACGGGAAGCAGGCTACGGTATTGGAGCTGGGGAGGGCACCGTCATACTGCGTATCCTCCTGCCAGGGGCGTTGCCAGCGGTCATGACGGGGCTCTTCTATGCTCTGGCCCTATCCATGGGGGAAACAGCGCCGCTTATCTACACTGCAGGTTGGTCCAACTATATGTGGAATGGCCAATTTACCCATCAGCCCATAGGCTACCTGACCTATGTGATCTGGACCTTTATCAATGAACCATTTCAGGAGGCGCACATACTCGCCTTTGCGGCTGCATTTTTGATAACCCTCCTGGTTCTTGGCTTGATCCTGATGGGACGCTGGCTCATGATCCGCCAATTGCGCAAAAGAGGTTCCTACCAATAATCCCAAGTATGCTAGGTAGGGGGAATTTGTACCGATCTTCGGCGAAATCAGCGTAAATCAAGATACCTGAGGATGGATAACTCGATGGGGGATCACCGGGTTGCTGAAAGACCAGTTTTGGTATGGGCAACGTCTAACCGCCAGGTGGTCCATGTTGAAAACCCTCGCCATCCTGTCCTTAGCCAAGCTGGCACTTGCCTAGCCAAGCTACGAATCTTGTGCCAGACAACAGGGTAATGGCGGCAAAGGTTAACTCTGCCCGATCCCATGGCCGTTTTTTCTATTCGGCACCATCATTAGCTTAGGTAGGAGAAGGTCCCGTTGCTGGTATTCCGCAACCTCGATCACTCCCTTTTGCCCCAGCATCCTCATTGCAGCTTGCCTTCGCTCTTGGGGATTGCTGGTAAAAAGCAACGATACCTGAAGCGAGGCTGGAAGAGGATCAGGAATTGGCGGGGGCTCTGCCCCCAGGAGCAGACGAAATACTTGCCGGGCCACCCCTTCATTGCCGTCAAAAACCGGCATTCCCCCCGACCACAGGCTGATTTCCTCGTCTAACCAGCAATAATGGGTACAACCAAGGACAATGGATCCCACCCCGGATACCTTGGGGGCAATCCGATCCTGCCAATACTTTTTTGCCAGCTCCTGCCATCCCGGTGCTTGCGACTCAATAATGTCCATCCAACCGGGACAGGCCAAGGGCAGTACCCTGCCAAGGGGATCGCGGCTGTGCAGGAGCTGCCGAAGTTTCTCGCCGCGCACGGTGAGCTCTGTTGCAAGGAGCAGGATGCGGGCAGACCCATGGCACAATGCCTTGGAAATTGCCGGCTCAATGCCAATGATCGGCATCTGCGCAAATTCCCGTAAGGGTCCTGCCGCTGCACTGGTGGCCGTATTGCAGGCAATCACCAGGGCATCCACCCCCCATTGCCGAAACTGTTCATAGGCGAGCTCGCTTCGGGTCCGGATCTCCTCTGCTTTCCGGTCGCCATAGGGAGCGTATGCCGTATCAGCCAGGTAGATATATTCTGCCTGGGGCAAATACCGGGCGCAGGCGAGCAAGGTACTGAGCCCACCAATACCTGAATCAAAGACCCCTATACGCATCAAGGGAATAAGAGGGCTCGGGCGAGACTCGCAGCGCCCCAGATGCCGGCCTGATCATCACCGTTCCCAGGCATCAACTGCACCGTATCCGAGAGGGCGGGAATCATGTACTTCTGCAGCTTTTGTTGGAGGGTGTCGCCAAAACAATCCCAAGCCTGACTCAGGCCACCACCAACCCGGATTTCTCGACAATCCAAGACTTTGGTCAAATGGGCCAAGGCTTGCCCTAAGTGTTCTGCCAATATCCCAAAGGCCTGCTGGGCTTGCGGATTCCCGTCCCTGGCTAGCTGCGCGATGATCTTGGGATCAGCGGCCATGCCAGAGATCTCCAAATAACTGGAGACCAGCCCTTGGGCAGAGGCATATTGCTCCAGACAACCTTGATTTCCACAGCCACAGCGCCGACCACCAGGGACCACAATGAGATGACCGATCTCCATGGCCGCACCGTTTTCTCCTCGCCACGGCCTTCCCTGGTGGATCCAGCCACCGCCCACTCCGGTACCCAGTCCAGCATAAATAAGGTCTTGGAGGTGAGGATCATGGGCTTTCTCACTGATATAGGTGCCAAAAGCCGCGGCGTTGGCATCGTTTTCCAGCAATACCGGTACTTGGAGGGTTTCTTGTAAAGCCTGCTCCAAAGGAAAGTGAAGCAATTGGGGAAGATTGGGAGATTGCAGCAAGACACCCTGCCCATTGATGAAACCGGGAAAGGCTACGCCAACCCCCTGGATCTCCGGGCATTGCTCCCGCAACCGATGATAACCGCTGGCCAAGGCCTCCACCACCAACTGCGGGGCTTGTTCACTGCTCGCCTCAGCACAGCGCTGGTGGAGATTCCACTCGATTTGGTAACTTGCCAGCAAGCGATCCTCATCAAAGACGCCAAAACGCAGGTTGGTTCCCCCGACGTCAATACCCAGAAAAGCCTTGGTCAAGCTCGCCGAACCTCCGCCTGGATCTGGAAGAAATCGTTTTCGGCACCAAGCTCCCAGGACAATTCCAGGACCCAGGCCTGCATGATCTTTTCAAATCCCGCCTCGGACTGGGAAACCGTACGGTGGGCCCATGCCTTCCAGGACGTCATACGGCTCAACAAAATCCGCATCTCCCCTCCCAACACTGCATCGGTCAATACCAACTTGCGGGCAACACCCGTTACCGACTTGCCAAAACCGCCCTGCATCTGCCCATCCACCCAAAGGCAGCCCCCTGGACCGTCACAACTGGGCATGGCCAAATACAGTCGAGTGGAAAATAATTGGCCGGCAGCCCCATGGTGCGCAGTCCCAGTATAGGAAACCGTAAGCATGCCCTGTTCCAAGCGGAAGGATTTGCGCATCTGCAGCCCCTCCTGCGTAGCCAAATAGCTGGGGCTTTGGTACCCCGGCTCGCGGCTATAGGAGAGTGCCTGCTCTTGCCAATGATCCAGGAAGCTCTGACAAGGCAAAGGATCAAAAACCAGGTCCTCCTCACCGATTTCTGCCTTGAAACTCACTCGATCATGGGCCGAGACAATGCCTGAATGCGGACTGTGCTCTGGGCTCGCACCATGGGCGCGAACCTTATCGTAATAAGCCTCATCACGACGAGCCAAGGTATCGGCAAAATTGTGCTTACTGGGATAATGCAACCATTCCTGGAGACTGGCATAGGGTTCGTGAATGACCACCTGGGAGAACCCGTCCTGATAAAAGCATTCAAGTGCACCATCCAGATCCACATCCAGGTCCTCTATCGCTGGCCGCGGGGCCAAGATATCCAGTCCCGCCTCCAGTCGCGTCAAATGTCGGTAGATGGCCCGTCGCAAATGCGGAAGGTAAATCCCCCCAAAGAGACCATGCCAATAGGCATCGTTGGCCTGCGCCGCATGGAGATCGGCGAGCAGACTCGGGCTGATCTTGCCATCGGGAAGGGCGTGCAGGCGCGCCGAAAGCTGGAGCATACGCTTGTGCATCCAATTGGATTCCGGATAACGATGCAGGAAATTTTTCCAGGTCCCGCCCCGAATCAATGCCTTACGGCGTTCCAGACGACCCGCTTCGCGTTCCTGGGCCCGCAAGGCTGCGTATTCCCTGGCACTTTGGGGAGCCAGGGTCCACTCGTTCATTTCACTATAGGAAACCGTCGGTAGATAGATCACTCCCAGAGGGCGATGCTGCTCCTGATAGGTCGCAAAATGGGAGACCTGGACCCATGGTGCTGCCAAAACTGCCTCGATGAAGCGGGCCAACCACCCTTGGTGGTACACCCAATCATAGGTCTCGGGCCAGAGGCCAAATTTTTCGATATCATCAAAATAGATGGCGGCGCTACCAGGCGACCCTTGCTGCCATTGGGCCAGGAAAGCCAAGGTATCAGGAACTTCCGAAAAAGGTACTCGATAACGGAGGGCTTCAGAGATGGGAAAGACATCAATGACTGCGCCATTTTCTTCGGTACGGTAGAAGCCTCCCAAGGCCTCGGCTGGCAGCCCTGCGCACAGAAAATGGTAATCGTCTACCATTACATAGCGAATCCCCGACGCTGCCAAAGCCGGTACCACCGAAGGGTCCCAAACCCGCTCCGTCAACCAGGCCCCCCGGGGGCAATAGCCAAAATCCCGTTGGAGGCGATTCTTCATGGCCTCCAGCTGACCAATGCGATCGATATGGGGAATGGCGGCCAAGACCGGTTCCGTATCGCCCGCACCCACCAGCTCCACTTGCCCACGGCGCACCATCTGCACCAAAAGCTCGAGAGTTTGGGGATGGCGTTGGGCCAGTTCGCCGAGCAGCCAACCGCTACTATGCAAGGCAAAAGGAAATTCCGGATATTGGGCCAGCACTGCCAGAAATGGGTGATAACATCGCGCTACGGCATTGTCGATCACCTCCGTAAAGTTACCAATGGGCTGGTGGGCGTGGACCCCAAAGAGGAGTGGGAGAACAGTGGACGTCATTCAGCTTCCTTCCCTTTGACTGCGTCGCATGGTCCCACCCCCCTCGGCGGAACCACCACCTAGACTTATGGGCTGATCCAGCTCCTTGGGCGCTGCCAGCCCCAGTAGCCCATACAGTCTCCGAAGATGCTCCCGGTACAGACCATCAAAATCCCGTACCGAATCGGCTGGGTTGTAGTCACCAAACCACCAGAACCAGTCCGAACCCTCACAGCGAGCTAATTGCTCAAGGATGGCCTCTTGTTGTTGCCTGGGAAAACTTGCCAGATGCTCGTCCACAGCCTTTTTGGCCTGACAGAGCAAATCCCAGGCCCGATTTTTGGCGGGATCTCCAATCCAGGTACTGAAATTACCATAGACCCAGCTTCCCGCGGCCAGAACCGGCAACTCTTCCACCTGCTCCTGGTGCTCACGTACATAGTCCCCAAAGGTACAAAGCTCTAGATGAGGATGATTGGCCAGGGCGCGATACAATTCACTCAAAAAATAGTAACCATTGTACGGATAGTATTCCCAGGCATTCTCTCCATCAAGAATGATACTGACCACCGGGTTGCCCTGATTTTCCGTGTCGCGCCAGATGGCCTCCAGGCGCTGGATGAAATCCGTTGCCGCATCATGACCAGACCAGCTTTTGTAATCAAAGCCAATACGATCGGAGAGGGCGTCATCGCGAAAAAAAAGGACTGGCCCCCCGCTCGCCGGGTGATAGGCCCGGTAGAGGTAATCTGCACGCTGCTCTGCACGGGGGCTTGCAGGATTGGACTGACTCAAACTGCGAGCCAGCACCCCTTCTCCCGACGCCGACCAGGTTACCCCTTCCTGTGCCAAAATCTTCGCAAAGGCTGGGGAGATTCCCCCTTCGGCAGGCCAGATTCCCTGCGCGGGGAAAGCAAAATGCTCCCGATGACTGTGGAGCGCTGCCTGCAATTGCCAGCGAACCCGTTCTTCCCCTCCCGGATAGTTGGGACTTTGGGGCAGAGCTGTGTCTGCAAGGCCATCCCTGGCCGCCTGGAAATCCAGGAGCAATGGGGCAATGGGATGCTGATAGGGGGTAGTAGAAAGTTCGATCTGGCCTGCTGCCTGGAGGGCTCGATAACGGGGTATCAACCCCCGGATGGTCGCGCCGATACAATCGAGCAAGTTCTTGCGATCGGTCCAGTCAAAACCACTCCCCTTGGCCATCAGCCGCTGGATCAGCGGGCTAGCGCGACGCAGTGTCTCCCCGGTCCAGGCCAGATGATACCAGACCAAGAGATCTGCCAGATATTGTATCGACAGATAATCGGCCATGGCACTGGGGTCCTGGCGAATGAACTGCCAGAGTTCATAGAGTCGCAAATAATCGGGGAACGGCCGCAGCATATGCTCTGGATCCAGGCGAAAGCATTGCTCGAGCAGGGTGTGCCGAGCATCGGCTGAGAGGGTTTTGAGGTCTTCCGTGGCCAGGGCCGCTAGGAGCGGATCATGGAACGTGCCAGATACAAACTGTTGTACATAGTCGTCCAGTTGCTCCACCAGCACCGGCACAAAATTGAACACCGCCCGGGCCTTGGGGTTGGCCTCCAAATGGGCAGCCATGTCGGTATAATCCTTGCAAGCATGCAAATAGGTCCAGGGAAATCGATAGTTTCCATTCCCATCCCGATAATCAGGCTGGTGCATATGCCAGCACAACACCACATGGAGGGAGCGGGCAGGGTTCATTTCGTTACCTGACAAAATGCAGCTGTTGTCCCAGTGACTCCGGGGTGATCAGCGTCACCCCGTTGGCCGTGCGGATAAAGCGGCGGGCATCTTCTTCGGGATCATCTCCCACCACCAGACCAGGTGGAATGATCGCTCCCTTGTCCACCACCACCTTGCGCAGCCGCGTACCCTCGCCCACCCGGACATTGGGAAGAATGACCGAATCCTCTATGAGGGTATGGCCATCGTTCACCCGTACATTGGAAAACAGCAAAGAGCGGCGCACCGTAGCACCACTGATGATACAACCCCCGGAAACGATGCTGTCCAATGCCATTCCCCGCCGATCTTCATCGTCAAAGACAAACTTGGCAGGTGGCAACTGCTCTTGATAGGTCCAGATGGGCCATCGACTGTCGTACAGATCCAAATCCGGAGTCACATGGACCAAATCGATATTGGCCGCCCAATAGGCATCGATGGTCCCCACATCTCGCCAGTAGCAGCGATCGGTGCCGCTGCCGCCCTGCATGCCACTGGTCACGCAGCTGTGCCGGAAGCGATGGGCCATGACCCGATAGCGAGACACCATGTACGGGATGATATCTTTGCCAAAATCATGGCTGGAATGGGGATCATCGGCATCGCGAATCAACTGTTCGTAGAGAAATTCCGTATTGAACACATAGATTCCCATACTTGCCAATGCCCGCCCGGGATTGCCCGGAATGGAGCCTGGCTGCTCGGGTTTTTCGGCAAAACCAATAACCTGATCTTCGTGATTGACGGTCATCACGCCAAAGGCGCGGGCCTCCTCCACAGGCACATCGATACAAGCCACGCTCATGTCGGCCTGGCTTTGGACATGCTCGGCAAGCATCTGCCCATAATCCATTCGATAGATGTGATCACCGGCCAAAACCAGAACATAGCGCGGGCGGTGGGCCCGGAGGATATCAATATTCTGAAAGATGGCATCGGCCGTACCCTTATACCAGCCCGTATTCATCCGCTGTTGGGCCGGCAGGATCTCAATGAATTCACTGAATTCACCGCGGAGAAAACCCCAGCCCAATTGCAGGTGACGAATGAGACTATGGGCCTTGTACTGGGTCAGCACCCCCACCCGACGAATCCCGGAATTGATGCAGTTGGAAAGACAGAAATCGATGATCCGAAACTTGCCGCCAAAGGGCACTGCCGGTTTTGCTCGCCAGTCGGTGAGAGCCCCCAGACGGCTGCCACGGCCTCCGGCCAACACCAAGGCCAAGGTATTTTTGGTAAGGTTGCTGACAAAACGGGGGGAGTTGACGACGGCGTTATCGGACATGGCAACACTCCGGGAAGAAAAGATCCATTCGGAATCGATCAGCTTATGTACAGAATAGCAGCTTTCCTGCACCTCCTCGAAAATGATTGTTCGAAAACAGTAACTGATCCTCTCGATACAAGGCAAGTTGAGCCCCATTTATGGTACCCTCCAATCCATTCAAGGAGGACTGGGGCCATGACCAATCAGCAAAACCCACATGCATTTGGCGTTTTTCTTCGAGAATTCCTCCGCGATCCCCGCGCCATCGGCGCTTTGGCGCCGAGTTCGGCGGCTCTGGCCCGCCAAATGGCGGCCTTGGTGCCTGCAGGAAAGGGTCCGGTGATCGAACTGGGACCGGGAGTCGGACCCGTGACCCGTGCCTTGCTGCAGGCTGGGATCCCTGGGAAGCAACTGATCCTTGTCGAGCGCTCAGCCAGCCTGGTGCTTCGTCTACGTCAGGAGTTTCCAGAACTTACCGTCATTCATGGGGACGCCGGGGAACTTTCCTGTCTCATCAAGGACCATCTACCGGTGCGGGCCATCGTCTCCAGCCTGCCCCTGCGCAGCATCCCGCCAACTCTCGTGGCAAAAATTCTCGCCGAATTCCCCAAATGTGCCCGACCCGGTACTGCCTATATTCAATTCACCTACCACCCCAAACGGGCCAGCAGCGGGCTCAGTCCACACTTTCACCATGATCGCCGCTACTTTGTTTGGCGCAACCTTCCTCCTGCACGGGTGGATCGTTACCTCTTTCAGGGTCACGAACACTAGTGCTGACCGGGGGACGATATCCTCCGTAATGGAAACTCCTGGAGTTCCGGCTGGAGGGTAACGTGGGTAATGCCAAACTCTTGGGCAAGAAGCTGCTGTTCTGTTGCAAGAATCTGTGGCCAATCCTGCAGCCGGGAAATCTGCAGATGGGCCGTTAGGGCGATACGTTCGGAACCAATCCGCCAGATGTGGAGATCATGAACCGATCGCACGGCAGGAAGCT
>JAEPKX010000028.1 GCA_021375695.1 Candidatus Igneacidithiobacillus taupoensis | reverse complement strand
GTAGCTATTCCCGCGCCAGGCGCAGAGAAGCTGGAATACCTCTAGCGGAATCTGCACTGTGAGGTTGCAATCCTCCCCTACGCTAACCTTGGCTGCGATGTGCGTTGGGCTTTTCCCCGCCCCTAAGGGTAGGGGGCTGGAAGTAAGTTGATCCAGAAGATTTGGCATGGGTGACCTCCAAGAAGTGTTCTGCAGTTTATCAAATATAAAGATAAAGATATACTTCTATCCCTCGGAGCAAGCATTAACACCAGCCGCGTAGATTACAAGTATCTGTTATTTAATGTTTCCATCATTTCTTGCCCCATTTTTTGTAGTATAGTACATGGCCGGATAGTCCGTTGCTTCTTGAGCTTTTCATCAACAGCAGCTACTTTGACGCAAACTTTGATCAGGTCGAGGAGGCAGGCAGTGCAAAAAATCAATCTGGAAAAGGCTGTAGAACGGGCGAAGAGCCTTCCTGTACATAGCGCTTTGGATCGAGCAGTCATTGCCGTTGCGGAGCAAATACAGGATCACGGCGACCTGGATCTTAACAAGGCGGTAGAAGTCATCAATAACAACCAGATCCTGGAGTATGCGGCACTCCTCTATGAAAGCTTGCGCAGCCAGGAACTCGATAAAGATTGCGTGGAGAATCCCCCCAGTCTGGAGAGCGAGCGGGAATGGTCATTACAGGAGGATCAGATTTGTCTCGCCCGTGCCATTGCACAAGCCGCGGCAAAAATCGAGCTAGCCAGCAACGGCAGCCCTGGCTAACCGGATCTGGCGCTCAGACTTCACCAATGCTGCTTAGGCCCAGGCGGTCCAAACGCCGCCATAGGGTCACCCGATCGATCCCTGATTCTCGTGCTACTGCACTGCAATTATTTCTACGTTCTTGCAGAGCTTTGCTGAGCATTTTCCGCACTCCTCTTCCAACGGCTCCTGGCTCGAGGAACGAAGTTTCACGCGATCCAGAAAAATGGGCGCAAAAATCCCATGTGTTTGGGTGCTATCGTTTTTCCGTTTGCAAGTACCAGGGCCTTGCCGGTTCTTTACAACCATCATGACTGCCCCTGCCTCTGCCCTTTGGGTTGACGATCATGTCCATGTGGAAGAGGATTGAGCACAGGTTGACTCAGTAATTGAGGTGATTCATGGCATCAACGACGTTGCAATCTCCCAAAATCGTTCGACGCAGTGGTGGTTTTTATTCTTGGCCGCTGTTGGCCATTCGCGGACTGGCGGCTTTACTCTTTGCGGTAGCTGCACTGCTTGCCTTTCAGGAAACCTTTACCCTGTTGATTTGGTTCTTTGCCGTTTATGTGTTCTATGATGGAAGTTATGCTTTGTTGGTTGCGCTTTCTCATGTCTCAGAAAGTGCCATGACCAGAATGGCAATCACCCTCAAGGGATTGCTGGGTATTGTGGCGGGGGCTTTTGTATTGTATCAATTTTTTACTAGTGGTGCAGAGTTGCTGACCCTTCTGGCAGTTTTTATCTGGGTTGCCGTTGCCGGCGTCCTCGAAGGGGTGTGGGTGATCAAAAATGTCAAAAACAAGGAACTCCTGTTGATTATTGGCTCCACTGCTTATTTGGCCCTGGCAGTAGCGTTGCAGTTTCTTTTTGCCGTGGCCCCTGCCGCTGGTGCGCCTGTTTATAAATGGGTCATCATTGGTTTTTCTGCCGCATTTGGGTTGGCAATGCTGCTCATGAGCTGGGCCATGCGACGAAAGCAGATCAACTAACCCATTATTCGACAGCATAGCCCTCTTCGGTGACGGCGGCAATGAGTCTATCTCGTTCCGCTGTTCCCTGAATCACCGCTGTTCCTGTATCCAGGTTTACCTCTACTTGCTCCACTCCGGGAACGGAGCGAAGGGCTTGGTTTACCGCTTGCACGCAGTGCTGGCAGGTCATTCCCGTAATCTTCAGGATGATTTGCGTCATCGGTGTTACTCCTTTCATTGCTAGAGAATGCATGATTAGACCTTGGCTGCCTCTTGCCAGTCCGGCAACTGTTTCAGGCGCAGGCTATTGCCCAATACGAAGATCGACGAAAGTCCCATGGCGATTCCCGCCAGCATAGGATTCAGCGCAATACCCCAGGGCGTAGCCACCCCAGCGGCTATGGGAATCAGCAGAATGTTGTAAAAAAATGCCCAAAACAGATTACCACGAATATTCTGTATCGTCCCTCTGGCTACATTCCAGGCTGTTACCACGCCGCCGAGATGACCATGGGTGAGAGTGACGTCGGCTGCTTCCATGGCGATCTCCGTGCCACTGGCAAGGGCAATGCCCACCTGGGCCTGCGCCAAGGCCGGGGCATCGTTGATGCCATCACCCACCATGGCGACCCGATGTCCTTTTTTTTGCAAGTCTTTGACAAGTTGAGCCTTGTCTTGCGGGAGGACATTGGCATGCAGCTCGCTGATCCCAAGCTGACTGGCAACCCTTTCGGCGCTGCTCTTTGCATCTCCCGTCACCAGGGCTACCCGTAGTCCACGGGCTTGCAAGGATTGAATAACTCCAAGGCTTTCTGGCCGTAGCGGATCAAAGATCAGTAAAATGCCCAAGATCTTGCCGTCGGCGGCAACATAAACCAGGGTTCGACCACTTGCCTCCAGTTCTGCCGCCTGACTGGCAAGTGTTTCCAGTGCGATACCCTCCCGTTCCAGAAAACGACGTGCACCGACCAAAACCCATCGATTCTCCACTTGCCCCTGGATACCAAAACCAGGAACTGCCTGAAAATCATGGGCCTCCGGAAGCTCTGGAAAACGCCGCTGCGCTGCCTCGACGATGGCCCGCCCCAGGGGGTGTTCGGAAGCCAACTCCAGGGCGGCGGCAAGGCGCAGGGCATCGTTGGCGGCTGGTCCTACGACTTGCTCCAGGGTAGGACGGCCCATGGTGAGCGTACCGGTTTTGTCGAAAAGAACGGTATCGATCCGCGCCAGGGCTTCCAATGCCTCTCCTTTGCGGAATAAAACGCCAAGCTCTGCCGCCCGGCCGGTGCCGACCATGATGGCTGCGGGAGTGGCCAGACCCATGGCACAAGGACAGGCCACGACCAGTACGGCCACCGCTGCTACCAAGGCCGAATTGATGGATGCACCCAGGAGGAGCCAGGTGCCAAAGCTCACGAGTGCAATGGCGAGTACGGCTGGCGAGAAAACCCGCACCACCCGATCGGCGAGTCCCTGGATGGGTAGCTTCCCGGTTTGGGCACTCTCTACCAGCTGGATGATTTGTGCCAAAACGGTTTGTCGACCTACGGAGGTAGCGACAATGTGCAGCTGACCGTCGCGGACGATGGTACCTCCGACCACGGAATCGCCAGTGCTTTTGCGAAGGGGCATGGCTTCGCCGGTGAGCATGGATTCATCCACATGGGCACTGCCTGCCATCACCTGGCCATCCATGGGGATGCGCTCGCCCGGGCGCACCAGCACCTGATCCCCTACCTGTAGGCGAGCGACCGGGATTTCTTGTTCCAGCCCATTGGCGTCCAACTTTCTGGCACTTTTGGCTTGCAGACCAATGAGCTTGCGAATGGCCAGTGAACTGCGCCCTTTGGCTAATTCTTCCAGATATTTTCCCAATAGTACCGCAGCGATAACCACCGCTGCTGAGTCGAAATACAGCTGTCGGGCAGCGTCGGGAAAGAGGTTGGGGACAAGTACAACCAGACTGCTGTAGAGCCAGGCCGCGCCGGTACCCGTAGCCACCAGGGAATTCATGTCGGGAGCCCAATGCCGGTAGGCGATCCAGCCAGGCCGGAAAAAACGCAAGCCAGGTCCAAAGAGCACGATGCTGGCAAGGAGCCACTGCAAGTAGTCCCAAAAGTGGGGAAAGGGGGAGCTGGTCTGCAAGGCTTTGGCTATGGTAGGTGAAAATGCGGCCCCCATGGACAAAAAAACAATCACCAGCGCCAAGCCCATGGCAAGGATGACATCCCGGACCATGGCGGTTCGGGAAGCCTGCTCGCGCGCTCCTTCCAGGTCTTCTGCGGCGCGGACGGGACGGGTAGGATAGCCGGCTGCAGTGACCACGGCGGCGAGGACCTCGGGATTGGTCATGGTGGGCAGATACTGAAGATGAGCGCGCTCCGTTGCTAAATTGACCCCTACCTCCAGGACGCCGAGCTGCTTTCGCAACGCACGTTCCACCCTGCCCACACAGGAGGCGCAGGTCATCCCTTCGATCTGCAGGTCCAGCTCACTGGTACGGGGAAGGTAACCGCTGTCCTTGATCGCCTGGACAATGGCGGCGGCATTTCCTTCCTGGGGATCGAAATCCACCCAGGCTTGCTCCGTTGCCAGGTTTACCTGGGCTGACTGGACCCCAGGCAGGCTGGCAAGGGTGCGCTCGATGCGCGCGCTACAGGAGGCACAGGTCATGCCTGCAATGGCAATCTCTAGATGCTTTTGCTCATCCATCAGCATGTGCCCAACCGCTTTCTTTTCCCATGGGACGATGCTAAACCCTAAACCACAATGCAATGTCAAGTAGCAGATGGCAGTTGCAGCGCAGGTGTTGTCTTCTACGCCTTGACAATGGGAAGCTCTGCCCAGCAAGTGGTGTAGGATGGGGATTTGTTTCCGCGCCGCATGGTCCAGTCACGGGGGCTTTGCAGTCCGGCGACATCCAGGCCCAGTGTCCCTTTGCCATACCGACGATTGATGGCATCCAGGGTGCCCATGAGCTGTTCCCGTCTTTCCCGGTCCCGGTCAGAGCCAAAGAGGTCCGTGCATTGCAAGGAGCGTGGGCGGAGCTCGCTGAGCATGATTCCGGCCTTGGCATAGGCAAAACCCTCTCGGTAGATTTCATCCAGGCCCCGCAGGGCACCTGCCAGTAATTGGCCGGTATCATCCGTGGCTTGGCGCAGGGCTATGCTGACACTGCGACCATACTGAGGGTCCTGATTGCGAAAGGGATTGGTACGGACAAAAACCTGGACCAAGGCGGCAAGCTGCCCTTCCCGCCGCAGCTTTTCGGCAGCACGGGTGGTATAGAGGGTCAGGGCTTCCCGCAGGCTGGCCTTGCTCCGTACCGGCCGACCAAAGGACCGCGAGCTGACGATCTGCTGTTTGGGAGGCTGGATTTCGACCAGCGAAAGACAGGAAGTACCGTGCAACTCGGCCTGGGTGCGAGCCACGGTAACCCCAAAGTGTTCGCGGATGGCGCCAGGATCCTGGGCCCGAAATTCCGCCACCGTCCGCACTGCCATGGCTTCCAGACGGTTGCCAAGGCGCCGACCGATCCCCCAGAGGGCACTGACTGGGGTTTCGGCCAGGAGCCGGTGCTGCTCCACTGCCGATAGGCTTTCCCAATCACAAACCCCATCATATTCCGGGCGCTTCTTGGCAAAGTGATTGCAGAGTTTCGCCAGGGTCTTGCTTGGCCCCATTCCCACACAAACGGGCAAGCCTACCCAGCGTCGTACCCGTTCCCGGAGAACACGACCCATGGCCAGGGGATCAATGGCGATCCCGGTGAGGTCCAGAAAGGACTCGTCGATACTGTACACTTCCTGGACGGGGCTGAACTGGGCCAGGACTTCCATGAAGCGATTGGAGAGGTCGGCATAGAGGGCGTAATTGGAGGAGAGGACGACGACTTGATGTTTCCGGGCCAGTTCCTGCCACTGAAAATAGGGTTGCCCCATCTGGATCCCCAATGCCTTGGCTTCATTGGAACGGGCTACGGCACAGCCGTCATTGTTGGAAAGTACGACGACGGGTCGCCCCTCCAGCTCCGGCCGAAAGAGGCGTTCGCAAGAAACATAGAAATTGTTGGCGTCGATGAGCGCGATCCGCATTGCTAGACCTTGTGCAGAACGCGGGTGACCACCCCCCAGATCAGGCACTCTTCTCCGTCCCGCAGAACAATGGACGGAAAGTCGGGATTTTCGGCACAAAGTATCATCCGCCCTTGCGCATGGCGCAGCCGTTTGACGGTAAGCTCGCCATGGAGGATGGCGACGACGATGCGACCGTCACTTGCTTCCAGGGCACGGTCCACCAAAATCTCGTCGCCGTCAAAGATGCCGGCATCACGCATGGACCAGCCAGACACCCGGAGCAGAAAAGTGGCCTCCCGATGCAGAATCAGATGCTCGTTAAGATCGATGCGGCCTTCCACGTAGTCGTCGGCAGGGGAGGGAAAACCCGCCGGGATCCGGGAGAGCAGGACCGGGATGGTACAAGGTGGACTTTCTACCGCCACGGGGCGGGGATCCAGGACAGTGGTTTGCATTGCAGTCATCTGGGACTCCACGCAAGCTAGAGGATAACCATAACCCCTTTGGCGGCCAGACTCAATCGGCAACGGCCCGTTCCATCCGGTTGGGCAAGCTCGGCAATGCATGGGCAGCGTCCTGAATGTCCATCTCGGCCCGGCCGTTGGCAAGGCCCTTCAGGAAAGGCGGCATTGCTTGGGCGGACGGATAAGCGGCTCGGTTCCCTGTGTTTGCACATCCATCGCGTTCAATCCCAGGGAGAAATCGCCTCCCTCCTTCACTGGAGGCGATGCCGAAAAAGCCACGCGGCAGAGACCATGGAAAGGAGCGCAAGAAGAGCCAAAGGCCAGTATTGGGACCAGAGGTTGGCCATGCCGTCACCTTCCAGGAACACCCCGCGGACAATGACCAGAATATAGCGCATGGGATTGAGGTAGGTAAGATCCTGCACCAGTTCCGGCATATTGGCAATGGGAGTGGCGAAGCCCGAGAGAATGATGGCCGGGACCAGAAACAGGAAGACTCCCAGCAGACCCTGTTGCTGCGTCAGTGCCAGGGAAGAAATCATCAGGCCAATACCTACTGCCGCCAGGAGAAAGAGCAGCATTCCCAAAGCAAGGGCCCAAAAGCTCCCCAGGAAGGGCACCCGAAACCAGAATACGGCAACCAGCGCAATGAATGCTCCTTCCAGGGCCCCAATGAGGACTCCCGGCAGGGCTTTGCCCAGCAAGATTTCGGCGGGCGTCAGGGGAGTGACCAGCAGCTGATCAAAGGTACCTTGTTCTCGTTCTCGGGCCACCGAAAGCCCAGTCACCAGCAGGGTAACCACAAAGGTCAGCAAGGCCACGATCCCAGGAACGATGAACCAGCGCGACAGCAGATTGGGATTGAACCAGGAGCGGATGACGAGTTCTGCCGGTGGGCTACCCCAATGATGATCCCGGGCCCAGCGCTGATCAAAGCGCAGGAGGACAGAATTGACATAATTCAGGGCGAGGCTGGCGGTATTGGAATTTCGGCCATCGATGAGGATCTGGACCGGGGCGGGCTGGTGACGGAGGAGATCTTCGGTAAAGTGGGGACCAATCTGTAGTACCAATAGCGCCTTTTCCTGGTTGATCATGGGCGCGATCTGTCCATCCCGGTGGAGGTTCGCCACCAGCCGAAAGGCCTTGGAGCCCTGAAAGTAGCCCAGGAGTTCCCGGGAAGCAAAGCCGCTGTCTTGGTTATAGACCGCATAGGGAATATGTTGTAAATCGAAGGTCGCAGCATAGCCAAAGACCAGTAATTGGATGAGCGGCGGACCGATGAGGACAAAGCGACTCTTTTTGTCCCGCAGGATCGCCAGGAATTCCTTGATCACCAAAGCCCAGATCCGTACCGGCATTAGTCCAGCCTCTTGTGGGAGCGTTTCAGGGTAATTCCCAAAAAGAGCAAGGCCATGAGGAAAAGTGCCAAGCTATTCCAGAGAATGATGGGCCAGATGTTACCGGCGAGAAACAACGTTTGCAGGATGCTGACATAATAGCGAGCGGCAACGATGTGGGTCAGCAAGCGGATGGGGGCGGGCATGGATTGGATGTCAAAAATAAATCCCGACAAAATGAAGGCAGGCAAGAAGGTAACGATGATGGCGATCTGCCCGGCGACGAATTGATTGCGTGCCACACTGGAGATGAGCAGGCCCATCCCAAGGGCTACCAGCAAGAATAAACTGGAGCAAAACAATAGCAGCCACAGACTCCCTACCAAGGGAACCCCAAAGACCCAAACGGCCAGCGCGACGGAGAGCAGCAATCCGCCAAAGCCCATCAGAAAATAGGGAATGAGCTTACCCAGCAAGATTTCGAGCATGGTGACCGGCGAGGCCATGAGGGCTTCCATGGTGCCCCGTTCCCACTCGCGGGCAACCACCAGTGCCGTCAGCAAGGCCCCAATGAGGGTCATGATCACGGCAATCAGTCCGGGTACCAGATAGTACCGACTGCGTACCGCAGGATTGAACCAAATACGCGTTTTGGCATTCACGGGAATAATCAGCGGCGCGGCATCGCCCAGGGCCCGTTGTTCCAACCAGTTCTGCCAGGCCCCTTGCAGGTAGCCAGAAACGATGCGCGCGTTATTGGCGTCGACGCCATTGAGCAGTATTCCGATGGATGCGGTGTTCCCTTGCAGGATCTGGCGACTGAAATCGGCACGCAGCCAGAGGATACCATCGGCCTGGCGGTTCATGACCGCTTGTTGCGCGGCATGAATGGTGGGCAGGGTGAGGGGTTGAAAATACTGGGACTGATTGAGCTCCCCCACAAAGGCGCTGGTTTGGGGCGTGGGATGGTCCACCACCACGGCAATGGGTACCCGATGGGCATCCAGAGATACCCCATAGCCAAAGAGGAAGAGCAAAAAAAGCGGCAGAAAAAAGGCAATACCAATGGCCGAAGGATCACGCCGAATCTGGAGAAATTCTTTTTGCACGAGTCCGCCAAGTCTGCGCAGATTCATGAGGCTCTCCGGATTTGACGTTCATGGGCGTCGATCAGGTGAATGAAGGCCTCTTCCATGCTGGGTTCAAGATTCTCGGGGGTCTTCGCCAGTTGCCGGAGATCACTGGGGCTGCCTTGGGCAAGGATGGCACCCAGCGACATGAGCACCAGTTGATCGCAGTATTCGGCCTCATCCATGAAATGGGTGGTAACGAGCACCGTTACGCCTTGGGCAGCCAGGCTGTTGATGCGTTGCCAAAACTCTCGGCGCGTGAGGGGATCCACACCCGAAGTGGCCTCATCCAGAAACAGGATGTCGGGATTGTGCAGGAGGGCGCAGGCCAGGGCCAGGCGTTGTTTGACCCCCAAGGGCAGATCATCGGCATTGACAGACCCGTACTCGTGCAACTGGAAATCCTGTCGCGCCTTGCCCAGACGTTGTTCCCGCAGCTTGCCCTGCAAACCGTAGGCGGCAGCAAAAAAACGGAGATTTTGATCGACGCTCAGATTCCCATAGAGGGCAAATTTCTGGGCTACATACCCAATGCGGGCGCGCGCCTGGCTGCTGGCTTTGCGCATATCCACCCCCGCTACCAGGAGGCTACCTGCCGAGGGCGGCAGGAGGCCACACAGCATGCGGAAGGTGGTGGTCTTGCCCGCGCCATTGCCACCCAGCAGTCCAAAAATTTCCCCTTTGTGGATCGCAAAACTACTGTTTTGAACGGCGGTGAAATTACCAAAGCGTTTGCACAGGTCCTGCACCTGAATGACGATTTCTGTTTCATCTGTTCCCGCCGTATTGCGGGAGGGAGTGTTCACTGGTATCTGGTCCGCCGCATCGGCGCTTGCTGCGATCTCTGCCGGTGGACTTGCTGGTACGCTGGCAAAGAGATCCATAAAGGCATCGGCAAAGGCAGGCGGGGCGGTAATCCAGATTTCTTCCTGTTCCTTGGGGGGCTGCACGTCCTTGGCCAGCAGCACCCGCACCCCACCGGCAATGATCCGGGCATCCAGCACCCCGGGACGCTGTTGCAGGGACTCCTGTAGGAAACGTCGCCGTAGGCTTGGGTGCTGGACCTGGAACGTACGCCCTTGCAGCGGCGTGGTAAAATGATCCGGGCGGCCTTGTTGGAGTATGTTGCCTTGATGGAGAAGGACAATGGCGTCACAGCGTTCGGCCTCGTCAAAATAGGCGGTGCTCAACAGCACCGTGGTACCCTCCTGCCGCAGACCCAGAATGATGTTCCAGAGCTCCCGACGGGCAATGGGATCGACCCCGACGGTTGGTTCATCCAGGAGAAGGAGCTGCGGGGTTCGCAACAGGGCACAGGCAAGGCCAAGTTTCTGCTTCATTCCACCCGATAGGGCACCGGCACGACGACTCCCAAAAGGCCCCAGAGCCGTGAGTTGCAGTAACTCCCGTTGGCGCTGCTGTGCCTGGCTTGGGTCCAATCCCTGTAATTTGCTATAGAGATCCAGATTTTCCTGGACACTCAGGTCCTCGTAGAGTCCAAAGCGCTGGGGCATGTAGCCGATGGCAGGGGCATGCTCGCCTGATTGCTGCGTGATATCTTGCCCAAAAATCAACACCTGTCCACTCGATGGTCGCAACAACCCGGCAGCCAGGCGCAGCAGCGTGGTCTTGCCAGCACCATCGGGGCCAAGAAGCCCAGTGATCTTGCCAGCAGCTAGTTCCAAGTCCAGACCATTGAGGGCGGCAACACGATCCTTGCCGCGCTGAAAGTCCTTGTGAACCCCCAGGAAGCGTAAGGGTGGGTCAGTTACCGGTGGATTTTGCGCAGGCATTCTGGGAGCGATTTTGGGGGGAGTTTTGGGTCAGGGGAATCTGCACCGTAACCGGCATTCCCAAGCGCAAACGGTGCTGGGGGTTGCAGGCGTACACCCGAACGCGATAGACCAGTTCCGTACGCAAATCGGTAGTTTCGATGGTTTTAGGAGTGAATTCTGCCGTGGGGGAGATAAATCCGATCCATCCAGGAAAAGATTGGTCCGGAAAAGAATCGCTGTAAATCTGTGCGCTCATTCCCAGACGAACCTTGCCCAATGCCTGCTCGGGAAGGTAGGCACGGACCCATACTGGATTATCCAGGGCCAGGGAAAAAACGGGAACCCCTGGGGTAACCATATCTCCTGGCTCCAGAATCCGATCTTGCACCACACCATCTTCGGCGGCATAGAGTTTGGTATCGGCAAGTTCCCGCTGGGCCAAGGCCAGAGCCGCGCGGTCCGCTTCCAGTTGGGCACGTGCCTGGGCAATGTCTTCCTTGCGGGGGCCTTTGATGGCCAAGGCCAGTGCCTGTTCGCTGCGTTGCAGGTTGGCCTTGGCCGTTTTCAGGGCGGCGGCGGCATTGTCCACACTTTGTTTGGGGACATACTGCTGCGCAGCCAGGGCTTGCTGGCGTTGCCAGAGCAGTTCAGCGTTGTGCAGGGTGGCCTGGTTGGCACGAACTTCGGCCCGGGCTTCCGCAATCTCTTCCGGCCGTGAGCCAGCCAAGAGCCGTGCCAAGACCTGTTCCTGGGCTTTCACCAAAGCAGCATCCCGAGCAACGGCATCCTGAAAGCGGGTGGGATCCAGTTCCGCCAGAAGTTGTCCTGCGTGCACGCGATCACCCTCCTGGACCAGCAGGCGCTGGATGCGGCCACTGTCATCGAAGGCCGCCTGTACCTGGCGAATGTCGACATTTCCATAGATGGTCAAGAGCCTGTCCTGCTGGTTCCGATGTCGGGGATAAACGTACAGGAGGATTGCCACGACGACCACGAGGAGGGCCAGGAAAATCAAGAGTCGCTTCTTTTTACTGGCCATGAATGGCCCTCCTTTTTATTCGAACAGCAGTAGCCAACATCATAGAGTATATCGGTTCATTGTGTCCTAAGAGCCCACCGATGCATCCTTGGGTTTGCCTTCTTTGCCCAAAAGGGCATTGATGGCGCGAAGATCGTTGCCATCCAGTTGACCGGCGGCGGCCTTGAGCTCTACACGCGCGATGATCTGCTGATAGAAGGCCACATTGAATTCCTGCTTGGCAAATTGGGCTTTCAATTTTTCACCCTGCACCGGGGTTGGCCGGATCCTCCCAAAACGGGATCACTTGATCGGTTTCCATCATGGTTTTGCGTCTGTAATTGCCGAAGCTTGATTTTGTCGTGATTATTCCGCCCCAAGGGATTTCATATGGGCCAATATTCTCTGCGCCAAGGTCTGGGTATCGGCATCGGCGGACAGCACGACCAGGAGCAAGGTATCGGCACTCATGGGTAGGAAAAGGGCGGCGTGATGCTGGCAGCGAATGGTGATTTCCTGGGTGGGACATTCTGCCAGGCCGTTGCCGATGTGCTCGGCAAGACGCAGGACCGCCGCCCCGGCAATACCAATGAGGCCGGCATCGGCCACCGTTTCGCCCTCCTGATATAAAATGGCCCCGTCCATGGAAATCAGCACCACACCCTTTGCTTGCGCAGAGCTTTCCTGGATCTGCCTGGTCAGTGCCAGAAATTGTTCCTGTTTCATACGCTAGCTCCGGTGGGAATGGGGAACTGGAAGTCTTTTTCACTGAGGATGTCCAAGCCACACTCCAATCCTTCCAACCAGTCGAGGAAGGCGGCTACGGTATCCTTACCGCGGAAGGAGGCACCATGTTGGGGCACGATCCACTCGATATCCATTTTTCGGGCCATTTGCACCCACAGCCGACAGACCTTGTTCCCACTCATGTAGCGGCGATGAAAACCGTCCATGCCGGAGAGGGCACGGTGGGCATGGAAGGCCTCGGCTCCCTCTACGGTCTGGGCGGCATCGGCACCACTGACCAGATTGGCCCCCAGATCGCCAGAGAAAAGGATCTTGCTCACCGGGTCATAGACCTGGAAATTGCCAACGGCATGGAGGTAGTGGGCGGGAAGGAGGTGCAGTTCCTGGCCGGCCAGGGAGATCACCATACCCTGCGCCGGGATGCCGATGACCCGACCGGCGGTCATCCCTTTCGTGCAGAAGTGGGGCAGGAAACGCGTCCATTCCTGGGCGATGAGGATCTTGGCATCGGTGATGAGCAGCCAGCCGTTGGCCGAGGCGACGATATCTGGATCCTCATGGGAGGCAAAGACATAGTCGAGGTGGGCGGGTAGGAAATGCTCGGCCATTCCTGCCAGCAGATGCTTGTAAGTGAGGTTGCCGCCAGGGTCGAGGAGCATCCCTTCGCCCTGGTGTACAATCAAAAACTGGTTGGCCTGAATGCCCTCGCCCTCCACCAGATCGGTGAATGCTACACACTTATGGATACCATTATCGTACAATACCCTGCTCATTACTATCTCACTGGATTACACCCTCTTGGGACTATGGTCCAAAGCATATCATGAAGATCCACCAAATTCTTTCACCAAGCTGTTTTCTATGGATGAAGCATGGGTTATCTCCTGCTGGAGGAGTGGATGGGGGGCAATACCCTTGCATGGGTGTGGTCTGGTCCAGTATCCGGCTGGCGATCGTTGAAAGCTTACCCCCTTGGCACTGGTTGTTACCCTTGAGCCTACCGTCAACCATCAATTAGACTGGCGAATAAATAAGAAGAATGGGAGTTATCTCATGAAAGTACCCTGTTTCGGGATCTTCCGTATTGGTATCCTTTTCCTCGTACTCCTTGCCGCACCAGGAGCAGAAGCAATTGGCATTCTCGGTAGCACCGCTCCCTATCTGTCCGTGGGTGCGGGTATTTTCAATATGGTGGGGGCAGTCAACGACGATGGCTATAACCATACCCCTGCCGAAATCAACCTGGAATACCAGTCAGGAGAAAAAATTTTTGGTATTGGGCTGGGACTGGGCTTGCTGGCCAATACCGACGGTGCCGTCTATGGTTATGGGGGTTTTTTCAGTGATATTGCCTTGAGCAAGCATTGGATTCTAACCCCCTTTGCGGGTCTGGGTGGTTACCATCAGGGCCAGAGTAAAAATATGGGCAGCACGTTTCTCTTTCGGCTGGAATTGGGCTTGGCATATCAACTGGATAGCGGTGATCGGATCGGACTCAAGATTGCCCATCTTTCCAATGGCGACCTCTATAGACGTAACCCGGGGGAGAACGAGGTTCAGTTAACCTATTCTTTTCCTCTTTCCTGAGCGATGGGTAACGTTAATCATAAATGCTGAGGATAGGGACACCGCAAAAACTTCATTGATAGGGGGTAAATGTAAGGTTAGGGATGACCTGGATCCTCCAGGGTAAAGACGGCAGCGTTGTCTTCGTAGGCAAAGATCTCCGCATAGCGGCCCCAGTAGATGATGGTATCCAGCACGCCCTGGGCTTCTTCTTCACTGAGATGGTCTTCCAGCTCTCGCAAAAAACGGTCGGCGGGGGCGCGGTGACTGGGGCGCTCGTCAAGGATAGCGCGAATATGCGCAGCTAAAGGCACCCGTTCCATGAGATGGCGGGCAAAGAGGCGCTTACGTTCCTGCACATTCCCTTCGGCAAACAGTCGTCCCGCCGACGTGAGGCTGATTTCTCCTGCGTTGGATTCGGCGAAGCCCAGGATCTCTAGGGCCTCTATCAGGGGAAAGAGGTCATCCACGGAAAACTGGGTAGCGCCGGCCAGTTCCGAGAGATTTACCCGTAGGGTGCCGTCATGCTTCTCCAGGGCGACCAGGGCTTCCAACAGGCCCGCCATGCGGTTGATGGAGGTGTGCGGCAGGCGGTATGCCAGACCCACCGTTTCCTTCTTGCCGTCGGTCTTGCTGATGGGCCGGGCAGTCATTATGGCATAGACCTGTTCCACGAGCTTGCGAAAGTCCTGCGACTCCCGATTTCGCGGCTGGGGCAGGGTGACGGGGATCTCCGCCCGTACCCGTCCTGGATTGCTCCCAAAGATCAGGATGCGATCGGCCATCAATACCGCTTCTTCAATATTGTGGGATACCAGAAGAATACCGCGCAGGGCGGTTTTGTGCTCTGCCCACAGATCCAGGAGATCGGTACGGAGGGTTTCCCCAGTCAAGACATCTAGCGCAGAGAAGGGCTCATCCATGAGGAGACAATGGGGATCAATGACCAAGGCGCGGGCAAAGCCCACGCGCTGACGCATTCCCCCCGAGAGTTCCCGGGGGTAGGCCGACTCGAAGCCGTCCAGGCCAATCAGATCGATGGCCGCCAAGGCCCGTTCCTGCCGCTTCTTGCGCGGTGCACCCAAGGCCTCCAGGCCCAGTTCCACATTCTGCAGCACCGTCAGCCAGGGGAAGAGGGCGAAGCTCTGGAAGACCATGGCGAGGCCCGCCACCGGGCCGTTTACCGCTTTTCCCTGATACCGCACCGACCCGCCGTTGGCGGGCATCAGGCCGGCGAGGATGCGCAGGAGGGTGGATTTGCCCGATCCGGAGCGGCCGACAATGACCAGGATTTCCCCCTCTCGCAGCTCCATCTGCACATCATCCAGAATGACCAGGTCCTCGCCATCGGCGTTCTTGAAGGTCTTGCGTACCTGTTCCAGTTGAAACAAGGGTGTGCCTGCATTGCTCATGCTTTCTCCTCAGTCCAGACGAAAGCGCCTTTCCGCCGCCCGATACAGGCGCCGCCAGAAGAGGCGGTTGACAGTGATCACATAGAGGGACATCACGCCGATCCCCAGGGCCACCTTTTCCATCTGTCCGGACCCGGTGGCCAGGGTGATATAGGCGCCCAGCCCCGTGGCTATCAGGGTATGGCTACCCCAGCTCACCACCTCGGCGACGATGCTGGCGTTCCAGGCGCCGCCGCTGGCGGTGATGGCACCGGTGACGAAACCCGGAAAGATGCCCGGCAGCAGCAGGCGCTTCCATAGCAACCAGCCACGCAGGCCAAAGCTGCGCGCCGCCTCCTTGAGGTCCCCGGGCAAGGCCGCCGCCGCCCCAACGACATTGAAAAGGATGTACCACTGGCTGCCCAGGATCATCAGGGGGCTTACCCAGATGTTTACGTTCAGATGAAAGGTCAGGATGACCACCACCACCAGGGGAAAAAGGAGATTGGCCGGGAAGGCGGCCAGAAACTGGGCGAGGCCCTGCACCCGAGCGGTCAGCCGCGGATCGAGACCAATTTTGACACCGATGGGCACCCAGATGAGGGCCGAAAGCAGGACCAGAACGAAGACCCGCAGCGCCGTCACGGCACCTAGGTAAAAGACATGGACGATTTCCGCCCAGGAAAAAAAGCGCGGCATGACCAGGGCGAGTTTCCACAAGGCGGCCAGGAAGAGCACCGCCAGCACCCCGTAAAATAGGACATCCCGCCAAGCCTTTTGGCCGTCACTCGGACACGGCCGTGGCTGGCCGGATGCAGGCGGCAGCAGACGCACGCTGGCCTCCCACAGGACCCGGGGAAGGAGCACGAGGAGGCGCACCAGGCGGGTACGGCGAAGGAAATCCAGGACCATGGATTGGGGTTTCTGCAGGTCGCCGCTTGTTTCGAACTTGAACTTGTCGGCCCAGGCGACCAGGGGCCGGAAGAGCAGGAAGTCGTAGAGAAAGATCACCACGACCATGGTGGCGATGGCCCAGAAGATGGCGCCCAGGTCCTTGCTGCGAATGGCCAGGGCGATATAGGAACCGATGCCGGGTACGGCCACCGTCTGACCGGCGACGGTGATGGCCTCGGCGGCCACCACGAAAAACCAGCCACCAGACATGGACATCATGGTGTTCCACAAGAGCCCGGGCATGGAAAAAGGCAATTCCAGTTTCCAAAAGCGCTGCCAGGCATTGAGGCGATAGAGCCGTGCCGCCTCGTCGAGTTCCTTGGGAAGGGTGGTCAAGCCCTGATACAGGGCAAAGGTCATATTCCAGACCTGCGAGGTGAATACCGCGAAGACCACCGCCAGTTGCACGCCCATGAGACTGCCGGGAAAAAGGGCCATGAAGCCCGTCACGGTGATGGACAGATACCCAAGGATGGGGACCGACTGCAGGATGTCCAGCAGTGGAATAAGGATTTTTTCCGCATAGCGGTTCTTCGCCGCCAGCGTCGCATAACCCAGGGTGAAAGCGAGGGAGCAGACGACGGCCGCCAGCATCCGTAAAACCGTGTCCAGGGCGTATTCCGGCAACTCCCAAGGGCTGCTGGAGATGGCGATATTTTCCCCGAGATGAAAAGGAACCGCCATGTCACGGGAAACGTGGGCGATGAGAAAAAAGCCTGCCAAAACCAGTGGGATGGCGATGAGGTCCTGACGATTGGGCATGGGAAAGACCAAGGAGGATGCGAGCTTCATGCCGGGTGACTCCACATTGGGCGGCTGGGACCGCAGTCTTTATACTGATACGAATCTAGCACTGTAAAGGGTTGGAAAATATGCATACCAGCAACGGCTGCGACCCCCGGAATCCCGCCTTTTGCCTTGCCCCGGTTTTCATCAGGCCCGGCTCGTGGAAGTCAGGTACTCACCGTGCTTGTCTGACTGGTCAGTTGCCGATTTTCGTTTGTCTGAGCCTGCTTCAATCTCTTGAAAGTTGAAGCATCCATCAAATCCGGGGGGGTCAACCACTGCGTTTGCCTAAACCTGCTCCCGGAGCGATGGAAACCCACTATTCTACAGGACAATTGGGTAGAAACTTGACTGCTGCACGGGTTTGTTGTCTCGTGCGATATGCTGTGCTAGTGTAACCGTCAAGTTTCCGGTCGCTACTGTCGCCTGATTCAGTCAGAAGGTGAACCAACGTCAGTTATCCGCAGAAGACTGCGGTTTCAGGGCAAAGTCCTCTATTATGACCGCGTGCCGGGTCAATGAAGGGATTTGAACCTAAAGACCATGAACTTGACTGCTGAACACGACACTACATCCACGCTCAGCGAGCAAGACGTCTACCTCTTCAAGGAAGGCAGCCACTGCCGCCTGTATGAAAAGATGGGCTGCCATCTTGCGCGCGAATGCGGCATCGAGGGTGCCCGTTTTGCCGTTTGGGCACCCAATGCCCGTGTGGTGGCGGTCATGGGCGACTTTAACGGCTGGGACCCCACTGCTCATCCCCTGCAGGCGCGCGACGATGGTTCTGGCATTTGGGAAGCCTTTGTGCCTGGCGTGCAGCCGGGTCAGGCTTACAAGTACCGTATCCACTCGCGTTTCCACGACTACCGGGCGGACAAGGGCGATCCCTTTGCTTTTTACTGGGAGGTGCCGCCGGACAGCGCTTCCCGTGCTTGGCACCTCGACTACGAGTGGCACGACGACGAATGGATGGCAAGTCGGCACGTCCACAACGCCCTGGATGCGCCCATGTCCATCTATGAAGTGCATTTGGGTTCCTGGCGCCGCGTTCCTGAGGACGGGTATCGCTCGCTCAATTATCGGGAGATCGCGCAGCCGTTGGCAGAGTATGTACACCGCATGGGTTTTACCCACGTAGAGCTGTTGCCGGTCACCGAGCATCCTTTCTTCGGTTCCTGGGGCTACCAGGTGACCGGTTATTTCGCCCCAACCGCACGCTATGGCACCCCCCAAGACTTTATGTTCCTGGTAGATACGCTGCACCAGCACGGGATCGGAGTCATCCTCGACTGGGTTCCCTCTCACTTTCCCGGCGACGGCCACGGGCTGAGCTTCTTTGACGGAACGCACCTGTACGAGCACGCCGATCCGAAGCAGGGCTTCCACCCGGAGTGGAACAGCTACATATTCAACTACGGACGCCACGAGGTGCGAGCTTTCCTCCTCTCCAGTGCGCTGTTCTGGCTGGACAAATACCATATCGACGGGCTGCGGGTCGACGCGGTGGCTTCCATGCTCTATCTGGATTACGGCCGCAAAGAGGGCGAGTGGGTGCCCAATGTTTACGGCGGCAAAGAAAACCTGGAGGCCATCGCCTTCCTGCGCAAACTCAACGAGCTAGTCTATCAAGCGTACCCCGACGTGCAGACCATCGCTGAGGAGTCCACTTCCTGGCCGATGGTGTCCCGCCCAACGTACCTGGGTGGGCTGGGCTTCGGTATGAAGTGGAACATGGGCTGGATGCACGATACCCTGGACTACATGCGCCAGGACCCCATTTACCGCAAGTACCACCACGACCGGCTCACCTTCAGCATCTGGTATGCATTCAACGAGAACTTCGTCCTACCCCTATCCCACGATGAGGTGGTGTACGGCAAGGGCTCCCTCATCGGCAAGATGCCGGGCGATTCCTGGCAGCAGTTTGCCAACCTGCGCCTACTCTTTGGCTACCTATGGGCGCATCCAGGCAAGAAGCTGCTGTTCATGGGGGGCGAGTTTGGCCAGAAGCAGGAATGGCAGCACGACGAGAGCCTGGACTGGCATGTGCTTCAGTATCCGGAGCACAGTGGGGTGCAGCAGTGGGTAGCAGATCTCAACCGCTTCTACGTCTCTGAGCCGGCGCTGCACGAGCTAGAATTCCGAAGTGAGGGCTTCGAGTGGGTAGACTGCCACGACGCCCTGGCGAGCGTCCTGTCCTTTCTGCGTTTCTCCCGGGACCGCAAGCGCACGGTCCTGGTGGTTTGCAACTTCACCCCAGTCCTGCGCCAAAACTATATCGTTGGCGTTCCTCACCGCGGTTTTTGGCGGGAGGTGCGCAACTCGGACGCTTCCTACTACGGGGGCAGCGGTGCCGGCAACCTCGGAGGCGTGGAAGCCGCTCCTGTACCCGCCCATGGCCGTTTCCACTCGGTGGCCTTGACGCTCCCGCCCCTTGGCGCCCTCTATTTTACCCACGAGGGGTGAAGAAATGGACGCACCTCACACCCTGTCCACCAGCCAGCCTGCCGCTGCCCACGACGGGAGGGTGCGGGCGGTGATCGAGGGCGTGCGCCCGGAGCTGGACTGTGGTCGTTTCCCCATCAAGCGGGTGGTCGGCGAGCGGGTGATGGTGGAAGCTGACGCCTTCGCCGACGGTCACGACGTGCTGGCCTGCGTGCTGCGCTACCGCCACGAAGCGGAAAGCGAGTGGCAGGAGAGGGCGATGGAGCCCCTGGGTAACGACCATTGGCGCGGGAGCTTTCCGGTGGAGCGCCTGGGCCGCTATCGTTACACTGTCACCGCCTGGGTGGACCCCTTCCTGTCCTGGCGGCACGATTTCGCCCGCCGCTGTGAGCCCGAGGACATCCTGGTGGCAGCCCGAGTGGGTGCCAGGCTGATCGGGGAAGCGGCCGAGCGGGCACGGGCGCCGCAGGCTCAGGTGCTGCGGGAGTGGTCTGAGCGCCTGGCGCAGGCCACGGAAGCTGAGGAAGCCCAACGCATTGGCTTGGACCAGAGCCTTGCAGGGCTGGCGATGCACTATCCCGACCAGCGTTGGGCCACCGACTACGACCGGGAGCTGGAAGTGGTGGTGGACCGGGTACGGGCTCGTTTTTCTGCATGGTACGAGCTTTTCCCCCGTTCCACGAGCCCCGAGCCGGGCCATCATGGCACCTTTCGCGACGTGGAAGCGTGGCTGCCCGGCCTTGCCCAGATAGGTTTCGACGTGCTCTACCTGCCGCCCATCCATCCCATTGGGCGGGTACGACGTAAAGGCAAGAACAACGCTTTGGTGGCCGCGCCCGACGACGTGGGTAGTCCCTGGGCTATCGGCGCTACAGAAGGCGGCCACAAGGCGGTACACCCCCAACTGGGAACGCTGGCGGACTTTCGCCGGCTGGTGAAGAAGGCTTGGGAGCATGGCCTTGAGCTCGCAATGGATATCGCTTTCCAGTGCGCCCCAGACCATCCCTATGTGCAGGAGCACCCGGAGTGGTTCCGCTGGCGCCCGGACGGCACCGTGCAGTACGCGGAAAACCCCCCCAAAAAATACCAAGACATCTATCCCTTCCATTTTGAGGGCGAGGACTGGGAGTCTCTCTGGGTGGAGCTCAAGAGCGTATTCGAGTTCTGGATGGAACAGGGAGTGAAGATCTTCCGGGTAGACAACCCGCACACTAAGCCTTTTGCCTTCTGGGAGTGGGTGATCGGACAGCTGAAGAAAGCCAACCCCGAGCTGATTTTCCTGTCAGAAGCCTTCACCCGCCCCAAGGTGATGCACCGTCTGGCGAAGCCGGAAGGCCAGCCACCCTTTCGCTCCACCTACGTGGTGGTGGAAAAGATCCTCGAGGCCGACGAGCGTTTGCCGAACGACTGGCCTGTGCACGGCACCACGGGATACGACTTCATGAACC
>JAEPKX010000061.1 GCA_021375695.1 Candidatus Igneacidithiobacillus taupoensis | reverse complement strand
TCGGCGGTCTTCTGGTAGGGCGCACTCCGGAATTCCTGGGCAAAAAGATCGAGTCCTTCGAAATCAAAATGGTCTCTCTTTCCATCCTGGTGATGCCCCTGTTGGTATTGATCGGAACAGCGATCGCAGTTGCCACCACGGCTGGTCGGGCGGGTGTGTTCAATCCTGGGCCGCACGGTTTCAGCGAAATCCTCTATGCCGTGACCAGTCCAGCCAATAATAATGGCAGCGCTTTTGGCGGTTTGAGTAACGATACCCCTTTCTACAATCTCCTGACGGGCTTGTGCATGTTGTTTGGCCGTTTCTGGGTGTATTTGCCCCTCCTGGCCCTTGCGGGTGGTCTGGTCGAGAAAAAGAAGATTCCCGCTGGTTCTGGAACCTTGGCCACCCATACCCCGATTTTCATTAGCCTGACGGTTGGTGTCATTTTGCTGGTGGGTGCCCTCAACTTCTTTCCCGCATTGGCCCTTGGACCCATTGCCGAACAATTGGCTCCCATCACCACTGTGACCCATTGAGGAACCCATCCATGGAAACTCATCATCAAAAACACACCACTCCCTCCATCAACTGGAAGGAACAAGCGCAAGGTGCGCTGCGGGATAGCGTGCGCATGCTGTCGCCTCGCCGGCAAATCCAAAATCCCGTCATGTTTGTGGTCTACATCGGTTCCTGGTTTTTGCTGGCCCTGTTCTTTCACGATCTGGTCACGGACTTCCGGGAGGCGCTTTTCACTGGAGTCATCGATTTCTGGCTCTGGCTCACTCTCCTCTTTGCCAATTTTGCCGAGGCCCTGGCCGAACGCCAAAGCGAAGCCCAGGCCAACAGCTTGCGCCAAAGTCGACAAGAAGTGGTGGCTAAGAAACTTGCCAAACCCGCGTATGGGACCTCTTACCAGGAGGTCCCGGGAGCGAGTCTGCGCACTGGCGATTATGTTCTAGTGGAAGCAGGCGATCTGGTTCCCACCGATGGCGAAGCCGTGGCCGGGGTCGCGGCGGTTGACGAAAGTGCCATCACTGGCGAGAGTGCCCCCGTTATCCGGGAAAGTGGTGGGGATCGTAGCGCAATTACCGGCGGTACCAGAGTGATCTCGGACTGGTTGATCATCCAGGTCACCCAGGAAGCAGGGAATACCTTTCTGGACAAAATGATTGCCATGGTCGAGGGTGCGGCCCGCCGGAAAACCCCCAATGAGATTGCCTTGAGCATTCTCCTGGTGGTGTTAACGCTGGTATTTTTGGTGGTAACCATCACCCTCTATCCGTTTTCCTGGTACAGCGTCCATTACGCGACCCACTCTGGATCCGTGATCAGCTTGACCATGCTGGTGGCCCTCTTGGTCTGTCTGATCCCCACCACCATTGGAGCGTTGCTACCCGCCATTGGCATTGCTGGGATCGTTCGCTTGTTGCAGAACAATGTCGTTGCGACTTCTGGACGGGCGATTGAAGCGGCGGGAGATGTGGATATCCTGCTGCTGGACAAGACCGGCACCATTACCTACGGCAATCGCTCTGCGGCAGAGTTTTACCCCGTGAAGGGTGCAACTCGGGAAGAACTCGTCCAGGCGGCCCGACGCGCATCCCTGGCCGATGAAACACCCGAAGGCAAAAGTATTGTCGTCCTGGCCGACAAACTCTATGGGCAGCTTAGCAAGGAAAACTTGCCAGAGGGCGCCAAACTCATCGCCTTTACGGCCGAGACCCGGATGAGTGGAGTAGACTGGGGTGAGCAACAGTTACGCAAGGGTTCACCCGATGCCATGCGGCAATGGGTGCAAATCCAGGGAGGCTCCTGGCCTGCGGAATTGGATGCCGATGTGGAAAAAATCGCCTCGGCTGGGGCTACCCCACTGGTGGTCTGTTCGGGAAACCGGGCATTGGGCGCAGTGGAGTTACGGGATATCGTCAAGGCCGATATCAAATCCCGATTTGCCGAACTGCGGGAAATGGGAATTCGCACGGTCATGGTTACCGGTGACAATCCGCTGACGGCCGCCGCCATTGCCGCCGAAGCCGGGGTCGATGATTATCTGGCAGAGGCCAAACCCGAGACCAAACTCGCGAGGATCCGTGCGTATCAAAGTGAAGGGTACATGGTGGCCATGACGGGGGATGGCACCAACGATTCTCCGGCCCTGGCCCAGGCCGATGTGGGACTCTGCATGGCCAGTGGTACCCAGGCCGCCCGGGAAGCCTCCAATATGGTAGATCTCGATTCCAATCCCACCAAGCTGCTGGAAATCGTACAGATCGGCAAGCAATTACTGATGACCCGAGGGGCCCTGACCACTTTCAGTGTAGCCAATGATGTCGCCAAATACTTTGCCATCATCCCGGCAGCCTTCGTGTCTACCTATCCGCAGTTGGGCGCCCTCAACATCATGGACTTGAGTTCCCCTAACCATGCGATTATGGCAGCGGTAATCTTCAATGCCCTGGTGATCCCCTTCCTCATTCCCCTGGCCCTCAAGGGGATCAAGTTCCGCGCAGAATCGGCCCAGAATGTCCTTCGCCGGAACATCTGGATCTATGGGTTGGGCGGCATCCTTACCCCGTTCATCTTCATCAAATTGATCGATATGCTGCTTGTTGCCCTATAGGAGGGTAGAACCATGCGCAAAGATATTCGAAGCGGCTTCATCCTGTTTCTATCCCTCGCGGTCATCACCGGGCTGATCTACCCCCTCTCCATGACGGGGATTGGTCAGCTACTTTTTCCGCACCAAGCCAACGGATCCCTCCTCCGGGAACACGGCAAGGTGGTCGGCTCCAGTCTCATCGGCCAATATTTCGATGAACCACAATACTTTTGGGGACGCCCATCGGCCACTTCGCCCATGCCATACAATGCGGCAGGTTCCAGCGCTTCCAACCTAGGTCCCAATAACCCCGTCCTCTTGCAGCACGTACGAGAACGGGTAGAGGCGCTGCGCAAGGCAGACCCGGATGCCAAAGGACCAATCCCGATAGATCTCGTAACGTCCTCGGCCAGTGGCCTGGACCCTGACATCAGCATCGCGGCAGCACGCTATCAGATGCCCCGGATCGCCAAGGCAGGTCATATTTCCCAAGCCACCCTGGAAAGGTTGATTGAGGCTCACACCGCCAGGCCATTTTTGGGCTTTATCGGAGAGCCAGTGGTAAACGTACTCCAACTGAATTTGGCGTTACA
>JAEPKX010000027.1 GCA_021375695.1 Candidatus Igneacidithiobacillus taupoensis | reverse complement strand
TCCTGGCTTTCCGCCAAATATCAAGGTTCGTGAAATCATCGGCTCCCTCTTCACCCTGCGTGGCATCGGGGTTAGTTCGGCCAGGATCAAGCAATGGGCTGAGGAATTCTTGCTGGCCGACACGCTGATTAACACACGGACTTTTCAGCATCCCTTCGGTGCGGGTGCTCTATGCAGGGCCGTAATCTCCTGCCCAATCGCCTCGGCCAGGGCTGCTACGGCATGGCTCATCCCCAAGGCTTCTGTTTGCGGGCTCTGTCCGCCCTTTTCCCATTGACGAAATCGGGCAGCACAGAGGGTTTGCCCTTTTCCATCCAGCAGAAAATAATCGGCCTCGAGAATCACCTTGCCATTGGCGAGGGGCAGGAATTGACTGACCTGTACCCGGACGCGGATTGGCTGCACCGCAGCAGGAAGGGGAGCTCCGGCGAGCACCACCGGAGTATGAGGAAGAGAACGCTGTAGGTCAGCGGCAAGAACCCGTTGCATCATTCCCCCCAAAGGTGCAAGCCATCGGGCATGGGGGGCAATCTGCAAACCTCGAGCCGTTTCCTGGGTGAGACTGAGGCGATCGATCTCGGCGGGTATCTGCACATGATCAACAATGATCCAGCGGCTTTGGCTGGCAAAACGCTCGTTAACAGCACTCCCCTCGGGGGTCCTTGCCTGCAGAGCCAGATATTGGGTAGGGACACTCGCACAGGCACCAATCAGGATGGTGACGAGCAGCACAAGGAGTATCTTGGTTTTCATGGCTCTTTCCCGAGAATTAAGGCATTGGGATGTTGATCCAAATAGTCGCTCAGCGAGCGAAGCGACTCACTGGCGCGATTTAATTGGTAGAGAGTTCGCGGCAGATTGCTGGTTTCTGGCGCGTTTTCTCCCTCCGCACTCAATAGTTCCTGCGCAGAATGGGCTGCCTGCGCCGTTGCTTGGCTGGCTTGATGAATTTGCTTGAGGATCGCCGGCAGTTGGCTTTGGCTACTTTGGAGTATGGCATTGAGGTGCCGACTTGCGGCCGCCAGATTGGCCAAGGTCTGGTGGGTTTGGGCTGACTGACTGAGGGCGGCAAGTTGCGCGGTGGTCGCTTGCAGGTTACGAGCGATGGCGGCCAAAGGAAGGGCATGGATTTGGCGGAGGATCCCATCGACCTGGCCAAGGGTATCTGCCAGGCTGCTCCCAGAAACAAAAGGTATGCGCGGTGGCCGAGCGGAAACCAGTATGGCTTTTGGGGCGCTACGATGCATCGTCAAATCCAATTGTGTGGGCCCGACGATGGCTGGGCTCTGAGCAACGGTGGCGCGCAGACCCTTGGTAATGAGAGAGGAGATCATGGCATTCATGGCGCGCTGATCGTCCCTGGCAGGCCAAACCTCACCAACCAGGGGAATACTTTCGGGCTCCAGCTCGAAAAGCACCTGGGTTTGCAATTGGTGGGATCTAGCATCGTAATACAGTTTGACCCGCTGGACCGTACCAACACGAACTCCTTCGAGCAACACGGAAGAACCGGTTTGCAGTCCTTGAGGTCCACCGGGTATCAGGACTTGATATGGAACCGCCTGCGCCGAGGGTGCCCAGCGAGCAGCCTCCTGGTTGGGATAGAGGATGAAATGCTGATCTGCTTTTGGCACGGCACCGTTTCGCGGACTAATGACCGAAATGGCACCCGAAAAAATGGCGTTGGTCGGCGGAATATGGAGACCGGAATCCTTCCCAAAGAGATGGAACTGGATATTTCCAGAAAGATAGAAACGGCTATGATTATTGATGAGATGCAGGAAACGCTCGGCAATGAACACATAGACCCGAAAGTGTTGATCTCCGGGAGCAGCGGCCTTGCCGCGCACTTCGCCAATCTGCATTCCCTTGTAAAAGACCGGCGCACCCCGAGTGACTCCTTCGAAACGGTTGCTATCGAGTACGAGGGTCAGCCCCTTGGGTTCACTCTTGAGTACCGGCTCCTGGGTCAAGCCACGCACTTTCTGGATGGTAGGACCTGGATGGGGATCGACACCGATATACGGTCCGGCAATAAGAGATTTCAGCGAGCCAAGATCGGTCAGATTGACTTCTGCACCGCCAATCCAGTAGCGCGTACCCTTGCCCAGATGGCCTGCCATATATGGATCAAAGCGAATGGTTACGTACATCTCTTGTAAAGATCGAGACAAGCGGGTACGCGTCACATGCCCCACCGTTACCCCCCGAAACTTCACCACCGTATGATCCGCTTTGATCCCCCCGGTAGTCGGAAACTCCACCGTGACGGTGGGACCTTGCGCCAGATAATCCTGGAGGGCGAGCCAAACAACAATTATCAGTGCAGCAATGGGCACAGCCCAGATCAAACCAGGCCAACGAGGCCTACGGATTACTGCCTTGGGCATAGCAGGTTGCTCGCTCATGCCGCCTCCTCTGCAAGAGCGTGCCAGAGCAATCGTGGATCAAAGGCTTCCGTAGCAAACATGGTAAGGACGACCACAGCGAGAAAGAAAGGAAGGCCTCTGCCAACATAGACGGCCAGCAGCCCAGACAAGTGCATGAGCGGGAGAAAGACGACAACCGTAAAGACATCGATATGGGACCAGCGACCAATGGCGCGGATCAATCGATAGAGCTGGGTTTTCAAACGCAGGCGGGACGTCGAATGACGGTGAACGGAAATCAGCATCCAACTCAGGCCAAACAGTTTCAGAAAAGGGGTAACCACGCTGGCCAGAAAAATAATAAGCGCAAACAGATAAAAATGTGCATCGATGAGTTTATCGACACCGGTCATGATGGTATATCCCTGCAAGCGTCCCAGTTGATAGTTACTTTCCATAGGATATAGATAGGCAAAGGGATAGCAGAAAAAGCCCGCGAGAGTCAGGGCCAAGGTTCGGGTTTGGGTGCTGGGTCGGAAGCGCCAAACGCGTTCCCCACAGCGATGGCAAGGCGCTCCTTCGGCGTCCTGTGGATGGGGAAGACCGCAGAAGGGGCAACCGATCCATCCGTTGCCTCCCTCATGGATGCTTTCCAACTGGGGGCTGATGCGCCGCCAAAGCTCCCGGCGATCGAGGCTGGCGCGGGTCAGCAAGGTCAAGAAGGCAACGGCGATGATACAATAGCCACCAACACCCAAGGAAATCGGCAAAAAGGGGGCGACCCGACCATAGCCAATGGCCAGTCCGATCAGAAAGACATCGAGTAGTGCCCACTGATCAATTTGCTCGCTCCAACGAAAGAAGCGGCCTAAATGGGGATGGTGGTAACCATGGTAGACTCCAAGGAGGACAATGGTCAGGAGGGTGAAACGAACAAAAGGCAGGATAAGGAGTTCCAGGATTAAAATTCCTCCCGTCACCGGCCACCCTTGCGCAATGATGCCGGCAATGCCCGAATAGAGGATGCTGGTATGTTGCACCCCAAAGATATTCACTTGCAACAACGGAAGAAAATTTGCGGGCAATAACAACAGCAAGGCACTCAAACTCAAGGCCAAAGCGGCATCAATACTGCGCCCACGGCTGCGTTCCAAAGTGGCGCCACAACGAGCACAGTAGCTGTTCGCCCCTTTGACAAGCAGGGGATCCAGTTCTTGGAGCAAACCACAATCAGGGCAGCAAACAAAGCCCTGACCAACATTCGGTGCAATATCATTATTGCCGACGAGCACCGTGCCCATTCGCTACCTTCCCTGTTCCATAAGAATTTTCAGTATAGCAAACAGCAAGGTCTCAACGGCGCATGCCAAATTCATTGCTCCACGGATCGAGTTGGTGGTCCCCGATGCCCCTCTCCCCATTCCCAAAAAACCACGGCATCCCAAAAAGGAGATCCCAATTGGTTACCACGATTAACCCCTCAAAACGCTGAAAAAAGTCCTGGCCAAGTTCCTGATGGTATGGTGATGGATCTTTTTTCCTTTTGCTCTGGCATTTTTTGATAGGTGGATGAGTTTCTTGAATGTAAAGAGCACCTCAATTAACCCCCTAACAACTTCGGCAACTGCATCGTCAAAAAGCCAGGCGGACCCAAAATGGCTATTTTGAGCCGAGTTTTACCTCTATTTTGGGCTTTTTTTCCCGATTCCCTGACATTCAGACAGACTACGCCCCAAAAAAGGCCTAACGGCGCATGTTGTAGACAATGATCTTCCTGCCCATGGCGAAGGTGGCACGCGCCTGACCAATGGTGCGAATACTCTTGCCACCCCACTGGGTGATGGCAGCAAAGACAAGCTCCACCCGCGCCCGAATCCGGGCAATGCGTCGCTTGCGCCGTTCCCGGCAGGCAGAGAGGGAGTTTTCCTTGCTTTACCTTCTGTTAGATCTGGAAAAGATATCCCTGTTCCCGTAGTCGTTCTTCCCGTTCGGCACCGACATAGCCTTTGTCGGCGTAGATCCCGGCGCTGGTGTTCCAGTCATCCAGTGCGGCTGGTGCTGGGAGTAATGGACTTTGGCCTTATGTGCCTGCGGCTTATGCTGACAGTGCAGGCGCTTGCGCACGCGTATCCGCACCATCACAGCAGTGGATAGGGAGGCCGCCCACCTTTTGAATGCTCTGGGCGTGTGGCAATTCTTTCCGCCGTTTCGGCCAAGGCAAAGAAGTCGAAAATTGCCTCGATCTTCTGAAGGGGATCGCCCTGGAATTCTACCTTCTGGACAACGCCCTCATCAGCCAAGAGACCGATCTTCACCGCCGTTCTGCGCGCAATCGTTTCAGCATTTTCCACTACCATCCAGCTAGGATCTATTCCATCATAACCCTTGTGCCAAGGTGGTTTTTCAAGGTATCCCAACGAATGCTTGGCTTATACCCAAAGAAGATGCGGGCAGGCACTTCATCACTTGGGCACATTACCTTCTTCCTCGGCGGCTGATCCATGTGCATCCAGTGATTCCTGACGGTAGCCACCGGGCACCGGGCCAAAAATGCGGTCGGGAGGGGGTGGCTGGCCGCCGTCTTCTTGCTCCCAACGCTCGAATTCGGTGAGGAAAGATCGATATGGTGTGCGACGAGTTATCCGCTGGAAGAACAGGTTGTTTGGCACTATCAGCAGGCTGCCATCCTCCTGACGCAGCGTGGTGAACATCAGGCTCCGGTCTATTACGCGCCCCTTGATCTCGTCAGGTACGAATTCAACCTGATCGCCGAATTCGTATGGACGCCAGATCCAGATGAACAGACTGGCCGTGACGTTGGACACCATCGTCCATACTGCCAGCAGGCCCACGCCAATCACCGCCAATGTACTGGCGAGCACCGTCCAGAGTCCGTCGACATTGACGCCAATCTGACGCAACACGAGCAGCCCGAGCACCAGCCACAAGCCAGCACCAACCAGTCGACGCAGGATAAGCCCCGTCCCGGCCGTCAACGCGTCCCGGCGAATCATAAGATTGGTATAGTGCTTCAGGATTTTCTGCAGTAGCAGGATCAGGGTGACCCCGACCAGGATCAGCAGTACTGTCGGCAAAACGATGTGCCACGAAGGCATCCAATCAAGCACGATCTGTTTGTCTCGCATCTCAATCGATCCTCTCGCTCAAAGCCTTTTCTCGCGGTTTTAAGTCCGAAGTGCATCGCCAGAGACAAGATTACCTGTACTTTCTTGATAATCAAAATGCTTTCTGGGATGCTTACTGATTTGCTCCAAGGTTTGGTTGTTTTCCTGTTGGGTGATGGTGGCAAAGTCCCGGTGTTTTCAGTCCGTAACGCTTGCAACCTTCTCATGCCCTGCGAAATCCTGACCGCAGTATTAACGATCATACAGCCAGTCAGTGGCGTCAGTGCGCCGCCTGACGGATTGCGCCTGCAATACCGTGGCAGTGCCAATCATCTCCGATGCACCACTGATTGCGTTATATCCGCTGCATTGACAGCCGAAGGGCTTAAGCACGGCTTGCGCCTGGCCCGCGTCAAGGCAGGTTACCTGAGATCCACTTCCATGATCTGCAGCACAGTTGCGCCTCCAGCTGGACGCCCAACGACGGGCCATGGACGCAGCCTTTGCCGAAAAAACACCTGAAATTACACCAGGGCGGCGGACAAGAAAGAGTTGCTCAACATAATACGTTGATTTTATTGGTGGGCGGTGCAGGGTTCGAACCTGCGACCCCTGCCGTGTGAAGGCAGTGCTCTACCGCTGAGCTAACCGCCCGGTTAGTGCGGTGATTTGTATGGTATGCAGGTTCCTCCGCCAAGGCAAGGGCAAATCCCCTGCCTCGCGTCATGCCCGCACTAGAGAATCTGTATCCAACGCATAACGACCAGAAAATTCGGCGTGTTCCAAGACATGAGCCAGTGGATGAAGTTCCCGCGCGCGGACATCGGTAGCCGGCGGTGGGGCGAGGTCCATGGGCGGATGGGAGCCTCGCAGAACCTTCTTGATCTCAGCCCAACTTGCACCTTCGGGAAGGCCCAAGGTTTTCAGATCCGTAGCCAATAAAAGAAAATCATAATGTTGCAAATGATGATCAGGCGATGCTTCGGGACCATGGTAGCCCTTTTCCCCAAAACTATTTCTGCCAAGCTTTGCCCCTTCGGGTAATGGGCCACCCTCGGCAATCCCCTCGATCTGGGGAGGGATGTCATACACCAGCCAGAACACTTTTTTTTCTGGCTCGGCCTCCCGGTGCTCCATGAGCAAAATCAGGCTTTGCGTGCGTTCTGGAAGATGGAGCCAAAATATTGAGGGTGTCCTGCCTTCACCAGCTGCGGTAAAGCGTGATGGAATCCAATCCTCAGGATCGATTCCCGTACTGAATACTTTCATTTCGACAGCCATACTTATCTCCTTTTGCCAACAAAGAGGGCAACACTCACAGTGTAGACCAGGCAAAACGGAACTGCCCAACCGCCTCCCCAGGCAAGGAACAAAGATTTTTTCTTTCTGCTACTCTTTGCAGATGATTTTTTGCAAAAAAGGGACCTACGCTCATGTATGCCATCAAAGTACTCTTTAGTCAGCCTTCCATTGCCGCCCAGGCCCGGGAAACCATGGAGAAAACCCTAACGGAAGGCTCCCCCCCCGAAGATTTCGCCGCGGCATTGCGAAAAATCCTTGCCCAGCCCTGCTCCCTGGAACCCGCAGTCTTTGCCGAACAGGAGGTCTTTGCTTGTACCATTGCCGGTTTGGATGCCGTGGAGGCGGCCATGGCAGAGGCAGCTTTTCTGGATGCTGGCGCCCTGGAAGTCATCGCTGAATAGGCCAACCCGGTTGTCCTGAACGCTGTCCCAAAGCAAAGCCAGGGGCTTGACAGTATTTTTTATGGGCTTATGATTAGCACTCGATGGGTGTGAGTGCTAATACCAGCATCCAGAGCGAGTATCTCTAATTTCATCTACTCAGCAAGAGGAAAGTGAACCATGAAATTGCGTCCATTACACGATCGAGTTGTGATCCGTCGTCTGGAAGAGGAACAGAAAACCGCCGGGGGCATCATTATTCCCGACACCGCCAAGGAAAAGCCTGTGCAAGGTGAAGTAGTTGCCGTGGGTAATGGCAAGATCCTGGAAGATGGCAAGATTCGCCCCCTCGATGTCAAAGCAGGTGATCGTGTGCTCTTTGCCAAGTACGCCGGTACCGAAGTCAAGGTCGAAGGCGAAGAACTGCTCGTGATGCGGGAAGACGACATCATGGCTGTGATCGACAAGTAATTTCCATTCTCCAAATTCTCCCTTTCCCATTTATGATGAGGTGAAACCATGCCTGCCAAACAAGTAGCTTTTGCTGAAAATGCTCGCGAGAAAATGCTGCGCGGTGTGAATATCCTGGCCGATGCGGTCAAGGTAACGTTAGGTCCCAAAGGGCGAAATGTGGTGTTGGACAAGTCCTTTGGTTCCCCCACCATTACCAAGGATGGTGTCTCCGTTGCCAAGGAAATCGAGCTCGCTGACAAGTTCGAGAACATGGGTGCCCAGATGGTCAAGGAAGTTGCTTCCCAGGCTTCCGATGAGGCGGGTGATGGTACCACTACCGCGACGGTGCTGGCCCAAGCCATTATTCGTGAGGGTGTAAAGGCCGTCATCGCCGGTATGAACCCCATGGACCTGAAGCGTGGTATCGACAAGGCTGTAAGTGCCGTCGTCGAAGACCTCAAGAAACAGTCCAAGCCTTGCAAGACCCAAAAAGAGGTAGCTCAGGTAGGTACCATCTCCGCCAACTCCGATGAATCCATTGGCAACATCATTGCCGAGGCCATGGAAAAAGTGGGTAACGAAGGGGTCATTACCGTCGAAGAAGGCTCCGGGTTTGAAAACGAACTGGACGTAGTGGAAGGTATGCAGTTTGATCGGGGTTACATTTCGCCCTATTTTGTCAACAACCAGGACAAGATGGTTGCTGAATTGGAAAACCCCTACATCCTGCTGCATGACAAGAAGATCTCCAACATTCGCGATATGTTGCCGGTGCTGGAACAGGTTGCTAAGAGCAGCCGTCCCTTGCTGATCATTGCCGAGGATGTCGAGGGCGAAGCCTTGGCAACGCTGGTAGTCAATAGTATGCGTGGCATCATCAAAGTCGCTGCGGTCAAGGCACCTGGCTTCGGCGATCGGCGCAAGGCAATGCTCGAGGACATGGCGATCCTTACCGGTGGTCGGGTCATTTCCGAAGAGGTCGGCATGAAGCTGGAAGGCGCTGCCCTCAACGATCTGGGACAGGCCAAGAAGGTCGTTATCAGCAAGGAAAATACCACCATCATTGATGGCGCCGGCCAGCAAAGCGAGATCAAGGCCCGGGTGGAGCAGATCCGTCGGCAGATGGAAGAAGCTACCTCCGACTATGATCGCGAGAAGCTCCAGGAGCGCGTTGCCAAGCTGGCAGGGGGCGTTGCGGTGATCAAGGTGGGTGCTGGCTCCGAAGTGGAAATGAAGGAAAAGAAGGCCCGCGTGGAAGATGCGTTACATGCAACCCGCGCTGCCGTCGAAGAGGGAATCGTACCTGGCGGTGGTACGGCGTTGATTCACGCCCGCAAGGTCCTGGAGAACCTCAAGGTCGCCAACCATGACCAGGAAATGGGTGTCGCCATCATTCGTCGTGCCATTGAAGAGCCCCTGCGGCAAATCGTTGCCAATGCCGGTGGCGAAGGCAGCGTGGTGTTGAACAAGGTGCTCGAGGGTAAGAGTGGCTTTGGCTTCAATGCCGCTACGGGCGAGTATGGTGATATGTTCGAAATGGGCGTCATTGATCCCACCAAGGTAACCCGCACCGCTTTGCAAAAGGCCGCTAGCGTCGGTGGTCTGATGATCACTACGGAAGCCATGATCACCGAGCTTCCTAAGCGGGAGGAGAAAGCCGCTGGTTCTCCTGATATGGGCGGCATGGGCGGTATGGGCGACTTCTAAGCCATTTCCCCTATTGCCCAGGCAAAGGCCGGTCTCTACGACCGGCCTTTTTACGTCCCCAGGCGAGCTGCGTTTGCGTGTAAAAGCTCTGCAATGGAGTAACATGATCTCAAATTATTTATTTTTTTGACTAAAACCATCTTTCTGTAAAAGTGCAAATTCCGTAACCAGGGAGTATAAATTGCAATATGTATCATGCAATTGATTTATTTTTGAAAGCTGGATAAGATGCAAATATTTACGGGTAGTACTTGCAAAGCAGGAGAAGGACCATGACGGTATTAAGCTTGGTGGTATTTCTCATTGTTGGCACCATTGCCGGCTGGTTGGCAGGTCTGCTGGTTCGGGGTCGGGGTTTTGGCCTCCTGGGAGATATGCTGGTTGGCATCATCGGCGCTTTTGTTGGTGGTTTTCTCCTCACCAGTCTTGGTTTGCTGGGTATTTTTGGTGCTGGCCTGATAGGGGCTATCGTAGTAGCTTTAATAGGTGCCGTAATTTTTTTGGTGATCATCAAAATCATCAAAAAAGCCTAACTTTCCTTGGATACTCTCGTCGTCCTTGCCGGCCTGATCATCATTGGTGCGGCCTGCCAATGGTTGGCCTGGCGGCTCAAGTTGCCTGCCATTCTCTTCCTGCTGGGCAGCGGCATCCTCTTTGGCCCTGTCCTCGGCTGGGTACATCCCGACCAGACCTTTGCCTCGTTACTGTTTCCAGGCATTTCCCTGGCCGTTGCCGTTATCCTTTTTGAAGGGGCATTGAACCTTCGGCTGAGCGAGCTTGGCGGACTAGCCCCCGTGGTACGTCGCATGGTGAGCTTGGGAACCCTGAGCAGTTGGCTCATCCTGGCCCTGGCCACCCATTGGCTCATGGGCTTTGTCTGGTCCGTTTCCATTCTCTTTGGTGCCGTCGTGGTGGTCTCCGGCCCTACGGTCATCGGTCCCATCTTGCGCGCCGCCCGTCCCAATCCCAAAGTCAGCAATGTGCTGCTTTGGGAAAGCATCCTCATTGATCCCATTGGTGCACTCCTGGCGGTATTGGTCTTTGAGGCAGTGCTTGCCCACCATGGCGCCTCGGGCCTACGCTCGGCCTTGTGGATTTTCTGCAAGATCGTGGCAGCAGGGATCTTGCTGGGATCCCTGGGCGGCCAGACGCTGGGATGGCTGCTCAAAGCCCGCTGGATTCCCGACTATCTGCAAAGTGTCGTCACCCTGGGCAGCGTTTTCCTGATCTTTGTATTGGCCAACGAACTGGCACCAGAGTCGGGGCTCTTGGCAGTGACTCTCATGGGCATCTGGCTTGCCAATCTACGCGATGTGCCCTTGGAGAACATCCTGAACTTCAAGGAAAGCCTCTCGCTCTTGCTGATTTCCATCCTCTTTCTCCTGCTATCGGCGCGCTTGGACCTGCCGGCACTGGAACATGTGATTCTTCCCGCTCTAGGTTTACTGCTCGTCATTCAATTTCTGGCGCAACCCATCAAGGTCCTATTGGCCTATGACCGCGAACTCAACTGGCGCGAGCGACTACTGACAGCCTGGATTGCTCCGCGAGGGATCGTGGCCGCTGCGGGTGCCCCAGTCTATGCCCAGCAATTACACAATCTTGGCTACACGCAAGCGGATTACTTTGTACCTCTGACTTTTGCCTTGATCATCGTCACTGTACTGTTAGCAAGTTTTACGGCGCGTCCTTTGGCGCGAATATTGGGAGTTTCGGAGCGGGAACCCCATGGCATTTTGATCGTTGGGGCTAACCATTTTGCCATTGCCATCGCCCAACGCTTGCGCGATTGGGGCTTTCGTCCTTTACTCATCGATGATGAATTTCGGCAGATTCAGAACGCTCGCATGGCAGGTTTGGATACCTTTTTGGGTAGTCCCGTTTCCGAGGCGGCTGACCGCAAGCTGGATCTCATTGGTTATGGATACTTGTTGGCCCTGTCGGCGGACCCGGCGCGAAACCTCATCGCAACCTTACGCTACGAGCCGGAATTTGGTCATCGCTATGTTTTCAGTTTGCCCGACGACAGCACCAAGCAGACCAATCCCCGCCGCCGCATTGCCCAGCGACACCAACGCCAGCATCTCTTTCGGGAAAACAGCACGGCCCAGTGGCTCCTGGAAAAAATGGAACAAGGTTGGCAAATCAAAAGCACGATCCTCACCGATAAATTTACGTGGATGGATTATCAGCGCCAGTTTGATCAGGGCTTTCTGCCACTTTTCCTGCTGGATTCCAAAGGAAAACTACAGATCATCACCAGTAAGCAAAGCGAACTTCACCCCAATCCCGGCGACCAGATACTGGCTTTAGTGGCTCCTCCGTCAAAAGAAAAAACAGAACAGTCTTCGCCCCCAAGCGCAGCATAGCATGCCATTGACTATTCTCCTGCAAGCGACTTAGGATGCCATAAGAGTCTATCTTCACTGTAAGCTTTTTGGAGGCAAACCCATGAACAAAGCAAGCTCCCTTGGCGTGAGTTCCCTCTTTGTCTTAAGCCTCAGCAGTCTTCCCATGACCGCTCAAGCCACCACCACCGCACCCAGCATGAATACATCCAATCAGGCCATGAGCAAAAATATGGGCGAGGGAGGCTGCTCGCGGATGATGGGGAAGACACCGGCCAAGCCCATGGAATCCAAGTGCACAAGCCAAGGAGATATTCGCGCCCATGGTGGTAAATGTGGCAAGAGTTATATGGAAAAACACGGCCAATAAGAGAAATCATTGTCTCCCAAGAGTTATGGCCTTGGCCTGCGCCGGGATTTTTTGCCAGAGCTGAGCCAACGAATCTCGGAGCTAGCCCTGGATTTTGTCGAAGTAGCTCCCGAAAACTGGCTCCATTTTGGTGGACAAGCCCACCGCCAATTGGAGCAGGTTTTGTGCTCCGTTCCACTTTTCTGCCATGGCCTCTCGCTGTCCATTGCCGGCCCCGTAGCGCTGGATTGGCAACATCTTGCCGAAATCCGTAGGTTTTTGCGGGAGTACGAGGCTGTCGTCTACAGCGAGCATCTTGCTTATTGCCGCGATGCCATGGGCTACCTCCACGATTTACTGCCCTTTCCTTTCCATCAGGAAAGCCTGTGCTGGATTCGGGACCGCGTCCAACAGGTCCAGGATTACCTCCAAAGGCCACTGGTTCTGGAAAATACAGCTCTCTATGGTAGCTTTGCCGAATCGGACCGCAGCGAACTCGATTTTTTATTAGAACTTCTGGAGCAAAGCGGCTGCGAACTGCTTCTGGATCTCAACAATCTCTTTGTCAACAGCCAAAATCACGGCTACGATCCTCACAACTTTCTTGCTGCCCTACCTGCGGAAAAAATCCGTTACTATCACGTTGCCGGTCACTATCAAGACCCCGATGGTTTTTACATCGACACCCACGATAGTTCTGTCGCCCCTCCCGTGTTAGATTTGTTGCAACAGAGCATTGCCCTCATCGGTCCGCGTCCAACACTATTGGAATGGGATAATGACATCCCTGCTCTGGATACGCTGCTCAACGAACTGGACCGCATTCGCGATCCCATCCCAGCATGACACTTGTTCTACAGCGATTGGAAAGCTTTGCCGCGGCCCTTCGCCAAGGTGGTGACATTTCCGGTTTTCCACAGCCCTTCCAAGCCTTATATCGAAAGATGGCCTTGGCCAATTTCCAGTCCTGTCTGGCAGATGCCTTCCCCCAAAGTCAGGCTCTTCTGGAGCCCGCAAGCTTTACAAACTTGATAGATGAATTTTTCGCCCATGGACAATGCCCAAGCCCTTCTTTCCATCAGCTTCCTGCCGCTTTTCTGGAATACCTCGTTCAGAACCAAAGCAACTTTTCGCTGCCAGCACAACTGATGGCCAGTCTGCACTGGGAACTGACCCTGCTTGAGCTAAGCTTTGCCCCGCTTCCCAGCCCCCCCGAACCAGACCTTGATCCTTGGCAGGAACCCCTGGAGATTTCCTCTTCGGCAGCGCTGCGCCATTATCCCTACGCCGTACATCTACTGCCCGCAACTGCCCAGGCCCGAGATTGCTACCTTATTGCCTATCTGGATGACCAGGGAATGGTACGCTTCGCGGAAATGGACCTGGCTGAGGCCCGCCTGGGAGCTGCCATAGCCATTGGAGAAACGGGAGCGGCAAGTTATGCCCTTGCTTTTCCAGGACAAGAGCAAAGTGCACAATGGTGCAGAAAATGCCTAGAGCATTGGCTTGCTTGTGGAATTCTACGTCGCAAGAATGAGACTTAGGAGGGATCAGAATGGTTACCAGCTCCATTCTGTGAAGTTTTTTTGGCCATCTCTTCCTTGAGAGCTGCCAATTCCGAGTCGACAGAACTTTGTTCTCGCAGTGTTGCCATGTCTTTATCCGTTTGACTCCGATGATCCAAAGCATCACCCAAAACACCATCATTCATCAAGGATTCCATGGCTTCGGCCTTACTCTGGGATTGCGAAACTCGATCCTGGGCGCGCTGCATAGCTTCTCCCGCATCACTCATCCCTTTACCAAGGCCCGAAAGGGCGTTCTCAGCCTGTATCTCTGACTGGGAAGCCGCCAGTTCCCCTTTCATCACTTCTTTTTGGGTACGAAAAGATTCGATCTGATCTTGCAATTTTTTTTCGAACTCTTCGAGCTTGCTTACTTGGACACTGATCTTATCGTGCGCATCTTTCAGGGGTTGCAACTTGGCAAGGGCTGCCTGCTTTTGAGCAAGCTCCGCCTTGGCCAGATCTTCCCGACCCGCTTGTAGTGCCGTGCGCGCATCGGCATCCGCCTGATCTGCTGCTTTTTGCGCATCGGCCATCTGGTGTTCCAGACTAAGCTTCTCGGTAACCACATCGGCCAGATGGCGCTTGGTTTCCTGGAGATTGCTCATCATTTTTTCGTAGGATAGATCTAGGGTCTCATTGGGATCTTCGGCATTGTCCAAAAAATGGTTGATTTTCGCTTGGACGATTTCAGATGCGTGCTTGAACAAGGACATGGAAAACTCCTTTAATCGTTGACAGGTAAGACCAGTTGCGGAGCTAATGCATCGATCCGTGCATCGGCATCGTTCATGGCCTTGACCGCAGTTCCTACCGCAAAGAATTCAATGACATGGGGCTTCCAGTTGTGGCTACCTTCATGAAGTTGCACCCCAGTAATACCATCGGCTTGGGCGTCGGCTGCTTCGCGCTGCATCCGTTCCATGGCCAACTCACGGGCGTCATACATGGCTTGGGTGAATTGCTCCAGCTCGGTATTTCGACCAATATTTCCCATACTGCGCAAGATCCCTTGGTGGGCAACATGGTAGACACAGGAGCCCATGACCATTTCCATGGGGCGGTAACCCGCTTGCAATAGCATCCAAAAGTCCTGACCAGAAAGGTCGCTGGTAAAAGGTTTACCGCCCACCCCCTTGAAACCCTCGGCGCCCGTACGGTGGGCTATGGCAGTACCAATGGCCATGAATTCCAGGATATCCGGATCCCATTCCATTCGCTTTACTTCCAGGCGAACACCCACCACACCATCGGCTTGCAGCAGAATGGCTTCTTGGTCCATCCGACTCATGGCCAATTCCCGGGCCTGGTACATGGCTTGGGAAAGGACATCCATTTCCATGTTCTGATTCCAACTGCCGTATTGAATCCCCATATGATAGATACAGGAACCCACCACCAAGCCCAGAGGCTCGAATTCCGCTTTGCGAATCATCACAAATTCGTTGACCGAGAGGTCAGAAGTGAAAATGCCCTCATGACTGCCTTGGGAGCGAAGTCCTTTGAGGCGTTCAACGGCGTGGGGAGCGAGTGTTTCCTGCGTCATAGGAGATCCTTGGCATGGGGACGGTGAGGATGCAAGCGCCTACCTAGGGAATAGGTAGGCAGCAGTTCATGATGAGGGACATGGGCGGGCTGGTAACTGATGGCAGTACCAATGGCAATGTGTCGATAGAGAAAACGTTCTCCTTGCCCCTGTCCGTCAGCAACCCGAAAAAGCTGCGCGTATTGGGTATGGGCCAGAACTGCAGCACCCAAGCGTCGTCCATCCTGCTGGAGATTATACAAAGCGCGACGACGGACATTCTCCTGAAAACTGGAAAGGTCTGCCACTTCCATATTCCAGTATTGGGCAGCAAATGGAGCCTGCATGCTGGCTTGATCCAGCATCGTTCCTACCCAAGGTTGATACCAATCATATTCTGCGCCAATGGCGATACCCACGGGAACGACACCGTCCTCCAAAAGGCGAACAAACTCCAGGGAGGATACCGTTGCTACGGCTGGCTCCGGCGAAGGGGGAAGGTCTTGGACCCGAACCGCCGTACCCAGGAGGGCATAGTCCATGTCTTCCTCTTGACCACGGCGGACCCGCATGTCCACATTGACTACGGCATTGGCACCGAGGGCAACTGCCTCTTGGCGCAAGCGATCGATGGCTTGATGCCAACCGTCATAGTGTCCTTGGGTCCAAGAATAGCCAAAATGATACCAGCAGTTGCCACCAACCATCCCGAGGGGGTGGATACCATGGCTGCGTTCCATGAGCAGTGCAGCAACGGGCCCACTTTGGATCCAGGGTAAATGTCCGGCAGCCGTCTGTCGCAAACGCTCCTGGACGAAAAAAGGCAAGCGCCGCTCCCCCAGGGCACGATTCCATTCCTCTGCCCGTGCCTGGGCCTTAGGATCGGGAACCGCTGCAACTGCCGAAACCTGGGCTGCAGCATTGCTAACCACTTTTTCCAAATCTCCGGCAACGTCTTGAATCCCCTTCTGGAACTTACTCCATAGCGACATGGGATATCCTCATTGCATCAAAAAGTCGTGGAGGCTTTGGCTGGCTTCCTGCATCTCGGCAGAAATCGTAGCAGTATCCTGCAGCAGTCCCTGTAACCATTGTGCAAGGCTCAATTCCTCCCGCTTCAGGACGACCCCTCGTACCACTCTGGCGCGTAGGGTTTCGACCCGCGCGCCGTGGAAATTCAGGACATAGTCCAAATCTCCCGTGTGTACGACCAGTCGCTCGACATGTTGTTGGTGGGAAAAGAATCCATCCTTTTTTCGATCCACTTCAACAAAACCAGGCATTCCCTGCTCAAGCCGCTCGGCCAAGGCATTGGTAAATGCATGCAAATCTGCTTCGGAGCGCCGAATCCACGCCGCATTTTGATCAAAGCTCAGCTCAGGCAAGACGTACCCCCTTGTTTATCGGACCACTGAATGATGTGTAAAGTTCATTGTAGATCAGAAAGAGTGCCTACAGGCCCATTCGGAACATGCCGGAAGGATCTGATTGCTACCTATGGGCTTCCTGGACTTCGGCAGCATTCCATGGATGCCGCGAGACTCCCAGCCATAGCAAGGCACCAGGCAGACTCGTCAGGATCACACTAAAACCCATCAGCAAAGATAGGGCTAGGGCCTGATCATGGCTCATTTGCAGAGAGCCCAAGTAGAAGACCAACAAACCCTCTCGCAAACCCCATCCCGCCAGGGAAATAGGTAGCGCCAGCAGCAGACTGACCACGGGCCAGACCACCCATAGGGCAATGGGATCGAGCTCTTCACCCAAGGCATGGGCAAGGGCCCAAAACTGCAAGATGGAACAAAGCTGCACCAGCAGCGAAAGAAGCAGGGTCAAGATCAAGGCCGGTGGGTGGCGCAAAAGCTTTGCCATGCCCAGTCGAATTTCCCGCAATCGTTCTCCCATCTTGCCCAAAACTCTTTCCATGGGGGCAAGCAAGGGCGAGAGGATCAGCAAGACCACAACTCCGTAGCCCAAGAACAAGGCAGCAATGGTCTCCCCTATTCCAGGAAGCATGGCCAGATGCCTGCCACCCAGCAGAACAGCTCCGCTGGCAATGAGCACCAGGGAGCCCATCCCGATAAAGCGATCGGCAAAGACAATGGCAAGGGCAAAGGTCGCCGAACCCGCTTGACCGCGGGTATACCAGGCCCGTAATACATCACCAGATACCGAACCAGGTAATACCTGATTGAAATAAGCACCCACCCAGATCAGGCGCAATAACCAGGAGGCGGGCGCAGCCCGCTTCACCGTGCGCAGAATGACCCCCCAGCGCAGAGAGGATAGGCTGAGATTAACGGCATAGGCAAAAAGCCCCACAACAAACCATGGCAGCGAAATTTTCCAGAAACGGGTGGACAACGCCTGCCAGTTGGTCTTGTGCAAGAGCCACACCAGAATGACGATGGAAACGAAGACCTGCAGCAGGAGCCCCCAGGAAAACTTCTTCGGTCTCGGGGCGAAAGAAGGTGTATCTATATCAGCTCCCCTCGTGCAAATTGCATTACTGTACAGAGATCCTCTGGATGCGGCAAAAACTCCTCCAAGACCCTCTGGAACACCGCCACCTTATCTAAACATTCCTGATACTCGCTTTCCCAACAAGAATCCGCCACCACAGCACCACCTCCATGAAATTGCAGATAGCCATCGTGGCGCAGTTCCACACTGCGGATCAAAATATTCCAGTCCATGTTTCCGTGTTGATTCATGTAGCCCAGGCTGCCGCAGTAGATTCCTCGGGGGAGGGATTCCAGTTCCTGAATGATCTCCATGGCTCGTTTTTTGGGGGCACCCGTGATGGAGCCTCCCGGAAAAACCGCCGCCAATGCATCCCATCCATCCAAACCCGACCCCAAGCGGGCGCGTATGGTACTGACTAGATGATGGACCTGGTCGTAGCTTTCCAAGGCAAAGAGCTTTGGCACCGCAACGGATCCAGCAAGGGCCACTTTACCCAAATCATTGCGCAGCAAATCCACGATCATGAGATTTTCTGCACGATCCTTGGGACTTTCTTGTAACTCTTTGGCCAAGTATCGATCGGCGCTGGGATCCTGTGCCCGCGGACGGGTGCCCTTGATGGGTCGGGCTTCTAATTGACCATTGTAGAGCTGCACCAGTCGTTCGGGGGAGACACTCAGAATCGTTCCAAAGGGGTGGGCGAAATAGGCCGAAAAAGGAGCTCGACTCCGCTCACGTAGCCGCTCATACAACGGCCAAGGATGCCCTTGCCAACGTCCCGTAAATGCCTGACTTAGGTTAATCTGATAGCAATCCCCCGCCTGGATGTAGGCTTGCACCCGGGCAAAGGCTTGGGCATAGTCCTGGGCTGACCAACGCGCGGTGATTCCTGGTGCAAGGAGCCGAAACTCCCGCTCTCTGGGCTTATCAGCCAATCGCTTCGCAACCCCTCCCCTCCCCTCTTCCCCCACCAGCCAAGCCCGTTGCTGCCCATGGTCGAGCCAAAGCCCTTGTCGATAGAGGGCGAAAACTGCCAAAGGCTCAGGCGATGGCGGTAGCAAGTTTCGCACTGCCCAATCATAGGAAAGATAGCCTATCAGCGGGCCCATCCCCTCCTCAGGCAAGGGCCAGGTTTTTTCTTGGGCCATGACTTGCCGCAGGACCGCCCACAAATCGGTACCCATGAATGTAGGCTTTCCTTGCGGGGTGGTGCTCCAGACCCCCTGGTTATCCTCCCAGATCCAGAGCACCGGATTCCAGAAAAGGCCGCTATACTTCCCCTGCCAATCTCCGTGCCCACTATCCAAAAAAGCAAGACCAGAATGCTCCTCCATCCGCGCCGCAATGGATCGGGCCAAATCGGGATCGTAGGGAATTTCTTTCGCTTGCACGCTACCCTCCTTGATACTGATATGTTATAGATATAAAAAGGTCCCAGCCAGCCGATGGGTTTATGGGAATACTCTGTATAATGTACATACAATTTGAAAACTGACCGGACGGTCGGTACAATGACGCATCGAAACCATTGGAGCCTAACCTCATGAATTCCCTACGTCGCACCCTGCTCCCGGCAATTACCCTATTGTTGCTGAGCCCGACCGTATGGGGTGAGGATCTCCTGTCGGCTTATCAGCAGGCCCTGCAGACGGACCCTGCCCTAGCGGAAGCCCGGGCCCAATTGCAAGCTGCAGAACAGGCCAAACCCCTGGCACGCTCGGCCTATTTGCCCCACCTGGGTGCTGCTGCCAGCGTCGGCTTCAATACCGGGAGCTTTTCGGGTTTCGGCGGATTGGATATCAACAAGGCCTACCCCTCCAATAGTTACAGCGTCACTCTTACCCAAGCCATCTTCAATGGTCCCGCCCTTGCGCGGCTTAAAGAGGCGGGTAGCCAGATCCAGGCAGCCGCGGCGAATCTGGTTTATGTCCAGCAGCAACTGGCGCTGCGGGTAGCCAAGGCCTATTTCGGGGTGCTCGAAGCCCAGGCCCAGGAAGCCATTGCTGCCAAGCAGGCGAAGCTGCTCGACAGTATCTATCGCCAAACCCAGGCAGCCCTCCAGATCGGCACCGGTGACATCATCGCGGTGCGCGAGGCAAAAGCCCGTTTGGATGCCGCCCGGGCGGACCTGGTCCGCGCGCAAAACACCACTGCTGTCGCCCGCAAACAGTTGGAGCGGCTGACCCATCAACCCCTCGGCCCCCTGGCACCCTTGCAAAATTATCAAGCCATGGGCCCCCAACCCGATGCAATGCAGGCCTGGGTACGCAGCGCCCTCCACGATCAACCACTGATTTTACAAGCCGAAGCAAATCTCCATAGCGCCCAGGACGAAGTCCAGGTCCAACAACGGGCCCGTTGGCCCAAGCTAGACCTCGAAGGAATCGCTCAACACACCCATGGCAATCCCTTCCCAGGGTTCAACGAAAATCAGGCCGGCGTCAGCCTCAACCTGAGCATGCCCCTCTTCGAAGGGGGGCAAATCAGCAGCTCTGTACAAAAAGCCCAGGCCGAGAGCATGGCCTCCAGTGATCATTTGGGCAGCGTGCGGGATGCCGTCCAACTCCAGACCGAAAGCGCCTTTCTTAATCTGAAAAACAGTGTCGCCCAACTGAAGGCTGCCAGGGAAACGGTACAATCCGCCAAGATTTCCCTGGAGGGAACCCGCAAGGGCTATGAGGTGGGAACTCGTTCCATCATCGACCTGCTCCAAACTGCAACCGACTATATCCGCGCCGAGCAGGAATTCAATGTGGCCTTCTATCAGCAGATCATCGCGCGCGTAGAGCTCAAGGCCGCCGCCGGCCAACTGGATGGCAACGATCTTCGCGCCATCAATGCCCTTTTGGGCAAAAACGGCTGACAGGTATTACCACAGCGAGTTATAGTTCGTTTAATCCCAAATTTTAGGAGGAATTCCATGAGACAAGGCAATGATCATGTACTCACCCTCGATCTCAGCGGACTTCCGGACAACCAGGCGAGCCCTCTTTTGTTTGCAACTGCACAGCGTTTGGGTTTGGGACAATGTATCCAGGTACAGATTGACCGCGATCCCCATACCCTGCTCCGTGCTGTTTCTTTTCAATTGCGGGAAGCCATCTCCTGGTCGGTACAGGGTGCTGAAGAGCACTGGCAGGCAGAGATCCGGCCGCGGGTGGAAGCCGAGGCTCGCGACGTTGTCGACTTGTTAACCTGGGACCATTACCGCCTGGATCGTCAATTTGCCGATGTCCTCGCTGCAGCCAATGCAAACCGCGTCCAGGAAGCCCAAGAGATCTTTAGCGATTATTGGATTGGACTGCGCCGTCATGTCCATATGGAAAATCATATTCTTGGCCCCGTCCTGGGTGGTGGAGAGAAAAAGGGGCCTTTGGCAGATATGCTCTTTGAGCATCAAAGCTTGATCGATCAGTCCCGCATTGTCGAAGAAACTTTTCAAGAGCAAGACTACGCCATGCTTCCAGCCATCTGTGCGGTTCTATCTGGTTCCCTAGCCAAGCATGAAAATCGGGAAGAAAATACTCTTTTCCCCATCTGGCAGGCAGCCAATAACCAGGACAAACTCCGCGCCCAGGAATTTCTCCAGGAAACCAAAGAACTGCTCGCAGGAAAGCAAGATCACAGGGTTCGCGAGTTCTTTCCCGACTAAGGGTGAAAAGCTACACCCAAAGTCTCAGATTTTTTTCAAGCAGTTGTAACTTCCTGTTTACGTTCCATACCCGGGTCTTGCCGGCTCGCCGAGGGGTTGGAGTTACACTGGAAGTAAAATCTGCCAGATTCCATGTACAATTTGAGAGAATTAGCGAGATACCCATTTACTCTCTGGAAAACACGTTCTGGGGATGGTTTCTGAAGTACCGTACTCATGGATATAGCTTATGCTGAAAATTCTTCGACTAGTTTTGCGGATTTTTGGAGTGCTGGTGGGACTGTCTGGACTATTATTTTTATCCCAGGGCATGGGATGGTTTCCCTATCCCAAAAACAGTTTCATGATCAATGAAACAATTTGGGTAATTCGGGGAGGGGCCCTGATACTGCTGGGAATACTTTTGTTTTGGTTGGGAAGTCATCGGCGTAGGCCGTCCCCACGCTCTTAGCCAGGATTAGCTAATGATCTTGGCGGCTTGCGGTTAACAACAGAAAACTGCAGTAGGCGCCAAAGGGAGAAGCTGTGTGGATACATTCCCCCGGCTTTATGGAAACCGCTGCCATATTTGGGCAGCGGCGAAAGTCAGAAATACTGTTCAGGGATGGGGAGGACCGCCTTGCGGACCGCCGGGATGTGGTCCTCCGTTCGGTCCTCTAGGATGTGGGCCGTGGAATCCAGCAGGGCCACCAGGGAGAGGTCCCCGGAACCCATCGCCATCTATCGGTCGTGGCCCTCCGTCAGGTCCAGCAGGGTGTGGATCTCGGAACTCGCCGGGACCTCCTCTGGGGTGAGGTCCTTGGTACCCATCGCGATCAACCGGAAATGGTCTTCCAGGACCACTGGGGTGCTGAGCAATAAAAGCAGGTCCTTGGTCCTTGGGCCCTCGAAACTCTGGTCCCCTGAAGTGATCAGCCCATAACCATTTTCCTGGAGCAGGTCGCCATTGGCCTGGAGGAAGTGGTGGTGGAGGCGTTATCCCCAATACCCGCTAGTAAATTCCAGGAGGGGGAGGTGGTGGCGCACCCGGCGGTGGCGGCGGCGGAGGCGGTGCTCCCAATGGTGGCGGTGGTGGCGGTGCGGAATAATATTCATAATAGATTTGCGGGTAGTATTGCCAAAGAACATACTGGGAATACAGCGGAGCCGGATAATAGATCAGATAGGATCGCGGAGGTACCAAATAAGCATACTGAGGAATATTGGAAAAGCCGATATTGTATCCAGGGCCTCCCAAATGCAAACTGAAATCCAGTTGCGCCCAAGCAGGCATGGATGCACCCAATGCGCATACCGTAAGGACGGCAACCCAACTTTTCGTTTTACGACTTTTCATTTTTCATACCTCGTTCGCCTGCGTTGCAGGAGTCGCATAAGGACCAGTTCCCCGATTGGTTTACAAGCACAATCCGTGCCATTTACAGGCAGGTCAGTCCTTACGGTATCGCCATTGGATGCAAGTGTTGGTTATTGGCTACACCATCTCTCCCCTTGCCACCTTCCAATTATTTTCTATCTCTTCCTACAATCAGTTACAACTTACAGAGACCGTCTTTTGCTAACGACAAAGCGGGTAGAGGACCTTACTTATTGCCAAGCACCAGCATCCAGAAAAACAGCCATGATATTTTTTTGTTGTAGAAACAACCGGGTTGCTGGAACCCTTCAGGAACCAAAAACCGGAACTGGAACTTATCGATAGGTAACCATAGCTTCCGCCGCGCTTTCTTAGCTTAGACTTTCCTCCAGGATTCAGCC
>JAEPKX010000026.1 GCA_021375695.1 Candidatus Igneacidithiobacillus taupoensis | reverse complement strand
TCCATGGCCATTCTCATCAAATCGGAAACGTTCATATCAAAAGCTCCAAAAAGTCCCGGTCCGGGCTGGACCGGGAATCCATGATGAATCAGAAACTCGCATCGAGGGTGGCGTAGACATTGGCCGGCAAGTTGAGCTTGAGATTGGGATTGCTGGCGCTGCCGGTATAGCTTTGGATCCAGGTCCGATCAAAGAGGTTGTTGACCGTCACCCCCAGGGAGACCTTCTTGAGACCAAAGCCGCCGGCGCTCAAAGGCATGTTGTTCCAGGTGTAGCGCAGACTGGCATTGCTGTAGAAACGGCTACCCAGGGGCAAGAAACGTCCCCCAAGATTGTAATAGGCATTACCAATCTGGTTGAAGCCAATGCTGCCCCGGAAGCCCCCGTCTTTGTAAATCAGGCCCAGGGACTCGGTGTTGTGGGGGGCGTAGGGGAGGGGTTGGCCCAGGGATTTGAGGCGGGCATCCAGGAAACCCACATTGAGGTACGCGCTGAGCTTGTCGTTGAAAACGTAATTGTTGTTCCAGGAAATGCCCTGGTTGATGGCCTTGCCGGCATTGGCCAGGACCGTTTGATTGGCCGAACCCACCTGGATGGTGGTGGAAAGGATGTAGTTGCGGAAGTCCACCCGGAAGAAATCCAGCTCACCTTTCCAGGGCCCCAGATTCCACACGGTCCCGACATCGTAGGAGTATGCCTTTTGTGGTTGCAGGCTAGGGTTATAGATGCCGGTATAGAACTGGTTATAGCCCGGAGGATTGGCATTTTGGGTGAAGTTGGCAAAGACGTTCAGGCCCTGGAGGATCCGGTAATTCACTCCGACCGAGGGCAGTACGGCATGGAAGTTGGCGTTGAAGACCCCGGGCTTGTTTTGCGCAATGGCTACCAGATCCTGAAAATCCCGCTGGGCGTAGAGGTACTTGACCCCGGCGGTGATTTTCAGGGGAGCAATGGGTCGATAGTTGAAGACGATGTAGGGTTCATAGGTATCCGTTACCACCGGCTCATTGTAGGAAGATCCCAAGTATACATTGGCTTGGTTTAGGTATTGGCTGTCGTGGATGGTGTTGTTGTGGTTGAACCAGAAACCCATTTCCGTGTCCACCGGGCCCAAAGGAAACAGGAGCTTGGCAATGTTGCCCCAGCGATGGGTATTGTTGATGCTGTTACGCAGGAGCACCTGATTGGTCGCCGGGCTGATTCTTTGCACCGTGCCGGCTGGGGTGAGCAGGGTTTGGGCTGAGGTGGTGGCACTGGCTCCATAGCCATTGCCGTAATAGTAGTAAAATTGCTCGGAAAATTTCACGCGCCCCAGCTGGCCTTCGTATTTGCCATAAGCCAGCCAGTTGAGGTAGCGATTGTAATTATAACCAGTGTAATTCGTGTTGGGCTTGCCATTGGGCAGGAAGGGATCGCTGGTATAGCTGTTGTAGTCATTACCGAACTGGGCGATCTGGGCTGCCGTAGCGCCGTTGTAATAATTGAAGCGTTGGTTGTTCTGGCTGAAAAAGAGGGTGAGGGCGCCCGGTCCAATCTGACTGACGGACTTGAACAAAAACTGGTTCTGGATGGCGCCATTGTTCTGAAAGTACCCATCGCGCTGATTGGTGTTCACATACAACCAGGCGGAGGTGGGAATACTGTTTTTGAAGAGCAGCCCCGTGTTGATAAGGCCGCCGTAGTTGTATTTGCCAAAGGAGCCTCCCCCGACGATGGGACGGGCGAAGTAATAGGGGGAGGGCTTGAGGCTGTAGGTGTCCACCGACCCGCCAAAGCTCGCGAGGCCCGGGATGGCAGCGGACTGGGCCCCAGGGTAATACTTGGTCCCGGCAATCAGGACAGAGGGAATGAATTCGTTGGTGTAATAGGTGTAACTGTCGTTGTCGTTGAGGGGGACGCCATCCAGGGTAAAGTTGATCAAGCTCTTGCTAAAGCCATTGATATAGACGTCATCGCCATCCATGCTGTCGCCGCTGCTGACCACAAAGGCATTGGGTAGGTTTTGCAGGGACTGGGTATAGGAATCCATGGGGTTGAGGAGTTCGTACTGACCACGGGTGATGGTGGTCTCGGCGTTGGTGGTGTCCTGCTTGAATTTCTGGATTTGCTGGATGTCACTGGAGGGGGTTTCGCCCGTATTGACATTGGGGCTGCTACCAAAGAAACCCCCCGTTTCGGCGGTACCGGTCACGGTTCCGAGGGATTGGGGTATCGGCAAGGGCCCATGGGGCCTGCGCCAGGGCAAAGAGGGCCGTAGCGACGGCCAAGGGAAGGCGACGAAGAGGATTCATGATACGCTCCAAATCAAGGGTGACAGAACCAAAAAAATTGTTGCGGCACCATGGGACAGCTGCGTTGGCTGTCCATTTGCTTCGCACTATATCAGTTGATTGTTACAATATGATGAAACTTTTGTGACACTTTTGTGACACTCTTTTCCCAGGCTCTTGGCTATTTCCTTGCGGCGGCAGAGGTGGCCTTGGGCGGATGGATGGCATCTGCTTTCTTAATAAACGTAGCATGGTAAGGAGAGCTTGCTGTGTTATACTTTCCCTCTTGGCACGAGGGTTGGGAGAGGGGCGATGATCCAGAGCATGACCGGTTACGCCCGGGCCGAGGCCAGTTTCCAGCAGCGCAGTCTGGTGTGGGAGATCCGCTCGGTTAATCATCGTTTTTTGGATCTTGCGCTCCATCTGCCGGAGTCTTGTTTGGCTTTGGAAGCGGAGATCCGCGCCCGTGTTGCGCGGGTGGTGAAACGGGGTCGAGTGGAGATCTGGTTGCGCCAGCCCCAAAGCAATCCATCGGAATCTCTGCGCCTCCAGCCGGTACGCTTGCAAGAATTGTTGGCTTTACTGCAGGAAGTAGAGGATTTTCGGGGAGGGGGGCAAGTTACCGTCAGTGCGCTGGAATTGCTGCGCTGGCCTGGGGTATTGGTGGAGAAGGAAACCCCGGACATTGCGGAGGAGCAACTCCTGGGGCTCTTTGAGGAGGCCCTGCAGCAGCTGGTAGCCAGCCGGAGGCAGGAGGGCAAAGCCATTGCCGAGATGTTGCTAGGCCGCCTTGCCGCCATGGAAGAAGAGCTGGAGCGTTTGCAGTCCCTGGTGCCAGAGCTGGAATCCTTATTGCGCCAACGGCTGCAGGAACGCCTGGGAGAACTTGCGGTGGCGGTAGATCCCTCGCGCTGGGAGCAGGAATTGGTATTTGCGTTGCATCGCCAGGATGTGGCGGAGGAATTGGATCGTTTGGCAGCCCATCTTGGGGAAATTCGCCAGGTTTTGGATCGTGCCGAACCGGTGGGTCGGAGACTGGATTTTTTGGTCCAGGAATGTCATCGCGAGGTAAATACCCTGGGTTCCAAGGCCTACGACCTGCGCCTGAGCCAGTCGGTCGTTACGCTAAAAGTACTGATTGAACAACTGCGGGAGCAGATCCAGAATGTGGAATAAGCCATGAGCAAGCCGACCCACCATGCCGGGATCCTCTGGATCATTTCGGCTCCCAGCGGGGCAGGAAAAACCAGTTTGGCAAAGGCATTGGTCGAGACTGCGGAAGTGCCCTTGCGGACTTCGGTTTCGTACACCACCAGAGCCCCCCGGCCCGGGGAAGAGGACGGGGTTGCGTATCATTTTGTGAGCAATGAGCAATTTTCCCAAATGGTGGAGCGGGGAGAATTCCTGGAACATGCCCTGGTCCATGGCAACTGGTACGGTACGGGAGAATCCTGGGTCAAAAAGCAGCTGGTTGCGGGGGTGGATTGTTTGCTGGAGATTGATTGGCAGGGTGCAAGGCTGGTGCGGGAACGGCTGCGGGAATATGTTGTGAGTATTTTTATTTTGCCTCCTTCCCTGACCGCCTTGGCCGAACGCTTGCAAGGAAGAGGCCAGGATAGTGCCGGGGTGATCGAGAAGCGACTGGCGGCTGCGCGGGAGGAACTGCTACATTATGACGAATTTGATTACCTTGTGGTGAACGATGATTTTCAGCGGGCGCTGGAGGATTTGCGTTGTATAGTGCGGGCAGAACATTTGCGTCGATCACGACAGCAGTTTACTGAACATGATCGGCTACAGTTGTTACTTTCCTGAATGGGTGTGGATCATAGAGGAATAGGTATGGCGCGAATTACCGTGGAAGATTGTTTGGCAAAAATTGACAATCGCTTTGAATTGACCTTGGTGGCAGCCCGGCGTGCCCGCCAGTTGGCAGCAGGTGCCAGGCCTACGATTCCTCTCGACAAGGATAGCAAGGACAAAAATACCGTGATTGCCCTTCGCGAAGTAGCTGCTGGCACCATAACCAAGGCAATCCTGGATGAGCCGGCCCCACCGCCCCTGGCCAATTTCCCCGGCGCCAGCCGACGCGCTGCGGCGGAGATCGAGGATGTCGGCGTCGAGTGATGCCGTAGTCCAGCTACTGACGGAGACTGCAGAGCCTTTGCAGCTTTCTCCTGTCCACCCCACGCTGGAAGATCCTTGCGCACCCCTGCGCTCCCTGTTGCAACGGTACCTGCCTGCAGACGACCTGCAGCGAGCCCGGGAAGCCTATGAGTTCGCGGCTGCCGCCCACGGTGGGCAGCGGCGCCGTAGCGGTGAGCCATACATCCATCATCCGGTGGCGGTTGCCAGTATTCTGGCAGAACTGCAGATGGATGTGAGCACCATCCAGGCGGCGCTGCTTCATGATGTAATCGAAGACTGTGAGATCAGCAAGGAAGAGGTCGCCCGGCGCTTTGGTTCCGAAGTGGCGGAGATGGTGGATGGTGTCAGCAAATTGGGCCAGGTTCGTTTTGAAACGCGGGAAGAGGCCCAGGCGGAGAATTTCCGCAAGATGTTTCTGGCCATGTCCCGGGATATTCGCGTGGTCCTTGTCAAGCTTGCCGATCGGCTCCACAACATGCGCACCATGGGGGTCATGGCCCCCGACAAGCGCCGCCGCATTTCCCGGGAAACCCTGGAAATCTATGCTCCCATTGCCCAGCGCCTGGGCATCCATGCGATCCGTATCGAACTGGAGGAGTTGGCCTTTTCCCATTTGTATCCGCGCCGCTGGCATGCCCTGAACGAGGCTATCAAAGCAGCCCGGGGCAATCGCAAGGAGGCGGTCCAAAAAATTGGCCAGCTGATCGCGGAGCGTTTGCGTCAGGAGGCCATACCGTCGCGGGTGAGTGGCCGCGAGAAGCATGTCTATAGCATCTATCGAAAGATGCAAAAAAAGGGACTTCCTTTCTCCGCCATTCATGATCTGCATGCCTTTCGGATCATTGTGGATGATGTGGACACCTGTTACCGGGTCCTGGGGATTGTTCATAGCCTTTTTCGTCCGATTCCTGGACGCTTCAAGGATTACATTGCCATCCCCAAAGGTAATGGTTACCAGTCTTTGCATACCATTGTGCTGGGACCTTTTGGGTACCCGGTGGAAGTGCAGATTCGCACGGAGGATATGCATCGGGTCGCGGAGGCGGGAGTGGCGGCCCACTGGCTCTACAAAAGTGGGGTGCAGAAATCCCATGCCGAGGTTCAGGCACGGGCCTGGATCCAGCGACTCCTGGAGCTCCAGACCCAGGGGGGAGATTCCCAGGAGTTTCTGGATAGTCTTAAGATGGATCTTTTCCCCGACGAAGTCTATGTCTTTACCCCCAAGGGGAAAATCCTGAGCCTGCCCCGAGGGGCTACCGCCATTGATTTTGCCTACGCGGTCCACACGGATATCGGCAATCGGGCGGTGGCGGCCAGGATCAACGAAATCTTTGTCCCGTTGCGAACGATCCTGGACAATGGCGATAAGGTCGAAATCATCACGGCGGATACGGCCCACCCCCAGGCGGGCTGGCTCGAGGTCGTGGTTACGGCCAAAGCCCGGGCCAACATTCGTGCCTATCTCAAGACCATTCAGCGGGATGATGCGGAGCGATTGGGCCGCAATCTGTTGCAAAAGACTTTGGCAAGCCTGGGTACCCGCATCGAAGAAATCCCCGATGAGGTCTTACAGCGGGTACTTTCTACCTTTCAGGCGAGGGAGCTTGCAGAGCTGTTGGTGGCCATCGGGATGGGGCAGATCATCCCTCTGGTGGTTGCCCAAAAACTGGTGCCGGAAGAGGAACGTGGGCGTTTAGCCCAAACGGCACGGCGTTTGGGCCAGGCCGTGTCCCAATTCTTGCCGGGCCGCCTGGCGCAGGCAGAACGGCGCCAGCCACTGCTGATTCGGGGTACGGAAGGATTGCCAGTTACCTTGGCGCGTTGTTGCCGTCCTATTCCAGGTGATCCGATTCTGGGCTTTATTACCGCCGGGAAGGGAATCGTGGTGCATACCCACGATTGTCATAATCTGCGGGAATGGCGAAAACGTCGGGACCGTTGGGTTGATGTGCAATGGGATCCCGCAGTCCAGGGGGAATTTCCAGTGTTGGTCCGGGTCGTGGCCGAGAGTGCTCGGGGGGTGCTGGCGCGAATCGCCACCCACATTGCCCAGGCCGATGCCAATATTGATCATGTGGATATTGAACCCCAGGACGGTCTGTATACCGGGATTACTTTTACCATCAGCGTGCGCAATCGGGATCACCTAGCCCAGGTGGTTCGCGATCTTCGTTCCTTGCCCATGGTATCGCGGGTACAACGAGTCAAAGGATAGTTTTCCCGTAAGGAGCACAACAATGCCAAAAGCCATCGAGAGTCCCCATGCCCCCAAAGCCATTGGTGCCTATAGCCAGGCCATGGTCCATGGCGATCTGCTTTTTCTGTCGGGACAAATTCCCATCGATCCCCATACGGGCGAACTGGTTGCTGGAGATTTTGCCGTACAGCTGCGGCAGGTCCTGGCAAATCTTGAGGCGGTTTGCGTTGCTGCCCAGGGTCGTTTGCAACAGGCGATCAAGTTGCAGGTCTACCTTACGGACCTGCAACATTTCGCTACCGTCAATGAGGTCATGGCAGAGTTTTTTGCCCAACCCTATCCAGCCCGTGCCGCCGTGCAGGTAGCCGCCTTGCCCAGAGGGGCGCAGGTGGAAATCGATGCCATTGTTGCCCTGGACACTGCCCATTCCCATGTCTGCTGTTGATCTACAATTGCCCATCGGCGAGCTCTTGCGGAAGTACCCGGTGCTTCGGGAGATGTTGGAGGAACGGGGTATCCATTGTGTGGAGTGTCTTGTTGCCGAGCAGGAAACCTTGCTGGGGGTAGCAAAGATGCACTATTTGGACTTGCCGGATCTTCTTGCCGAGTGGCAGATAAGGCAGGATGCCAGCAATCGGGAGTAAGCGCCCAAGCAAAGCCTCCAAAGTGGCAAAAGAGGTAGCCCTGCAAGATCCTCTGACTGCCTTGCCCGGTATTGGCCCGACCTCGGCGGCGCGACTGCAGGCCCTGGGCTTGTCCCGGGTCGAGGATCTGCTCTTTCACCTTCCCTCCCGCTACCAGGACCGACGTTTTTTGACTGCCCTCGCAAGTCTGCAGGCTGGAATGGAGACAGCAGTACTGGCGGAAGTCGTAGCCATGGAACGATTACCGGGTCGTCGCCCACAATGGCGTTTTTCGTTGCGCGATGGGACCGGGAGCCTTGCTGTCCGCTTTTTTCATCTGACTCCCTATCAGCGGCAGCAATGGCGGATCGGTCGTCGTTTCTGGTGCTTTGGTGAGGTTCGGGCGGGTCAGGGGAGCTGGGAAATGATTCATCCCGAATGGGAGAGCGCTGATCGACCAGATTTTCGCCCCCCCGAACATCTTACCCCCTTTTATCCAAGTACGGCGGGCATCCATCAGCAACAGTGGCGACGTTTTTTGCAGATGGCACTGGCTTTGCTGCCCAGCTTGGAGGATCCGCTGGCGCCATTGCTTCCGGGCTGGTTACCCTTGTCAGAGTGTCTGCGACAAATTCATCAGGGCACGGAGTCTTCTCCGGAGCATGTCTTGCCTTATCGGCGCAGACTGGCCCTGGAGGAGCTGTTAGCCCATCACCTGGCTTTGCGCCGTGCGCGGCAGCAAAATGCGCCGCTACTGCAAAGGCCCAGACCCGTCTGCGATCATTTATGGCAAAAGCTGTTGCGGACTCTCCCTTTCCAGCCGACTCCAGCCCAGGAACGGGTCATTGCCGAGATTGTTGCCGATCTGGGAAAGGAGCAGCCCATGCGCCGTTTGTTGCAAGGTGACGTGGGTTCTGGCAAGACCTTGGTGGCGGTGGCGACAATTCTGCATGCCGTGGCCATGGGTATGCAGGTGGCCTTGATGGCGCCAACGGAAATCCTGGCCAAGCAATTACAGGAACAGCTGGAAAAATGGTTGCGCCCTTTGTCGGTGGCGGTGGGAAGTCTGACCGGAAGCCTGGCAAGCAGGGAACGTCAGGCAGTCCTTGGGGCCCTCGCCACGGGCGAGTTGGCGGTGCTCTGCGGAACACAAGCCTTGTTCCAGGAAGGGGTGACCTTTGCGCACCTGGGTCTGGTCATCATCGACGAACAACACCGTTTTGGGGTGGACCAGCGGCGTAAGTTGCTGGAGAAAGGAAGGCTACCCCACCTGTTGGTGATGACAGCAACCCCCATTCCCCGGAGTCTGGCGATGACCCTGCACGCGGATCTGGATCTTTCTATCATTGATGCTTTGCCGCCTGGCCGACAACCCATCGAAACCCTGGTCCTCTCCGATCACCGTCGAGTGGAGTTGATCGAACGTTTGCGGGGATTGCTGCAGCAAGGGCGGCAGATCTATTGGGTCTGTCCCTTGATCGAGGAGTCGGAATTGCTGGCATTGCAGGCAGCCGAGGCAAGCTTTAGACAACTGCAGGAAGCGTTGCCAGAATTTCCCATTGCCTTGATCCACGGCCGACAGCGAGTGGACCAGAAAAACCAGTCCATGGAAGCTTTTCGCCGTGGAGATGTACAGATCCTGGTGGCGACGACGGTAATCGAGGTGGGTGTGGATGTTCCCAATGCCTCGGTCATGGTGATCGAAAATGCCGAACGGCTGGGGTTGGCCCAACTCCATCAACTGCGTGGACGGGTCGGTCGAGGGACTGCACAGAGTCTTTGTTTGCTGCTCTATCGTGGACCATTGTCGGTTAAGGCCCGGGAGCGACTGCAGATCATGCGCGATTCCCAGGATGGCTTCGTGATCGCCCGAAAGGATCTGGAGATGCGTGGGCCTGGAGAGTTTCTGGGGATTCGGCAGAGTGGAGAGTTTTCCTTCCGGGTGGCAGATTTGTTGCGCGACGAAGACTTGTTAGCGTTGTTACCCGATCTGGCCAGTGCCCTGGAGCGGCAACCAAAGGCCAGGGACGTGGTGCTCGAGCGTTGGCTGGGGAAGCGGCTGCAAGGCTACGGTGCTATTGGATAAAACGACTGGAAATCATAGACATTCTCTTCTTTGTTAGGGTAATCTATGAACAAAACAAGTAGGGAAAGGATAGAAACTGTGCGGCGAATTCGGGTTTCTTGGCGTTTCGTGACCGTCATTTCTGTTTTGGTGCTCAACGGCTGTGCGTATCATCTGCCGGAAAGTACCGTGCACTCCGTGGCCTATTACGCAGCGCAACTCTCCCCGCCCCCGGTACCAGCGACTGCGCCAACGGCATCGACCTTATCTCCCCAGCCGGTGCTTGCCAACCAGCTGCGTATTTTGATCAATGCCAGGGATAGGAAGCTCTTTGTTTATCGGGGAGATTTTCTACTCGCCACCTATCCGGTGGCCATTGGTTTCAATGGTGCTGCAATGCACCGAATGCGTGGCGATGACAAGACGCCCCTAGGGCGTTTTCACATTGCCGACGTTCGCTGGGGAACCCAATATGGGCCCTTTATGCTGCTCAGCTACCCCAGTCGCCAGGATGCGGAGTGGGGGCTTCGCGAGGGAATCATTACCCGCAGTCAGTATCACGCCATCCTGACGGCGCTGGATGCTGGAAAGACGCCGCCGCAAAATACCCCGTTGGGTGGATATATTGGAATCCATGGAATGGGGCCAAAATTTTCCCATGAAAAAGATGCCAAAGTTTTTGCCGGTCGCTGGACAGCAGGGTGTGTTGCACTTTCCAATTATGATGCGGGGAGCTTGGCGAGTATGGTGCAGCCTGGTACGCCGGTGGAAATTGTAGGCGAAGTTGCAAGCTATCAGCAGCAGATTGAGAAAAGCCGGGAAAAGCAATTGGCTTTTGAGCGCAAGTCTCTTTCCCAGAGGCCCAAGGACTTGCTTCTTGCCAAAAATAATGACTAAGCCATTGCACTGCTTGTGAAAGGAGTCCCTTGCCCTTTGCCTTCCTTGGCAGTTGCCTCGTGTTCCTGGCAGTGGTCAAGTTCAGTACATTCCCGCTGCTTCCAAAGCAATTTACTGGCAATAATCTCCTAGCATTGTGCCCATTGCTTGGCACATTCGCTGGCGCTGTGCAGGCAATCACCAAGGGCTACCCCTCCTTGCCAGTTGCCGAGCAGGGTGAGACCAGACCATTGTTTGCGCAGGGTCTGGATTCTTTCCAGGCGAATGCGGTGGCCGCGGTCATATTGGGGAATGGCATGGGCCCATCGTTGGATCAGGGTCAAAACGGGTTCCCCCCGGATCCCCAGCAGCGGCTGCAAATCTGACCATACCTGTTGAAGAATGCCTGAATCCTCCCGGGGAAGCTTGCCCTGGGCGCCTCCCAAAAAGGCGGTTAACAATACCTTCCCCTCCGGTGCTCGGTGGGGGAAAAGTGTTGAGGAGAACAAAACCCCCAGGGTGGGAATCCCAAGGCAGCGTGGGATGAGAGCCCCAAAGCCGTCCAGGGGGTGTTGGATCTGATCACGGGCAAAGCCCAATGCCACGGTGGCGACTGCCGGATATGTAATTTCCAGCAACAGTTGCCGCAGCTCCAGGGCTTCGGGAGGTAAGATCTGGGCAATGGCATAGGCGGGTAGGGCCAGGATTAGTTGAGGGCTGCGCCAGGATCCCTGGGTGCTGTGGACAAGCCAATGATCCTGAGCGAACTCCAGTTGTTCCACAGTACAGTTGCAAACGAGCCTGGATCCCAGTCGTTGGGCGAGGGCCTGGGGTAAGGAGCTGAGACCTTGGGAAAAGGAGATCAGGGGCGCACGGGGCGACCTGGGGGCAAGGAGCCCGGCCAGAAGGAGGGAGCCATAGCGCTTTTCCAGCTGGCTGAGGCGGGGAAGGGCAGCAGCCACGGCGAGTTGTTCGGGATCTCCGGCAAACACTCCGGAAACAAAGGGATCCACCAGCCAGCGCAGGACCTCGGGACCCAGGCGCCGGCGGATGAAAGAGGCAATACTTTCATCGGGGTCCTGGCCCCGCCCTCGCAAGGGTTCCCCCAGTAGCCGCAGTCTTGCCCTAAGGGATAAGAGTCGATTGTGAAAGAGGATCCCGGGACCCAAAGGGATCAGCTGCCGATCTTTATTGACGATATAACGGCGGCGTGCCAAGGGGTTGGCCACTTGTATTTGCTGCTCGATGCCCAGCTCCGCAAGCCATGACTGCCAACGCGGATCTCTGAGCAGCAAAGTGTTGGGGCCGAGATCGGCAAGATACCCCTGATGACTGCGGGTCTGGATGTTGCCACCTACATGCTTTGCGGCTTCCAGAAGCAGGAATTCTTTGCCGCTTTTTTGGAACTGATCGGCCAGTGCCAGGCCGGTGATCCCCGCGCCAACGATCAGGATGGGACAATCTTGCATGGCTTATTCCCCTTTTTCTGGTATTGCGCGGTAGAGTTCACTACCCAGGTACCAGCGGTACAAATGGCGCAGGAGGGCGATCAGAATCGCGGTAACCGGCAATGCCAACAGCAGTCCTGTAAAACCAAAGAGTTGTCCCCCAGCGAGGACGGCAAAAATCACCAGCACCGGATGCAGGCCGAGGCGATCTCCCACCAGCAGGGGGGTGAAAACCGTGCTTTCCAGCATCTGGCCTATGCCGTACACAATCCACACCCCAAGGAGCGGCAAAAAGTGGGGGCTTTGCATGTACATGGCTAGCGTCGCCATCAAGATCCCGCTTACAAAGCCTAAATAGGGGACAAAACTGAGCAGACCCGAAAGTAGCCCAATGAGAATGGCGGTTTTCAGGCCGACAATGCTCAGTCCAATGGCATAGGTGCTGCCAAGGGCCAGCATGACTAGCACTTGTCCGCGCAGGAAGGCCATGAGCATTTGATCGGAATCTGCAGCAAGGCGGCGAATGAGCGCAACCTGGGAGCGAGGAATGAGTTCCTCCATTCGTTGCAAGAGCTGGGGCCAGTCCCGCAGCAGATAAAAGGTAAGCACGGGGATCAGCAGGAAATTCATGAGAATTGACAGGATTCCGGATCCGGAAACAAAAGCGATCCGTAGGCTGTTGCTGGCCCAATGGGCTAGTTTGCTGGCATTTTTACTGGCATACCTACCAAGACTTTGGTTATCCAATGGAAGGTGTAACTGCTGCGAGAGCATGGGGAGCAGCTGGGTCTGGAGCAGGCCAACATACTCCTGGAAGTAATTGATGGCTATCAAAATCTGGGCGCGGATCGTGGGTAACAAGGTCATGACGGTGCCAAACATGAGCAATGCGACCAGCAGAAAGACCAGCACAGTGGCCATGCCGCGTCCGATGCGCCAATGGCCGAGAAGAGTCACCAGCGGATTTGCCAGATAGGCGAATACTCCCGCTATGAAAAAAGGGGAAAGAATGGGCGACAGGAGGTACAAGAATCCCAAGACCAGGAGTGCCAGGAGAATAATACTCAGGCGCAACGAGAGAGTCATGGAGTAGTAGAGCCGCCCGGACCAAGCTTCGCTAGGCTGGTGTTAATGAAGATGCTGACCAAGCTGATCGGCTGCATCCAGCATGACCTTGCGTACCTCCGGGCGATATTCTCCCTGTAAGACCTGCTGTCGTCCCTCCTGAAAAAAAAGGGGGGCATCTGCCGGAAGAAATTTGCGAAGAGCGGTAAAGGCCTGCTCCATGAGCTGTGGTTCCTGGGCTCTGGTGGCAGTGATTCCCCAATTGAAAAGAAGGATCCGCCAGGGCCGCTCTGGATTGCTGCTTTCCAGATCACTGCCATAGTCGGCTTCGGCAGCGTTCACGATGGCACCCATCAACTGTGCCAGACTGGAGAGTGCGGCGGGATCGTGTTCGGCGTTGGCAAGGATGGCAAGGCCGTTGACGATGGGTTCCAGGGTATGGATGGGTTGTTGCTCCTGCACCAACCACGCGGCAATGCTGACACTGATGACCTCCATGGCGGCCTTGGCACGGCGTTCCCCAAGTCGTTCGGCCCAGGTGGCCAGATCCTGCAGCAGTCCAATGCTGAGATCACCAATGCGTTCGGCCTCATCGTCAGGAAGGTCAGGATCCCATTGGGAGGTATCTTTTTCCAGAATCAAAAAAAGTTGTCGCAGGGCGTCCACCAATTGTGGCGGGGTAATTTGTTCCCCGGTCGCAATGCGACTTTCAGCAAAGCGGGCGAGCAGTCCCTGGACCTCCTGTTCAAATCGGTTTTTGGCGCTGCGAATATCAGCAAGGGCGGGCAAAGTGTGTTCCTCCAGCGGTGCCAATGGCTTAACAATAATGGTATCATCACTGCCCTCACCATGCATCGGTTTCGAGCTTGTCATGTCCAGTACCATCCCTCCCCATTCTCCCGTAGATCTCCATATGCACTCCCTGCATTCCGATGGTAGCCTGTCCGTCGCAGCCCTGGTGGAGCGCGTTGCCGCCCGGGGAGTGCAACTCATGGCGTTGACCGATCATGACAATACCGCTGGAGTCAAGGAGGCTGCCGCCGCGGCAGCGCAGCTTGGTATCGATTTCCTGCCTGGGGTTGAGATCTCTAGCGAATGGAATGGAATGGGCATCCATATTGTGGGTTTGGGGATTGATATCGAAAATCCAACCTTGCAGCGTGGCTTGCAGCGAATCATGGAGTTTCGCGATTGGCGAGCGGCCGAGATCGATCGACGCCTTGCCAAAGTGGGGATTGCGGGAGCGGAGCAGGGGGCCCGTGCATTGGCGGGCAGTCGCATGGTGGGGAGAACGCATTTTTCTCGTTGGTTGGTACAAGCGGGGCACTGTCGGGACAATGCGGCTGCGTTCGAGCGCTGGCTGGGGCGGGGTAGGGCAGCCTATGTGCCCAGTGACTGGATTCCCATGCCCGAAGCCGTGGGGTGGATCCGGTCGGCCGGTGGGATCGCCGTCCTGGCCCATCCCGGTCGCTACAAGTTGAGTCCGGAGCGCTTGCGGGCGCTGCTGTTGGAGTTCCGGGAGGCAGGCGCTGGGGCCCTGGAAGTCTGCTCGGGATCCCAGGGAGCGGCGGATTGCGAACATTTGGGGCGCTTGGCCCGGGAATTGGATCTGGCAGGGTCTCTTGGCTCCGATTTTCATGGCCCGGAGATAGGACATGCAGAGATCGGCCAGTTGCCCCCACTACCCCTAGGGGTTCGTCCGGTCTGGGAGTCTTTGTCCTCTCCCATACCAACTACGCACTGATATCGGAACCATGTCACCGGCTCGCGAAGAGATCCGTTTTACCTCCTGGGGGACCGTTGCCCTTGCGCTGATATATGTCGGGGCGGCCTATACCCTAAGCCCCTACGCTGCCCCATTGCTTATGGGGACAGTTCTGACGGTAGTGGGGTGGCCCTGGCAGCGGCGTTTGGAGCGGGTCTTTCATTTGCCGCGTTGGTTTGCATCGTTTTGTCATGCGGCGGCCTGGATGGCAATCATCATTGTGCCAGCGGTCCTGGTGGTGGAGTCTATCCTGCCGGAAATCTCCCGCCTGGTTGCCCGCTGGCAGTCTGGGGGACCATTGCTTGGCTTACCCTTGGAAGTGGTACAATTGCCTTATCTTGGCCATTGGCTGGCGGCCAGGGTAGCGCAACTCAACGGGGCCGATGTTTCGTTATTGCTGCAGGATCATGCTGCCGTCATAACCAGTTCGCTGGGCCAACTGTGGATTTTTGTCCTACATACCTTTTTTGTTGCCCTGACGGTCTTTGCTTTGGGCCTTCATGCTCCTCGTCTGGCGGAGATTCTCCGCTTGCTGGCCAGCAATCTCTGGGGGCCTGAACGAGGCGAACGATTCTTGCTGGCCATGCGCGAGGCGACGCGCTCGGTAGTCATTGGACTCATTGGCGTGGGTGTCATCGAGGGCATCCTGATTGGTATTGCCTACGGCGTGGCGGGATTATCTGCCTGGCCACTTTGGCTGGTTGTTACCGCTTTGCTTTCCCCCATTCCCTTTGGGGCGACGGTGGTGGTGGCAGCTGCCACCTTCTGGCTGATCATCGGCGGTCACTGGGTGGAAGGTGTGGTCGTACTGTCCTGGGGACTTTTTGTGATTACCCTGGCTGATCTGGTGATCCGGCCATTGCTTACTGGATCCCAGAGTCAGGCCCCTTTTTTCTTGGTATTCTTCAGTATCCTGGGCGGGGCGGCGGCCTTTGGCTTGATTGGTTTGATCATTGGCCCCATTCTTGTGCTCATGGCCAGGGCAGTCTGGCGGGCCTGGGAACGGCGGATCCTCCTGGAGCAGGGAACCATCCATGCGTCCGGTCGATCCAATTAGTGACTATGGAGGGTTAGAAAAATGGATTATCAGGTTTTTGATCAGCAGTATAACCAGGTGGCGCAAGCAACGCAGAATAATCTGCAAAGCTTGCAACAGGTGGCCCAAAAGGTGCAGGCAGCGATTCCGGACAATACGACTGCCCGGGAACTGATTCTCGACCTGCGCAATGTGGCGATGAATATCCAGAGCCAGCAACAAAATATCAACATGCTCTTGCAGCAGATGGGGCAGCGTATCCAGCAATTGGAAATGCAGCTGCAGCAAATGGGTCAGCCAGGAATGAATCCGGCTGCCTATCAGCAGCGGCCATGGAATACCCCTGCTCCGGGCATGGGTGGCGGCTTTATGGGTAACGTGATGACTGGCCTGGGTTTGGGGGCTGGTTTTGCGGTTGCTGAAAACGTGGTTGACGATATCTTCAATATGTTTTGATGATTCCTTGCGCTTGCTGACTTGCGGCGGCCTGGGGCCGCCGTTGTTCTTTGGGGCAGAGGAATGACCAGATGGCCGAAGATTGGATTTATGGGGTACACGCCCTAGCTGCAGCACTGGAGTCTGGTGAAGTAGAGCGCATGTGGGTGGCCCGGGAACGACTGCGCGATCATCGGATCCAGTCCCTGGTGGGTCGGGCTTTGCAACTGGGTATTGTCCCGGAGGAAGAAGCCGCAAAGGTATTGAGCAAGCGCTGTCATTCGGAGCAGCACCAGGGGGTATTGGCGCGGGCCCTGCCGCAGCTGGAACCGGACTGGCAGGATTTTTTGTCCAGACTGGGCAAGGATGCATTTTTGCTGGTTTTGGATGGAGTGCAGGATCCCCGGAATCTGGGGGCCTGTTTGCGTAGTGCCGAAGCAGCGGGAGTCCATGGGGTGATCCTCCCCAAAGATAATGCTTGTGGTATTACAGGGGCGGTCCGCAAGGCGGCGGCGGGTGCTGCTTCTCGTTTGCCGGTCTTGCGCTTGACCAACCTGGTTCGAGCCGTTGAGGATCTGCAGAAAAAGGGGTATTGGGTGGCGGGGTTGGCAGGTGATGGGGCGCAGAGTCTCTATGGTGTTGATCTGCGGGGGCCTTTGGTATTGGTTCTTGGGAATGAGGAAAAAGGGATTCGCCGCTTGCTGCAGGAACGCTGCGATTATCTCTTGCATATCCCCATGTTTGGGCCGACCGAGAGTTTGAATGTTTCCGTGGCAGCGGGAATCGCCCTTTTTGAGGCTCGTCGTCAGCGCCTTGCCGGGGAAGCTTTGCCGCTTGCATCGCGGTAGACTAGGCCAAGGAGGATACCGCACATGCAGCTAGCTGATTCTCACTGCCATCTGGATTTTGAGGATTTTGACGGGGACCGGGAAATGGTCCTCCAACGGGCCCGAGCGGCGGGGGTTCGTTCTTTACTTGTTGCCGCTGTTCGCGAACCCCACTGGCAGCGAGTACGGGCATTGGCAGAGTCGGATCCTGAGATCTGGGCGGCAGCGGGGGTCCATCCCAATGAGGAATTGGAACAACCCATGCTGGCCGAAGCCCTTACCCGGGCCCTCGATCATCCCAAGGTGGTGGCCGTGGGTGAAACAGGGCTGGATTATTATCGTGCAGAAGGGGATCTGCGCTGGCAACAAGAGCGCTTTGCCCTGCATTTGGCGGTGGCCCGCAGGGTGGGAAAACCCGTAATCGTGCATACCCGGGAAGCTGCTGCAGATACCCTGAGCCTGTTGGGGAGTGAAGGGGTTCGGGAGTGTGGTGGGGTCATCCATTGTTTTACGGAGTCTGCCGACTTCGCCAAAAAAGTCCTGGATCTGGGCATGTATATTTCCTTTTCGGGCATAGTAACCTTCAAAAATGCCCGATCTCTCCAGGAGATTGCGAGCTGGGTACCTGCCGAGCGCCTGCTGATCGAAACCGACGCCCCATATTTGGCCCCGGTCCCATTGCGGGGACAGCGCAATGAGCCGGCCCACGTACAGCATGTGCTCGCATTTTTGGCGCAGCTGCGAAAAGTGGATCCCGAAGAACTGGGTGCCATTACCAGTGCCAATTTCCGTCGTCTTTTCGCCTTGCCGGAGTGGCCATGAAGGTTCACTTCCTGGGCACCGGCTCCAGTGCGGGTACCCCAGTCATTGGTTGCCACTGCCCCGTTTGCCAGGGGGGTGATCCTCGCAATCAGCGCAGTCGGGCCAGTATCCTGGTGGAGGAGGAGGGTACCCACATTCTTATCGATACTGGCCCGGATCTGCGCAGTCAAGCCCTGCGCGCCGGTGTCAAAGAGCTGGACGCGGTCTTTTACACCCATTTTCATGCGGACCATATCAATGGTATCGATGATTTACGCGCCTTCAATTTCCTGGGGCAGCGGGTGATCCCCTGTTTTGCCGATGAGCGCACTGCACGTGAGCTACAGACGCGCTTTCACTATTGTTTTACCCCTCCCGATCCTGGCTGGGCCAAGCCCTCCTTATCCATGACGGCGATCACCCAGGCACAGACCGTGGGTTCCTTGACCTTGCAGCCCGTGCCTGTCCTGCATGGTACGCTGCCCATTTTTGGGTACCGCTTTGGCAAGGGGGCTTATCTTACGGATCTCAAGACCATTCCCAATGAGAGTTTTAGCTTGTTGGAAGATCTGGATTTGTTGATTCTGGACTGTCTGCGGGAGGAGGATCATCCCACCCATGTGAACCGCCGGGAGGCATTGGCTTTGGCGGAGCGCATCGGCGCCCGGCAGACCCTGTTGACTCATATGACCCATGACCTGGATTATCATACCTTGCAGCAGAGCCTGCCAGAGAGCATCCAGCCAGCTTATGACGGCCTCATCTGGGAAATCTAGGTTTTCTTCATAAGTGGAAACATTGCGGCGATAGTGTGCATTGGGCTACACTTGCCCCCCAAAGGAGAGGTGACCGAGCGGCCGAAGGTGCAGCACTGGAAATGCTGTGTACTCCAAAAGGGTACCGTGGGTTCGAATCCCACCCTCTCCGCCAATACCCTATCCATCACAATTGTCAAGTAATACCAGTTGTTAATTCTGACCTTGTAAGAGGGGGATCGTCAATCCGGTTTTGCACCACTCCCTGGGTTGACTGAATTTCTCCGGCGTCATTATTCACGTCCCGCTGCGATGGTAGAGGATTTCTTTGCTGGTGTGGATGATCGCAATGCGGTATACTTTTTTGGCCTGGCAGGGCTGGGATTGGCAAATGCTTCCCGGCCCTTTTTCTGTTTGCAAGGAGCTTTGGATGCGAGTGATTGGCGAAGCGCTGACCTTTGATGACGTCCTGCTCGTCCCGGCCCATTCCACAGTTCTCCCCCGGGACGTGCGCATCGATACCCAACTGACCCGACACCTGCGAATCAATATACCACTGCTTTCGGCGGCCATGGATACGGTTACTGAGGCGGCTATGGCCATTTGCATGGCCCAAGAGGGTGGGATCGGGATCATCCACAAAAACATGAGCCCTGAGCAACAGGCAGCGCAGGTACGACGGGTCAAAAAATTTGAGGCAGGGGTCATCAAGGATCCCATCACGACGCGGCCAGATGCCACCATTCGGGAGGTTCTCCAGCTCATGGCCAGCCATGGGATTTCTGGGGTACCAGTCGTCGGCGAGCGATTGGAGGGCATTGTGACCAATCGTGACCTACGTTTTGAGACCCGCATGGATGCGCCGGTGAGTAGTGTCATGACCCCCCGTGAACGTTTGGTGACCGTTGCCGAGGGAAGTAGTCTGGATGCGACCAAGGATCTTTTGCACCAACATCGCATCGAAAAAATTCTGGTGGTCAACGAAGCATTTGAGCTGCGTGGACTGATCACTGTCAAAGATATCAGCAAGGCCACTGCCCACCCCAATGCCTGCCGGGATGCCCAAGGGCGCCTGCTGGTGGGTGCTGCCGTTGGGGTAGGAACAGGTACGGAGGAGCGGGTTGAACGCCTGGTGGATGCGGGGGTGGATCTGATCATTGTTGATACGGCCCATGGACATAGCCAGGGAGTTTTGGACCGGGTACGTTGGCTCAAGAAGCATTTTCCCCAGGTAGAAGTCATTGGTGGCAATATTGCTACGGCCGAAGCCGCTCGCGCCTTGGTGGAAATGGGTGCCGATGGGGTAAAAGTGGGCATTGGGCCGGGCTCCATTTGCACGACAAGAATCGTCGCAGGAGTGGGAGTGCCGCAGGTAACGGCCATTGCCCAGGTGGCAGAGGCTCTTGCTGGCACGGGCGTGCCCCTGGTGGCCGATGGCGGCGTACGCTTTTCCGGGGATTTTGCTAAAGCTCTGGCCGCAGGTGCCCATAGCGTCATGGTAGGCGCCCTGCTCGCGGGGACCGACGAAGCCCCCGGTGAAATCGAGCTCTATCAAGGCCGCAGTTTCAAGGCCTATCGGGGCATGGGGTCATTGGGTGCCATGCAGCAAGGCTCTGCCGATCGCTATTTTCAAGACGACAGTAGCCCGGAGGCGCCCAAACTGGTTCCCGAAGGGGTGGAGGGGCGAGTTCCCTATAAAGGACCCGCAAGTCAGGTAATCCATCAGTTACTGGGAGGATTGCGCTCCAGCATGGGTTATCTGGGCGCGCCGGATCTGGAATCGCTAGCCCGAGATGCCAGGTTTATCAAGATCACCCAGGCAGGTGTCCGGGAAAGTCATGTGCATGATGTCCACATTACCAAAGAAGCCCCCAACTACCGTGTAGAGTGAGTCTCCCGTGCAGCACGACAAAATCCTCATCCTCGACTTTGGCTCGCAGGTCACGCAGCTCATCGCCCGACGCGTGCGCGAGGCGCATGTGTACTGCGAGATCCATCCCCATGACGTCAGCGATGCCTTCGTGCGGGAATTTGCCCCCAAGGGCATCATTCTCTCGGGCAGCCATGGCAGTACTTACGAGGATCAGGATTTGCGTGCCCCAGGTGCCGTCTGGAATCTGGGGGTGCCCGTACTAGGTATTTGCTACGGGATGTTTAGCATGACAGTGCAGCTTGGGGGGAATGTCGAGCCCAGTCAGCAGCGCGAGTTTGGCTATGCCGAAGTGCGTGCGCGTGGTCATACCCGGCTGTTCGAAGGCATCGAAGATTTCCGCACCCCCGAGGGCCATGGCATGCTCAAGGTCTGGATGAGCCACGGCGACAAGGTCACGGCCATGCCACCGGGCTTCAAGCTCATGGCGTCCACGCCAAGCTGTCCCATTGCCGGCATGGCCGATGAAGCCCGTGGCTTTTACGGCGTGCAATTCCACCCCGAAGTCACCCATACCGCGCAGGGCAAGGCGATCCTTTCCCGCTTTGTGCGCGACATTTGCGGCTGCCGTGGCGACTGGATCATGGGCGATTACATCGCCGAAGCGGTGCAGCGCATCCGTGACCAAGTCGGTGACGAGGAGGTCATCCTCGGGTTATCGGGCGGGGTCGACTCCAGCGTGGCCGCCGCGTTGATCCACCGCGCCATTGGTGACCAACTCACGTGCGTGTTCGTCGATCATGGCCTGTTGCGTCTGCACGAAGCCGATGGCGTGATGGAGATGTTTGCCGGCAAACTTCATGCCAAAGTGATCCGGGTGGACGCCAGCGCACTGTTTTTCGACAAACTCGCTGGCGTCTCAAACCCTGAACAAAAGCGCAAAATCGTCGGCAGCCTCTTTGTCGACGTGTTCAAGACCGAAGCCGAAAAACGCAAGAGTCACGGTGCCAAGGGGGCAAAATGGTTGGCGCAGGGTACCATCTACCCCGACGTCATCGAATCCGGCGGCGCGACGAGCAAAAAGGCGGTGACCATCAAAAGCCACCATAACGTCGGGGGTCTGCCCGAGCAGCTCGGCCTGAAGCTGCTCGAACCCCTGCGTGAACTCTTCAAAGACGAGGTGCGCGAACTCGGTGTGGCCCTGGGGTTGCCGCCCGAGATGGTCTACCGACACCCCTTTCCCGGCCCTGGGCTGGCGGTGCGGATTCTGGGTGAGGTGAAAAAGGAATACGCCGACCTGTTGCGCCGCGCCGATGCCATCTTTATCGAGGAGCTGCACAACTGGCGCGACGCGGCCACGGGCAAGAGCTGGTACGAGCTGACCAGCCAGGCCTTCGCCGTATTCCTGCCGGTCAAAAGCGTCGGCGTCATGGGCGACGGCCGCACCTACGACTACGTGGTTGCGCTGCGAGCCGTGCAAACCAGCGATTTCATGACCGCCGACTGGGCCGAGCTGCCTTATGGCCTGCTCAAAAAAGTGAGCAACCGCATCACCAACGAGGTGCGCGGCATCAATCGCGTCACCTACGATGTGTCGAGCAAGCCACCGGCGACCATCGAGTGGGAGTAATTCCCACGCCTCTCTTGCTTGGACGCCTGCAGGGCAGGTAACAGGTCCTTTCAGCGTCTACCAGCCCCCTGGATGCCTTGCTTTCTTGCCCTGGCAAAGGTATGCAACTTTTGCTTTTCCCATGCGCTGTTCATGCAGCTTACCCTCAACGGAATCCGTTTTCGAGGGGCTTGGGAGATTTTTGCAGGAGGAAGATTGTGGTTTCTTGCGGGCAAGTGCGTTGATGAATATTTGTATAGTACATATGCTTGACAACTTTTTCGATGTCTCCTATACTTACTCCAAGGCTGGAATAGAGATGAAGCATTGTGGTTGTGAAATAAGTGGATATCAACCCGAGTTTTCCCATGGAGATATTTTTTTTTCGATGATTTTCCATCGGTCTTGTAGAGTTTCACGGCGGTAGTTCTGGTGGCCTATTAGGGGAGCATTGCTCCCCTTTTTTTGGGGAGGAAGCTATGAAGACATCAATCAAAAGCTACGCCAACAGTTTACCTGTCTTTCGTCTGGAAGAATTTTTTGATGGTCCCTGTGTGGCAACAGGGGTATTTCAGGATCGAAACGGTCGTATCAAAAATCGTTTTGTCATGCATCTGCTGGGTTCCTGGCAAGGTAAGCACGGTCAGTTGCTGGAAAAGTTTTTGTTTCTGGATGACCTGCAACAAGGTAGTACTGCCGAGCGAAAATGGGAACTTGAATTACGGGATGCGGGCCATTTTGTGGGAAAGGCAAAGGGCAGCGCTGGTGACATATTGGGTACTGCCCAGGGTGAAAGCCAGGGTTACGCCATGCATTGGCGTTACACAGTACGCCAGCCCGTTGGCAAGAAATTCTATCCCCTGCGTGCTGATGATTGGATGTACTTGCTCGATACAGACCATGTAATCAACCGCACCCGAATGTATTATCATTTTTTCTATGTGGGCGAGGTCAGTATCGAGATCCACCGTTTGGAGAACACTGCGGCCAATCGTGATGCAATGTTGCAATTTCCAGAGCTAAAGGGTGTACAAAAATGAAAAGTTATCCTTGGTCGGGAAAGCGATGCTGGTTGGTGGGCGCTAGCTCTGGAATTGGTGCTGCCTGTGCAATGGAACTCTCCCTGCAAGGAGCCAAGGTTGCCATCACTGCCCGCAATGGAGCAGCCCTGGAACAGATGGTGCAGGAACATCCTGACGCAGGATATTTTCCCGTCGTGGCTGACGTATGTTCGCAAACAGGTCTGCAGTTGGCCTATGCCAAGATCCGGGAGGCGTGGGGAGGTATCGACCTGCTGTTGTACCTGGCTGGTAACTACAAAGCTGCACGGGCCTGGGAGCTTGAGAGTGGTGGTGCACAAGAAATCATGGACGTAAACTATCTGGGTGCGGTGCGCAGCGTAGAGTGCGTGCTCACGGATTTTTTGGAACGCAAGAGCGGTCATATTGCGCTGACCTCCAGCATTGCCGGGCTGCGCGGATTGCCAAAATCACTGTATTATGGCCCGAGCAAGGCTGCACTTACCCACTTTGCCGAAATTTTGCGCCTTGACCTGGCCCCCAGGGGAATTACTGTACAGGTAATTCATCCCGGATTTGTGGCAACACCGCTGACTGCGCAAAACGACTTTGCCATGCCGCACTTGTTGCAACCCAGCCAAGCGGCCAAATTGCTGGTGCAAGGTCTGCAGAAAGATCACTTCGAAATCCATTTTCCCAAGATATTTACGCAACGCTTTCACTGGCTGCGCTGTTTACCGTATTCCTGGTATTTTCCATTGATTCGCAAAGCAACAAAAGTATAGCGTTCGTAAAAGAAGGGGGGTCTTACACCCCCCCAAAAAACCGATCAATGCTTACGGCGTGATGTCTCGACCTTGACAGGAATCGGTTGATAGACAGGTCTTTGTGACCAAAACCAGCAAACAAAAGAGGAGAGAACGTTTTGTAGAGCACTTTGTAGAACACTTGTAGGGTAGATTTTCATTAAATTCTCCTTAGGCTGTAGCTGCCATGGTTCGGACCAGATCCGCAACCGCACGGGCGCCTGCCGATTGGCCCTGGGCAATGGAGGTATCGATATCCTCGGGACCCGTAGCAGCGCCGCAGACATAAATGCCCTTGCGGGTGGTGCCCTGGCTGTTGGTGTAC
>JAEPKX010000060.1 GCA_021375695.1 Candidatus Igneacidithiobacillus taupoensis | reverse complement strand
GAGCCAGAGCCGTTGCGGTTCCTTGAGCGCAAATTCAAAGACCAGCATCAGGCCTTCGATGGAAACAGCGATGGCAATGGCTGCAACAAAGCGGGTCAGGGTACGTCGGGTGCTGCTATGGCGGCGAACATCTTTGCGTAGGAGGACCTCCTCTTCCAGGACGGTTTTGGCGAGATCAAATACAGCCAAGGAAAGCGTAAAGAGAATGGTGGCCTGAAAGGGGGCGGTAAAATCTTGTAGGGGATTGTGCCATTGCCAGAGATTGCGCACGGCAGCATATCCATGCAGGGCCAATGATCCACTCACCAGGAGCAGTCCCATCGAGCACAGTGTGTAACAGGCCTTAAAAAGGGGCTCAAAACTGCGTCGGGTGTCGTCTTCTTCCAAGAGCGCCAGGGCGCGGTCTAGTTCGCTATCTGCCACGAGGATTCCCAGTAGCCCCCCATCGTCATCGCGGATAGGTAGGGCAACGGTAATACAGAGCTGTCCATTGCTGAGGGAGCGATACGGTTCGGTGAGGATGGGACCTCTGGCATCCCTTGCCAAGCGGTAGTATGGACGGTGGCTCCGGTCCATACCCTGCCCACCACGCGCATTGGCAAGGCGTCGCGAACAGACATTATCATCGAGTTGGATTCCTGAGGCATCCAATACATAGAGCAAATCCAGAAACGGGTGATGATGGATCAGGATGCGAAGACTGCGTTGGCGATCTGCCGATGATTTTTGCAGGAGGCTTGGGCTTGCAAGCCCCTCGACGCTACCGCTCAGGAGGCTGCGTAGGTCGCGGCGGGATTCATGGAACTGTTCGAATCGATTCATGGTGCCAACTCCCCGGGTAACCACTCCAAGGGAGCAGCAAAGGTCATGCCGGAATTGTGGCACGATCTCTGCTATTGAATGGATGATCATCGTCATGATCACTCCTCCTCAGAAGTTTTTCGCGGCCTTCGGGCCGTTTTTTTGTCGCGCACCCCATTTTGGTGCACTATGGGAGTGCAACTGGTCCCCCAAACGGAACGATTGGCTGGGTAGAGATATTGGCACGAGCTTTGCTGCAACAGGCTCAGGTTACTTGGATGGATCCCTTGCTTCCCCTGCAACGCAAAAAACAGAAAAAGACTCTTCCAGACCCGCGGCTTCTCCTCGATGGGCTGGATGCGGCCGTAGTACTGCTGGAGGCAGATCTTCGCATTGGGTATCTCAATGCCGCTGCCGAAAATCTCCTGCGGGTGAGTTCCAGCACGGCGCTTGGGCAGGGCTTCGACCACTTTTGTCAGTCCTTGGCAGAAGAATCCCTCTCCAGCCTTCTCGGGGAGACGCAGCGTACTGGGACAACCCTCTGTCGCTATGCCCTACCCTTGCGGGTGGCAGATGGCGGCAGGGTCGTGGTGGATTTTCTCTGTAACGTCTTTGATGCTGGCGAAGAGCAATGGATTGTCGAGCTTCGGCCGGTGGAAAGTGCACTGCGACGGGTCGAGGAGGAAATGCAGGACCAGATTTTTGCGGCGGCCCAGGAGATGCTCATCGGCTTAGCCCATGAGATCAAGAATCCCCTGGGTGGGCTACGGGGTGCCGCGCAATTGTTGGAGCGGGAGTTACCCCACCCAGAATTGCAGGAATACACCCAGGTGATTTTGCATGAGGTAGATCGACTGCGGCGCTTGGTGGATCGCTTGCGCGGTGACCGGGCTGAGCCGAACGTTCGATGGATCAATATCCATGAGGTCCTGGAACATGTGCGGCGACTGGTACAGGTCAACTTACCCACGGGCATTGCCCTACGCCGCGATTATGATCTCTCGTTGCCCGAGCTGGAGGCCGATCCAGAGCAATTGGTGCAGGTCTTTCTCAACCTGCTGCGCAATGCCCGACAGGCCCTGGGCGGTCAGGGAGAAATTCTTGTTCGAACCCGAGTGGAGCGCTTTGTGCAACTGCAGCAGCGACTCCACCGCCTGGTCTTACGAGTGGATATTCAAGATAACGGACCGGGGATTCCCGAGGAATTGCAACCTCGAATCTTTCTGCCCCTGGTGACCAGTCGTGCCGACGGCATGGGCATGGGCTTGGCCATTGTCCAGAATCTGGTGCGGGCCCATGGGGGGACGGTTCATAGTCGATCAGAGCCGGGACGGACGGTCTTTTCCGTGCGCTTGCCACTGCCGTCGGGGAGGAATTCATGAGTGCAGCCGTTTGGGTGATTGATGATGACCCCTCCATTCGCTGGGTCCTGGAAAAGGCATTGCAAAAAGCGGGGATCCCCGTGCGAACCTATGCCGATGCCGATTTGGCATTGCGCGCCATGGGCCGGGAGCGGCCGGCGGTGATTGTCAGTGACCTGCGGATGCCAGGGCTGGATGGTCTGGCCTTTTTGCGGGAAATACAGGAGCACTATCCGCAAGTAACCGTCATCATCATTACCGCCCATTCGGACCTGGAAAATGCGGTGGCTGCCTTTCAGGGCGGGGCCTTTGAATATCTTACTAAGCCCTTTGATATCGATGAGGCCGTAGCGCTGGTACACCGTGCCTTGACAGCGCATCCCCCCGAGGATCCGGCGGAAGGGGGCGATGCCTTTGCTCGCCAGAATACGGAAATCATTGGTGAGTCTGCTGCCATGCAGGAGGTCTACCGCGCCATTGGTCGTCTTTCCCGTACCAGCATCAATGTCTTGATCCTGGGGGAATCCGGTACTGGAAAGGAATTGGTAGCCAAGGCGTTGCATCGCCATAGTCCGCGCGCCAACGGACCCTTTGTGGCCATCAATACCGCTGCCATTCCGGCCGAGCTCCTGGAATCGGAACTCTTTGGTCACGAAAAAGGGGCATTCACGGGTGCGGTACAGGCACGTCCCGGACGTTTTGAACAGGCCGCAGGCGGAACGCTTTTTCTGGATGAGATTGGCGATATGCCTGCCGCACTGCAAACCCGTTTGTTGCGGGTACTTTCCGATGGTACTTACTATCGGGTGGGAGGCCAGACCGCCTTGCGAGCGGACGTCCGGATTCTGGCCGCCACCCATCAGGATTTACCGGCAAAAGTCCAGGATGGGAGTTTTCGCGAGGATCTTTATCATCGTTTGCATGTCATTTCCCTCCATCTCCCTCCCTTACGAGATCGTGCCAGCGACATCCCGCGTTTGGCACGACATTTTCTGCGGCAGGCTGCTGAAAGTCTCGGGGTGGAAGTCAAAGTCCTGAGTCCCGAAGCAGAACTGCGCATGTGTGCATGGCACTGGCCCGGCAATGTCCGTCAGCTCGAGAATGTCTGTCGTTGGCTCACGGTGATGGCACCCAGCCAGCGGATAGAAGTGACCGATCTGCCGCCGGAGTTGCTCGAGGGGGGAGTGGGGAAATCGAAACAGGGAGAGCACTCCCCTTCCGTACAAGCTCCTCCCTTTCCCGTCCAGGAGGAAGGAGATTGGCGCAAGCTCTTGCAGCAGGAAGCCGAAAAACGATTGCGTGCTGGAGAAT
>JAEPKX010000059.1 GCA_021375695.1 Candidatus Igneacidithiobacillus taupoensis | reverse complement strand
TGCCAGCGGCTAGATCTCCTTCGATGAGCCGGAATTCCTGTTCCACCTTGGCTGGGGAATGGAGCCAGCCAGAAGCCTTGCACTCACTCTGTAGGATCGCCTTTTTGGTCTTTCCCCCGCCCGCGCCAAAGAACTCCGCCACTCTCCGAAGCACCGGATGGTTCGCTGCCGTTGCAGCCTCCGGATAAATCTCTTTGTGCTTCGTGCCAGCAATCCCCACCAACCAGAGCCATTCCCGGCCCGTTCTGGTCATACTGGTACCCAAGAAGGCTGGCGAGAAGGTGACACAACCTTCACTTCCCTTGCCAGGGGGGATGCTGGAAAGTAAAGGTACACCAGGAATGTGCCCCGTCTTGGCAATGACGGACCGGGGATCCACGTACAGTTCACCCCAGGAATCCGGAAATCTTTTGGGCTTGGTCCGCGCTCTCCAAGATAGTTCCCAAGGCATGCATAGTTCCCAAGGCATGCAAGGCAAGGAACCGACAGGCCACTTTTGGATTCCCGATGATGGAAGCCTGAGACAGTGCGGGAACGGCCAAGAAGAGGCCGGCAGTTAGCAACTGGGTCAATCGATGCATGGAGCTTTCTCTCCGGGCAGCCACACGGTAGCCAAGAAGACCCTTCCAGCCTACACAATGTGAACCGCCAGGTAAGTGCTGCGTAAGATCGATAATTGGTGATTTCCGCCCAGTACCGAGACCGATTACTTTGCTCCGGTAGAATCCTATATCCTTCTCGACAGGGGTGCTACTATGCCGCAAGTAGCAAGTTTCGAGTTGAAAAGTAGGATTGCTCTTGCACCGAGAGACGTTGCGGCACTTACCGGATCTCTGGATCTGGCCTTTGTACCCAATACATCTCTCCAAAAACCCCTCAGGATGCTCGGAGCGTAGGACGTGCGTAGGAGGTAGTGATGCAACGCGTAGCTGGTGCCGTACTCGGCGCTCTGATCGGAGATGCCTTGGCTCTGGGTTGTCATTGGTATTATGACCTAAGCGAAATGCGGCGGGATTGTGGTCCTTGGATTTCTGATTATCTGACTCCTCTCCCAGATCGTTATCATGGTGGTTTACAGGCTGGCGACATTTCCCAAACAGGCCTATTGCTAGTCATGCTGATGGAGTCTTTGGTCCACTGTAAGGGTTACGTCGAAGAGGATTTCACGAGTCGGCTGGATTCAGAACTCTTTCCACAGTTGGATGGCACGCCCATGCAAGGACCTGGGGGCTACACGAATCAATCTATTCGGGAGGCCTGGAGTAAACGCGTGGGCCAGCAACTCCCCTGGGGAGAATGCGCAGGCAACGCCGACACGAGTGAAGGTGCCGAAAGAACCATTCCCATCGCCGCCCTTTATGCCCAGGTGCCGGGAAAAATGGCTGCTGCAGTAGTGAGCAACATCGCCCTGACCCAGCAGGATCCTGCAATTCTCTCCATGAGTCTTGCATACAATGCTGTCTTGGCCAGGCTCATTGCTGGTGACCCCATGACACCCCAAATCAGCAACACGCTTCTGCAACAGGTACACAACGGCCTTTTACCGTTCCATACCGTTACCCAAAGCAACCTTCAACAACCTTCCCAAGGTGCCGAAAAGGTATCCCCGGGGGCGTTTTCTTCGCCTGATGCATTGCTGACCGCAGGATACGTCGCAAAGGCCGCCCTGGACCCAGATATCCGTATCGAGCCCGCTTGGAAGGTAAGCCTGGTGTACGGAATGCCCTGTGCCATCTACAACCAAGTGCCCGCCGCCTATTATCTGGCTACCCGTTTTGCAGATGATTTCGAATCCGCTGTACTTCATGCCATTAACGGTGGTGGGCAAAACATGTCCCGGGCGATGTTGACGGGGGCTCTGGTGGGCGCGCAGGTCGGTCTCGAAGGGATCCCGGCGCGTTTCCTGACAGGGCTTAGGGGGGTTGAGCGCTTTCTGGACCTGGCGCATCTGCTCGAGCAATTAGCGGCTGACGGGGCAATGAGTCTTTCCTAGAAATTCTGGGCGGCTGCGGAAAACATCTGTAAAAGCCTCGAATCTCTTTTTCTGGCCATCCACAAAGTCGCTTTGTTGCGGCTCTTGCTGGTCCTACTTGTGCTACTTTCTTCTTTTCTCCTGCCAGGTGCCAGCCTCCGTCCATTGGATCTACCCGACTCACCATTTCTAACCGGGGAACCCGCCATCGTTTTTCCCTTCACCAAATCTATTTATACTGTGGCAGCAGGATCTTCCCGGACAGAGCCAGACGCCACGGAAAAGATCACCTCCGTTTCGTGCGTATTTCGCTCCCTGCTTTGCCAAGGAGTAAGAAAATGATCATCACTAAACAAGAAATCACCAACCACCTCGTGGACCAGCTGGGGTTACCACAGGTTTACTGCAAAGCCCTGGAGGATGTTTTCTTATACCAGGTCCGAGAAACCCTGGCCCAGGGGGAGGTGAAGCTCTCCAGCTTGGGCAACTTCACCCTCCGAGAAAAGCGGGCACGTCCCGGACGCAATCCAAAGACCGGAGAGACCATTTCCATTTCGGCCAGAAGGGTGGTGATCTTCCTTACAAGCCGTAAGCTAAAGGCCAAGCGTATGAGGATTCCCCAAGAGGCCGATGACTGAATTCTCTCTGTCCCCCGCCAACAACAGGAACAGGATCCCGAGATTCGGGAAACCATCGCAATCCTCATGGATGCCACCCTCACCGCCGAGATCGAGCACATCGAGAGGAACAATGCCGCCATCGGCAGCGTATCTCTAGAAGAGCGCAAGAAGAAGCGGGTCGCCATCAAGGATGAGCTCTACCATCTGGCTACCGCCAGCGGATCTCACCTACATCCCCACTGCCGAGGGCTGGCTCTACCTCGCCGCCATCAAGGATCCATGCACCTGCGAGATCGTCGGATATGCCTTGGGGGCCAGCAAGACGTTCCCAAACCTGCGGATCGCAATAGATCGATCCGTTTCATGTCATGTAAAAAAGCGATCAGGCCAGGAGAATTGACTACCCACTTTATCCTGTGGCGTTATCCAGCCTCAGAAATTGAAGACAGGATCTATAGCCAAGGTGGGGAGGTCTCTATGAGCTATAATAAAATCTGATGGGATGAATCTCCTGTTGTTTGCTGAGTAAATCCCCCAACGTGACAGCGGGCCGCACCTGGGGGAAGAAGACCTTCATCCCTTAGTTTCAATCACGTCTTCCTTATCTACTTTTTTCTAGGATTATGGCTCGCTGCTAGCTTGTGGGGGCACGAGATGTAGTCCAACTCCCCATTGTTGGTAGCTCACGGTTTCTCGCAGGGTGGATTGATATCCCAGTTGCACAAAAGTTTCGGTAAGTTCTGCGAGCAAAGGATAGTGCGGTCCATTGGCATCCAGATAAATGGTGCCACTGGCTGCGCGGATGGAGCCTACGGGCAGGGAAGCACCAGCCTGCTCCAGCAGGGCGATCCCACGCTTGTTGACGGTAAAGTAAAACCCGAGGGTGGGCTTTCCTCGAACCATTTTGCCCGACACCGCCCTGACATTTTCTAAAAATGGCCGAATCGACTTCCAAGGAATCGAGGTGGGGATTTGTACCGGCACCGTTCCTTTTTGGTAGGGACCGCCCGGTGGGGAGGTCCGGTACCACACCGTATCGCCGATGCTTATACTGCTTGCGGTAACTGATATCCCGGTGAGAAGCTGGGTTTGGGCGGTGGCGATACTTTCCCGATGGGTGGGGTCGACCGCCCCCCAGGCGGTCACCTGTACCGGCAAAAGGGTACTGGAA
>JAEPKX010000058.1 GCA_021375695.1 Candidatus Igneacidithiobacillus taupoensis | reverse complement strand
CTTCAGTCCAGAGGTGGCACTTGCATAGGGGGATTCAAGACGGTATCTGGAAGCCGTACTGGATGACTGGAACACCAGCGCCGAGATCTACGCCGACAAAGGCTATGTCGGTGCAGAGCGAGAGGAGTGGCTACAGGAGCAGGGATATCGTCCCCAGATCCAACGCAAGGCGAAGCAAGGAAAACCCCTCTCTGCCTGTCAGGAACGGCGCAACCGACGCATTGCCCGGATTCGGGCACAGGTGGAGCATGTCTTTGCTGCCATCGCCCAGTGGGGTGGCAAGAGTATTCGCACCATAGGACAGGCGCGTGCCACCTTCGCCATGGGCATGATGGTCATTGTCTACAACATGCGCCGTTTGGTCTTTTTGGGGGCGTAGTCTGCCTGCATGTCAGGAAATCGGGCCAAAAATCCCCAAATAGAGGGAAAACTCGGCTCACAATAGCCATTTTGGGTCCGCCTGGCGCTTTGATGATCCAGTTGCCGAAGTTTTAAGGGGTTAATCGAGGTTCTCTGTAGTAGGCATTCTCCGTGGTCGCCCCCTGAGTAGGGGGCAGCCACGGAGGAAAGAACCGCTACCAGTCACCCAGACCCCCGCCACTTCCCCAGTCGGAGCTGCTGAAGCTGTCGCTCCAGGAAGAACTGCTCAGAGAATCATCCCAAGAAGAGCCAAGCCCGGTGTCAGAGAAACTGTCGTTGAGATCGATGCCATAGGGGTTCCCACCAACGTCGATTCCCGAACACCCATCGATCATGGGAAGACCGGTTGCCGGATTGATGGTCGATGAGCTGTTGCAGCTACTTTCTAAACTACTGCTGCTGTTATCGAAACCAAACAAATCTTTCAAAAAACTAAACATGTGTCGACTCCTTGTAGTTTGCTTAAACGTATTGTTCCCCAATCCCCAACAAACGTCTTGATTGCCAAGCTTGCGATTTCCTAGAAAGCGTTGCTATGGGCTTTGGCCTGTTGGGATTCTTGCTGTCTTTTTTGCTGCTGCATTTGCGCTTTCATGCGCTGATCGCTGGCGACATTTTCCAGGGACAAGTAGGTAGTGGTACTAGGCCAGCCCCGGCTGACGCGGATGATCATGCCATCACCTTCATTCCAGGTAGCCTGTACGTCTCCCAAGCCGGGATTGCCGGATTGTTGGCTGGGTGGGCCATACTTGCCCTCAACCATCCGGATGATTTGCACCACCTGACCGATATCCATAAAGCTCGGAAAGACATACTCGGCGATGGCAAAATGGTTCTGTTCCGTATAGCCCACCAGAAGCTTTTTGGCCCCGGGAAGTTGGCCATGGACAGCGTATTGATCAAACCACCATTGATTACCGACCTGGATGGGTGTCAGGCCCGCATGGACCAGCGCAGGTTCCAGGGTCGCTCGGGTGGCCGTTGCCAAGGGTATCCCAAAGAGATCCACGGGCTTTGCCTGGGCAGCACCAGGCGCAGCCAGCAGAATGGCGACCCAAATCCATTTCGATGTTTTCATCTTGTTCCTCCCATATCGTTTCGATCTAGGCTTGGGGCTTACTGATCAGGTACAGGGTTAGGCCGAGCAACCAGATCAGAATCATCCCTCCCATATGGGCCAAGGTGATCAGCATGCCATAGTTACTGCCATAGACCGTGCCGCTGGTACTCACCCAAACATTGAATCCAGACGCTGCCACCCAAAAAGTCCAAAAAATCCAAAAAAAAGTAATCCATCGATGTATGGTTGGATGCATGTTTTCCTCCTTTGTGGTTCTCTTAGAAACGGAGTCCGGCGCCAAAGACACCCCGCAGGAGATTCAGGTTCTGGCCTGCTTCCATATAGTGGGCGTAATGGAAACCAGCAAAGACCATCCAGGGACCGGAGACCCGATAGTCCACTTCTCCGCCAAAATCCAGCAGATTGGCCGCCTGCAAGGGAATTGCCAAACCTTCGGAATCACGGACACTGGCACTCACCCCGGCCAAGTACCCTACATGTCCCTGCACTCCCCAACGTGGAGCCGGACACCAGGCTGCAAATATGCCGCCTCCCAGGCTGTTGTTGCCAAAGGTGAGGGGATAGCCAGCAACCTGCTCGGTCAACCCCAGGTACTGGTAACCCAGGTAAGGTCCAATGATGAGGCTCTTACCGATGGGTAACCCATACCCAAGCTGGAGATTGATGTCGGTGGAGCTTCCGGAGCTGTCTTGATCGAGGGAACCCGGGGTATAGCTTCCATCGGCTTGGCCGTAGAAACCGTCAACGTAGCTTTCCAATCGACCACCAATCCCACCCGAACTGGAACCGTGGCTCTGGGTAACGCCAGCGTACTCACCATAAACGGCAAGGTTGTTGAGAAGATTCGCCACCGGACTGGCCAAGGCGATGCCCGTGCTGGCAGCAAAAATAGCGGTAACGCTAAGGATTTTCAGGAACATGATCTTTCTCCTTTCTAGCAAGTGATCGTTGGGTACCAGCTCGATGGAGCAGATTGTGCAAAGGAGAAAAGGATCGGTCAGGATTCCCAAGCTTGCGGGGGAAGATTATGCAGATGGATCTGCCCGGCTGCGAGACTGAAGGTATGGATCCAGCGATTGCGGACGTGCTGGCGAATAGGTAGATAAGGTACCGCCTGGCTGGGAGAGAGAAAGGCCTTGCGGATGGACTTCCCCAATCGGGATTTGGTCTGTTCAAAAAAATCCTTGCTCATGCCCTTTTGGAGCCGGAGGCGGGTGCGGTCATGACCCAGCTCCCCAATCAACCGATCCTGGATGGTCAGATATTGCTGGGCAAAAAGGGGCTCGGGAGCCCCATCGGGTGGACAGGCCGTGTCTAGCCCCCGTACATGACGGGCCAGGAGCCAGATATAGAAGGCGCATTCGGCTGGCGGCAATTGCAGGGGGGTGTCACCCAATAAAACTGCGGGACGACGCAGGAGATCAATCTCAATTCGGGGCGGATCGAGTTTCTTTTGGGTCTCAGCCACCGCTTCGCCAAAAGAAACCTTGCGATTGCGAAGCCACGGCTCGATCTGGCCTTGTAGGCGGAGAAAGGGGATTTCCGCAAGATCGACGACCGCATGCTGGGTATCCAGGGGCTTGCTTCTGGGTGGCGAGGTATGAATAACCCGGGAGTAGGGAGTGGGATAGTAAAACTCCGGATGGGATTCAAAATCCACTGAGACCAGGACATGGCTCAGCCGATCTTGTGGCCGACCATACAGGGTCAGGGCATAGCCCGCAAAGAAGCCCATGGTCTTACGGCCACCAGCGATGGACACATGGAGCTGCTCCACCTGCGGTTGGGTCAGCTTGCGGACCGTATCGACAATGGCGTCGGCGGCAAAGATGTTGTCTTCCGGAGAGCGAATGTCTGGTAGCGGAGTTCCCGCCGAATCTTGAATGACCAAAATCTGCTCGGGCCCAAAGGAAATTTCGGGGAGCTGCCAATCGCGCAGGAGTTTCTGAAACCACCCTTCCTGACAGAGTAAAAGGCGGGTCCGTTCGGCACCTTCCTGGGTAGTCAGCACCAGGACATGCTGGGGAAGGGTAGCGGGATTTTGCCTGGACAGGGCGTATAAGGTTTCTGTGATCACCTGACATGAAAGACCGGTCACTACCAGTAATACCCGCCCAGAAAGGGTATCGAGATCCATGGGCTATTCTCCTCTCCGAAAGACCTTCCAGGACAGGGCCCGGTAGGGTTATCTCAGGGAGGCTATCCTATGCCAAGCCCATGCCATAGTGCTGGCAAGCTTGCCAAGAAAAGACCCTGCTGCGAATCTAGCTGGCTCCCATGTCTTGGGTGGTAGGAAAGGGTGGGCAAAGGGCATCTGATTGGAGAATTTCTCTAATTCAGTCAATCGGTATCGGCCTCCCGGATGGCGAATATGGTGGAAGAATGGATATCAGGGCGTTTCAACTTTTCATCATACTTAG
>JAEPKX010000057.1:2692-4075 GCA_021375695.1 Candidatus Igneacidithiobacillus taupoensis | reverse complement strand
GGGCCTAGCCTCCATATACATTCTGCATATGCCTATTTCTCCCGACTATCTAGAAATTACTGTCAATGGTAGTCTCCTACAGTTGCCATCCGGGAGCACCGTTGTGGACCTCATGCATCATTTGGGCCTTGTTGGCCAGCGGGTAGCTGTTGAACGTAACCAGGAAGTGATTCCTCGCAGTAACTACGCCCAGACCGTTTTGGTATCTGGGGACCGACTGGAAATCATCCGCGCCGTTGGTGGCGGCTGAGCAGCTATTCTTCCCCCTGGTCTTTCGGTAGGATTCCTGATTATGTCTAGTGATTTGCTGCACATTGGTCATCGCTCTTTTTCTTCCCGGCTGCTGGTGGGGACCGGAAAATATCGGGACTTTCAGGAAACCCGGGCTGCCATCGAGGCTGCCGGGGCGGAAATCGTCACCGTTGCCCTGCGCCGGGTCAATCTGGGTCAACATGCTGATCAGGAAAACCTCCTCGATTATCTACCCCAGGATCGCTTTACCATCTTGCCCAATACCGCGGGCTGCCATACTGCCGAGGAGGCCGTGCGTACCTGTCGTCTGGCTCGCGAGTTGGGGGACTGGACCCTGGTCAAATTGGAAGTGATTGGCGACCCGCAAACCCTCTTTCCCGACATGCGGGAGACCTTTCGAGCCGCCGAGACCCTCATTGCCGAAGGCTTTGAAGTGATGGTCTATAGCACCGATGACCCCGTGGCCTGCAAGCAATTTGCCGACCTGGGTTGTGTGGCGGTCATGCCCCTGGCAGCCCCCATTGGCTCCGGTTTGGGGATCCGTAATCCCTACAACTTGCGGATCATCCTCGAACAGGCCACGGTGCCCATCCTGGTGGATGCGGGTGTCGGTACGGCCTCGGATGTGGCAGTGGCCATGGAACTCGGTTGTGATGGCGTTCTGCTCAATACGGCCATTGCCGGTGCCAGGAATCCGATCCTTATGGCCGAGGCCATGCGCTTGGGCGTGGAGGCAGGACGGCGAGCCTTTCTGGCAGGAAGAATGCCGCGCAAACTCTACGCCAATGCCAGTAGCCCCAGTGAGGGACTGTTCTTTTGAGACCAGAAGACGCCCTGGAGTACGCCCGGCAGGCGCCCATTGATCGGGACTTTCTGGAGGCGGTGGAGCGACTGATCATGGATCGGGTATCCATGGGTACTCCGGCTGCCTATGCCGATGATTGGGAAGAAACCGAGCGCTTGATTGTCCGTTTGGCCGATCGAGGGGTTGGCACGCGCTTGGAACATATCCTGGATGAGCGGGGCAACCGCTGGCGGATTTACCTGGATTGGCAGGACCCCGTAAGTCTGGAATGGCAGATGGTGGATTTGGAAGAAAGCACCGCAGCCCGTGCGGTGACGCGGGCGGCC
>JAEPKX010000057.1:1311-2592 GCA_021375695.1 Candidatus Igneacidithiobacillus taupoensis | reverse complement strand
TGCGCCGGGGGCTGCCCTATGCCTCGGGTCCGGAGTGGTTGGGACGGGAAATCCTGCACGGGCGCTGGGTCTTGGCAGTGGCCGGAACCCATGGCAAAAGCAGTACCAGCGCCATGTTGCTATGGATTCTGGAACAGGCCGGTCTGGAAGCAAGCTTTCTGATCGGGGCAGAGCTCGTTAATTTTGGGGTATCGGCGCGGCTGACGGACAGCCATTTTTTTGTCATAGAAGCCGATGAATATGACACGGCCTTTTTCGATAAACGTGCCAAATTTCTCCATTATCGGCCCCGCACCCTCCTCTGCAACAACCTGGAATACGACCACGCCGATATCTACCCTGATCTGGCGGCCATCGAAACCCAATTTCATCATCTGCTCCGTACGGTCCCCGATAACGGGCTCCTCCTTCGCCCCATGGCGGATCCGGCCCTGGATCGTGTCTGGCAGCGCGGCACCTGGACCCAGAGTCTCTTTTTTGGGGCTGGTAGTCCCTGGCAGGTTCGGCTTGCCGAGCCTTCGGGAAGAAATTTCAGTATCTGGGAGGGGGGACACTGCCATGGGGAGGTGCATTGGCAGTCCTTGGGAGATTTCAACGCCCAAAATGCGCTGGGTGCCATCCTGGCGGCTCGCCATGCGGGTGTACCCATTGCCACGGCTTGCCAAGCCTTGGGTAGCTTTCAGGGATTGCGACGGCGCCTGGAGTTGCGCGGTACGGTCCGGGATATCCACGTCTATGACGATTTTGCCCATCACCCTACGGCCATTGCCAAAACCATTGCTGCCCTGCGATCCAGCATGGAGGGGCAGGGTAGGATCCTTGCCGTCCTGGAGCCTCGCTCCAACACCATGAAAATGGGGGTCCATCGCAACAGCCTGGCAGCGAGTCTGGCCGGTGCCGATGGCTGTTTTCTCTATGCCGATCCCAAGCTTTCCTGGGACCCGCGCCAAAGTCTTGGGGGTGCCGTGGAAATCTTTTCCGATGTGGGAGAGCTGCGCAAGGCGGTGGTCCGCAGGGCACGTCCAGGGGATCGGATCTTGATCATGAGTAACGGTGCCTTTGCTGGGATTCACGAGGACCTGTTACGGGATTTGGCCCATGACACCTAAACGATTGGGGCTTGCCGTTACCGGAGCCTCCGGTGCTCCCTATGCTCTGCGCTTGCTGGAACGGCTCATGGCCGAAGAAATAGAGCTGCAGGTGGTGTTTTCTGCCGCTGCTAGGGTTGTCTTTCGGGAGGAGCTGGGCCTGGAACTTCCGGCGAAACCGGCGGAGTTGGAG
>JAEPKX010000057.1:0-1211 GCA_021375695.1 Candidatus Igneacidithiobacillus taupoensis | reverse complement strand
TGGGCAATGGGGTATTGTTCGGGAAGCAGGTCGGGCTTGAGAATTTTGCGGAGATCCCCGTCCATGTCCACCTGCCGCAGCCAGGCGCTGACAACATAGGCATCGTGCTGGTCTGGTGTGCGGCCCTCGCGGGGATAGTTCTTGCTCCACAGCGCGGGATAGACCTCCACCAGTGCCGATTTGCCCGCAGGAATTTCCCAGCCGTCAAAAGGCCAGCAGTGGAGTCTGTCCCCCAGCTGGATCCGGAGATACCTCAGCCATGGCAAGCCGGCATGGGTTGATTTGGCAACGGAACCGGGCACGTCGAAATGAAACACCGATTTGGCCTTGGCCCGCTCCTCGGTAAGCCGTCGCCAGCGGGCTCGACCGGACCGGGCCGCGCCATTGCCCCGCCAACCGTCACGAATACAATCGACGGAGGTGTTGGCCTCGTCCGTCGGCCAGTGCTTCTGGAAATCGTCGAGAAAGGTCGGCCAGTCCGGCTTCAGTTGGTGAAGCTCGAAATACTGCAGGGGAAAGGAAAAACCGTGGTCCATGCCGACGATAGTCGGTACATCCTCGGACAGGCGGATCGCCAGCCATTCCGTCAGACCGCGCCGGGTCCAGTACTTGTATGGGCCTTTGAGCGGTTGCACTTCCCCTGGTTCGGTCTCCCGGTTCGCCTCGTAGACCCGAAGCCCTTTCAGGCCGGAATCCGGGGTTTTTGCTCCGGAGTAGTCAATGCCAATATACCGACTGAAGCTTGGCTTACTGTCCCCTGGCTTTTTTATCTGCATGTCCATGCACCTTGTTCCGCTGGGTTTCCGTGCTTCTTCCTGCCAGACAGCAATAGAGACAAGGAACGAGGCGTTGAACTGTCATGTATTCCTTGAGCGTTGCGGTCTATAACCCTCGAAGCGCCTCTTGCAGAAAGTCGAACCCAATCCTCTCTTGCTCCAGACGAATGCGTTCGCCCCAATGGTTTTGGCGTAATTGATCATAAAGTTTGCTTTCCCCAATGTTCAACCTCGTCAGCGTTCCTGTTTCTGGCTGCATTTCAACTCCCCATAGTGCCCTGTGGGCTAGGAATGTCTGTTGATCCATCAGAATCGAGGTGGCATGAGGAAAGAATCCGCGCAGCTGATCGAGAATGGCAAAGCCATGCGTGTCGATGTCGCCCCAGTAGAACATCTGGCATTGTTCAAGCCACGCCGCGCGCGCCAGCGCATCCC
>JAEPKX010000002.1 GCA_021375695.1 Candidatus Igneacidithiobacillus taupoensis | reverse complement strand
GATCGGCCAGAATACCCTTCTCGGACCCGATGCACCGCCTCGCCATCCGGCCAGGCGACGTCGTGTCAAAACGGTGATTCAGGAAGTCATCCTCCAAGCGGCCCGTGTGGTTCATCATGCTCGTCAGTGGATCCTTTCCTTTCCCGAAAATACCCCCGGGTTCTTTGCTTTCGAGCGCATTTATGCCGCCTGGTCGGCACCCTGAATCCCGGTACGATTCCCATTGGATCTTCAGGTACCCTCCGTCTCTACGGGGGAAGGATCGACTTTGCCCCAATGGGTGTCACTCCTGAAATCACCTCGAAAAACCTGCCTTCCGCAAGGGCTCATCGGGCTTTTCCAGAGTAAAATGCCGCGGATCGGCGCTCCTGAGCCACCTGCAACCACCATACAATCCTTATCAGCTCACGAGCAAAACCTAGGCCACGGATTCAGGTATGAAGTAACGATAACAATAGACAGATTATTTCAGTGATCGGGACCACTCCACTCATAACGAGGTGTTTTTGGTCCCGCATCCTTGGGAGTGGGCAGCAGCTCCAGTAAATCGGAAGCGGTTGCACCAAATAATTTTTCCAGGCGCTTCACGTCATTGGCCAGCTTTTGTGCTTCGTCCAGGGTCATTTCCAAGATTACCTTCTCCGAATTCTCTTCCACGATTTTCATGACTTCAAGCCCCCATCAAAAACACCTTTGGGTTGCCGAAAATGATTTTCCATCCTGTACGCCACTTCCGCAAGAAGATATGCCATATCCAACGGAGTGGCCGAGAATTGCTCGGCATTTTTAATAATGGGCTCAACGATCTTGGGAAGATCTTTTTTATCGAACTCCAATCGGATGAAGCGATCAGACATTTCCATTTTTTTCATCACCATCTCCTACGCTACTCTATCTTGTTCCAGTATAGACGACAGCCTGCGCTTTGCTGGTAATATCAGTAGAGCAGTTGATTCCAAAGGACAATGGCCGGAGTTTCATGCTCCCAGCCAAGTCGGGAGATACTCCCGGCATCCATATGCAAATGATCCCCAAAAGTCAGGTCTTGACCCAACCAGCAACACGCCAGGGCGCGAAGAATATGACCGTGGGCAAAACAGAGCACCCGTTCGTGGCCTGCTTCTTGCCATTCTGCCAAAAGCTCCTGGCAGCGTCGTCGCACATCCAGGCTAGTTTCACCCTCGGGGGCGCCACAGCGAAAGATGGTCCACTCTGGGTCCTCCCGATGAATCTCGGCGCTGGTCTTGCCTTCATAGCGACCATAGTGCCATTCCTGTAACTTGGGATGGAGTGATGGGCTGAACCCTGCCAGCACCGCCGTATGGAGCGCGCGCCGCAAAGGGCTTGAATACACCCCATCAAAATGGTGTTCCCCCTGCGCGAAGTAGTGCCAGAGGATCTTTGCTTGCTCTCGCCCCTGCTCCGTGAGATCCACATCCGTGATGGAGGTGTGCTGGCCATTGGCGGCCCATTCAGTCAGTCCATGGCGAACCAGGGTAATGGAGCGGAGGGAAGCAAGACTCACAGATCGCCCCAGTCAGGTTCTGCCAGGCGGAAGAGATCGCCCTCTTGATATTGATATCGCCGTTCCCATGGTCTGGGCGTGAGCTCTTCCTTGCTTTGCTTGACGGCCAGTACTTGATGGAGAGCTGACCAGTTCCGCCAAAACCCATAGGCACACCCGGCCATGTAAATCGCCCAGATCCGATAGACCTTTTCACCTACCAGCCGTACCGCCTCCTCCCGATGAGCCTCCAGACGCCGCACCCAGTGGATCAGGGTCTGGGCATAATGGGGACGGAGATTTTCCACATCGAGAACTTCCAGATGGGCTCCCCCCATATCTCGAACCACCCGCCACAGATGGGGGATCTCGCCGTCGGGAAAGACATATTTATCTATAAAGTCCGAACCAGAGTGATGGCCGCCGACATCATCGGGCGAACTGGCAGTAATACCATGATTAAGAACCCATCCACCTTCCTTCAAGACCCGTGCAATGACCTCGAAATATTCTGGCAGTTTTTCCCTCCCCACATGTTCGAACATACCAATGGAGCTGACTTTATCGAAATATTCGCGCTCTGGGATATCTCGATAATCCTGCAGGCGGATCTCTACCTGATCGGCAAGCCCCTCACGTGCCATGCGCTCCTGGGCAAAGGCAAATTGCTCCTCGCTCAAGGTCACCCCCACGCCCCGGATGCCATAGTGTCGTGCAGCAAAACTCAACATGCCGCCCCAGCCACAGCCAACATCCAGAAGCTTTTCGCCAGGCTGCAGATGGAGCTTGCGACAGATATGATCAAGCTTTTGTTCTTGGGCCGTATCGATATCTTCCTTGCCAGTGTGGAAATAGGCGCAGGAATAGACCAGATTTTTATCCAGCCAGAGACGGTAAAAATCGTTGGAAACATCATAATGATAATGAATAGCTTCCTTGTCTTTTTCTTTACTGTGTAATGCCCTTTTCAAAAGACCTGGCTTCCTCCTGGGAAAGGCAGTACTCAGTTGTTCGGCAACGGCCAGGATATCCTGATATCGTCCTTCGATAGCGATATCCCCTTCCACATATCCCTCGCCCAAAACATCTAGGGCGCTGCCGGCTAGCAACCTGGCAAGCAAACTTGCACTGCGCAGGTGCATGGTTACCAGGGGATTTTCACTAAAAGCATACTCATGTCCATCCCAGAAACGAACTCGTAGAGGCAGGGGTTTATCACTCAAGCCTTTTTTGACCTGGTCAAGAAACATATCCCGTACATTCATCAAGAGTTCCTCCTGGATGATTCCACAAACATCATTTGTAGGTCCCTCTCCTACCAATCGGCAACATTCTCCCGCAGCGAGAGCTCATGGGCAGCAACGCGGACTGCATGAGCAGGATGAAGCAAAAGCTTACCCAAGGCTTGCGATCGAAGCTGAGCTGTAGGCAGATGGGCCAGTGCCTGCACCACTGCCAAGCCCGGAATCACATCCATCGGAACCGCCATGGCCAGCTCCGCCAAGGGGATAGCTGCCTCCTCCCGAACTTGATTTCGCAGGCTGAGAATGGCACCCCTCCGTACCTCAGGATGAGGATTCCGCAAGGCCCAGAGGAGCCGGTCATGGGGATCTGCTGGGACCCTGCCTCTATGTCGCGGCCACAGGCTGGGCATAATACGATTATCAAGTCTGTTTTAGTATAGCACAAAGGACATTGGCGATAATTCATTTAGGGCAGGTACAATCGGCTTCCCAGCGAAGAATATGATTTGCTGGCACCAGATCCAGCAACCGGGGCATTACCGCATCCACGGTTTCTGGTTCATCAAAAAATTCCAGCACCAAAGGCAAGTGGACATTCAAACGCAGGATGTCGTCGGCATGCACCGTTCCCTTGCTGCCAAAGCCGGCGATACCGCGAAAAGCGGTTACACCATGGACTTTGTATTGATCATGGAGCACGCGAAAAATTTCTTCCATCAGATTGTGACCATGGTGTTTATCACCTTCTTTGATATAAATACGCACTACCGATACGGTTGTCATACCATTACCTCTCAGATGCTGCGGGATATCCAGGCACCGGCAAAGGCCGCGGCTACACACAAAAAGAGCGAAGAAAACATATAAAGAAGAGCCTTTATGGGCTCGCCATTCTCAAAGAGCACCAGAGTTTCCAGTGAAAAAGTAGAAAACGTGGTATAGGCACCCAAGCCACCCGTCAGTATTCCGGTGCGAAGTTCCGGGTTGATGGAAATTCGTTCCATGGTCTCAAAAAAGAGAAACCCCATGATAAAACATCCCAACACATTGATACTGAGCGTAGCCCAGGGAAAGCCTCGCCCAAAGACGGTTTGTATCAACAAGGTTTGCCCATAGCGTGCCCACGCGCCAATGATGGCAAAAATCGCTATGAACCCCAACGTGGAAACCATTCACTCTCTCCTACGTCAGACATTACAAACACTCGACGGCAAAGATTCGGCATTGGCCAGGACCAGCAGGTTCAAACCCAGTACGGCCAAGCACCCCAAAGGGTACGGGGAAGTTCGTCAGTACGGGAATGGGCGTGGGCACGATCATCATGGCGACAAATGCCACCACCGGGGCCCAGAAAAAAATCCAACTGGCTGATTCAGGTACCCATTGGGTTTTCTGGAAGAGTTTCCAGAGATCTCGGTAGGGTTGGAAAATGGAGGGCCTAAGTCCACGTTGGAGCTGCTCTTCCATTTTGACGATAAAGCCATGGAGAAGTGGCGAGAGCAGCAGGACTGCCAGGACCTGCGCAAGCTGCAGCAAAATTTCTTTGAGCATGAAACCTCCCCAGGCCAGACAAAATAATCTACCGTCCCCGTTTCCAGGTACCAGTAGAAGTCATTAGTCCCGAGGGACGGTTCCAGGCGGACTTCATCACCTTTTTTTATAGAGTAAATGGGCTTTCGTTCTTCGTCAATTTCCCGAGCATTAAAAGGCCCAGTGGCCCGAGACAAAAAAGGCCGACTGCAGTACGAGCCCCACGCTACTCAGGAACAAGAGTCTCCTTCCCCAGTTAGGGTGGGATGCTGCCAAGCTCCCGAAGATCAGAAAGATGGGCATATTCAGATAGAGCAATCGGTAGGTGGAAACCGGTCCCTGGCTCGCCCCCTGAAACCATACATAGGCCCCGACCAGCACGCCCCCCAACCACAGCCACGCCCATTGGCGTCGCCACCCAAAGAACCCAAGCGCCAGGAGATTGCAGGCAAGGACAAAGGCGTTCAAAAGAAAATACACCGAACGGGCGGGATTCCATTGGGTTCTTTGTCCCAGCAGGGCCTGCCAAAGGGGAGAGTAGTCGGCCCCGCGAAAGGGATAGAGGCTAAGGATCCGCTGGATTTTTTGCCAGGGGGAAAGCTCCCCCAGATAAGCGCCATGGGCAGTGACAAAGGCCCAAGGGTCGTGAAAGAGCAGGAACTGATACAGCATGAAAAGCAACAATCCCGATTCGGCCAGAATCCCCAGCGGCAAGAGGGTCCATAACGCCACCCAGCCCCGTGCCCGCCATGCGCGGCTGGCCATCAATACCCAGATGGCAAAGGCAGCAAAAACCATAAGCGGGCCACTGGCGCTGCCTACCCCCGCCCACAAGGCCGACCACGCGTACCGTTGTCGTTGCCAGGCAAGCAAGGTTGCGAGCAACAGGCAATTCATCAGTCCGGTAGGATAGGCGCTGACAAAAAAGAAGGCACCAGGATACAGGGCATAGGCCAGAGTCGCCCAGGAGACAGCCTCAGCAGCCAGATTTGCCCGGGCAAATCGCGCAAAAAGCAGCACCGAAAGGAGGCCAGAGAAAAGGGCCAGGAGAATCCCCAGAATTGCTGGTGGTATTGGCAAAAGCCAACCCAGGGCATGCAGTAGCAAGGGATACAGGGGAAAAAAGACGATGTTTTGTCCTTGCTTAGAGTCTGGCTGGTATTGATATCCCGACTGGGCGATATCAAGATACCATTTGGCGTCCCAATTGATGAGGGTATCCCAAAGGCTCCCGGGCACGGGATCTAGTCCCGGTACAAAGAAATGATAGCCGCAAAAGAGCCCCAGATAGATCAGTATGACAGACCACAGAACTGGCCCAGCCAGGCAATGGCCAGAGCTCTTTCCATGACGAGCAACGCAAAACTTGACCATCTAGCGGTAGAGAATAGCTTGATGGGCTCGTTGTCGAGTCTGGATTTTCCGCGGACCTTTGGCAGCAGCTTGTCGAACCAGTGCATCGGTATCTACCAACAGCCGTGCACGTTGCTCAGGAAGGAGCAACGGATTTCTGGCAACGGCGTAGCGCACGTTGGGATCTCGGTCGTTGCAGAAGGCTTCCACCTGTTCCGGGCTCAGATCAGGCCGTTTGGCTATACAAAGCCGAATCACATAATCTGCATCCTGCGCCAGGAGAGCGATTTCCTCGGGACGCAAATCCTGGCGGCGCGCAAAATAGCAGCGGGTTTGCACCCACTGCTCCTGCAGGAGGGCCCCACGATATGCCGCAGGCAGCTCCGGATACAAGGCCCATTCGAGCCGCTGGACAAGCTCCAGTTCTCGCCATGGGACAAGGGTATTTTCTGGGCCTGGGGTCACGGACTCGGTTACTGGGGTGTACAACTATAACCGGGCGGGCAATTGGGTGGAGGAGTCGGGATACAGTTGTAGCCTGGGGGACAGTTGGCAGGCTGTTGCTGCTTGCTGATCGCATAGCCTGCCAGACCACCCAGGCCGGCGCCAATGGCGGCACCCGCCAGAGGGCTTCCACTTTGATTGCCAACCACCGCCCCAGCCACTGCCCCAAGGGCCGCACCCGCAGCGGTATCGGTGGTGGTTGGATTACTCCCTAAAGCAGTGGAATTGTAGCCGTAAGGATTATTGGCACAACCAGCCAGCAACAAAGCCAGCGTGCCGAGTGCAAGGAATTTTTTCACAGGAATACTCCATCGTCAGACCCGGAAGCCGGGCAGTAGCACTGAGCATTTTCCATGCCAGAATAAAATCATGGAAAAGCATGGAGGTAGAGCAAGCCAGGCACATAAAATGTCGGGAAATGGCTACATTAGCCCGCAACGAGCGCGCTCATGCGCTTCCGATACTGACTCAAATCCCTGGCGCTACTTATGGGAGTTTCTAGCAAGGTGGAAAGATTGCGCAATATTCCGTTGATCACTTTACCTTCCCAGACAGCATCGAAATGAATCTGGGTATCCAGCCAGCGCTCCAGCCAGCCAGGATCGGGTAGATGGCTTTGGACGCTATCCTTGGGGAACATCTCCTTGTTGACATGGAGATTGGTGGGGTGGAGGGCTTTGGCGGTTCGGGTATTGGCCATGAGCACGCCAATTTTGGCAAAAGCCAGGCGCGCACTATCTCCCAGGCGGTCCACCGCACGTCGCATGTACTTGAGGTAGATACCAGCATGACGGGCCTCGTCCTTGGACAGAGTTTCGTAGATGAACTTGATCACCGGTTCCTGGTGCCATTGGGCAGCGGCCTTGTACCAGTGGGTCAGCCGGATTTCGCCGCAAAAATGGAGCATTAGCGTCTCCATGGGGGGGGCAGGATCGAACTCGAAGCGGACTTCATGTAACTCCTCTTCGGTCGGCAGATATTCCGGGGCAAAACGACGGAGATACTCCATCAGGACCAGGGCGTGTTTCTGCTCCTCGTAAAACCAGATGGACATAAAGGCAGAAAAATCAGAGTCATCCCGATTGTCACGCAGGAACATTTCCGTTGCCGGCAAGGCCGACCATTCGGTAATGGCGTTCATCTTGATGGTCTGCAGGTACTCGGCGCTGGTCTTGCTGGCGTCGAACTGATCCCAAGGGATGTCCTTTTCCATGTTCCAGCGTGCCGCCTCCAAGGATTTGAACAACTCCGGGTATAACATAGCAACCACCTCTTCCAGGGCTGGCGCAGGTTTTCCTTGCACCATAAAAATCAGAACCAGAAAAACAAGATCTGTTCTCATTCTACGGCAAAGCAGAGGAAAGGAAATAGTCCCGGTCTTGCCGACCTCTCTCCACGGGGTCATGGGAACTAAAAAAGGCCCCGGCAATGCGGGGCCATCGCCTGGTGCTGGGGTAGATTCAGTCTGCCTGGCGACGCAAAAAAGCGGGGATATCCAACTCATCGTAGTCCGTAGCAGAGCGCGTTCTGGCATTTCCACCATGGGTGCCCGTGGCAGCTGTCCGGGCCTGCCGGAGCACCGCTGGCCGATCCAGTTGCCGCCAGTCCACGGCATTGGCCGGAATGGTGGTTTCGGGACGAAGACGATTATTTTCCACCGCCAGACGGACCGGCTCGCGCTGCAATCCCGTTGCCACCACCGTCACCCGTAACTCGCCATCGAGATTTTCATCGATGACCGTGCCTACCTTGACATTGGCATCATCGGATGCATAGCTGCGGATCAACTCGCCTACTTCCTCAAATTCTCCCAGCGACAGGTCGTTACCGGCAGTTATGTTGACCAGAATGCCTCGGGCGCCACTCAGGTTGATATCATCCAGGAGTGGACTGCTGGCGGCACGGGTGGCAGCTTCGCGGGCACGACTTTCGCCACGGGCTGCAGCGGTCCCCATCATCGCCAATCCCATACCTGACATTACCGTACGCACGTCGGCAAAGTCGAGGTTCATCAGACCGGGGCGGGTAATCAGTTCCGAGATCCCTTGCACCGCTCCCAGGAGGACGTTGTCCGCCGCCAGGTACGCCTCCTTGAGACTGATCTGTTTGCCCAACACAGCCAACAACTTTTCGTTGGGAATGATGACCAGTGAATCCACATGCTGAGCCAATTCATCAATACCGCTCAAGGCAAACTGCTGGCGCTTTTTGCCTTCAAAGTTAAAGGGTTTGGTAACTACACCAACGGTCAGGATCCCCATATCCTGGGCAATAGATGCGACTACTGGCGCCGCCCCGGTTCCCGTACCCCCACCCATGCCCGTAGTGATAAAGAGCATATCCGTGTGCTCCAGTACCGCCCGGATCTCCTCGCGGCATTCCTCGGCAGCCTTGCGCCCGATTTCCGGATTGGCTCCAGCGCCCAAACCACGGGTGAGCTCTGCCCCCAGTTGGATGGTGTGCTGGGCCTTGGAATTCCGCAGGGCTTGGGCATCGGTATTAGCGGAGATGAACTCCACATTGGCCAAACCCGACGCTGCCATATTGTTGATGGCATTTCCGCCACCGCCACCAACACCGATTACCTTGATGACGGCCCCTTCTTGTTGCATTTCCTGTAATTCAAACATGGTCCATTCCTCGCTGCGAAAGTGCTGTGATCATTGCCGGAGTCGTCTTAGCCAAAACTGGTTTCCACCCAATTGCGCAGTCGGCCAAAAATACCGCCAAAGGCCGCCGCGCGCTCGCCTGGTTCATGAATAGTCTTGGTGGCTGCCGCCACTGGCTGGGATACGGGCTCCGCCTGTCCCCCTAACTGGTTGTGGACGCCGTACATCACTAGCCCCACCCCCGTGGCATGCCAAGGGGCCCGAACAACCGTTTCCATTCCAGCCAAATGCATGGGCTCGCCCGTACGAACAGGCAGGTGAAGGATCTCTTCTGCAAGCTCGGCAATGCCTTCCAGACGGCTGGTACCACCCGTGAGGACCACGCCCGCCGCGATAAGATCTTCAAAACCTGTCCGCCGCAACTCTACCTGGATCAGCTCCAGGAGTTCACGAACACGGGGCTCGATGATGTCGTTGAGGACACGTCGGGAAATGCTCCGTGGAGGTCGGGTACCGACACTCGGCACCGGAATTTCATCATCCTGATCAATCAGGTCACCCAGGGCACAACCATAGAGCTTCTTGATCTGCTCGGCCTCGGCGGGCGGGGTCCGCAGTCCCAGGGCGATATCATTGGTGATCTGATCTCCGGCAATGGGGATCACTGCCGTGTGCCGTACCGCACCATCCCGGTAGATGGCGATATCGGTGGTACCGCCGCCGATGTCCACCAGGCAGACTCCCAACTCCTTTTCATCGTTGGTCAAGACCGCGTCGGCCGAAGCCAACTGCTCCAGCACCAGTCCTTGCACCTGCAAACCACAACGTTCCACGCACTTGGCAATATTCTGACTGGCACTAATGGCCCCCGTGACAATATGCACCTGCGCTTCCAAACGCACTCCCGACATGCCAATGGGCTCGCGTACCCCCTCCTGTGAATCAATAGTAAATTCCTGGGGGAGAACATGAATTACGGTCTGATCCTGGGGAACAACAATGGCGCGGGCGGCATCCATGACCCTTCCTAGGTCATCGTAGCTTACTTCTTTGTTTTTAATGGCAACGATGCCATGGCTGTTGTAACCACGGATATGACCGCCTGCAATACCAACGACGGCCCCCCGGATCTGTACCCCGGCCATCAGCTCCGCTTCCTGGACCGCCCGGGTAATGGCCTGGACAGTGGATTCGATATCCACCACCACCCCTTTTTTCAAACCCCGCGAAGGGTGCTGGCCAACCCCAATGATTTCCGCTTCTCCCGTAGAACGGGTTTGCGCAACGATACAAGCGACCTTGGAGGTCCCGATATCCAGTCCGACAATGAGTTCTTGGTTACCACGTTTCATTTCTTTTCACTCCTTGGGGACGTTTGCCCCTCACTGACACTTTGGGTGGTAGCGCTGGGCAGCGCGACCGCAAAACCGTTGTTGTACCGCAAATCCATACTGGCTCCGGGGAGCAGGTAGGAGCGAATCTTTGGTGCTACCGCAACCCATCGCGCCAACGCCTCCTTCCGATCCTGGCGACCGAGAACCAAGCGCACTCCGTCCGTGAGAATGCAGCTCCAGGACCCCCGTGGGTCTTCCTGCAGTGCGCGGATCTGCAACTGCAGGGGCGCAAGGATTTCATTGAACCGCTTCCATTCCTTTAGCATGTGCAAACCATCTGTTGCTGGACCAAAAAAGGCGGGAAGATCTTGGGGTATTTCCTGCACGGGTACGGAATACACCTTGCCATCGGTACCCAAAACCTGATTGGGAGCCCCAAGCCAGCGGGCGGCTGGTTGTACAGCTGTCAACGTAATTTCCAGTTGGTCAGGCCAGACCCGGCGTACCTCCACATTGGCAACCCAGGGCACCTGCAACAGGGCTTTTTGGACCTGCTGCAGGTTCACCCACAAAAATCCTTCCGCAAGAAATGGAGCAACGGCCCGGTTCACCCGATACAGAGGAATCCGTTGGGAAAGTCCCTCCACATGCAGGGTCTGAATGGGCATCAACTGCGGATTTCGGAGAAACTGCCATGCCTGCCAGGCAAGCAGGCTCATCCCCATCACCAGGAAAAGAAGGATTCCTCCACGGAAAATCCTACCCGCCATGGGCTTCTTTGCTGGGAGTACGGCGGCTTTGCCGGCTTCCTCGGGCTGGGGCATCCTGGGCTCGATCTTGGGCCGCTGGAGCGAACGAAAATCGCGAATGGCACTAACCATGTTTTTGTTCCCCCTTGGCTGCCATGATCCGCAGACATAATTCCCCAAAATTCCACCCCCGGGCCTTTGCCGCCATGGGCACCAGGCTGTGGCTGGTCATCCCCGGGACACTGTTTACTTCCAACAGAAAAGGCTGTTCTTCGGCATCGAGTAGGAAATCCACCCGCCCCCAACCTTCCCCACCAATTTCCAGGAAGGCCTGCAAGGCCAGGTCCTGAAGCATTCGCTCCCGTTCTCGAGGCAAGCCAGAGGGCAGGAGATAACGGGTATCCTGGGCCAGGTATTTGGCATGGTAATCATAGAAATCCCCCTGGGGTTCGATGATGATGGCGGGCAACGCCTCATTGGCAACGATTGCCACCGTCAACTCCCGGCCAGCAACAGCCGCTTCCACCAACACCTCCGCATCCAGGGCAAATGCTCTGGCGATTGCCTCTTGCAGCTCTTGCTCATTCCCAACCCGACCTACCCCCAGGCTGGAACCCCCATGATTGGGTTTGACGAATCGGGGCCATCCCATATCCGGCAAAGAAGCAGTGCTCTGCCCCGATCGCAAGAGCATTCCTTGGGTAGTGGGCAGACCTGCCCGTTGCCAGATCCGTTTGCAACGCCATTTATCCATGGCCAGGGCACTGGCCAGCAGGCCGCTGCCAGAGTAGGGAATACCCAGATTGTCGAGGACCGCCTGCAAATGCCCGTCTTCCCCAAACTGGCCGTGACAGACATTGAAGGCATAGGTAATTTTTGCGTCACGCAGCTGTTCGGCTATGTTGCCCGGGTCGACATCAATCCCGCACACCGTCATACCGGTCGCTTCCAGTGCGCCCTGCACGGCTTGGGCACTGTGAATGGATACCTCGCGCTCGATGGAGGGTCCGCCATAGAGTACGCCAACGATCTCAGCCATCTTCCGCCTCCCCCAATACCCGCATCTCCGGTTCCAGATGGACGCCAAAGCGCTCTGCCACGGTTTTCTGCACCAGCGCGACCAACTCCTCCACATCCCGTGCCCTGGCAGCACCCCGGTTGACAATAAAATTGGCATGCTTGGTGCTCAGTTCCGCGTCGCCTTTGCGGCTCCCCTTGAGACCTCCCGCCTCGATCAGTCGAGCCGCAAAATCCCCGGGAGGATTTCGGAACACCGAGCCGCAACTTGGCCATTCCAAGGGCTGGGTCTGGGCACGACGGGCCTGCCATTGGCGCATCCTGGCAAAGACTTGCTCCTTATCGCTGGCTGCAAGGCGCAGACTGGCGCGCAAAAAACACCCTTGGCCCTGCCCCTGGACACTGCGATAGCCCACCTGAAATTGCTCTTTGCCCAGACGCTCTTTGGTACCGTCTGGCTGCAGGACCTCTACCCAATTGACCAGTTCCCAGGTCTCCACCCCCTGGGCACCGGCATTCATGGCCAAACACCCCCCCAGGGTCCCCGGGATGCCAGCCAGGAATTCGCTGCCCGCAAGACTGGCGTGGGCCGCGAAATGGGCAAGCTTGACCGCGGAAACGCCAGCTTCGGCAAGGATCTCGGTCGGAGCTTGCAGTACCAGGGCATCCAGACCATGGGCCAAACAAATAACGCTGCCACGGATACCACCATCGCGAACCAGCACGTTACTGCCAAGCCCCAGCCAGGTGATGGGTCCCTGGGCAAAATGCTGAAGAAAATAACGGAGGTCTTCCTCGCCGGCGGCCAGATAAAAACGCTCTGCCGGGCCACCGATACGCCAACTGGTATGCCGGCCCAAGGGCTCGCCCAAGCGCAGTCGTCCACTACCCATGGGGACCTCCTGCAGCAAACACCGCGGGCCACTGACCGGCCAAATGAGCAATGCTGCCAGCCCCCATGCAGAGCAGGACCGCCCGTTCGGGTAATTCCCCAAGAATCCGCCCAGGCTCCTGCAAAATCTCGGGTCGATACCGACAATCGGCACCCTGGGCTTGGAGCGCAGCGTACAAATGCGCGCTGTCTGCCCCAGCTATGGGTTGCTCACCGGCCCCGTAGACATCCAGGAGGATGCTTCGATCGGCCTCAGCCAAAACGGCCACAAAATCGGCAAAGAGGTCCCGGGTGCGACTAAAGCGATGGGGTTGAAAGAGCAGAACAATGGGCCGGTCCGGCCAGACCTGGCGAGCCGCTGCCAGGGTTGCGGCCAGTTCCCGGGGATGGTGGCCATAATCATCAATAACCGTAATGCCCGCCCCCTCTGCAACCAGCTCAAAACGTCGAGCCACCCCCCGGAATTCGGCGAGGGCTTTGGCAATGACATCGCTTTCGATCCCCACCTTGCTGGCAATCCCCACCGCTGCCAGGGCATTGAGAACATTGTGCCGCCCCGGGAGATTAAGGCGCAGATCCAGCCAGTGGACCGTCGTCGAATCGACCCGACGCCAGACCTCAAATTCACTGCCCATGCCATGGGCGCGGAGGTTGCGTGCCTGTAGATCAGCGCTGGGCGAGAAACCATAACCAACAATGGGTGTCCTGAGCATTGGCAACAGATCCCGCACCCGCTCCTCGTCGGTGCAGAGCACGGCCAGACCATAAAAAGGCAAGCGCTGCAGAAACTGCAGAAACACCTGTTGCAGCTGCGCCATGCTGTTGTCATAGGTATCCATGTGGTCAGCATCAATGTTGGTGACCACAGCCATGACCGGTGACAGATACAAGAAGGAGGCATCCGATTCATCGGCCTCGGCCACCAGATATTCGCCAGTGCCCAGGGCAGCATGGGTACCTGCGCTCTTTAGCCGACCACCGATGACAAAGGTGGGATCCAGGCCCGCCGCCCCCAGAATGCTGGCGATCAGACTCGTGGTCGTGGTCTTGCCATGGGTACCGGCAACGGCGATCCCCTGCTTGAAGCGCATCAACTCGGCCAGCATCTCCGCTCGCCGGATGACCGGTATCCGCTGCTCTCGAGCGGCAACGACTTCGGGATTGTCTTCGGCAATCGCAGAAGAAACCACCACCACATCGGCTCCCCGGACATTGGCGGCTTCGTGACCACTGAAAATACTCGCCCCCAGATCGCCCAGGCGCAGGGTGGCGGCACTTGGACGCAGATCCGAACCCGAAACGGCATAGCCCAAATTGAGCAGGACCTCCGCAATGCCGCGCATCCCCGCCCCGCCAATACCCACCATATGAATCTGTCGCACCCAGTTACGCATGGGTCAACTCCGCACAGGCTGCCGCCACTGCTGCTGCGGCCTGGATCTTGGCCTGGCGACGTGCCGCCTGGGCCCAGGAAAGTCGGCGGTTGCGGTCGGCAAGCAGGGGAGCCAGGGCCTCAGCCAGTACGCGCGGGCGCAAGCTTTCCTGACGCAACAGTCTGGCCGCCCCGGCATCCTCCAAGAAGCGGGCATTGGCAGCCTGGTGATCATCCACGGCAAATGGATACGGAACCAACAGGCTCCCCAGACCTGCGGCACAAAGTTCTGCGATGGTTGCCGCACCCGCCCGGCACAGGGCCAAATCGGCCCAGGCCAAGGCCTCGGCCATATTCTCGATGAACGGCTCGACGCGGGCCTGGATACCCATTCGTCGGTAGCTTCGCTGACAAGCCTCCCAATGGGCCTTCCCGGCCTGATGCCAGATTTCTGGACGGCTCTCCACCGGTAGACTTCCCAGGGCAGCAACGGCCAATTCATTGAGGACCTGTGCCCCTTGGCTCCCCCCCATGATCAGCAATCGCGCTACCCCCTTGCGCCCGACCAGGCGCTGTTCGGGCGGTTCTATCTGCGCAATCTCAGGACGGACCGGATTCCCCACCCACTGGGCTTTCCGCAGTCCACTTTCCGGAAAGCCGGTAAAGACCCGGCGTGCCAGCGGCGCCAGTAAGCGGTTGGTTAACCCGGGAATGGAATTTTGTTCATGGATGATCAACGGAATCCCCAGGCTTCGTGCCGCCAAACCCGCTGGGGCCGATACGTACCCACCCATTCCCAAGACCACTCCTGCCTGCACTTCGCGCAGAATCTGCCGAGCCTGGAGGACGGCTTGTCCTATCTGGCCAGGTGCCAGCAACCAACGGGTCGCACCCTTCCCCCGGATTCCCTGGATCTCCAAGACATGGAGGGGATAACCGGATTCCGGAATCAGGCCCATTTCAAGCCCGCGTGCTGTTCCCAACCAAGCTACCGCAAGATCCCGCCGCCGCAATTCCGCAGCCACCGCCAGGGCGGGGAAGATGTGTCCACCGGTGCCCCCAGCGGCGATGAGCACTCCCCTTCCTGGTGCCTTACCCATGGGCTACCTCCCCTTGGGTCTTGGCTGCCGCAATCCGGGCTGGATACCGGCGACTGACCGCCAGTACCACCCCCAATGTTGCACAGAGAAAGACCAAGGCACTGCCGCCATAGCTAATCAGGGGAAGGGCAAAGCCTTTGGTGGGAAGGGCCCCCAGATCCACACCCATGGACATCACCGCCTCCCCCCCAAACCAGACCAAGGTCCCATAGCAAAAGAGGGCATAGAAGGCGTCGCCGGCGGCAGCCGCACGGCGCCCAATCCGATAGATCCGCCAACAGGCCACGGTATAGAGCAGGGCCAAAGCCCAGACTCCGATCATGCCAAGCTCCTCGCCGATCACGGCCAGGATGAAATCCGTATAGGACTCCGGCAGATAGAAGTACTTCATAATGCCGTTGCCAAGTCCCACCCCAAAAATTCCCCCGCGACCAAAGGCAATCAGGGCCTGCACGAGTTGAAACCCCGCTCCATAGGGATCCGCCCATGGATTGGTAAAGGAGGTAATGCGGGCCAGCCGATAGGGTGCCGAAACCGCCAGCAATCCCAGGGACGCTCCCGCAATGACGCCAGTAAAGAGGACGTAGCGCAGGGGAAGGCCGCCTAGGAAAAGGAGGACGCCAGTGATCACCACCACCATGGCAAAGGACCCAAAATCCGGTTGGAGCAGGAGCAACAGTCCCAGTAGGGCGAGCAGGACAAATACAGGCCACAATCCTTCTTTCCACTTGCCCAATAATTCTCCTTTGCGCACCACATAACGGGCCATGAAGAACAACAGGGCAAATTTGAGAAGCTCTGAGGGCTGCAAACGCACGATCAGAAAGTTGATCCAGCGATGGGAACCATTGACCGACACCCCCACCACCGGCACAAAGACCAGAACCAAGGCAAGCAAAGAGATACCCATGAGCGGAAAGGTCACACGCTCCCAAAATTCGAGCTGGATCCGGCTGAAACTATAGAGCACCCCTAGCCCCAGCATGGCAAAGAGGATTTGTCGCTCGGCAAAATAGAAAGGATTGCCCGTCTCTTGCTGCGCCACGGGGGCACTCGCCGAGAACACCATGACCAAACCAAAGCAGATCAGAATGACCAAGATCCAGGCCAACACCAGATCTGGAGCGCCGTCTTCGACCATCCACCAACTGGGCTTCTTCATAAGCTGCCCTCCGCCAGACGGGCCACCGCCGCGGCAAACTGACGGCCACGATCCTGGTAATCGACAAACATATCGAGACTCGCACAGGCCGGCGACAGCAGGACCCTATCCCCGGGCTGGGCCAGGTTGGCCGCCTGCCGCACCACCTCGGTCATTCCTTGTCTTCCGGTACGATGTAAGGGCAAAATCCCATCCAGAATCTCTGCCAGACGCTCTTCATCCTTGCCCAGCAACACCGCTGCGCGTTGACCGGCACAGACCGCTTGCAGGGGTTGCAGATCGGCACCCTTGGCATCGCCGCCCAAAATGAGCACCAAGGGTGCCGGCAAGGACGCGATGGCACGTAGGCTGGCACCCACATTGGTGGCCTTGGAATCATCGTAGTAGTCCACTCCATGGACCTTGGCCACCCATTGCAGCCGGTGGGGCAAGCCAACAAATTCCCGGAGGGTCTGGATAATGGCCGCATCCGGTGCCCCCAATTGTCGGGCGAGGCGGGCGGCTGCCAAGGCGTTTTCCTGATTATGGCGCCCGGCCATGGACAATTGCGCAGCCGGTAACAAGGGTTCTCCAGCCACCATCAAGATTCCCTGACGAAGTTCCGTAGCCTGCCCCTGACCAAAAAACTCTACCGCCAGATCGGGGCAGAGGGCTGGGACCTCCCGGAGCACGGGATCATCTGCATGGAGCAAGAGGAAATCTCCCAGTCCCATCCGCTGAGCGATGCGCCACTTGGCGGCCACGTACGCGGCGAAATCTCCATGCCAATCCAGGTGATCGGGTGTGATATTGAGAATGACCGCGGCCTTGGGGCGAAGACTTTGAGAGTATTCCAGCTGGAAACTGGAAAGCTCCAGTACATAAAGCTCCGCCTCTGCTTCTCCTGCCTTGGGGAGCAGTTCCAAGGCAGGGGTACCCAGATTTCCCCCCACGGCCACCCGTCGACCCGCGGCCTGCATGATCTTGCCGACCAGGGTGGTGACGGTACTTTTGCCGTTGCTGCCGGTGATGGCGATGATGGGCGCTTGGGCATGCTGGGCGAAGAGTTCCACATCCCCCCAGACGGGGATCCCGGCATGGCGCGCCCGGGCAATGGCGGGGGTTAGGGGGGAGATGCCCGGACTGCACAACACCAGATCCTGGGTCAGCAAGGCCGCAGGTTCCATGGGTCCAAAATGGAATCGCACCCCTGGATAGCGCCGCTGCCATGACGGTAGATCCAGATCGGCACGGGTATCCCAGACGGAAATTTCGGCTCCCGAGGCAAGCACTGCATCCAGCAGGCTCGCACCGGTCTTGCCGGTGCCCAACACTGCTACTTTTCGTCCCACCCAGGAAAGATTCATCGGATTTTCAAGCTCGACAGGCCAATCAAGACCAGGATCACCGTAATGATCCAAAACCGTACCGCTACCCGGGGCTCGGGCCAGCCTTTTTTCTCATAATGATGATGAATAGGGGCCATCCGAAAAACCCGCTTGCCTGTCAGTCGAAACGAAGTCACCTGGATCATGACCGACAGGGTCTCCACCACGAATACCCCGCCCATGATCACCAGTACCAGTTCCTGCCGGGCCACAATGGCCACCACCGCCAATGCCGCCCCCAATGCCAATGCACCCGTATCCCCCATGAATACTTCGGCTGGATAGGTATTGAACCAGAGGAAACCCAGGCCCGCTCCCACCAGGGCCCCACAAAAGATCAACAACTGCCCGGAACCAGGCACAAAGGGGATCTCCAGATACCGGGCAAAGACCGCGTTACCGGAGACATAGGTAAAGATTCCCAGGGCACCAGCCACCATGACCGTCGGCACAATGGCCAGGCCGTCCAGACCATCGGTCAGATTGACGGCATTGGAAGTCCCGACGATGACAAAATAGCCAAAGACCACAAAACCCAACCCCAGGGGAATCAGAACATGGGGCACAAAGGGAATGATCAGGCTGTGGGCGGAGGGTCCCTCCGCCGTCAGGTACAGGGCGGCGGCCGCAGCCACGGCCACCAGCGACTGCAAAGCATACTTTACCCGGGCCGTGAGCCCCTTGCTATTGCGTTTGCGTAACTTCCGCCAATCATCCAGGAACCCGATGAGCCCAAAAAACAAAGTGGTCAACATGGCAATCCAGACCATGGGGTTGGTCAAATCGGACCACAGCAGCGTGGTCACCAGGACCACCAGGACGATCAAAGCACCGCCCATGGTGGGCGTGCCCTGCTTGGCAAGGTGGGTCTCGGGTCCATCGTTGCGTACCATCTGGCCGATCTTGTACCAGCGCAGGCGCGCAATGACCCAAGGGCCGAGCCCCAAGGACAGGATCAGGGCCGTCAGGATCGCCAGGACTCCGCGCAGGGTCAGATAGGAAAAGACATGGAAGCCGTGGTAAAGACCCTGGAGTTGCATCAGGAGGTAATAGAGCATCCTATCCCTCCTCCACCGTCAGGGAGCGCACTACCTGCTCCATCCGGGCTTTGCGCGACCCTTTGACCAAGACCGTGCTATGGGCATCCAAAACTTTCCATAGTTCCTGGACCAGGACTTCCTGCGAATCGAAATGACGGGCGTCGCTGCCAAAGCCAGCAGCCGCGGCAGCGCTCAATGGGCCAATGGCAAAGAGCGCATCGATACCGAGCTCTCGGGCCCGTTGTCCTGCTTGCCGATGATAGAGTTCGGTATCGGGTCCCAGCTCGGCCATGTCCCCGAGCACCAGAATGCGGTTTCCAGGCTGTTGGGCCAGCACCTGCAACGCCGCTTCCAGGCTCGAGGGATTGGCATTATAACTATCGTCGAGGATCCGACTGTGGGCTGGACCGGTCTTCCACTGCAGGCGACCGGGGACCCCTTGCAGCTGGGCGACGGCGCGAACAATGGCATGCACTGGCACCTCCAGGGCCAAGGCCGCCGTCACGGCCGCCAGGACATTGGCACCATTGTGCCGGCCAGGTAAGGGAATTTTCAGGGAGAAGCTCCCCTGGGGGGCCTGCACCAGCATTTCCCCTCCCGTACCCTGGGCCTGCCACTGTCCCCGCACCCGCACCGGCCGGTCAGACAAACTAAATCGCCAGACCTCTCCGGGGGCCCGTTGGGCCCAATAATCCACAAATGGGTCATCACCATTGAGAATGGCAATCCCCGTGGAAGAGAGACCCAGCAAAATCTCCCCCTTGGCAGCCGCAACGGCGGCAATGGAACCCAAGCCTTCGAGATGGGCAGCCCCGGCATTGTTGATGAGCACCAAATCGGGCCGGGCCAAACGACTCAGGATCGTCAGTTCACCGGCATGATTCATCCCCATTTCCACCACCGCAAAGCGATGCTCCGGACCCAGGCGAGCCAGGGTCAAGGGGACACCGATGTGATTGTTGAGGTTGCCCTGCGTGGACAGGGTCGGACCCTGTTCCTGCAAAATGGCCGCCAAAACCTCCTTGACCGTGGTCTTGCCACAGGAGCCCGTAATCCCGAGGATGCGTGCTGGCAGCCGCTGTCGCCAGTCCGCTGCCAGCGCTTGCAGCGCCTGGAGGGTATCGCCTACCAGCACCCCTGGGCCTGGCACGGGGCGGTGCACGAGAGTGGCTGCTGCGCCTCCAGCCAGCGCCGCATGGGTAAAGTCGTGGCCATCGTACGTTGGCCCCTGGAGGGCCACAAAGAGGGACCCAGCCTGTATCTTGCGACTGTCGGTGGCCAGTCCATGGATCTTCTTTTCCGGGGGGCTGTCTGGCAACAGGCACCCCTGGGTGATGTGGACGATTTCTCCGAGGGTGAGTTCCATCATCCCGCCAACTCCTCCAGGGCCACCTGGGCGTCGGCAAAGGCAGTCCGCTGGCCAGCCTGATCCTGGTAGTTTTCGTGTCCCTTGCCGGCAATGAGCACCCAATCCCCAGGCCCGGCCTCGGCAATGGCCCTGGCAATGGCGCGGCGGCGATCCAACTCCACTGGGACATCGCCCGGGATTCCCGCCCGAATCTCCGCAATGATGGCCAAGGGGTCTTCCCCCCTTGGGTTATCGTTGGTGAGGATGATCCGGTCGGCAAGCCCGTGGGCTATGGCGCCCATCTGCGGTCGCTTGCCCCGGTCCCGCTCTCCGCCGCAGCCAAAGACCACCGTGATCCGGCCCTTGGCGATGCTACGCAGGTCACGGAGCACCTGGGCCAAGGCATCCGGGGTATGGGCATAGTCGACCATTACCTGGGGCTTGCCCGGTCTTTGGGGCAGCCGTTGGTAGCGCCCTGGTGGCGGGGAAAGATCCACCATCCGGCGCTCGACGCCTTCCCAGCCAAGGGCCGCAGCACAGGCCCATGCTGCGAGGAGATTGTAGGCGTTGACCCGCCCCAGGAGGGGACTACGCACCCGCCGGATGCCCTGGGGAGTTTGCACTTCCAACAGGGAACCACTGGCACCGGGGTGGAACTCCCGCACCCGGTACTCCCCACCCGTAAACCCATAGGTCAGCACCCGGACCCCTGGTACCAGGAGACTATGGATCTTGGCGCTGAAGGGATCATCGGCATTGAGGATGGCCCATTCCAGTTCAGGAGTCTGGAAGAGCCTGGCCTTGGCCGCACCGTAGTTCTCGAGACTACCATGAAAATCCAGATGATCTTGACTCAGATTGGTAAAGACGGCGACCCGGAAGGGTACTGCCGCCACCCGGCCCAAGGCCAAGGCATGGGAAGAGACCTCCAGGGCCACGGTCTTGACTCCCCTGGCCCGGGCCCCAAGCAACAAAGGCCATAGTTCAACGGCCGCTGGCGTGGTATTGGCCAGGGGCTGAAGGGCATCCACCGGCCCATAACCCAGGGTACCAATCACCTCGCTGGGAGCAGGGGCCAATTGGGCCAACAAGCGGGTCACACTACTTTTGCCATTGGTCCCCGTGACACCGATGAGGAGAGGGTCATTCTCTGGCACCCACTGCGACCGCCGTCGCAAAGCCCAACCCAAAAGCTCCCGGGCATCGGGGCGAAACCAGATCGGACGCCCGGCGTCCTCCCTGTAGCCCGGTTGTTGGGCTTCCACCACCGCTGCCCTGGCTCCAGCTGCCCAGGCGTCCTGCAAAAAATTGCTACCATCCCCATGAGCTGTCTGCAAGCCAAAAAACAAGGTACCAGGTGCAACCTGCCGACTGTCGCTGGCAATGACCTGGATTTCCAGAGAGGAGCTGGGGCTGAGTTCCGGCAGCAGGGCAGCCAACGACCAGTCAGTGGACGGCATCGCCCCCTCCTTCGGCCCAGCGCTGTTGTTGGAGGGCGCTGATCTTTTCCAGGCCCGTGGGGGAGAGGTCCCGGTCTGGGGCCACCTGGCCCAGCCGCAAGGCCTCCGCCATGCTTACCCGAAAGACCGGCGCGGCCACCACCCCCCCGTAGCGCCATCCCCGGGTGGGATCGCGCACCGTTACTGCCATGACATAGCGGGGATGGGTCACGGGGGCAAAACCGACAAAGGTGGTATTGACCTGGTGATGATGAAAGCCGCCCTTGCCATCGGCCATGGCTGCCGTGCCCGTCTTCCCCGCTACCGAATAACCCGGGATTGCCGCCAGGAAGCCGGTCCCGCCAGGAGCCACTACCCCCGCCAGCCAGTTGCGTAGATGGGCGGCTGTCGCTGACGACATCACCCGGGTTCCCGCCAACCGCTGTCCAAGGATCAGGTGCGGCGGCACATAGACTCCGTCATGGGCTATGGCCCCATAGGCGGCTGCCAGCTGCAGGGTATTGACCGAAATACCGTAGCCATAGGCCATGGCGGCATGACTGGCGGGGCTCCACTGGTGCCAATCAGGAAGGCGACCGCTCGTCTCTCCCGGCAAGCCCAGGGAATTACCGCCAAAACCGAGCTTCTGCAAGAGCCCGTACAAGTCTTTGGCAGGCGTAGCCAAAGCGATTTTGGCTGCGCCGATGTTGCTGGAATACTTGAGAATTTCGCCGATGCTCAAGGTACCATGGCGTACGTCATCGCGAATGCAATAGCTCCCTACCCGGAAACAGTTGGTGTCCACGGCAAAACGCTGTTGGGCCTGGACATGGCCGCTGTCGAGTCCGGCAGCGACGGCAAAGGGCTTCATCACTGAGCCCGGTTCGAAGGCATGCGTGATGGCGCGATTGCTGGCGATGCCGGGATTGTAGTGGTCTCGGTCATTGGGGTTGTTGGCGGGGTAACTGACCATGGCGAGAATGGCGCCGGTTTGGGTATCCAGTAGTACCGCCGAACCAGACCGGGCGGCAAAACCCTGGACCGCTGCCGCCAAGGCCCGATACGTCACGTATTGCAAACGACTATCAATCGTCAGATAGAGATCCTGCCCCAAGCGCGAAGGGCGCCGGGTCGATACTTGTAGGGATTGCCCCCGATTATCCCGCAGCACCTCCTGGCGACCAGCCCAGCTTCGCAAGGCGTGATCGTAGGCAAGTTCCAGGCCTTCACTGCCCTTCCCATCCACATTCGTAAAACCCAGCAAGGGCCCTGTCACCTCGCCCATGGGATAAAAGCGTCGATATTCCTGCACTGGATGCAGGCCCGGAACCCGCAGGGCCATAGCCCGCTCGGCAGTACCGGGATCCAGTTGCCGATCCAGATAAGCAAAAGCAGAACCGCCGTGGGCTATGCGTTCGTTAATGCGCCGGGCATCCATCCCCAGGACCCCCTCCAGCCGGGACCATTGATCCCGGTGCTTCGTAAAGATCGCGGGTTCCACCCATAGGGTCGTGGTGGGAACAGAGACCGCCAGGGCTTGCCCATAGCGATCATAGATACTTGCCCGCGCAGGGGTCGGCACCGGCAATTGCCGTTGATAGCGGAGTTCCCCCTGATTGCGCAGAAAGGATCCCTTACCCACCTGCACCTGCCAGGACTGCCAAGCAATTCCCAGCATTCCCGCACCCAGCACTCCCAATAGCAGGCGCGGTCGCCAGCGCGAGAGCCTGGGGGCGGGAAGGCGCCTGTCATTCATTGACTTTTGACCATGACGATCTGGCTGGTGCGGGGCGCTTGTAGCCCCAACTGTTGGTGCGCAATATCACCAACCCGCGTATCCGACGCCAGCGTTGCCTGTTCCAGCTGCAGTTGTCCCCAGCGATTGTTCAGTGCAAAGATCTTGTTTTGCAGGGTCTGCAGTTCAATGAATCGGCTCCGACTGGTTTCCCTTGCGGCAACGATTCCAAGCAAGGTCATGGTAATCAGAGCCACTAAAATCAGGGTGCTACGACGCATGGGCATACTCCGGGTTTTTTGTGGCTGCCCGCAATACTGCCGATCGGGCGCGCGGATTTTGCGTTATTTCCAAAGCCTGGGCCTGGATGGCAGGGCTGATCTCGATCCAGGGCTGGGGCGGAAGCTCATGATGCCGCAAGGGCAAGCGGGAATCGGGACGGGACTCGGCAGCGCGAAAAAACCGTTTCACCAGCCGGTCTTCCAGGGAATGAAAACTAATGATGGCCAGCCTCCCCCCCGGTCGTAACGCCGCCAGAGCCTGGGGTAAAAAACGCTGCAACTGACCCAGCTCGTCATTGACATGGATCCTGATGGCCTGAAAGGTCCTCGTCGCTGGATGAATGCCCGCAGTTTTAGGGAGCAGTTGGGAAATCAGCTCCGCGAGCTCCGTGGTTCGCAAGAGGGGGGTTTGGGCGCGGCGGGCCACGATGGCCGCGGCAATCCTCTTGGCAGCACGTTCTTCGCCATACTCCCAGAGCACCCGGCGAAGCTCTGCGGCATCGGCCCTTGCCAGCCATTGGGCGGCCGACTCTCCATGCTCTGGATCCATGCGCATATCCAGGGGACCATCGCGCAGAAAACTAAATCCCCGTTGCGCACTATCTAACTGCGGGGAGGAAACACCCAGATCGGCCAAAATGGCATCCACCCGACCCATCCAGGATCGTTCCTCCAGAATCTTGGCCAATTGATCAAAGGACGCCTGCACCCATTGGACTCGCTCATCCTCACCAAAGCGCTCCGCAAGGGCGGCAATGGCCTCGGGATCGCGATCCAGAATACAAAGACGATCCTTGGGACCCAATTGCTCCAGTAACAAGGCGCTATGACCACCGCGCCCCCCTGTGGCATCCACCAGCCTGCGGATAGTGGAACCTGCCAATGCCGGAGCCAGGGCCGCCAAGGTCTCCTTCGGCAGCACCGGGAGATGGGCGGCAGCACTCATAGCTGGAGATCCCCAATGGCCGCCAGCACATCCTCATCGTCCATGAGTTCCTCTTGACGATCCCAGAGGGCGGCATCCCAAATCTCGAACTTACTGATCTGGCCCACCAGCACCACATCCCGCTCGATCCGCGCATATTGGCGCAAAGACGACGACAGGAGGACGCGCGATTGATTATCCAGGCGTAACTCTTCGGAGTGACCAATGAACAGTCGTTGAAAGCGACGAATACTGGGCTGCGTGCTGGGCAACGCCGCCACCTTCCGCTCCACCGCTTCCCATTCATTGAGGGGATAGGCCCAGAGGCAGCGTTCCGAATCGGTACTGGTGGGATTGATGGTAACAATCAATTGACCATCGGCGAGGGCTTGGAGTCGATCGCGGAAGCGCGCCGGGACGCTGAGACGTCCCTTGCTGTCCAAACTATGGCGATGCGTTCCGCGAAACATTGGCTGGCCCTGTTCTGAATTACCACTTTAAACCACTTTCCCCCACAGCCCGTAGATTATGGACAGCCCAAGCCCCTGTCAAGGCAAAAATCCTCAGTTTTCTGCAGGTTAGCAACGGGGAACGCATTATTCGGGTTCTTTCTGAGGAATTGCTTACAACATATTAAAATCTAAGGATGATTGTTGTGAAGTTGCCTGCCGGACAGCAGGACGGGAGCCACATGGTGGGAAAAAGTGGAGTGAGACGATAAGCCGGGTTCTGTCGTGGGCGACCATTCCTCTAGGCTGGCCCTTACGGGACAGCTCCAGCAACCTACCCGCGCACACTGCGGGCCACAGTATGGTGCGCCTATTTGGTCTTGCTCCGGACGGGGTTTACCCTGCCACTTCCGTTACCGGAAGCGCGGTGCGCTCTTACCGCACCTTTTCACCCTTACCAGCGTGTATACGCTTAGGCGGTATATTTTCTGTGGCACTTTCCGTAGGCTCACGCCTCCCGGCCGTTAGCCGGCGTCCTGCCCTGTGGAGCCCGGACTTTCCTCCCCGGATCACTCCGCGGCGGTCGCCTGCCCCACTCCGAAGCGGACTATACTACAAAAAACACCACAGCAACGGAGGTGCATCATGATCCGCGATGATTTTTTGGAGGAGGCCCGGGAACTTCCCTCGGTCCAGCCCATGGAACGAGTCGTGGCCTGGTCGGTTTTTCGCAGTCGGGATGATGCCCGCGCGCTCCTGCAGCATGTCCACCTGGCCCAGGGCCAGGCTCTGGTAGGTGGCCACGGTCGCGATAGTGTGGGCGAATATTGGTGGGTGGGCGTTCAGGTCCAGGATCTCAGCGCCTGGGGAAATAGCAGCGCCATCAACAAAGGCCGACGGGGCGATAGCTAGCTACGTTGCAGCTGCGCCAACAACTGCGCGTACCGTTTCGCGACTTCTTTGCGCCGGACTTTCAAGGTCGGGGTAAGGGTGCCCGTCGATTCACTGAGCGCTTCGGGCAAGAGGGCGAAGCGGCGGATCTGCTCGAAACTGGGAAGATCCCCCAACGCTTGCTGGATTGCCCCCTGGAGCGCTCGGCGCAGCTCTGACTCGTTGGGATGGGGGCCAAGGATTTTTTCTACCTGTTCTGCATTGGGATAGATCAACGCCACCAAAAAAGGTTGGCGATCCCCAAAAACCACCGCCTGCGCAATCAACGGCTGACTACAAAGCCGCATCTCCAGTTTCTGCGGAGCAATATTTTCGCCAGCACTATTGATGATCAATTCTTTTTTGCGTTCGATAACGCGCAGATAGCCATCGGAATCCAAACTACCCACATCCCCCGTATGCAGCCAACCATCTACCAGGGCTTCCCGCGTAGCTTGCTCGTTGTTCCAGTAGCCGACCATGACCGAGGGGCCGCGCACCAGAATTTCGCCATCGGCAGCAATCTGCAATTGGAGGTTGGGCAAGGGCTTGCCGACCGTGCCAGGATGAATCGCCGACAAGGGATTGGCGGCAATGACCGGACTGGCCTCGGTCATGCCATAGCCCTCCACAATGGGTAATCCAACGTCCAGGAAAAACTGGGCAATATGGGGATCTAGGGGTGCGCCACCCGAAACAAAATAGCCAAGGCGACCCCCAAGCCGCTTGCGCAACTGTCGCCGGACGATGCGGCTACTCAAAAATTGTTGCCAGGCCCGCGGGCGACTCCCAGCCAAACCGAGGCCTCGGCGCAGAAATCTGCCCATCCAGTCGGGCCGATCCTCCAGACCGCGAAGCAGCCGCTCGTACAAGAGCTGAAATACCCGCGGAACCGCAATGAGGATATCGGGATGCACTTGCGCTAGGTCACGAAGAACCGTATCGGGACGCTCGGCGTAAGCAACTTCCAGGCCCAAGAGATAACCAGCAAAATGGGTTGTGGCTCGTTCGAAAACGTGACTCAAGGGCAAAATGGAAAGCAAGCGTTGCCCAGGCACAAGGGGCACCAACGGCAAAAAACCTTCCAGATTGCTCAGAAAGTTACCATGACGCAGCATGACCCCTTTTGGCCATCCCGTTGTACCCGAGGTATAGACAATGCTTGCCAGATCGTTGCGATCCAGTTCGGGGGGCACCCATTCCTTTTCCAGGGCCCCCTGCGCTTCCAGTCGATCCCAGCTGGACAGATTACCGAACGTTTCTTGCAGGAGAATCCGCTCGCTGGGCAAGCCCCAGCCCTCAGCCCCCAGCCGCTCATAGATCTCCTGATTGTGCAGGAGGATCAGACTTGGGCTACAGTCTCCCAAAATATAATGGATCTCCCGGATCCCCAGACTGGGATACAAAGGGACGGTCAAGGCCCCGATCGCTAAAATGGCAAAATCGAGAATGGCCCAGTCCACAGAGTTTGGGGCCATGAGCACCACCCGATCGCCTTTGCGCACACCAAGCTTTTGCAAGCCCCTCGCCCTGCGGCGGACTTTTTCGGCAAAGTCGCCGGCACTAATGGATACGAAATGCTCCTCCTGGCGATGCCAGGCTATGATCTCCTCGGGATTGCGCTGGCAGCGCCGCAAAAGTCCTTCTGGCAGGGAAGCCAGACGGGAGACTTCTACCCCCCTCAACGCAGGGCCTTTTCCGCAGGACTCAGGCTACGCTGGAAACTTTCCAGGGCAAAGATTCGCTCCATGTAATCCAAGGTCGCCTTTGCTCCCTTTGGAATTTCCACCCCCAATACCGGCAAGCGCCACAGCAAGGGGGCCAGGCCGCAATCGGCAATGGACAACTCGTCACCAAAAAGGTAACGCTGTTGACTAAATAGACTGCTGAGTTGCGCCAGGGAGCGACGCAGGGACTCCTTGGCGCGGTCTTGCTCAGCCTGATCATGCCCGGGGCGGAAAAGGGGTTCGAACCAATCTCGATCAAACTGCAGCAATCCAAGCCGGACTTTCGCCCGGGAAATGGGATCCACGGGAATGAGCGGTGGATGGGGAAAGCGCTCGTCCAGATATTCGATAATCAGAAAGGATTCGAAGATGGCCAACTCTCGATCTACCAGGGTCGGAACCTCTCCATATGGATTGAGTTCCAGCAAATCTTCTGGTTTGTCGGAGAAATTCACATCGATACATTGATACTCCATAGCCTTCTCTTCGAGTACGAAGCGAACTCGATGGGCAAACACACAATCAGGGGCAGAGTACAAGGTCATCAGGGTTTTCTTGTTGCTGGGTGTAGCCATGCATAGGTCCTCAAATTTTGATTACTGGATTTCCAGGGCAGATCCCCACAAGCATTTTAACAGAATCGATGCCTTTTGGGCGGGAAAAATGTGAACTTTCGTGACGATGACTTGCCGATCGGCTCAGCCTTCCCTAGACTCTTTGCGTGAAAGTTGTATCTTGGCAACAAACGTTGTATTGTCGTCCACAAGGTAGGAAATGGGAGGGCGGCCTCCGACCGGTCGCAAAACACTGCATGATCCGACAGCGTACTTTGAAAAACATGATCTGGGGGACAGGAATCGGTCTCCATAGCGGCAAGAAAGTATACCTTGGCCTGCGCCCTGCTCCTATCAATACCGGCATCGTATTCCATCGTAGCGACTTGGCAGGAGATGCCTACATCAAGGCCGACCCCATGCACGTGGTGGACACCCGCCTTTCCACCAACATCGGGAATGGGCACGTCCGCGTGGGGACCATCGAACACCTCATGTCCGCCTTTGCTGGTTTGGGCATCGACAACGTGTACGTTGACCTTGACGGGGCCGAGGTACCCATCATGGACGGCAGCGCCGCGCCCTTTGTTTTCCTCATTCAGTGCGCGGGCATCGAAGAACAGAATGCGCCCAAACGCTTCATCCGCATCCGTAAGACCCTCAAGGTGGAGGACGGCGATCGTTGGGTACAACTGGAGCCCTACGATGGTTTCCGGGTCAGCTTTACCATCGATTTCGACCACCCGGTACTGCGCAATGGGGGTCAGGAGGTCAGCGTCGATTTTGCCAACACGTCTTACCTCAAGGAGGTATCCCGGGCCAGGACCTTTGGCTTCATGCGCGAGGTGGAGACGCTCCGGCGCATGGGCCTGGCCCTTGGCGGTAATCTGGACAATGCCATTGTGGTGGATGAATACCGGGTACTGAATGAAGATGGTCTGCGTTACAGCAATGAATTCGTCCGCCACAAGGTGCTCGATTCCATTGGCGATCTGTACTTGCTTGGGCACCCGCTGCTCGGCCACTTTTCGGGGCACAAAGCGGGCCACGCTCTCAACAATCAGCTTCTTCGCCTGCTGCAGCAACGGGAAGATGCCTGGGAATTTGTCGATTATGCATCTCCCGAACGTGTACCTTTTTCCTTCGTAGAGTCATTGGTACCCGTTTCGGCCTGATCCAGCGTTGCAATCAGGCGCAGCAACGAGTTGCGCAGTCTCCCGTCACTTTGCAGTGCAAGCTGGCGCAAAGCCTCGGGAGCAGGTCCGCTGATTCCCGCAACGGGGGGTACCGTTTTCCGGCGTTCCTGGCGCTGCCAGGGACGCAAGGTGATTTCCATGCGTTGCACGGCCTCCTCGGGGAAACGTTTGTTCCAGTTCCGGCAAATGCTTTTTTCCCGACGCCGAAACCAGCTCAACCACGCCGCGCTTTCCACCAGGATCTGCAGACAGCCCCCATGCCAGGAAAGCAACCAACTTCGTTCCTGGGCCTCCAGTGGGAGCAAGGCGTTCCAGTCCAGCTGTCGACGTCGTAATTCCAGACCTTGCCGGACCAAAGCTCCCAAAGCAGGATTCAGGGTTTGCAGCGCCGTACCATAACGACATTTCACCCGGCTGGGCTTCGTGCTACCCTCTGGTATATTTTTGGTGAGAGTTTTTGCGTTCATGTTGGGATCAATCATCCGTCATGTGGTGGGCAGTCGCAACGACCGCCTGATCAAGAAAGCCCGTACCGTAGTTGCCCGCATCAACAGTCTGCAGGATCAGTATCGGCAGATGACAGATGGGGAGCTCCAGGGACAGACAGCCGTGTTGCGGCAACGCGTGGAAGCCGGCGAGTCATTGGACAGCATACTCCCCGAAGCCTTTGCCACCGTTCGCGAAGCGGCCCTGCGCACCCTGGGGCTCTTTCACTACGATGTCCAGCTCATTGGCGGCTACATGCTCCACGAGGGCAAGATTGCCGAGATGCGCACGGGCGAAGGCAAGACCCTCGTTTCCACCTTGCCTGCCTACCTCAACGCCCTGGCCGGCAAGGGTGTCCATGTGGTTACGGTAAACGATTACCTGGCTAGCCGCGACGCCGAATGGATGGGACGTGTCCATCGCTTTCTCGGGCTCTCGGTGGGCACCATCATTGCCAACCTATCCACGGAAGAACGACGCAAAGCCTACGCCGCTGACATCACCTATGCCACCAACAATGAGCTTGGTTTTGACTATTTGCGGGACAACATGGCCTTCTCTCCCGCCGACCGGGTCCAGCGCGGGCTCCACTACGCCATCATTGACGAGGTGGACTCCATTCTCATTGACGAGGCACGGACCCCGCTGATCATCAGTGGACCCACCGAAGAAAACACCGACCTCTATGTCCGCGTCAACAGCTTGATTCCCGCCTTTGTGGCGGATACCGACTTTAGCATCGACGAAAAGGCCAAACAGGTCCTGCTCAGCGAAGAAGGAATCGAAAAGGCGGAAACCATGCTGCGAGAGGCGGGCCTATTGCGGGAAGGTAATCTCTACGATGTCAGCAATGTCAGTCTGGTGCACCACCTGAATCAGGCCTTGCGCGCCCATCATATCTATAAGCGCGAAACCGACTACATCGTTCGCGATGGTGAGGTCTGCATTGTCGATGAGTTTACGGGACGACTCATGACCGGTCGGCGTTGGTCCGATGGCCTGCACCAGGCGGTAGAAGCCAAGGAAGGGGTGGAAGTCCAGAATGAGAACCAGACCCTGGCCTCCATTACCTTCCAGAATTACTTCCGCATGTACCACAAGCTCGCGGGAATGACTGGCACCGCCGATACCGAGGCCTACGAACTCAACCAAATTTATGGACTCGAGGTGGTGGTAATCCCCACCCATCGCCCGGTGCAACGGATCGATTATCCCGATCAGATTTATCGAACAGCGCAGGAAAAGTGGGATGCCATCGTTGCCGACATCGAGGACTGCCGGACCCGCGGACAGCCGGTTTTGGTCGGTACCACCTCCATCGAACACAACGAATATCTTTCCAGGCGTCTGCGCCAAAAAAAAATTCCCCATGCCGTGCTCAATGCCAAGCAGCACGAACGCGAAGCAGAAATCATTGCCCAGGCGGGCAAGCCTGGGGCAGTGACCATTGCCACCAATATGGCCGGGCGAGGCACGGATATCGTGCTGGGTGGCAATGTAGATCATCAGATTGCCATGATCGAGGCGCAAGACGATCTCGATGAAGAAAGCAAACAGGAACAGATCCGCAAACTCAAGAAAGACTGGCAGGTGGAGCATGAACAGGTCCTGGCTGCCGGTGGCCTCCATGTCATTGGGACAGAGCGCCATGAATCCAGGCGCATCGACAATCAGTTGCGAGGCCGTTCGGGTAGGCAAGGAGATGTAGGCTCGACGCGCTTTTACTTGTCCCTGGAAGACCCCCTGATGCGGATCTTTGGCAGCGACCGCTTGAGCGGCCTCATGCAAAAACTGGGGATGCAACCCGGCGAAGCCATCGAGCATCCCTGGGTCAGCAAGGCCATCGAAAATGCCCAGCGCAAGGTGGAAGCCCGCAACTTCGATATTCGCAAGCAGCTGCTGGAATATGATGACGTGGCCAACGAACAGCGCAAGATCATCTATGCCCAGCGAAATCTGTTCATGGACAGCAATGACCTGCGGGAGGAGATCCAGACGCTGCGGGAAGACGTACTGCGATCCCTGCTTGCTGACTATGCCCCCGAAGGAGTAATGGAAGAGCAGTGGGACCTGCCCAATCTGGAAACGGCACTGGAGCGCGTCTTTGGCGAAAAGTTCCCCGTCAGTCAGTGGCTGCACTCGGATCGAAGCCTCAACCATGAAGGTCTCGTCAAACGAATCCTGACCATCGTGCAAGAACGCTGGGCCGAACGGGAAAAGCAAATGGGCAGTGAAATGGCGCGCCATCTGGAAAAAACCGTTACCCTCCAGGTCCTCGATAGCCAGTGGAAAGATCATTTGGCGAGCATGGACCATCTGCGCGAGGGCATCCATCTGCGCGGTTATGCCCAGAAAAACCCCAAACAGGAATACAAACGGGAAGCCTTGCTGCTCTTCAACGCCATGCTGGGCCGGGTGCGGGAGGAAATTGTCAGCACCCTGGCCCATGTTCAGGTTGCAGTCCCATCTACCGAAGACGAAACATCAGGATATTGGTCTGGATTCTCTCCTGCAGCAGCACCAGGAGGGTCCCTCCAATTTCTTCATCCAAGCCTCGACGGGCAGAATAGCCTGGACGAGGAGGCCGATCTCCAGGCCATTGCTGCCCTGGGGAGCACCGCAGCAGCTTCCACCCCCGGCATCAAGGTGGGACGCAATCAGCCCTGTCCCTGCGGCTCTGGTAAAAAATACAAACACTGCTGCGGTCGCCTGCAATAAGGAGCATCATGGCCGTCCAACTCCAAGCCCCGACCCATCTGCCGCCCGTTGCCGGAGTTCGGCTGGCCGTTACCGCCGCGGCCATCCGCTATCCCAACCGGAATGACCTGACCTTGCTGGAACTCGCCCCCGGCACCCAGGTTGCCGCCCTCTTTACCCGCAATCGCTTTCGCGCCGCCCCGGTGCAGATTGCCCTGGAACACCTGGCCCAAGGCGATGAAATCCGCGCCCTGTTGATCAACACCGGCAATGCCAATGCGGGAACGGGGGCCGCCGGTCTGCAAACGGCCCGTGAGTCCTGCCGGGTCCTGGCCGAAGCATTGGGTTGTGCCCCCCAGCAGGTGCTGCCCTTCTCCACTGGAGTCATTGGCGAAGTCCTGGACCTGGGTGCCAAGGTCCGGGCCGCACTCCCGGAACTTTTGGGCGGGCTCGCCCCCCATCATTGGCTCCCTGCCGCCGACGCCATCCGCACCACCGACACCGTGGCCAAGGGAGCGTACCGGCAAGTGGAAATCCACGGCCAAACCGTCACCATCACCGGGATCGCCAAAGGTTCCGGGATGATCCGCCCGGATCTCGCGACCATGCTCGCCTTTGTGGCCACCGATGCCCAGCTTCCTGCCGCACTGCTCCAAGCTATCCTCCGCCAGGCTAGCGAAAGCTCCTTCAATCGCATTACCGTGGATGGCGATACCTCCACCAACGACGCTGTGGTCCTCCTTGCTACCGGCCAAGTAGCCCATCCTCCCCTGCGGGAAGGTGATTCCGCCTTCCATGGCCTGGCCATGGCCATCACTGCGGTCTGCAGGGAGCTTGCCCAGGCCATCGTGCGGGATGGTGAAGGGGCCACCAAGTTCATCCCCATTCGGGTACAGGGGGGGCGTACGGGGGCTGAGTGCCTGCAAGTGGCCTATCGCATGGCCCACAGCCCCCTCATCAAAACCGCCTTTTTTGCTGCAGACCCCAACTGGGGAAGGCTCCTCGCGGCTATCGGTGCGGCCGGGATCGAGGATCTGGACGTAAGCCGGGTGCAGATTCATTTGGGCGGGCTTTCCATCGTCCGCGATGGGGCGCGCGATCCTGGTTACCAAGAGGAGGCCGGCCAGCAGGTCATGGCCAAGGCCGAGATCCCGGTGCTGGTGGATCTGGGTCGTGGGGCGGCTGCCGAAGAAATCTGGACCTGCGACCTCTCCCACGAATATGTGCGCATCAATGCCGAATACCGCAGTTAAGGTCGTCCCGGTAGCCACAGGAATCCTACGTCGAAGCGACGGTCGGCTCTTGCTCTCCTTGCGCCCCGAGGGCAAACCCTGGCCGGGTTTTTGGGAATTTCCAGGCGGCAAGATCGAAGCCAACGAAAGCCCAGAGACGGCACTCGGCCGCGAGCTTTGGGAAGAAATCGGCATCCGCGTGCGCCAAGCCAGACTCTTGCGGCAGGTGGACCACGCCTACCCCGAACGGGTAGTGGGACTGCATTTTTTCTTGGTGGAAGACTGGGAAGGAGAGCCCTGGGGAAGGGAAGGTCAGGAACTGCGCTGGTGCCAGCCCTGGGAGATCCCTTCCTTGCGTTGTCTCGAGCCCAATCTGCCCTTGGTGGCCCTCCTGCAACGTGAAAATTTACCGAGCCCCCCGCTCTGGCTCATTGCCGACCCCGGTCGAGTCTCTCCGGACCGTTTCCTGCCCATCCTGGACCAGGTCATAGCCGCTGGTCTGCGCGCGCTGGTCCTGCGCAGCAAAACTCCTTTGCTACCCATACTCCGGGAGGCCCTCCCAGCGTGGCTGGCAAAAGCGCAGGAACAAGGGGTGGCCGTTTTTTGGAATGGCCTGGAAGATGCTCCCCATTCCTGGCCCCTGGCCGGACTTCATCTCCCCGAAGGAAGCCTGGTGGCGGGCAAGATTCCTGCTGGTCCCTTCGGAGTTTCCTGTCACAGTTCCGAATGCCTGCGTCGCGCCGCCCAGCAGCAAGCCCGCTATGCCTTCCTTTCCCCGGTCTTTCCCACCTCCACCCATCCAGGTGCCTCCACTTTGGGGCTCGGGGGCTTGACCCAAGCAATTGCCAACGCCGCCCTGCCGGTCATCGCCCTGGGCGGCATTGGACCACAGCACCTGGTCGAACTGCAGACCGCTGGCGCCGCCGGGGTGGCAGTTCTCTCGGGAATCCTCGAAGCCCCAGATCCCGCTAGTGCTTTTTTCGAATATCTCCATGCCTGGTCCTCTTCATGCCCCAACTCTCTGTAGTCATCCCCCTCTACAACGAGGTCGAAAGTATCGATGCCCTCCTCGCGGCTTTACGCCAGGCCCTGGAGGGTGCAGATGTGGAAATCATCATTGTCGATGACGGTAGCCGGGACGGTAGTGCGGCTGCCCTCGACCGGGCCCAGGCGGACTGGTCCGAGGTCCTGACGGTGATCCACCTGCAGCGCAATTTTGGTCAGACGGCGGCCATGCAGGCAGGGATCGATGCCGCCCAGGGGGAGGTCATCGTCACCCTGGATGCTGACCTACAAAACGATCCCCAAGACATCCTTCCGCTGGCCGAAAGACTGTTACGGGAGAATCTGGACGTGGTGGCGGGTTGGCGCAAAAACCGGCAGGATGGACTCTTCCTCCGCAAGATCCCCTCGCGCATCGCCAATCGCCTCATTCGTCGCCTGACTGGGGTCAAGCTGCACGATTATGGCTGTACCCTCAAGGCATACCGCGCCTCGGTCCTGCACGGGGTTCGTCTGTACGGTGAAATGCATCGCTTCATCCCGGCCTGGCTCTCCACCCTGACCTACACGGATCGCATCGTCGAAGTCCCCGTGCGGCACCATCCTCGACGTGCAGGCAAAAGCAAATATGGGATCACCCGGACCTTTCGGGTCTTGGTGGATCTCCTGTTCGTCAAGTTTTTTTTGGGATACAGCCAACGGCCCATGCATTTCTTTGGCGTGGTTGGTCTCTTTTCCCTCCTGCTAGGTACAGGAATGCTGGTCTATCTCCTCCTGGATAAATTTGTTGAGGGGGCCGCCATCTCGGGCCGTCCCATGCTCATCGCCGGGGTCCTCTTCTTTTTGGGGGGCTTGCAGTTCCTCAATACGGGAATCGTGGCCGAGATGCTGTCGCGCATCTATTTCGAAAGCCAGGGGAAAACCACCTACGTGGTGCGCAAAAGGCTTCCAGAATAGCCCCCATGCCGGCCATACCCATCCTCATGTACCACAATATCGCCCGCCCCCCCGGCGGGGTGCGGCTACGCAGTTTGTATCTGCCACCACGTCGTTTTGCCGCCCAAATGCGGCTCTTGTCCCTGGGAGGGTATCGGGCCCTGTCCTTGCGGGATGCCCTGCCCTATCTGCAAGGGAAACAGGAGGATAAGGTCGTCGTGCTGACCTTTGACGATGGTTACCAGGACAATGTGGAGGAAGCCTTGCCAATTTTGGAACGGCACGGCTTTACGGCCACCTGCTTTGTGGTCTCGGGGGCATTGGGGGGCCATAATCACTGGGATGCCGAACAACTCGGGACACGCAAAGCCGTGATGGATCGCAACGCGCTGCAAGCCTGGGTGGCGGCAGGGATGGAGGTGGGCGCCCACACCCGTGCTCATCCCCGATTGCCCCAACTCCCCTATCCCGCCGCCAAGGCCGAAATTCGTGGCAGCAAAGAAGATCTGGAGAACCTCCTGGGGCAAGAGGTCTGCACCTTCGCCTATCCCTATGGGGCCATGGACAGACGGGAACGGGATCTGGTCCAACAAAGCGGTTTCCTGGCGGCAGTCACGACCCAACGGGGGCGGGCCCGGGTCGGGCAAGATCTCTGGACCTTACCACGGATCAGTGTGGGAGGGCATCATCTTCCCCATGTTTTTCCCTTGCAGCTCTGGACTGGCTATGAAGACCGACACCGTCGCTAGGGATTGCCGCCCTGGCATCCAGGTACAGGATCTTGGCTGACCGCCTGCTCTGGGTGGGAACCAATCCCGGTGGGGGTGGGACCGAGACCCACATGATCACCTTCCTGCGTGCCTTGGCCACTGCCGGGATCGAAACCCATGCCCTGGTCCACCCCCATGGCAAGATTGCCAAGGCCCTGGCCCGGACTGAAGTACGACTCTGGCATGGGACTTTTCGCAATAGTGCCGATCCCAACGGTTTCCTGGCATTGCATCGGGCAATGAGGAAACTCCAGCCCCAATTATTGGTGGGCAGTTTCAGCAAGGAATATTGGCCATTGGCATTGGCAAGTCGTACCTACGGGGTACCCTTGGTCCTCTTTCGCCACATGGACCTGGGCCTGCGACCGAGCACCCGCTGGCTCCTCTCCCGTTGGCCGTTGCGATTGGTAGCCATTTCCCAGTATCTGCAAGGGCGGCTGGTGGCACGCGGAATCCCCGCACCCCGGGTGGAATATGTGCCCAATCCCCTCTTTGTCGAAGAGCTGGTGCCGGCGCCTGCTGCGCGCAATGTCCTGCGAACCCGATTGGGTCTGGCCGAGGACACCGTACTGGTGGGTTTCGTTGGGGCCTGGCATCGGGGCAAGGGGGTCTTTCTGCTGGCCGATGCCCTAGACCAGGCCCATGCCCAAGACCCGCGCATCCATGGACTTTGGATTGGCGGGGGGGCCCATGAGACCCAACTGCGCGAGCGTTTGGCAGCGCGACCATGGCATCACCTGGTGGGCTGGAGCGACCAGGTCTACCCCTGGTACGGGGCCATGGACCTGCTGGCTTTGCCTTCCATCGAGCCCGACACCTTCGGCCGGGTACTGGTAGAGGCCCAGGCAGCGGCATTGCCAGTCTTGGGTGCCGCGATGGGTGGGATTCCCGAAGCCTTTGCCCCCGAGCAGACGGGCAGGCTCCTGCCCGCCGGGGAAGTGGCGGCATGGCGTGAGGGGATCGTTTCGGTGGCGGGAGATCCCGACTTGCGGGCCCGCTGGGGTGCCGCCGGACCACAGTTTGTACAACGTTTTGCCGCCCCGCGGGTGGCCCAGGATTTCCTGACACAATTTTGGCCATGAGTTTGTCCATGCCCCGTCGTCCAATGCCCAGCACTCCCCAGCGCATCCTTCTGATCAAATCCCATAGTGCTGGAATTGGCGATCTTTTGCGCAGCTCCGCAGCCTGGGCCGTCCTCAAAAAACGTTGGCCCGAGGCCCGGTTGCGGCTCCTTTTTTTGAATCGCTGGGCAGGGTATCCCAGCGAGGAACTCATTGCCGAGCATCCCCTTCTGGAAGCCGCCCATTTCCTGCCCATGCGCGAGGGACGATGGGCGGGCATGCGTGGGGTGGGTCCGCAGACCTGGCGACAACTTCTCCCCCAACTCCGGCAGATCGCGAAGGAATATACCCCCGATCTCCTCATTGATCACGAGCCCCATGGCCTGGAGACCCTATTGGTCACCCGCTACCTTCGCCGCCAGTGTCCCGCGGCGGCGAGTATCGGGGTGGCCCAGGTTCCTGGTCGGGGACTTCTCTACGATCATGCCGGCCCCTCGCTGGAACGCTATGCCCGCGAGGCCGGCCTAGCGCTCCCCCTGGACTATACCGAACGGGATTTTGCGGCGCTCCGTGCCTTGGGGCTTGCGCGGCAGGGGCAAGCCATCGTTCTATCGGTGACGGCAAAGGGAAAGCGCTGGCAACAAGAACATCTTTCCCGTTTTGCCGGTCGACGCCTACTGGGTCTCAATATCGGCTGCGCCACCTCCGGCGCCGAAAACAAAAGGCCGTCCCTGGAGCTGTTAGTAGAGGCTTTGGCGCCAGACTACCTACCCTCCGAAATTCCCCTGCTCCTCACCGGCGCCCCCAACGAGCGCGAGATCAACCAGCAGTTTTTGGTACTCTATCGACGGCGTTGGGGCGCGGATCGGGAGGTGGTGGATTTTGCCGGGCAGACCTCTTTGTCCCAACTGACAGGGCTCATTGCGGCCTGCTCCCTCTTTGTCTCCAGTGATTCGGGACCGTATCATATGGCCGTTGCCTTGGGAGTACGGAACCTGGTGATTTTTAATTTTGCCAATCCCAGCGCCTATCATCACCAGGACAACGTCCAAACTCTCATCAACCCCACCCCCACCATGCTCGGCGAGCAGATCTTGCAATCTCTCTCCCAAGGAAGGCTTCCATGATTCCGCGTGTTCCGGCCCAAACCCTGCCATATTTTTATGGACTTCCCCTGTTGCTCTTTCCCATCACCACGGCTGGCTCCGGTATTGCGTTGGGGCTTTTGCTCGTGGCCTACGGGTTCAGTCGGGAATGGCGCCATTGGCGAGCCATTGGCCAGCGACCGTGGGCCTGGCCTTGGGCTCTGTTCATCCTGTGGACGCTGATCGGTCTTTTATGGACTAGCAACTTTTTCTTTGGTCAGAAGGTCGCCGTGGCCACGGCCTATGGGCTCCTGGCCTTTCTTGGGGCTACCATGCAATGGACCCCAAACGGGGTGAAAGTAGTGATCCGTTCCTTTCTGCTGGGCATATTGCTCAATGAGCTGGTGGCGATCCTGATGAGCGCCCAACTGCTCCCTTGGCCCAATGGGGATGGTTTCATGACTGGGCTTTGTGATCATATCTTCTTGTCTTTGATTCTGGCCCATGCCCTGTTCTGGCTCGCTTACGACTGGAAACATCGCTGGTGCTTTCCCAGAGGAATCAATCTGATACTGTTCATCCTCTTCGTAGCACAACTCTTTCTGGCTCCCGCCCGCTCCGGTCAGGTGATTTTTTTGCTCCTTTTTCCCATTGCCCTGGCTATTCTCTATCCGGGACGCTGGCGATGGGCATTGCCCAGTATCGCCACAGTACTCCTCCTGGTGGTGCTGCTGGTACCCGATGTCCGCAATCATTTTTCCCAGGGAATCTCTGAATTGTTGCATTTCAATCTTGGCAAGACCGAAATCACCAGCAGTTGGGGGCTACGCTTGTTGGCCATGTGGGCCGGGGTACTGTTGTTCTTTCAGCATCCCATCTTTGGCGTGGGTACAGGAAATTTTTATCCTGCTGCCCTGGAGCTCATGCATCAACATCGGATCCCCAGTGGGGGGGATTTCATTATGAATACCGCCGCCAACAGTTATTTGAGTGTTGCTGCAAGCCAGGGAATCATTGGCCTGGCCCTTTTCTTGTCGGTGTGCTGGTTCATCAGCAAGGAGGCATGGACTGCCAGGAGCACCCCCTGGGGCTGGTTTGCACTAGGTTATTTTGCCATTTATTTGCTCGGTGGAATCTTTGATTCTCTCAACTGGGGGTATGCCGATGCCATTACGGTAGCGTTGATGGCGGGCTTGCCTCTCTATCGGCAACGAAAGGATTTCCTCTGACCCCCCTATCCCTGATCTATCTCACCCATAATTCCGCCAGGACCCTGGGCCATTCGCTGGAACGGGTCCAGGGTCTTGGTCAGGAAACATTGCTCATCGATTCCGGATCCACGGACGATACCCTGGCCATTGCCGCAAGTTATGGTGTGCAGATCCTCGTTCATCCCTGGGAGGGCTTTGCCAAACAACGCCTTTGGGCCCTTTCCCAGGCCCGTCATGACTGGATTTTGATGATTGACAGCGATGAATGCCTAACCCCGAGGGCGCGATCTGTCATTGAGAAAATCCTCAGCGAAGGACCCAGATTTGCTGCTTATACCCTATCCCGGCGCAGCTATGTAGGTTCCAAACCCATTCATTTTGGCGATTGGCGACACGATGAAGTATTGCGATTGTTTGATCGCAGGCTCGGCCACTACAATCCCCATGATACCGTTCACGAAGCATGGCAGACTGCTGGTAACGTTGGCCGGATACCTGGCCTGGCCCTGGAGCACTACTCCTACAGCTCGCTCCAACAGCTCTGGGAAAAGGCCCAACAGTACACCCAGCTCAATGCGCAGAAGGTTGCCGCACGGGGTCGGCCGATCTCCTCCTGGACGCCCATGAGCCATGCCCTCTGGGCCTTTTTTCGCTGCTATCTGTTGCGACTGGGTTTTTTGGATGGCGTCGAAGGGGGAGCCATTGCCTGGACTACCGCCCTGGGGGCCTATTTCAAGTACGCCCTGGCCCGGGAAATGCTGACTGCGCGGCAAAGAGATTCTTCATGAAGGTCCTCCTGCTGCGCTTGAGTTCCCTGGGCGATGTGCTGCATACCTTGCCGGCGCTCACCGATCTGGCAAGGGCCCATCCGGACCTGGAACTTGACTGGCTGATCGAGCCTGCCTTTGCCCCCGTTGCCCAATGGCATCCCATGGTCCGCCAGGTTCTCCCCTTTTCGCTCCGTGATCGCCGCCAGGGGAAGAAGGTCTTGCTGCAAAAAATCCTTGCCCTGCGGAACCAGTTACATTCCCGCAACTATGACCTGGTGCTGGACAGCCAGGGACTCTACAAAAGTGCCATCCTGGCACGCCTGGCCGGGGCCCCGGTCCTGGGTCTTGCGCCCCGCAGTGCCCGCGAACCCCTTTCCACGCTCCTCTACCAGCAGCGCTATCGGGTACCCTGGGGGCCTACGGCGATCCAGCGCAATCGGGAACTCTTTGCCAAGGCCCTATCCTATCCCCGCCCATCGGGTCCGGCGGATTTTGGCCTCGCTGCTCTTGCCAAGAAGTGGCAGGAAGAACCGGTGTCCCTGCCCGCTTTCCTTACCCGCCCCTTTGTCATCGCTTTCCATGCCACCTCAACGGCCTGGCAGAACAAGGAATGGCCCATCCAGCATTGGATTAGCCTGGCGCACAACCTTGCCGATGGTGGGCTTGCCCTCCTCTTGCCGGCCATCGACGCACGCGAGCGGCATCGCGTAGAATCCATTGTCAGTGCTGCCCCCAATGTGCAGGGCCTTCCGGCTATGGATCTTGCGGAATTGGCGCGCATCATGGTTCGGGCAAGGGCCTTTGTGGGAATGGATACGGGGCTTTCCTATCTGGCCGTGGCCCTGGGGCTGCCGGGAGTTGTCCTCTATGGACCCACCGCACCAGAATTGGACCTCCATCCATGGAATACCGGACCAATGATCGTTCCCCTTTCTTCCCGGGAAAGTTGTGCGCCGTGCGGACAAAGCCAATGTCGACGAATCAGCCGCAGCGACCAAGAGATTCCTTGCCAGGAAAGCCTTCTGCCCGAGACCGTTTGGCAGCAGTTATGGCCCTTGTTGAAGATCGATGCCCATGAGCTACCCTAAGCTAAGTCCTACAGAAATCCGACGCTATCGGCGGCACCAGTTCTGGACTGATCATGGGATCTTTCGGGAAGTTTTTTATGCCAATTTTCATGAGGTTGCACCTGGACTATTTCGTTCCGCCCAGCCAGCCCCATGGCAATTGCGTCGTTGGCAAAGCATCCACCACTTTGACGCCGTCTTCAACATCCGCGATCCAGGCAAGGATGAACCCCATTTCCGCCTGGAACAGGAGACTTGTGAGGAATTGGGGATCCATCATCTGCCGATTCCCGGTTTTGGTTCCCGAGACTTACCGCAAAAAGAAACCCTCCTTCATTTTTTGGATCGGATTCCCTCCTCCCCTCCGCGTCTCCTGGTCCATTGTAAATCGGGCGCCGACCGGGCCGGTTTCATCAGTGTCCTCCTGCAGCACGAACGGTATGCCGTTCCTTTGGCAGAAGCGCGCAAGCAATTGCGACTGTGGCCCTACGGCCATATCCGCCACGCCAATACCGGGGTGCTTGATTGGTTTTTTGAGTGCGCTCTTGCAGAAATGGCCCAGGAACCGGGTCTGACGTTGCGCCAATGGGTCGAGTTCCGCTATGACCGCGAGCGCCTTCTCCAGAGTTTTCGTCCCTGGTACCGAATGGACTGGCTCACCGACCGGATTCTGCGCCGCGAATGATGAAGTGGCTTTATGGCTTCCTGACCTGGCTGCTGGGGCCCTTGGTCCTCTTGTTCACCGGCTGGCGTCTGCTCCACCGACCTGCCTACCGGGCCCACTGGTGGGAACGCTTTGGCTTCTTGCCAAGACGCCATGACCATCCCCTCTGGGTCCATGCAGTGAGCGTAGGCGAGGGAATGGCTGCTCTTCCTTTGCTCAAACGTCTGCAAGAGCACTATCCCCAGCTGCCCATCTTGGTTACCAGCACCACGCCCACCGGTCGCGCACGGATCCAGCAGAACCTGGGCATCAGCGTGAGCCAGGCATATCTGCCCTATGACCTTCCAGGGGCCGTTGGCCGATTTCTTCGCCGAACCCGCCCACGCGTAGGGATTCTGCTGGAGACCGAGCTCTGGCCCAATCTCCTGACCCAGGCCAAGCGGACGAAGATTCCCGTGATCCTCCTCAATGCTCGCCTCTCCCAACCATCGTTTACGGGGTACCAGCGCTGGCGCAGCCTCTTTACCCCGATCCTGCAAGATCTTGCCCTGGTGGCCGCCCAAAGCGTTGACGATGGACAACGTTTCCAGGCCCTGGGTGCCAAGCGGGTAGAGATCCTGGGTCAACTCAAACTCGATTTTCGTATCGATGCTACTGCACGGGAACGTGCCCGCCAATGGCAGGAAGTTTTGGCCGGACGTCGGCTCTGGGTCTTTGCCTCTACCCATCCCGGTGAGGAGGCCATGGCCTGGGCCGCTTTGCCGGCATTGCGGGCACAGTTCCCCAGCCTGCTCCTGGTCCTTCTTCCCCGCCATCCCGAGCGGGGGGCCGACCTTGCCCGCGCTCTCCGCCAGGCCGGAATCCCTTTTGCCCAACGCAGCCGGGGGGAGATCCCCGGTGTCCACGATGCGGTCTTTTTGGTGGATCGTTTGGGCGAGCTCATCGAATTTTATGGGGCTTCAGAACTGGTGTGGATTGGGGGAAGCTTTCTGGCCAAGGGAGGGCACAATCCCATCGAGGCAGCCGCCTGGGGGAAACCGATCCTGGTGGGTCCCCATATGGAAAACTTTGCCGGAATCTTGCAATCCATGCAAGCAGCCGAGGCCATCCTGCAAGTATCCGACCTGGCCAATGGCGTCGAGCAGACCAAGAACTGGCTCGCGGCCCCTAACAGTGCCCAGCAATGGGGACATCGGGCCTACTCCTGGTATACGTCCCAAGGGGGAGCGGTGGATCGGGCCCTGGGGCTGCTGGCCCCTTATCTCGAGGAACCCCTCAGCAACGTTCCCAAACACTGACCTCGGCCAGACTATGCTGGAATTTTCTCCGGGTCTCCCGAATCACAAAGGGGAGATCCAGGGGGAATCCTTCCAGCAGTCGAAACCTGGGCTCGAGGACGGCACGAATACCCGCAAGCGTCGTGCGGTTTTCGCCATCACGACGGACTCCTCCCAACCAGTTTTCCTTGGGAGTGAACTCTTCGAGCCAAGTATAGGGGGAGCTTAGCACCAGGAGGCCTCCAGGCAGAATGCGCTGGGCCATTTCCTGTAAAAAACGCGCCGGCTCCCGCAGCCGATCTATGAGATTGGCGGCGAGCACCAGGTCAAAATCCCGGTATATGGGCTTGAGATTGGCGGCGTCACCCTGAAAAAACTGCACCCGTTGGGCAACATCCTTCAGCCCCAGGCGGTCCAGGTCAGCCCAATGATAGCTTTGCAGCTCCCCTTCATCATAAATGGCATAGGGCAGACGCCCGCGCTGTTGCAGTAACACCGCGATCTGAATGAAGCGAGTGGAGAAGTCGATACCGATGACCTCGCTAAAGCCCCGCGCTAGCTCAAAACTGCTGCGGCCCACGGCACAACCAATGTCCAATGCCCGTTTTCTGGACCGGTCCTGAGAGAGGGCAAGGCAAAGGTCAGCCATGGCCTTGGGATAATTATCAACCCCAAAGTAGCGCTCGGTGCCAAAATGAAAATGGCAATATTGGGAAACCTGGGTATCCGACTCGTAGACCGGCACCTCGGGGAGGGGATTTTCGGATTTCACATAGCGAAATCCTGCATGCTGGAAAAAATGGCGTCGAAAGGCATAACGGGCCTCAGCCTGGGTTTCATTGCCAAGACTGATGAAGGAGCCACCCTTGAGGAGATTGTGCTGCTGGTCAAAGGTGGGGACCGTAAAGTCATCATAAATGGGGTGGACGCGAAAACCGGCAAAGGGATAGATGGGTGTGGCGGTCCACTCCCAGACGTTGCCCATGAGGTCGTAACAATCTCCCTGCGGGAACCGATCCACCGGGCAGGGGGAGACACCATAGGCCAGCCCAATCTGGGCCGGAACCGGGTCCTGCCAGGCATCACTGGCTGGGAGCCCACTCCGATGGAGCAGATAACGCCATTCGTCCTCGCTGGGCAGGCGCAGATTCTGCCCCAGTTGTGCCGATTTCCAGGCACAAAAGGCCTGGGCCTCATGCACATTGACCTCTACCGGCCAGGACCAGGGCATGGACCGTTCTTCGGCCAGAAGGCGCAAGAACCAGCCCCCGTTCTGCTCCCGCCAGAAGGTGGGATACTGCACTTTGGCATACCGGCGCCAGGCATCTCCCTCCTCGGTCCACCAGCGAGACTCCCTGTACCCACCGGCCTCTACAAAGGGCAAAAACTCCCCGTTACTGACTAGATAGCGGGCTGCAGCAAAGTCCTTGAGCTGGGCTTCATGGTAGCCGTATTCATTGTCCCAACCATAACGGGGGTCGTTTTCCTCCTTGCCCAGGCGAACATGCCCCCCTGGAATGGGAACCAGGACATTCACCGGGGTCCCATGGGAGTCAACAGGCTCTGGGGCAAAGCTCGGCACAGGGCGTACCCAGGCCATGGGGAGTTGGCGGATGAGAACCGAACTCGTTTCCAGGTGGATATTTTCGTGCTCGATCCCCATGAGTACGGCCCACCAAGGGGAATCCCAGCCAATGGGGAGGGTCAGGGGCAAATTTTGAATGACCTCATCCACCATCTCCCGTACCTGGGCGCGATAGGCTTGGACACTCTCCACACTGGGCCAGTCATAATGGCTCTCGTCCAGATCGTCCCAGGACATCTCATCGACACCCACGGCAAAAATAGACTCCAGGTGCGGGTCGATGCGATCATGGATCAAACCGGCAACCAGAAATTTATTGGTATAAAAGGTAGCGGTGTGCCCAAAATAAAAGATAAGGGGATGACGTAGGGGAATGGCCTTTTGATACCAGGCCTCAGCCGTTGCCAAATGCTCGAAGAGTTCTTCGTAGAGGGAGAAAGTCTGTTGAAAAACCCGGCGGATTTCCGAGCGCTTTTGCTCCTCGTCCACTCCGTCCAGGCGCAATACGGGGATTCGCAAAGTACCCATGGCACCTCCTGTGGGCTTTAGATTACCAGACTAACCGATCGGTCGGGAGAACAAAAAGACCCACCATTGGCGGGTCTTTGCACAGCAAAAAAACGAAAACTCAGCTATGTGCTGGAGCCTGGCCGTGCGGCATGGCCGTTACCTTGTCTTCACCGCTGACTTCTTCCAAAGTCTTGCCACTGGCCTCAGGAACAAAGAAAAGGGTCAGCAACAACCCTGCCAGGGCAAAGAAAAAGGTGATCATCAAGGTACCATGCAGACCAAAATCATGGAGCAAGACCGGAAATATAAAAGCGCCGAGAAAGGCCCCAACCTTGGCGGTCCCAGCCGAAATTCCATGGCCGGTGGTCCGCAGATTCACGGGATACACCTCGCCAGCAATAACGAAAGTAGTCGTGTTGGGCCCATATTCTGCAAAGAAATAGGACAATCCATAAATGACCAGAAAGACACCGATACTAGCGGTGATCATGGGGAAAGCCCCAATCAGCAGGAACATCAGACCCATCATGGCAAAACCCAGCATCTGTAAGGTCTTGTGTCCCACCCGATCAATGGTGAACGCCGCCAAAAAGTAGCCCGGAACCGCGGCAACGGCAAAGACAATGAGGCTTAGCGCCGTACTTTGAATGACATCCGAGTGGGGTGCCAGGTGCTGCATCACCATGGGGGTGGAAATGGTATTTCCATAGTAAGCGTAGTCAAATACAAACCAGCTTCCCGCGGTTCCTAGCAAAGTCAACCAATATTTGGAAAGGGGCTGTTTGACGATCTTGGATTCGGGTTTGGTAGCTACCGCGGTGCCCAGACTAAAGGACGCCAGCTCCCGAGCAGCACCCTGACTATCGCCCTTGACCCGGGCCAACCAGCGGGGGGACTCTGGCAAGGTGCGGCGAATATAGATCACTGCCATGGCCGGTAACGCCCCCAGTCCCAACATCAAGCGCCAAGCCAGATCGTGATTCATACCAGCAGCCAAGAGCGTCAACGCCACCACCGGGCCCATGACCAGACCAATGGCTTGGGCCGAAAAGACCAGGGACACCATTCGGCCACGAGACTTAGAATTGGCATACTCGGACATGAGGACGGCAGACATGGGGTAGTCGCCACCAATCCCTAAGCCCAGGATGACACGGGCTACAATCAAAATGCTGACGTTGGGAGCCACGGCAGAGAGCAAGGCACCAATGGTCATGAGGAGGGCTTCCAGTCCATAAATCTTCTTGCGGCCGAACTTGTCTGCCATAAAGCCAAAAAGATAGGCACCAACAAAGGTGGCGATGAGTGAGATGGAACCGACCAGGCCTACTTCATCGGCACTCAAATGCCATTGATCCTTGATAAGGACTAGCGCCGTACCGATAATGAACAGATCATAGGCAGAGGTAAAAAAACCCATGGAAGAGGCCCACATGGCCTTGAGATGGAAAGGACTGAAGCGCGCGGCATTGAGGGCCGCCGCAATGTCACTGTCTTCAATATGACTGCTTGCGGTGTTCATGAGAAACTCCTGTTGCGGCTATTGGTTCTGCAAAATTATTTTAGCACTGGATTGTGACACTTTAATGAATCTTTTATGTCACTTTGATGACACTCCCCTAGACACCCCCTGGAAAATCCAGTTGTCGCCAGGCCTCGTAGACAGCCACTGCGCAGCTATTGGCAAGGTTCAGACTCCGCTGCCCAGGGAGCATGGGCAGCCGAAGCAGGTGCCCTTGGGGAAATTCGGCCAGGATCTCGGAGGGTAAACCACGAGTTTCGGGTCCGAAGACGAAGACATCGTCCCTACCAAATTGCGTTTTGGCGTAGACCCCAGGCTGACCCTTGGTACTGAAAGCAAAAAACCGCCTGTCCGCCAAAGTTTCGCGGCAGGCACGCCAGGAAGAATGCCGAAGCACCCGAACGTATTCGTGATAATCCAAACCCGCACGCCGCAGTCGGCGATCGTCCCAGGCAAAACCCAAAGGCTCCACCAGGTGCAGACCTACCCCGGTGTTGGCACAAAGGCGAATGATATTACCGGTATTGGGGGGAATTTCCGGTTGATAGAGCACCACATGGAGCCAGGGGTCTGGCATCAAAGCGCCCGCGCCAGGAACCAGAGGTCCACTCGCTCCACCCCATGCACCTTCAGCACCCGAGCGATTTCCTCCGCGGTACTGCCGGTGGTCAAGACATCGTCCACTACCGCCACATGGGCAGGCAGCTTTCTTGCCAGGGCAAAGGCAGAATAGAGATTCTCCCGGCGCTGGTCACGGCTCGCCCCCACCTGGTGGGGAGTATTGCGACGACGCCGCAAGTAGTCCCGGACTGGAATTCCATAAGCGCGACCCCAATGCCTGGCCAGCAACGCCGCCTGGTTGTAGCCCCGCTCCCGCAATCGAGCCGGATGCAGGGGAACGGGAAGCAAGGCCTGGGGTCGGGAAGGTGGGGTCTCACCCCATTCCAGCAACCAGGCCTGTGCCAGGGCTGCCGTCCAATCCAGACCCTCATGGAATTTCCACGAGCTGATGGCTTGGGTCAGGGGATACTCGTAGACAAAAGGACAAAAGGAATAATCATAGCTTGGCATCTCCACACTGCAGACTGGACAGTCGCCATTGTCGGCTACCGGCCTTGCGCACCAACTGCAGCGTTCCCGGGGTAGACGTGGTAGATTGCGCAGACAGTCACCACAAAGGGCAACTCCAGGGGCATCACAAAATCGGCAGCGTTCGGGCAAAAACCAGCCAAGCAAAGCCCTTCGACGAGCCTGCAGCGACCAGGGTCGGTTCCCCACTACCGATAACTGTCGCACCCAAGGAAATAACATAGCCCACATTGTCCAGGGCCAGGGGATCATTGACAAGGGCAAGGGGGGCTTTCTATAAGGAGCCCATGGAAAACGACAACAATCTGGAAGAACTATGGCAGGAATCCCTGGCGCATTGGACTGCCCAGGGACGCGAGCGGCGGCTGGAAGTCTTGATCCCCTTGCCTGGCCAGCGTCCTTTGTTTCGGGACGCCGAGGGCAAGACCCTGCTTTCCTTTGCCAGCAATGACTATTTGGGACTCTCCCACCATCCGGCCCTGACATTGGCTGCCCAACGGGTGCTGCAACGGGGAGAAGCAAGTAGTGCGGCCGCACCACTTCTGGGTGGGGAGAGAAATCTGCATCATATTCTGGCAGAAGAGCTCGCCCGTTGGTTGGGAGTGGAGGCCGTGTTGCTCTTTGGCTCTGGTTATTTGGCCAATCTGGGTATTCTGCAGACCCTGGTGGGTCCCAAGGATCTGATCTTGCTGGATCGATTGGCCCATGCTTCCCTCATCGATGGCGCACGCTTAAGCGGTGCCCGCATCCAGCGCTATCGCCACAACGACATGGAGCATCTGGCCAAATTGCTTGCGGCCCCACGCAAGGGGCGGGCCTGGATCGTCACCGAAGGGGTCTTTAGCATGGATGGCGACCTGGCCCCGCTCCCCGAACTGTGCACCCTGGCCCGACAGCAGGGTGCCGGCTTGCTCCTGGACGAAGCCCATGCCCTGGGGGTATTGGGTGCGACGGGGCGTGGCAGCGTCGAGCACTGGGGGCTGAGCACCGATGCTGTCCCGGTGCGCATGGGTACCCTGGGCAAGGCCTTTGGCTCCTATGGGGCCTTCGTGGCCGGTTCCCGTTCACTCATTCAATGGCTGACCCAGCGCGCCCGCAGTTTTGTTTTCCATACGGCCTTGCCCGCAAGCCAAGCCGCTTGCAGTCTTGCCGCCTTGGCGATCCTTCGGGACGCTGCCCCCAGGCGGCGACATTTGGACCTCCTTCGGCAACAGCTTCAGGCCCTGAAGGTCAGGGGGCACTGGTTGCCCAGCAGCACGCCCATCCAGGGTTTGCTGCTGGGCAGCAATGAGCGCGCCCTGGCCGCCGCAAGGATCCTGCGGGAGCATGGTATTTATTGTCCAGCCATACGTCCCCCCACGGTTCCCGAAGGAAGCGCACGACTGCGAATCAGTCTAAGCGCAGCCCATCGCTTTCCAGACCTCCAACTGCTTGGCAAGGCGCTGCTTGCCTTATGAGTACGGCCAGGCCAACCCTCTTTCTCCTTCATGGCTGGGCCATGGAAAGTCGGATCTTTTCTCCCTGGATCAATGCATTGGCGGGGGATTTTCGTTGCCAAAGCTGGGATCTTCCCGGACATGGTGGCAAGCCCTGCCCACCCCAGGGCCTGGATTGGGAAGAAAGTCTGCTGACCCTGCAAGGGGCGGTTGAGGCCCTGTCGCGGCCCGTTGTCCTCGGTTGGTCCTTGGGGGGACTCTTTGCCCTGGCACTGGCCCTGCGCTTCCCGGAGCTTCTGGGGGGGCTGGTACTGATCGATAGTTCCCCTTGTTTTGTACAACGAGAAGACTGGCCGTGGGCCCTGACCAGCAGCGCCCTGGATGCCTTTGCCCACGAGCTCCTGGCAGATGGACGTGCCGTACGCCGCCGCTTTCTTGCCCTGCAGACCCAAGGTGACCCAGCAGCTCGCGCCCAGCTGGCTGCGGCCCAACGCTGGCCGCTTCCAGACCCTCGCTGTCTGTTGGATGGACTGCAGCTCCTGCGGGACAAGGACCTGCGCCCACAGCTTCGACCCTTGCCCTTCCCCGTATTGATTCTGCAAGGCGAGGCGGATCGTATCGTACCACCGGCGGCAGCCAGGCAACTCCAGTCCTCCCTGGCGGGGAGTCGCTTGCAACTTCTCAAAGCGGGCCACGCGCCTTTTCTGAGCCATCCAGAGGCCTGTAGCCAGGCCCTGCGCAGCACTTTCTACCATGACTAGATTGTCCAAGGCACTCATCCAAAAACGCTTTGGGAAGGCGGCTGGGACCTATGAGGGAGTCGCCATCCTGCAAGATCGGGTGGGTCAGGAAATCTGTGATCGCCTGGCGCTGCTTCGTATCGATCCCCAATGGATCCTTGATCTTGGCAGTGGTACAGGTCTGCAAAGCCGCCGTTTGAGCCAACGCTATCCCAAGGCCCGCCTCCTGGACGTGGATCTTGCCCTCCCCATGCTGCTCCAGGCCAAACGTCACAAGTCCTGGCGTCACAGGCATTATTTCCTGCAGGCCGACGCCGAAACCCTGCCCCTGGCTACGGCCAGCATCGATATGATCTTTAGCAACCTTGTCCTGCAGTGGGTCAATGACCTTCCTGCCACCCTTGCCGAGCTGGCGCGCGTCCTTCGTCCAGGTGGGCTCTTGATCTTCAGTACCGTAGGCCCCGAGACCCTCCGGGAGCTTCGCACTGCCTTTTCCCAGATCGACCAGCAAAGACATATCCATCCCTTCCTGGATCTCCACCCCGTGGGCGATGCCCTGGTACAGGCAGGGTTTGCCGACCCAGTTCTGGATGTGGAACATTATGAGCTGCAATATGAGCGCGTCGATGATCTCCTGCGGGATCTGCGCGGCATTGGCGCCGCCAACGCCCAGACCCGACCGGGACTTTTTACCCCTCGCGCCCTGGCGCGGCTACGCAGCGCCTACGAAATTTTTCGTTGTCCCAACGGCATGCTTCCCGCCCACTACGAAATCATCCATGCCCATGGCTGGCGTGCAGAAACGCCCCTGCCCGGCCACGGGCATACGCTCCATTTTTACCCTCGCCAGGGAGCCTCTTGAGTTGCGTATCCTGTTCGTCACCGGCACCGATACCGGGATCGGCAAGACCTGGGTCACGGCGGCCCTGGCCCGGGCCTATGCGGCCCAAGGTCTGCGGGTGGCAGCCCTCAAACCCTATGTCTCCGGCTGCCAGGAAGACGGAACTTTTGCCGATGTGGAGGCCCTGTGTTCGGCAAGCTCCCCGCCGCTGCGTCCAGCGCAATGTAACCTCTATGCTTTTGCCCCGCCCATCGCCCCGCACTGGGCCGCCCAGGCTGCGGGCATGGCAATGGATCGGGAGCGACTGACGGCCTTCGTTCGGGAGCAGTCTAAGGACCGCGATATCGTCCTGGTCGAGGGGGCGGGTGGCGCCCTGGTACCCTTGGGTCCCCATTGGGATACCCTGGACTGGGTCAAGGATCTGGGAGGGCAAGTCCTCCTGGTGGTTGGACTGCGCTTGGGAGCCATCAATCATGCCCGCTTAACAGAGGAAGCCATCCTTGCCCGGAGCCTCGCTTATGCCGGCTGGGTGGGGAATCAATGTCAGCCCCAGGCACCGGCCCAGGGAACTCTAGAAAGTCTGCAGCAGTGGCTCAAGGGGCCCTGCTTGGGGATCTTGGACTGGGGTTGCTCCCATTTTACCGGTTCTCTTCCCTGAGTTTCTGTCTAGCCTTCCCCTTCCAGGACAGAATTCTTGCTATACTCATTCTCCCTCCATCATCCTCGCTACCTCCATGACCACCGCCGCTACCCATTTATTTAGCCATGTATCTCCCTGGGCGCTGGCAGGGGTTCTGGGTCTGCTGGGGAGTGCCTGGGCTCTTTCCAGCTGGCAACGGCTTGGCATTTCCGGCGAACTTTGGTGGTCGTCACTGCGGGCAACGGTGCAATTGGCCCTGATGGGCTTTCTTCTCGGTTGGCTCTTTCGGCAAAATTCACCGCCCTTACTGGTTTTTTTTCTGTTCCTCATGATCCTCACTGCGGGATTTTTCAATCGCCAGCGCGGAGCAGGTATTCCCCATGCCTACTGGATCGGGACCGCCAGTATTCTTCTTGCTACCAGTGCTACCCTGGCTTGGATGCTGCTATCGGGTCTTGCAAGCCTGCAAGGACAATCCCTGGTTCCCATTGGTGGGATGATCATTGGCAATGCCATGAATGCCGTCTCGCTGGCCCTCAACCGGCTGCGCAGCGAGATCGATCAGCACGAAGACCTCCTGCTGGCCATGCTTGCTTTGGGGGCGAGCGAACGGATGGCGGTTGGTCAATTGTATCGTGAGATCGTACGCAGTTCGCTGATTCCCACCATGGATAGCCTCAAAAGTGTGGGGATGATCCACATCCCGGGAATCACTGCCGGCATGATTCTGGCCGGAATGCCTCCCCTTGAAGCCGTTTCCATGCAATTGGTGGTCATGCTGATGCTCACCGCAGCCGTCAGTATCAGTGTCGCCAGTAGTGTTGTCCTGGCCGGACCCCTGGCCGTCCGCTTTGGCCCCAAAGAGACTTCCAGACCGTGAGCATCGTACCCATCGCCCAGCGTTTTCGGGGTTTTCTACCCATCGTTGTTGACGTAGAGACCGCAGGTTTTGACTGCCATCGTCATGCTCTTCTCGAACTGGCAGCCATCGTCGTGGCTGGCAACAGCGGCTCACTCACCCCCGTTGCGAGTTTTCATTACCATATACAGCCCTTTGCCGGTGCTGAACTGGACCCCGAGGCCCTCCGTTTCAACGGGATTGATCCCCTCCATCCCCTTCGTGCCGCCGTTCCTGAAGAACAGGCCCTTCGGGAACTGTTCCAGGGAATTCGCGGACAGCTGAAGACCTGGGGCTGTCGACGAGCGATCCTGGTGGGCCACAATGCCTCGTTCGACCTGTCCTTTCTGCAGGCAGCAGCCAAGCGCCAGCGGATAGGTAACAGTCCCTTTCACCCCTTCAGCACCTTCGATACCGTCAGTCTTGCCGGGCTTTTTCTGGGCGAAACCGTCCTTGCCAAAGCGGTACAAAAGGCAGGACTGGATTTTGATGGAAAACAAGCCCATGGCGCCTTGTACGATACCGAAAGAACGGCGGCCCTCTTCTGCCAATTGGTCAACACCTTTGACCAGTCTACCCTTACCCTCTATGGTCCAGAAAAACCCCAATATTTCTGATATGCTCAGCATTTACGCATTGACCCGGGAAAGTTGCCTTCCATAAGGAGTCCTCATGATCTATCGCTTGCGCATTGAGCCCAGTGGCCACGAAATGGACATCGCCCCTACGGAGACCATTCTGGAAGCTGCCCTGCGGCATGGCTATGCCCTTCCTTATAGTTGTCGAGCGGGCACCTGCGCCACTTGCAAAGGAAAAATCGTCAGTGGCTCGGTGGATTACGGCGAAGTCGATGCCAAAATGCTTTCCGATGACGAAATCGCCCAGGGCTATGCCTTGTTCTGTCAGGCCACTCCCCTGGGCGATGTGACCATAGAAGCCAAAGAGGTCGGGGCTGCAGCAGGGATCCAGATCAAAACCCTGCCATCCCGGGTGGCACGGATTGTCGATCTTGCCCCCGATGTCCGCGCCATCTTTCTGCAGTTACCCAGTACGGAAGAATTCCATTATCTACCTGGACAATACATCGATATCCTGCTCAAAGACGGTAGTCGTCGCGGGTTTTCCATCGCCAGCACCCCCAGTCCCGGTGGCCAGTTGGAATTGCACATCAAAAGAGTTCCCGGTGGTCGTTTTACTGAGCATGTATTCTCGACCATGAAGGAAAAAGATATTCTCCGTTTTGAGGGGCCATTGGGGACCTTTTTCGTCCGGGAGGATCCCGAGCAACGCCCTCTGCTGATGGCCGCCACCGGCACTGGCTTTGCTCCCATTAAAGGCATGCTCCAACAACTTTTTGCCAATTCCGATCCGCGGCCCATCTATTTTTACTGGGGTGTCCGCTATCCCCAGGATTTTTACTATCAGGATTTATTACAAGAATGGCAGCACCGTCATTCTCACTTTCACCTGATCCAGGTTGTCTCGCGCCCCGATGCCTCCTGGAAAGGTCGTTGCGGATACATTACCGACGCCATACTCCAGGACTTTCCAACCATTGGGAAATTTTCTGCTTATCTCTGTGGTCACCCAGATATGGTCTTTGACTTATCGGCACAACTGGAAAAAGCGGGGATTGATTCCCAGGACATTTATGCCGATGCTTTTGTGTTTGCGAAAGGCAAATCAAGCTGACATAATCTTTCCGTGGCGACATATTCGCGCCAAGTCCGCACATAACAGGAGCGATAATCATGGAAAAAACGACTCGGAAAAGACATCGGCGTACCGCGGAAGAACGCTTGGCCGATCTCGAAGCCAAACGGCAACAGTTGGAAGCCCGAATGAATGAGCAATTACAAAAACTGGAAGAACAAAAACGTCGTTTACAGGAAAACCCCAAGCTCAAACGTGAACGGGACGCCCAGCGGCGGATGTTGGTTGACCGGATTAGCCGCCTTGCCAATGGATGGGAACCAAGCCAAATCCTGGCTGCTGTGGCTGAGGTGTATGAACGTGTAGGAAATGATGAAGCCCAGCTGCAGGCCCTGCACCAACGTGGCGAGGCCCTGATGCAAGAGCTCAAGCCTCGACGTGGACGTCGCCCCCGCAATAGCTTATAGATACTTTTTGGCGTAGGTAAGCCCCTTGAAAGGGGCTTTTTCACTCAGTTGCTGCGCCACCTTTTCAGGGTCGTGATGCGATGAGCCATGTAGGCCCGTATGTACCACGGCTGATTGCGCTTGCGAAGCAACTCTCGGGCACGCTGTTGCATTTGCCCTAAAGTTAGTTCAGGGTCCTTGAACGCGCCATCCTCGTAACAAAAGCTACAATAATCAGGGTTACGACGGCCATCTTTCTCGCTGCCCCCCCCCTTGGGATCATAACAAAGGGGCATACCACAACTTTGGCAGCGTTGCCGTTCCAACTCCATTTGTCGCTTGATTTTCTTGATGACTTTCATCTCACACATCTTCCGGTGATTCCAGTTCCAGGGCCTCAAGATACAAATGGGCCATTCCCGTCAGGAAGACGACGCTCGGCAGAAGAAATATCAAAATTCCTGCTGCAAACCAAAATAATCTCTCCCCCCATTGGGTCCACAGTGTCAAAGGTTCCAGGGAGGCAGCCCACAAACTGTCACTGGACATGCTCGGCAGCCACTGCAACAAAAGCGCTTCGGTGGCCCCATTGGCAAAGAGAGAATTGCCCAAAAAAGGGGCAGCCGTTGCCAAGGTCAAAGCATAGCCTAGGTAGAGTACCACAATAATAACCAACGCCACCGCGCTCGCGAGAATGCTAAGCAGTAACATCATCAGTAAAATGGAGCCCGGCCTGCTACTGGCGATACGCAAGGTATGTTGCAGGGCTTTGCCAACGCTTTCTCCATGCCACAGCGCAGGCCCAGAGAGATTAAAAACAATGATCGCCAACACCAACAAGGCCGCATTGAACAGAGCGGTCACGGGAAAGAGGGGAATCACCAGATAGGGCCCCAGACTTGGCAAGCGACTCACTCCAAATACCAGAACTTCCACAAATGCAATGCCACTCAAGAGCAAAGCTTCCATAAGGACCAGCAACAGGAGCCTTGGCCAAACCCGCAAGGCAAAGCCCAGGCTTTTCCGTAAGCCCGGCCCCGGCTCTCCGCGGGCATCAAAAATCAACAGCCGCCCCGCTGCCAGGTATCCGATCAGGATTGCAAAAAGCAGCGCAAAGGGACTCACTGCCCCACCCAGATCACCCGCAACCGAGGTCAGCCAAACGGAAATTCCTACACCCGCCAGCAGACAACCCCCATACACCAAATTGGGTCGCCACAGGGTAACACCACGCAGTGCCTGCAGAAGCAGGCCAAAGGAAAGATCGCCGTGACTCGTTTCATCCCGAAACATCCGAGGGCTACCTGTTGTTGCAAAAAAGTGGGCAAAGAATACCATTTTGCTAACGCTTTGGGCAGAGATAGCCTGGCCAGTTCCAGAGTGTTACACTGACCGAAAGGTCGGTTGATTTTGGTACCAAGATTGCATAACCCATGAAAAAAAGTGCGGAAGAAATCACCGGAGAAGGCCGCCGCAAAATCGTTCTTGCCGCAGAGCGACTTTTTGCCGACCACGGTTTTGATGCAGTTTCCATGCATGCCATTGCCACCAGTGCTGGCACCAGCAAGGCCAATATCTACCATTATTTTTCCAGCAAAGATGCCCTCTATCTCGCGGTCCTCCACCGTGCCGCAGCAGCCCTACGCAGTCGCCTGCAGGAAGCACGGCAACAAGGGAGCACCGCCGCCGAAGCCTTGCGTCTTTTTGCCGTGAGCCACTTGCAGCACTTACTGGATCGCCCTCGTTTGGTGCAGCTCTTTTTGCGGGAACTCCTGGAGAAGGGGGAACCTCGAGCACGCGACCTTGCCGATGCCGGCCTTGCCGAGCTCTTCACCGCATTGGCCGAGATCGTGCGCGATGGTCAGGAAAATGGCGAGTTTCGTCCAGATCTGGACCCTGCGCTCGTGGCCACCATCCTGGTTAGCGCCAACATCAACTTCTTTCAAGCGCGGGACTTGCTTCGGCAATATCCGATTGTACATTTTGTAGATGATCCAGAAGGCTATGACCACGCCGTGGTCGACATCGTCTTGCGGGGAATCTCACGAACCGTCCAGGAAAATCCATCATGACTTCCCTTCCTGACCCTCGGCTCCAGGCCGAAATCCTGATCGAGGCGCTGCCGTACATGCAGCGTTTTCAAGGCAGCATCCTGGTCATCAAATATGGCGGCAACGCCATGACCGAGCCTCATTTACAAGAACAGTTTGCCCATGACGTGACCCTACTCAAGCAAGTAGGCATGAATCCGGTCATCGTCCATGGCGGCGGCCCGCAGATCAACTCGCTGCTTCAGCGACTGGGGCTTGCAGCGCAGATGGTGGAGGGAATGCGCGTAACTGACAATGCCACCATGGAGGTGGTGGAAATGGTCCTGGGCGGACTGGTCAACAAGCAAATCGTCCTGGGGATCCAACGCGCTGGGGGAAAAGCCATCGGTTTGACCGGCAAAGACGGGGATTTACTGCACGCCCAGAAACTGGAGCGCGTGGATGGCAAGGATCTGGGTTGGGTCGGAGAGGTCACTCGGGTCAATACCGAAATCATCCAGCTCCTGGATGATGGTGGCTACATCCCAGTCATTGCTCCCATCGGCGTCGGCCCCCATGGCGAATCCTTCAACATCAATGCCGACCTGGTCGCAGGCGCCTTGGCCCGTACCCTGCACGCGGCCAAGTTCATTCTCATGACCAATGTCCCAGGCGTCCTCAACCCCCAAGGACAGCTCTATGAACGCTTGCGGGTCGCCGAGATCCAGCAGCTCATGGCCAATGGGATCATAACCGGTGGCATGGTCCCCAAGTTACAGTGTTGTCTGGATGCCCTAACCGGCGGGGTGAGGGCGGCCCATATCATTGACGGACGGGTTCCCCATGCATTATTGCTGGAGATCTTTACCCGCCATGGCGTAGGCACTCTCCTGTCTGATCTGGACTGAGCATGAGGCGGGGAAAGCGGCGTCGAGGCCATCGTTCCCAGCGATTTCTCCCTCCGTTCCTGGGACACAAACGCCGCCCATGGCCTGTTTATCTCCTCGATCTGGACAATACGCTCTACGATGCTAATCGCCATTGCTTCCCGCTCATGCATCGGCACATCCATGGCTATCTCATGGCACGCCTGGCATTGAACGAAGGCGAGGCTGCCGCCCTACGGCATTCCTACTGGCGGCGCTATGGTACGACTTTGGCGGGACTGCAGCGCCACCACCCGGAGATCGATCCCAGAGAATTTCTCCAGGCCATTCATCCTCCCGAACTGGCAGCCAGTGTCCCTGGCAATGTCCAGCTCCAGAATTGGCTCAGCCAACTCGATGGTCCTGCCTACATCTTTACCAACAGTATTGCCGACCATGCCGAGCGCGTCTTGTTGCGTTTGGGTATAGCTCAGCAAATCCAGGGGATTTTTGACATGCTGGCACTGGGCTTGCGCGGCAAACCGGCAAGTTCTGCCTATCGAAAAGTGCTGCAGAAGTTGCGGGTTCCAGCCTGGCGTTGCCACTTCTTCGATGATAGCTCCCACAACCTACGTCCAGCACGGTTACTTGGAATGAAAACAACCTGGGTGCATCGGACCCTGCGGCGCAAAGGTCAGCTCCGCAGCTTGCCTCCTCCCTCCTGCTCTGGATTTCGCTCCAGGCATCAGAGGTAGGGACGCAGAAATTGTACCCAACCGGGGACGTGGCCTGTATCCACAGTAACCGTAGCACTGGTCCCAATCCGCAAGGGGTACTGGGGATCAGGATGCAGGATGTCCACACGGACCGGAACCCGCTGGGTTACCTTGACCCAGTTGCCTGTAGCATTTTCCGGCGGCAAAAGCGAGAAGGCATTGCCAGCACCCCCACTAATACTGGATACCTGCCCTTGAAATTGGTGATCGGGATACATGTCTATATGCACCACTGCCTTTTGTCCAGGATGGATCCGCTTGAGATCCGTCTCTTTGTAATTGGCCTCTATCCAGTAGGCGGCATTACCAATGAGGGGGAAAAGATCCTGATTGACGTTCACAACATCTCCCACATGGAGTTTGTCGACCTTGCTGACGACCCCCGAAATAGGGGCATAAATGGTAGTTTCGGAGAGATCCAGTTTTGCCATTCGCACGGCAGCCTGGGCCGCAGCAATACGGGCCTGGTTCAGGGAGCGCTGGGCTTGGGCACCCCGTAAGGTTGCCAGGGTGGCCGCAATTTGGGCTTGCATCTCCTGGGCCTTGGACAGGGCATTGTCTGCCGCCTCACTCGAAAGATACTGTTTTGCTGCCAGGGCCTGGGCACGCTCAGCATTACGCCTGGCATTGGCATAGTTTACCTGATTGACCTGCAGCTGGGCCTGGGCTTGGGCAATATTGGCAGCAATGGTCGCCTGCTGGCGTTCTGCCTGGGCCAATTCTGCCTCAGCCTGTTGGAGTTTGTAGAGATACGCGCGGGGATCCACCTGCAAGAGCCGCTGCCCCTTGTGAACAACTTGATTATCACGGACATATAAGGCAATGATATGACCGGTAACGCGTGGGGCAATATTTACCACATGGGCGTGTACATAGGCATCATCCGTGCTGGGATAGTAATCGGAAATCTGGAAATAGGCAAAAGCAGCAAAGGCAACCACAACGATGATCAGAAACACCGCAATTCGTTTGACCCAGCGCATAGCTGCTCCTCATTTTCCAACCGTAGCAGAGATCTTAACACCCATGTGTTACAAAGTTTGACCAAAACAGGAATCCAAAGACATACTGACCGTTCGGTCGATAAACTAGCGCAAATCTTGCGCTCAGGCAAGCCATCTTTACCGAGGAGATCATTGTGCGTAGCAATTGCAAAGTCGCTTCCATCCTGCTTTCACCCCTGTTGTTTTTGTTGGCAACAACCGCCCAAGCCGAGGGCATTCATGTAATTACGGGTGGTCCGGCCTACCTCAGTGCAGGCCTTGGGATATTCAACGGAGTTGGCATCCATCCAGAGGAAGGACCTAACCCCCGGGTTCCTGAAATCAATATCGAGTACCAATCCGCATCCAAACTCTTTGGGATCGGTTCTGCCTGGGGCCTCGTGGCCAACACCCGGGGAGGCTTCATGGGCTATGGCGGATTCTACTCGGACATCGCCTGGGATCGCTGGGTGCTGACCCCCATGCTCGGCTTTGGTGGATATGACGCCGGTCAGGGTAAACAACTGGGGAGCATCTTCGAATTCCGACTGGAATTGGGACTAGCCTATCAGTTCCAGAACGGGGGTCGATTGGGGCTGAAGATCGCCCATATCTCCAACGCCTATATCGTTCCCCAGGATCCCGGCGAGAATGAAGCCTTGATTACCTATTCCTTCCCACTTTCCTTTGGCGATCACTCCTAGGAAGCTCTTCTAGGCAGACACAAGGCCCAGCTTGGCAAAGAGCTGGGCATCCCGGTCCAGGCCCGCATTGGCCGTGGTCAGCAACCGGTCCCCCAGAAAAATACTGTTCGCCCCCGCCAGGAACGCCAAGGCTTGCAGCGCATCACTCATTTGTTCCCGACCCGCAGCCAGACGGACATAACTGTGCGGAAAAAGAATCCGGGTGACGGCAATGGTCCGGATGAATTCAATATCGTCGATGGGTTCCGCCTGGGCCAGTGGTGTACCGGCAATGGGAACGAGGGCATTGATGGGAATGCTTTCGGGTGCTTCGGGTAAATGGAGCAAAGTTTCCAGCAAACGAGCCCGATCGCGGCGGCTTTCCCCCATACCCAGGATTCCCCCACTACAGACCTTGATTCCGGCGTTACGAACGGCAGCAAGGGTATCCAGGCGATCCTGGAAATCCCGGGTATGGATGACCTCACCATAAAACTCCGGCGAGGTATCGAGATTATGGTTGTAATAGTCCAGTCCAGCTGCGCGCAGGAGCTCTGCTTGCCCAGGCGCCAACATGCCCAGCGTGACACAAGTTTCCATACCCAGTTCCTTCACCGCCCGCACCATTTCCGCTACCCGTTCCAGGTCTTTGGGATGGGGGCTCCGCCAGGCCGCACCCATGCAAAAGCGCTGGGCGCCCGCAGCCTTGGCTTGACGAGCCGCAGCCAGCACCTCCTCCAGGGGGAGCAGCGGGGTCACGGCAAGCCTGGCCTGATGATGGACACTCTGGGCACAATAGCCGCAGTCCTCTGGACATCCACCCGTCTTGATGGAAAGCAAGGTAGAGCACTGGATTTGATTGGGTGAGAAACTCTCTCGATGTACCCCTTGGGCGCGATATACCAGATCCATAAAGGGTTGTTCATAGAGAGCAAGGATCTGTGCAAGACTTGGGCGGGCAGGATTCATAAGTACGATGGGTTCCGGAGTCGATAAGGGTTAGAGCGTACCAAAGAACAGACGAGTAACCAGCAGTTTTGCCAGCTGGATCAATAGCAAGGCAAGCAAGGGACTAAAATCGATCCCGCCCATGGGCGGAACAAGCCGTTGCAAGGGTTGCAAAATAGGACTGGTAACCCGATCGAGAAAGCGGACGATGGGATTGTAGGGGTCGGGCTGCACCCAGGTGAGGATCGCACGGATAAATACGGCCCAAAAGAGCAGGGTCAAGGCAATTTCGATCAAACGATAGAGTTCGAAAAGCATCATGATCCATCCCCCCTCTCGGTACCTAGAGCCAGCTCCTGGCTGCGCTGTACAGCCGCCGCCAGGGCACGCTGCGCCAGGGGCCGCAGCCCCTCCTCCCATACCGCCAAAGCCGCCGCCGTCGTGCCCCCAGGACTGGTAACCTGGTAGCGCAAGAGCGCCGGGGCAAGCCCACTGGCTGCCAACCACTCGCCGGTTCCCCGCAAGGTTTCCATCGCCAGCAATCGTGCCTCCTGCCGTGGCATGCCAAGGTTCAGCGCCGCCTCTTCCAGGGCCTCCAAAAACAACAGTACATAGGCCGGGCCACTACCTGCCAAGGCAGTGGCTACCTCCAGGAGTTCTTCCTTGGCCAACCATAGTGTCTTTCCCGTACCGCGAAATAACGCCTCACATTGAGCCCGCTGTGCCTCCTGCAAGGCAGGGTCTTCGTACAGGCAGGTAATGCCCGCCCCCACCTGGGCAGGCGTGTTGGGCATGGCGCGGATCAGTTCGACCCCAGGAAGCAAGCCTTGCAAAGTATTGATGCGAATACCAGCCGCTACCGAAACCACCAAGGCATGCGCCTCCCGCAGCTGTTCGGCCCAGCCTGGCAAAATATCCCGGACCTGCTGGGGCTTTGCCGCATAGATGACCAATGCCCGAGCAGGTAGCGCCCGCGGCGTGGCAGCCAGGCTCTGCACGCCAAACTCCTCTGCCAATGCGTCCCGGCGTTCGGTGTGGGGGGCATGAACCTGTATTCGAGCGGGGTCCAGCCCTTCCCGACAAAGTCCTGCAATAAGGGCCCGGGCCATATTGCCCGCGCCCAGAAAAACCACATTTTTATCCAGCAAAACTTGCCTCCCTGGAACGCTCTCCGAACAGCGCTGTTCCCAAACGGATTTCTGTGGCCCCCGCAGCCAAGGCCTGAGCATAATCGCCCGAAGTGCCCATGGAAAGGGTATCAATGGACAAATGGGGATATTGGGCACGGAGTTTGTCAAAGCAGGTTTTCATATCCCGGAAGTTCTCCTTAGCGATGGCGGGATCCCGATGAACCAGGGCCATCAGGCCGCGCAACGCAAGATTGGGCTCGGCCACGATGGCTTCGGCCAGGGGGGCGATTTCTGCCGGGGGCACTCCCCCTTTCCCCTGCTCACCACTGATGGCTACTTCGATAAGCACCTGTAATGGCGGCAGTCCTTCCCGTGCCTGTCCAAGCCGGGGGACCAGAATCTCCCGATCCAGACTTTCCACCCAATGAAAATGACGGGCTATCTCTTCGGTTTTGTTGCGCTGGATCTGCCCAATGAAATGCCAGGTGATTGCCAACTCCCCGAGAGTCTTCTGTTTGTTCAGGGCTTCCTGCACATAGTTTTCGCCAAAATGGCGAAGTCCCAAGGCATAGGCCTGACGAATCCGTTGCGCCTCCACCCGCTTGCTCACCGCCAGCACAAGCGTTCCTGGATAGCTCGCACAGTCCTCCTGGATACGTTGTAAGTGCCAAGAAAGATCCATTCTTCCCCTGTGCGGAATACCAAAGCTCGACTATATTAGGCTGAAACCATCCAATTTCCCAATGTGAGGTGACCATGGCCCAGATGGATATTACCGATTTGCTTGCTTTTGCAGTCAAGCATGGCGCATCGGACGTTCACCTTTCGGCTGGCTTATCCCCCATGGTGCGGATCAACGGCGAGATCCGACCCGTCAACGTCCCGGCGCTCAGCAAAGAGACGGTCCACGCCATGATTTACGACATCATGAATGACGCGCAGCGTAAATGGTTTGAGGAAAATCTCGAAATCGACTTTGCCATCGACATTCCCCAGGTCGCCCGCTTTCGCGTCAACGCCTTTTTGCAAGATCGCGGCGCAGCGGCAGCCTTCCGGACCATCCCGGCAAAGGTGCTTAGCCTGGAGGACATCAATGCCCCCAGCATTTTCAAGGAAATCATCGATGTTCCACGCGGCTTGGTACTGGTTACTGGCCCCACGGGCTCGGGTAAATCGACGACCCTGGCAGCCATGGTCAACCACATCAATAACCATCGCCAGGAACATATCATCACCATCGAGGACCCCATCGAGTTTCTCCACACCCCTAACAAGTGCCTCATCAACCAAAGAGAAGTTGGACCCAATACCAAATCCTTCAGTAACGCATTGCGCTCGGCGCTGCGGGAAGATCCCGATATTATCCTGGTGGGAGAGTTGCGAGATCTGGAGACCATGCGGCTTGCCCTCACCGCAGCCGAAACGGGTCACGTTGTCTTTGGGACCTTGCACACCAGCTCCGCCCCCAAAACCATCGACCGCATCATCGATTCCTTTCCGGGTGGCGAAAAGGACATGGTCCGCGCCATGCTCTCGGAATCCCTGCGCGCAGTGATCGCACAAACCTTGATTCCAACTGCAGATCGACGGGGGCGGGTTGCCGCCCATGAAATCATGATTGCCAACCCGGCCATTCGCAATCTCATCCGGGAAAACAAGGTGGCACAAATGTACTCGGTAATTCAGACTGGGCAGAATCAGGGGATGCAAACCTTGGACCAGTGTCTCATCAGTTTGGTGCGGTCTCACCAGATCACCCGGGAGGACGCTATGCGTCGAGCCCAAAACAGAGAAGCCCTCGCCAACGTCGCCTAGCCTTTGGAGTAGCCTGCCATGCCAGTCCTGGATGATCTCCTGCGCCTTATGGTGCAGAAAAATGGTTCGGATCTCTACCTCACCGTTGGGGCCCCCCCCGCCATCAAGATCGACGGACGCATGGTTCCCGTTGGCGAAGAAGCTCTACGGCCCGGGCAAAGCCTGGCGCTTGCCAAGGAAATCCTGGGCCTGGAACGATTGCAGGAATTTCAGCAGGAAAAGGAAGTGAACCTCGCGCTTTCCATTACTGGAGTAGGCCGTTTCCGGGTCAACGGTTTCTTTCAGCGCAATGAAATCTCCTTTGTCATTCGTTCCATCAAGACCCAAATTCCTACCCTGGATCAACTGCGGATGCCCCCGATTCTCAAGGAGTTGGCCCAAACCTCCCGGGGTCTCGTCCTCTTTGTGGGCGCCACGGGTTCTGGCAAAAGCACTTCCCTTGCCGCCATGATCCAGTACCGCAACTCCGTCTCGGCGGGTCATATTCTGACCATTGAAGACCCCATTGAATATTTGCATAAAAACATCAGATCCATTGTCAATCAGCGCGAAGTGGGCATCGATACCCAAAGTTATGAGAACGCCCTAGAGAACGCCTTGCGGGAGGCACCCGACGTCATCCTCATTGGCGAGATCCGTAGCCGCAATACCATGGAGCATGCCGTCGCCTATGCAGAAACGGGCCATCTGTGTTTATCCACACTCCATGCCAACAATGCCAACCAAGCTGTGGAACGGATCATCAATTTTTTTCCAGAAGAACGAAAAAGACAGGTACTCATGGATCTGTCCCTCAACCTTCGCGCCGTTGTTTCCCAGCGCCTCCTTCCACTCAAGGGGCAAGCAGGGCGGGTTGCCGCCATGGAAGTACTGATCAACACTCCAATGGTGGCCGATCTCATCTATCGTGGCGAGGTCGGACTCCTCAAAGATGCCATGGCTCGACCCAATGATGTGGGCATGCAAACCTTTGACCAGTCCCTCGTGAAACTCTTTATTGACGGTTTGATCAGCTACGAGGATGCCATTCGCGCTGCCGATTCCCAGAACGATCTCCGCTTGGCCATCAAAATGGAATGTATGCGGCGCGGGATCGAAGACCCTGGAAGTCAAAAAGAGTCCACCACGGCCTGGCGAATCGGTGGAGCGAATTGATGGCGGTGGCCCTTGCCACTTTCGTTTTTCTTGGCTGGCTTTTCCTGACCTTTTTTCGCGGTGATTTTTGGCGCGCCGGGCAACGGCTCCCGCAGGAAATCCCTCATCTCCCACACTGGCCGGAAGTAGTCGCCATCGTTCCTGCCCGCAATGAAGCCCAAAGTATCGGTCGCTGTGTGGAGGGCCTGCTCCGCCAGGACTATCCCGGCATTTTTCGCGTCATCGTTGTCGATGATCAGAGCCAGGACGGCACCGCCTCGTTGGCAGAGGAAGCGGCCCGTCGTCTGGGTGCCGACGAGCGGCTCCTGGTCCTCTCGGGGAGCCCTTTGCCCCAAGGCTGGGCCGGTAAGGTCTGGGCCATGGCCCAGGGAGTCGAAGCGGCGGGATCGGCTACCTATCTATGGTTCACCGATGCCGATATCGAGCATGGACCCAGAGTGTTGCAAGCGTTGCTTGCCAAGGCGGAAAATGAGCAACGGGTGCTGGTTTCGTTGATGGTCCGCCTCTCCACTACCACCCTGTGGGAACGCTGGCTGATTCCGGCCTTCCTATTCTTTTTCCAAAAGCTCTACCCTTTTCCCTGGGTTAACGACCCCCAGCACCAAACCGCCGCCGCCGCCGGTGGCTGCATGCTGGTACGCAGGGAAGTATTGGCCCAAAGTGGCGGGCTTGCCAGGATGCGCGGGGCCCTCATCGATGACTGTACTCTCGCTGCCCAACTAAAGCCTTTGGGGGCGATCTGGTTGGGTCTTGCCGACGATAGCTTGAGTTTGCGCCAATACCAGAGTCCAAGGGAGATCTGGCGGATGGTAGCCCGCTCCGCCTACGTCCAGTTACAGCATCGCCCCAGCCTGCTGCTGGGGACCACTCTGGGTATGCTCGTAATGTATTTCCTTCCATGGGCCTTGCTGGTCCTGGGCTTGCTGAAGGGGATGAACCTCCCTGCCGCCCTGGCGGCTGGGACCTTGTTGCTCAGCTGGTGGATCTATTGGCCCACCCTGCGCTATCTCCAACTCTCACCGCTCTGGGTCTTGAGCCTGCAGCCCGCCGCCTGGCTCTATACCCTGATGACGCTAGATTCCGCCCGGCAATATTACGCCGGCCGGGGTGGGGCCTGGAAGGGACGAACCTACTCCTAGGAACGAGGTCGATAGTTGGCCAGGTAGCGCCACTCAAAGGCCCGCTTGGCGAGATGCCAGTAGCTGCCAGGAATGATTTTGGCAAGGCTTGGACTGCGATAGACCAGATTTCCACCATCCAGGCTGTCGACGATACAGATCAGTTCGTTGCGGAATTTCTTGACAGGCTCTTTCCCCGCTAGATATGCCAATGCATTTTCGGCCGCTGCCCGAGCCTGAAGATCGGCACTGTGACCTTGCTTGGGCAACCAGTCGGGACTCTCGGGATAGGATGCCGCGTCGCCGACCACATAGACACCGGGAAAGCCAGGCACCTGACAATGGGAATCGCCAACAATAAAACCACCGGCGGAGAGTGGCAAAGCAGAGTCGGCAGCAAAATCGGGACCCGTCATACCCGGCATGAAAAGGATCAACTGGGCAGGAATCACCTCGGCCTCGGTACGCACCTCCTGCTCTGTGAAAGCCAACAACTTGGCGCCCAAATGGGTCTGGATTTGGCGTTCTTCCATAGCCGCCAACAGTCCTGCCACCGCCTCTGCACCCAGCCGGTTGCCTGGCTCCCGCATGGGGTTGAAGAAGTGCAGCGTAAAGCGCTCCCGGATCCCTTGTCGACGCAAATAGGTATCGATACCAAACAGCAGTTCGAAGATGGGACCACCGCGCACCGCGCTGGGTTCGGCAGGATTTCCGGCAAAACCAAAGGCAATATCACCGCCGGTCATGGCCTGCAAACGTCGGCGAATCTCCTGGGCCGTTTCGATGCCATCGCAAATGGCCAGACTGTGTTCGATTCCCGGCAGTTTGCGTAACCCCCTTCCCCCTGGTGCCAGGATCAGGGCGTCATTGCGCAACTCTCCGAGCTCGGTCAACACCACCCGTCCGCCATCGGCAAGCCCCGTGACCCGCCCTTGCTGAAAGTGGACCCGTTCCCGACGGAGAAATTCACCCAGGTCGATGCGTAACTCTTCGCCTTTGCGCAACCCGGTTGGTACCCAGATGAGACTTGGGTAATAGACAAACTCGGCCTTGGGAGCGATGAGGGTAATGTCCAATTCCTTGGCTTGACGGCGCAAGTGACGAATGGCCGTCAAGCCCCCAAAACCCGATCCGACGATGGTAACAGCAGCCATCTTTCCCCCTTCTTCTAGCGTTTAGCCCAAAACCCGCTGATATTCTGGGGGCAAGGGACTTTCCTGTTGCGCCTGGGCCGCACCCTTGGCCACAAAGAGATTGATGATTTGGCCGTGGGCCTGGATCAACCTCACGACATTGGGTTCGGCACTGGTTTCCTCCACCAATACCCCATCGGGCAGCAGGTGCATGTCCAGTCGAATCTTTTCCCGTTGGGCAAAAAGCTCGGCAAAGGCGGGATCCCAAAAGCGCAAGCCAAAATTTTCTTCCAGGCGCCGATGCATGGCCGGAGCATGGTCATGCAGCAAGGTCACCACTTCCGGATTGTCCGAACGAGTATAGGCCCGGATTCCATTGGGAAGAAGCTCCAGCTCCCGATGGATTTCCTGATGTCGAGCCAGCAGCGCATGAAAAACGGCCTGATCATGGCGATGGCGGGCCGCCCGCTCAGGATCCATTCCTCCGCCTCCCCCCCTCCCAAAAGCACGTTGCTCCAGTAGCGAATTCATGATTTTTCTCCTTGCAAATGGGAACCACACTTGCGGTTGGCTGCAACCGCCACATCGATCATCTTGGGATCTGGCAAATGTAGATTTGCCATAATCTGGATGAACTCTTCCCGGGTCTTGCCTGCCAGCCGTGGGTTGTTCCGTCGTTCTTCTCCAATGCAACTAACCCAACGGCCCTTATAGTCATGACCCGGATATACCAGGGTTTCATCGGGTAAGGTAAACAGTTTTTGCGTAATGCTGTCGTAGAGGGTACCAGCATCACCGCCTTGAAAATCCGTGCGACCACAGCCCCCAATGAGCAAGGCATCCCCCGTGAAGACTCGGTCGTGCCAACGAAAACTCAAGGACTCGGGGGTGTGGCCAGGGGTGGCGAGGATACGAATGACATCATCACCCAAAACCACAAAATCTCCATCTTCAACGGTCAAATCAGCACAATCGGCATGGGCCTCTCGACTCAGCACCACCTTGGCCCCCGTTTGCTCACGCAAAATCCGGGCTGCACTGATATGGTCAGCGTGCAGATGGGTTTCCAGGATGTGGGTCAGGCGCAGATCCTCTGCTGCCAGAATCTTGCGGATGCTCTCGGCTTGCCGATCGACGGCATCGATGACCACGGCATCCCGCCAGGTGCTATCCGCCAACAGGTAGGTATAGGTGCTTGATTCTTCCTCAAACAGCTGTCGAAAAAACATCCGCTCTCTCCTTGTCCCCAGGGACGCAACATTGGAATATGGACAGTATGGTCCTAAACCTCATAGTGGTGCATTGCGAAAAATCAATCTTGATTCTTTTTGTCGGCTTTTTCACCTGGAAGTTCCTGGGCAATGCGCCTGAGATTGGGCTCCTGGAGGATCTCCAAATGGCCTCGGGACTCGTGCAAAAAAGACTGACGCTTCCACTCGGCCATGATGCGGCTCACATGTTCTGTGGAAAGCCCTAAAAAAGCCCCCAGATCTTGCCGGGTCAGCGGAAAAGGTACACTGCGCAAATGGGGATAACGCTGCGCCCACTGGAGCAAAAACGTGGCAAGCCGGGCCTCTGCCCGTTTCGCACCCAGCTCGACAATCCGCTCCTCACTCTCCCGCAGGGCATCCTGCCAGCGCTGCAAAATCGCGGCCTGCACCGTTGGTAGCCGCTGGCTGAGCGCTTGCAGGTTCTCCAGATCCAGGCGACAGAGTTGGCTTGGGGCAAGGGTGATGGCATCGTTTCGATGCTGCTTTTCTGAAATTCCCTCAAAACCGAGTAGATCCCCGTGATGCAGCAGGCGCAAAATCACCTCCTGCCCATTGCTCAGGGTTTTGTAGAGCTTCACGGCCCCGCTGCGCAGCGTATAGGCATAACGGGCTGGCTCCCCCTCCCGATAGAGCCGTTCCCCCGCCGGGAGGGCAATGTCCTGCACTTCCATCCCCAAATTCTCGAGCTCCGCAGGAAGCAATCCCGCAAAAATACTTTCACTGCGCATGGAGCAATGCAGACAATCCGATAAGCGCTGATCGGTCATTGGGGGGTATACGCAAAACGCAAATCATAGACCCCATGGCCCAGGGCCTGCCCGCGCCGTTCGAAGCGGGTCGGGATCCGGTTGGGGGGTTTGGCGGCAAATGGACCAGGGGTGGCCAGGTTGACCCAATGGGGGTTCTTTTGCAGGACCTCCAGCATTTGCCAAGCGTAGTCTTCCCAGTCGGTAGCCAGTTGCAGCTCTGCTCCAGGCACCAGGACCCGTTCCAACTGCGTCAGGAAGGATTCTTGAAAAAGCCGCCGTTTGCGGTGCTTCTTCTTGGGCCAGGGATCGGGAAACTGGATCACCACCAGGGAAAAAAGCTTCCCAGGTAGGGTTTGTAACCAGGGCGTGACGTCCCCATGGACCACCCGCACATTATCCAGGGCCTGCGCCTGCAAGCGCAGTAACAGCGCGCCGACCCCTGGGGCGTGTACCTCTGCGCCAATACATCCCCAGTCCGGGTGGGCGGCGGCAAATGCCGCCAGATGCTCGCCATTACCGAAACCAATCTCCAAAAACAAGGGTCGATCTTCGGGCCAGGGCGACTGCCAAGGACCGCTTGGTGGGAGCTCGAAAACAGGCGAATGGACTTCCAAAGCCCGCTTTTGGGCCTGGGTCAGGCGACCCTGCCGCAAAACAAAGCTGCGAATGGGGCGATGGATGCTGGGCTTGAGAGTATCTTCCATGGCAGGCATTATACCCAGCTTTAGAATCTTTTCCTCGGGAGTGAAGATTTTGCCGCTGCAACCCCAACTGGGTCTGGTCATGGGCAGCCACAGTGACTGGGAGACCATGGCCACCGCCGCAGAACATCTGGATAACCTGCAAATCCCTTTCGAAACACGGATCGTCTCGGCCCATCGGACTCCGGACCTGCTTTTTCGCTACGCGGAAGAGGCTGTCGGCAGGGGGTTGCAATGTATCATTGCCGGCGCTGGTGGTGCTGCCCATTTGCCCGGCATGCTTGCGGCCAAGACCACCATCCCGGTCCTTGGAGTGCCCGTCGCCTCCCGGCACCTGCAGGGGCTCGATTCGCTCCTTTCCATCGTGCAAATGCCCAAAGGCGTCCCCGTAGCCACCTTTGCCATTGGCCCGGCGGGGGCTGCCAATGCCGCGCTCTTTGCCGCCGCCCTCCTCGCCCTCCACAATGAAGGCCTCGCCGCGCGCCTGCACGAGTTTCGTAAAACTCAATCAGAACGGGTTCTGGAGCAAAGCTTGCCGCGATGATCCAACCCGGAGCAGCAATCCTTGGCGTTTTGGGTGGAGGCCAACTCGGACAGATGTTTGTCCAGGCGGCAAGTCGTCTGGGTTATGGCGTTTGGGTCTACGATCCCGATCCCGATGCCCCTGCCGCCCAAGTCGCAGCCCGCCATTTTTGTCAGCCTTTTGCAGACCAAGGGGCCCTGGCTGCATTTTGTGCGGGGGTTGCGGCGGTTACCGTGGAACGGGAGCAAGTCCCCCTCTCCACCTTGACCTTTTGCGCTGGCAGAGTGCGGCTGCGCCCAGGACTGGAAGCTTTGCGGATCGCCCAGGACCGTCGCCTCGAAAAGCAATTTTTTCAACGTCTGGGCCTTCCCACAGTTCCCTTCGCCATTGTCAGTGAGGATAGGGATCACCAAAGCGCGGCCCGTATCCCCTTCCCGGCCATCCTCAAAAGCGCCCAAGACGGCTACGACGGCAAGGGCCAGGTCAATGTCCCCTCGGCTAGCGAATTACCAGCAGCCTGGGAGCAGCTCGGCAAACGTCCAGCCGTCCTGGAAAGTCGGATCACCCTGCAGCAAGAATTTTCTTTGATCCTCGCTCGCGAGCGTGGGGGCATGACCGTTTTCTATCCCCTGGTAGAAAACCGCCATCGGCAAGGCATTCTCGACTATAGCATCGTCCCTGCCCATGTTCCAGAGAACATCCCGGCACAGGCCCATGCCTGGGCCCTTGCCATTGCCAAAGCCCTGGATTACGTAGGGGTACTGGCGGTGGAGTTTTTTCTGGATAGCGAGGGCCGGCTACTGCTCAATGAAATGGCGCCCAGGCCCCACAATAGCGGCCATTTCAGTATTGATGCCTGCGTCCACAGCCAATTTGACCAACAGGTCCGGGCCCTGGTGGGTTTGCCCTTGGGAGAGACGCGCCTGTTATCTCCGGTACTCATGCAAAATTTGCTGGGTGATCTTTGGCTGGATGACAAGATCGACTGGGAAGCCTGGTTGCGTCATCCCCAGGTCAAGGTCCACCTCTACGGCAAGAAAGAGGCCCGTCGGGGACGAAAAATGGGGCATCTGAACATCCTGGCCGAGAGTCGGGAGGCGGCCCTGCGCACCGCCGAGTCCCTCTTTTAAGACGAACGGCGCAGCTGCCAGGAAAGCAGCAACGCCACCATGATGGCCAGGGCAGCACCCAGAAAAAACAACAGACTCCAGTGGGTAAGGGGCCAACCGGCCAAGGTCTGTTGACCGGCCAGAGCGCAGGAACCCTGCCCGGCAAAGGCCGCCGATAGATGATCGGCAAAACTGTGCCCACCCCAATGGCTACTGGGCAGCAGTTGCACGGCGCTGCACACCCCCTGTCCAGAGACCGACGTAGCCAACTGCCATTGCTGCAGGGCCAGGACAGCCCCGCCCAAGGCAGCGCAAGCAGCCAGGACCCAAAGTCCAAAACGCAAGGGTTTCCAGAGCGCGCCCAGACCCAGCAAAAGCAGCATCAGTACATCGGCCAGCCGTTGCCAGATACACAGACTACATGGCTCCACCCGCTGAACAAATTGCAGCCAGAGCACCAGACCCAAGGCGATCAAGCCAAAGCAAGTGGTCCCCCCTATCAACCAGCCGATCAGCCAGTACCGACGATTTCTTTCCATTGCTGTAAATCCGGTAGGGTTGGCAGATAATGGGTCTTACCTGCTACTCGATAGACCAACAAGGGCACCGTTACCTCATTGGGAGGCACATTTGCCAACAAGGATTCCTTTCCCTGCAAAAAGAGCAGGTTGCGTCGCAGGATCCCGGCCTCCTTCTGGACCACAGCTGGGCTTGCCGGGGCAATTCCCCCACTGGGTAGGCCATCGCGGATCGCAAATTCCTCCTCGTTTTTCTTCAACGCCTGCAAGGGATCTTTTGCGGCCAGGATGGCGGCTGCCTTGGGAAGGCTCGTGGGACTGAGGAAACCCACTACCACCACGCGCAAACGGATCTTGCCCTCTCGCACGGGGTTTTGCAGCCAGGTATAGACCTGATGACAATAGGGACAATTGGGATCCAAAAATAGATAAACGACGGCCCCCTTTTTTCCTTCCTCAATGAAGTGGGTATGGGTCAGGGCATGCCAAAAGCTCTCGTCCTCGGAGCTCTGCGCCCAGGCAGGAGATACTGGCAAGAGGGCAAACAGGACAAGTCCCAGCAAGAGCAGGCAGCGCTGCCATAGGTTTCGGGTCAACCTACCCAACCTTGGCTTTGGCCGCAATCCGCACCAGGGTAATGGGTTCTCGACTGTATAATTCATAAGCGGAGTATAGTTCCTTCAGAGATTCCGTTGCAGTCAGCTTGGCACGAAGCGCATGCAAATCCTTGTGGGGCAAGACCAGGAAGAGGGGACCATGGGTCCGTTGCAGAATGGTCGGGATCTCTTGGCCTGGATCCTGCAGCTGGTGCACGGTCATGGCCCCCCGCCCGGCATAAAACAGAAAACTCGGCTCCCACCAATGCCAGGTGGCAATGGCATAGGGACGCTGCTGTCCCATCTGCTGGGCTACGATTCTTCCCATTTGCACCGAGGGCTTCAGGGCATCCAGGCGGGGCATGAGCAATAGGACCAGACAGAAAGTCAAGGCCACGGCCCCCACCCCAAGGCTACCTAGGACACCCAGAAAATTTTTGCGATAGACAAAGAAAGCAGCCAACAGGGCGCTGCACAAGTAAGGCAAACCCAAATAGCCCACCGATCCCAGGGGCGGCAACTGCGCAGGCACCAACCAGTTCCCCAAGACCCATAGCGTCGCACCCACCAAGCCCAGAACCAGGAGGGAAGCAACGACGCCGCGCGCCGATAGGCTCTGGAGTCCCCCCAGCGCCAGGTCTATCCGCCACGCCAACAGGGCTAGCAAGGGGGGATAGGCCTCCCAGACATAATTGGGGAGTTTCGTGGCCCCCAAACTAAAAAAGACAATCCAGATCCCCGCCCAGAGACCCAAAAAAACCAGTTCCGGTCGGGCCCGAAAATATTCTTGGCGGTGGCCCCACAGCGCGGCAAACATTTGTGGAAAAAAAACGGACCAGGGCAACAAGCCCAAAAAAGTTGTCAACAAATAATAAAAGATGGGCCCTTGGTGACCTTGCATCGCCCCGGTATAGCGCCCCACATTCTGCTGCTCGATAAAGAGTAGATCCCAACGCCAATGGGTTTCGAGTCCAACGGCCAGATACCAGGGCAGTGCCAGGAGAAAAAAGAGGGGTAGTCCCAGGCGTAAGTACCCTTGCCGCCACAAATGGGGAAGATCTTTGCGCAGCAGTAAAAACACCGTAATGATAAGCCCTGGCAACAAAAAGGCGATGGGTCCTTTGGCCAGGGTACCCAAGGCCATGGCACCATAACTGATCAGATAATCCCGCTGCCGCTCCTCGGGGTACAGATATCCTCGCAAATAACTCAACAGACTGATGGTGACCCAGAGGATCAACAATGGATCCGGCACAGCGGCCCGAAAAATGATCTGGCTGTGGAGGGCGGTAGCGGTAAAAAGACCAGTCAGCAACGCTGCCCGCTCTCCCAGGAGCCGGCGCAGCGCCAAGCTCAGATACAACACCAGCAGGGCGCCCATGGCCACGGAACCGATCCGCAAGCCCCAGCTATTCATCCCCAGCAGGCGTACTCCCAGATCCATGAGCCAATAGTTTAGAATGGGTTTGTCGGGACGCAGATGCCCATTGAAGGTGGGCACCACGAAGTTATCATGGACAATCATTTCCTTGAGGGATTGGGCATTATTGGGTTCATCGATATCCCAAAGGCTCGCATCCCCGGTATGAAACCCTAGCAACCAAAAGGCAAAGACAAAGAGCAGCAGGGCCTCCCAGAAAAAGTTTCGGGACGGCTTCCCCTCAGCCATCCCGCCCACCTCCTTTCAGAATCCGCGCCTTATCCCGTTGCCACTCTCGCTCTTTCAGACTCGCCCGCTTGTCATGGGCCTGCTTCCCTTTGACCAGGGCAATTTCCACTTTGGCCCGACCACCTTTCCAATACATGGCCAGCGGCACTACGGTAAAACCCTTGCGCTCGATACTTCCGATCAAGCGATTGATTTCCAGCCGATGCATGAGCAATTTGCGGGTACGGGTAGGATCGGGCTGAATGTGGGTACTTGCCGTCGACAAAGGACTAATGTGGGCGCCCAAGAGCCAAAGTTCACCATTTTTGACGGTCACATAACTATCTTTGAGGTTCAGGCGACCCGCACGCAGAGACTTCACCTCCCAGCCTTCGAGGACAATACCCGCCTCGAAACGCTCCTCGATAAAGTACTCATGCCGTGCCTCACGGTTGAGGGCAATGGTGCTGCTCATCATCCATCCTTTTGGACAAGGACAGGAGTGTAGCGAAAAACAGCAAGCTGTGCAGCGGGCAACAACGGCTATTCTGCCAAGAAGTTGACCACTGGACCTGCGACAGCAGACAATTTCCCATCGGCTTCCTTCATCAGGACCACTTTTGTCTCTTTCCCGTCCAGCCATTGCCAAACGCAGTCCATGGACTAGCGTAGAGAATTGGGTACTGCTTACCGAAATGCCCCACATTTCCTGCTGGTTACAAGAACAGATAGGGAGCGCCCAACTGGAAATCCTCTTCGAGATTTATATGTTTGCGGCTGGTGATTGGCCTGGACAACTCCTTGATCTTCTTTGTCAAAAGGCTGCTGCCGGAATCCACGTGCATCTGCGTCTCGATGCCGTTGGTAGTCGGCTTTTCCCAAAGCAATGGGTCCATCGATTGCAGGCAGCTGGCGCCCAATTTTCCTGGTACCACCGCCTGGCCTGGCACTCCTGGGAGCGGAGCCTGCGGCGCAGCCACCGGCGGCTCTTGGTCATCGATGGCCAATGGCTGGTGGTGGGCGGCTTTGCCATTGCCGACGCCTGGCTGGGAAGCAGCAACGAAGCCCCCTACCGGGATGTGCTTCTTGCCTGTCAGGGAAGCATCGCTACCCTTGGGCGAGCCCTATACCTGGGTCAAAAAATCATCCCGCCAGCGGCCCCAAACGATCCGAGTACAACCCTCGCGGCCCGCATTCTTTCTGCCTCGCCGCCGCAACGAATTACCCTTCGCCATCGGTATCTCGCCGCCTTCCGGGCGGCCCGGGAGAGCATCTGGATCAGCACCCCCTATTTTAACCCTGACCCCCAAGTCCTCAGCACCCTGTATCACGCCGTGCGCCGTGGAGTGGATGTGCGCATCCTTCTGGCCGGGCGCGTTACGGATCACCCGCTTTTACGACTGGGCATTCAGGCGTATTATCAAAAACTGTTACGCCACGGGGTACGGGTCTACGAATACCAGGGTACCTTTCTACACGCCAAGTATGTCTTGGTGGATGGTAACTGGGGCAGCGTTGGCTCGGCCAACCTCGATTTCTTGAGTCTTTGGTTCAATCGAGAGCTCAACCTGGAATTGCGCGGTGTAGCCTGTACCCTGCTGCGCGTCCTGTTCCTCCGTGAGTTTGCCGTGGCTATGGAGATCTCTGTCGAACAATGGCAACGACGCCCTTGGTATCGACGGCCTTTGGAATGGTTTTTTTCCCAGATTGACCGGCGTATCCAATTGCACGCCCTGGGATCGCGCCGTTACTAATTGAGGAGTACATGCACCATATTCGCAAATCGGCGATTCTACCCTACAGCGCCGAACAAATTTTCGCTTTAATCGAAGATATTGGCAGCTACCCGAAGTTCTTACCCTGGTGTGGAAGTGCGCGGATTCTTCAGGATCGGGGCGAGGAAGTCGTCGCAGAGATTGCCATCGCCCATGCTGCCTTTGGCAAATCTTTTTCCACCCGCAATCGCTACCAACGACCCAAACTAGCCGAAGTACGACTGGTCAGCGGACCCTTCCGCTTTCTCGAAGGTCTCTGGCAGCTCGAACCCGTTGAGAACGGCGGCACCCGGGTTACCCTCGACATGCGCTTTGAATTCGCAAGCCGCTTGGTGGGGGCCCTGTTGGAACCCATCTTCAAGCAGGCTGCCGAAACCATGGTCCAACGCTTCGCCCAAAGGGCGCGTGCCGTTTATGGAGATCCTTCCGGCAAGCTGCTCCAGACTCCGAAAATCTAGGAGTCAGCGTGGTGCGCCTTGCCCATCGTCCGAAATCACATCACCAGAAATGGACTCCAACTCGCCATCCTTGCCAAAATGCAAGATCACATTGCGCACCGTCGTAGTTCCGTACGCAGGCTTATTGCTGTAACTATAAATCCATTGATCGGGATGCCAAGGGTCCTCAAGTAACGGTGAACCCAGAATCGCCCTGACCTGCTCTTTATTCATACCCTTGTGGATTTGATTGAGATCTTTCTGGGTAACGACATTTCCTTGCTGCACATCGACCCGGTAAATGCTACAAGCAGAGAGACCAGCAATGGCAAGAAAGCCAAAAGTAAGAAAAAGAATCTGGCGCATAATCCTTGTCTTGTCGTTTCAGTATCCCTATCCTAACCCATAGACAAGCTTCATGCCACGGGAATCCATGAACAGTGACGAACTGAAACGAGCCGGCCTCAAGGCTACCCTGCCCCGGCTTCGTATTCTCCAAATTCTGGAAGAAAGCAACACCCGGCACCTCACTGCCGAGGAAGTCTACCGGCAGCTCCTGGACGCCGGCGAGGAAGTGGGCCTAGCCACAGTCTATCGGGTCATGACCCAATTTGAAATGGCGGGTCTTGTCCGCCGTCACCATTTCGAAGGGGATCGGGCGGTCTTTGAACTCAATGAAAGCGGCCACCACGATCATATGGTTTGCACCGCTTGTGGCAAGGTCTTGGAATTCTTTGACCAGGCTCTGGAAAACCGCCAACTAGAAATTGCCAAATCTCGCGGTTTTCACATTACCGATCACAGCCTCTCCCTCTATGGCACCTGCACAGGGATGCAGGAAAACGGCGTCTGCTCTCTCGAAGAATCTTGAGCCTGCCAGGAGGTGACGGTTTCAGTGTTGGAGCACTTTGCCCCCGCCCTCACTGGTCTGATGTTCTTCCAGCGTCAACATCCGCATACCCTCAATCCCAAAGGCCCAGGTAGCAAGTAGACCCAACACACTGACAAAAGTCATCAGCAACAATACCGTCGATACCCCCATGGCATGTTGTACCAACGGCAGGACCAGTACTCCGGTCGTTGCCCCCACCTTCGCAACCGCCGCCGCAAAGCCTGCTCCAGTTGCTCGCAACTGGGTGGGATATAACTCCGTCGGCAAAATAAATGTGGTACTATTGGGACCCATGTTCATGAACAGATTAAAAAGGATAAAACCCAAAAATATCATGGGAACAAGAACATGGGAGTCAGCTGGCAACTGGGTACTGCACCAAAGGATCATCATGCCCAGGGCCATACCACCAAAACCCAGAATTTGCATGGGAATACGGCCAAAGCGGCTCACCGTCCAGAGTCCTAGCAAAAACCCGAACAGCAAAAACAGATCGATCAGCCCAGTACCCCCGGCCAATTGACTAAGCCGCGCAATGAGCGGCAGCCTGGGGTTTTCAAAATGCATATCGGCCAACAAAACTGCCGTGAAGAGCCCGATCCCATAGGTGGCAATATCCATCAAAAACCAGGGAACCGAACTGAGCAAGGTGCTCCGCAAATAGGCCCGATGGAAAAGGGACGAATAGGGCCGCCGCAGCATCTCTGGAGGAAGCTTGGAAACATAATGAATGGTATTTCCTAGCCGTGCAGCCATTTCATCCAGTTGACGCCGGTCACTGGGGACAAAACGACCCAGCATTTCGATGGCTTCCCGATTTCGCCCTTGTCCCATGAGCCAGCGGGGACTCTCGGGAAGGCCAAGGCGCCCCAAAAGAAAAAGAAGTCCCACCCCCATTTCCGCGGCAAAAAAACTGCGCCAGGCCCGAAGATCGGGAAGGAGATGCAGTAACGCCACAGCCAGCAGCGAGCCCAGCACCAGGCCCACGGCCTGAAAGGCAATGGTTGCCACCAATAACCTGCTGCGCTGCTTGTGGGGCATGCATTCGGCGATATAGCTCCCGCTGACGGGAAAATCCATGCCAATCCCCACCCCCACCAAGAGCTGCGCGACTACCAGGCTCCACGGATCCCAAACCAACGCACTACTGCCAGCCGCCAAGGCCAAGAGCAGCATATCCAGCAAAAATATGGTTTTTCGGCCAAAGCGATCGGCCAGCCGGCCCCCAATGGCCGCCCCAAAGACTGCACCGAGCACCAACGCGGCACCCAAGAGTCCCATTTCCAGAGCGCTTAGCACCATACAGTGCTGCAATAGTGGCAGGGCCATCCCCAACAGGAATACGGATAGACCGTCCAGCAAAGTCCCCCCACTCGCCAGGATCCAGGCCAAATAATGCGGTAGGCGCATGGGAGCCTTATCCAGCAGATCTGTCATCTGCTGATGATCAGGAGCAATGGAAGAGAAATATAGCGAGTTCTCTAGAGGTTTTTTCAGTAAAGCGCTCCTTTGCAAATCCACGCGCACTTCGGCCCCTAGAGCAGGACCAGATTATCGCGATGAATGAGTTCAATTTCGTCGCTTTCGCCGAATTCTTCCCGTAATTGTTGGCTGTTTTTTCCCAGCCGCACCAGCACTTCCTGGCTGGCAAAATTTACCAGCCCGCGGGCGACTTCTTCCCCCCCAGGTGCCTGACAAGAGACGAGATCACCGCGCCCAAAATTCCCTTCACAGGCGCGAACCCCCACTGGCAGCAGACTTTTGCCTTGCTCCCGTAGTACCCGAACCGCCCCTTCATCCAATTGGAGGACTCCGTGGGGACGCAGCTGGCCCAGGAGCCAACGTTTGCGGGCAGCAAGCTTTGGTAGGCTGGGGCGAAAATAGGTCCCCAGCGCTTCCCCCTGGCGCAACCGTTCCAGGACCTGGGGCTCACGCCCAGCACAAACAATGGTAGCAGTACCCGAACGAGCAGCGCGGGCAGCGGCCAAGACTTTACTGCGCATCCCACCGGTCCCGACCCTACTCCCACTCCCCCCAGCCATGACCAATAACTGCGGATCACCCGCATCCACCTCGGACAAGAGTTTGGCTTGGGGATGGAGTCTGGGGTCTGCGTCATACAGTCCGGCCTGGTCGGTAAGGATGACCAACAGATCGGCTTCCAGCAAATTACTGACCATGGCCGCCAGGGTATCATTGTCGCCAAAACGCAATTCCGCGCTGGCAACGGCATCATTTTCATTGATAATGGGGAGGGTATTCATCTCCAGGAGGGTCCGCAAGGTGGCGCGGGCACTGAGGTAGCGCTGGCGATCCTCGAGGTCTTCATGGGTAAGCAAGACCTGGGCTCCCGCTACCCCGCCCTGTTGGAGAAAGCCTTGGTACACCTGGATCAGGGCCGCCTGGCCCACACTGGCCGCTGCTTGCAGTTCCGCCAGTACCTTGGGCCGACTGCGCCATCCAAGCCGCTCCATCCCGGCGGCCACCGCTCCCGAAGTCACCAAAATGAGTTCCACGCCAGCGGCATGCAAGGCCAACAGTTGTTGCACCCATAACTGGATGGCCGGCAGATCCAGGCCCTGGCCATCATTACTGAGCAGGCTGCTGCCAATTTTCACTACCCAGCGTGCCCCGCTTACGGCAATACGGCTCATTCCCTGGATTCCTCGGCCCAACCTTCCTCGGTCCAGTCCTCGTCGTCCCAAAGAGTTGTGGGTGCTTCTTCGTTTGCGTCCTCTTCCCAGTCAATTTCCGGCTTTGCCTCTGGCGGTACCGGTAATGCGGGTAAGGCTTGCCAGATGGCTTGGGCCAAGGCCTTACAGCCGCTACCCGTAGCACCAGAAATCAAAAAAGCCGGAGCTGTCCAGTCCAGGGCGTGACGCAATGCCAGAAAGCGGGCTTCGGCCTCGGTAGGTTCCAACAAATCAGCCTTGTTGACCACCAACCAACGAGGGCGGGCCGCCAGTTCCGCACTGTACGTAGCCAGTTCCGCTTCCAGATCGCGGATACTTTGCACCGGATCATTTTCTTCCAGGGGGGCGATATCTACTAGGTGGAGCAGCAACCGGGTGCGGCGCAGATGGCGCAAGAACCGGGTACCCAGGCCCGCACCCTGCGACGCACCAGGAATCAACCCTGGAATATCGGCCAAAACGAAGGATTCGTGCTCGCCCACGCGCACTACTCCCAATTGGGGGTGCAGAGTCGTAAATGGATAGCTGGCCACCTTGGGACGCGCCGCACTCAGGGCCCGGATCAAGGTGCTCTTGCCCGCATTGGGCAGGCCCAGTAGACCCACATCGGCCAGGAGTCGCAATTCCAGGCGCAAATGCCGTTCCTCCCCAATCCCGCCCTTTTCGAACTGGCGTGGGGCACGATTGACACTGCTTTTGTACCAGAGATTCCCATGCCCACCTCGACCTGCTTTGGCAACCAGCAAACGCTGATTGGCTTCGCGCAAATCGCCCAACAGCTCACGCGTGTCTTCGTCATAGACCAGGGTTCCCACCGGCACCGGGATTTCCAGATCTTTTCCTGCCCGACCCGTCATTTGCCGACCGGCCCCGCCATGGCCATTTTCCGCCCGGAAGCGGCGCTGAAAACGAAAATCGATCAGGGTATTGATATTGTCTTTTGCAACGAGATAAACATCACCACCGCGACCACCATCCCCCCCATCAGGCCCTCCAAAGGGGATAAACTTTTCTCGACGGAAACTGACGGAACCGTGTCCACCGTTCCCAGCCACCACCAAAATACGTACTTCATCGAGGAATTGCATAAAAAACCCCGCCCCGCAGGGACGGGGCGGGGCTTTCCCGAGGGCCGAGATCAGCCGTTGCTGACGCTGACAGTGCGGACCTGACGCGGGCCCTTGCGCCCGAAAAGCACAACTCCGTCGCACAGGGCGAAGAGAGTGTGATCTTTGCCAATACCCACGTTGGCACCAGGATGGTACTGGGTGCCACGCTGGCGAACGAGAATGTTACCAGCAATTACGGCCTGGCCACCATAACGCTTTACCCCCAAACGTTTGGACTCAGAATCGCGACCGTTGCGGGAAGAACCGCCTGCTTTCTTGTGTGCCATGCTTGCTCTACTCCTTAGCCGTCAATGCTCGTGATACGCACTTCCGTGAAATACTGCCGGTGCCCCTGGCGCTTTCGGAAATGCTTCCGCCGGCGCATCTTGAAAATATGAATCTTGTCAGCACGACCTTGGGTTAGGACATCGGCCTTGATCGTAGCCCCCTGCAGGTGAGGCTGCCCAAAGCGAACTTCATTCCCTTCGCCAAGCATCAAGACACGATCAAGGACCAGCTGCGAACCTGGCTCAGCCTCGATTTTCTCCAGGCGAAGCCGGTCGCCTATGGTCACCCGATACTGCTTGCCACCACTTTCAAAGACCGCGTACATCCTGACCTCCAGGGACAAAATACTACCGACCTCAGCCGGAAAAGGCCGAAACTATAGGGGAGAAAACCTGCTTTGGTCAAGTTTTTTGCAGGACCCTGCTGGCAGAGTCAGAGGACTTGCCGCAATCGGTTCCACCAGGTACCCAAGATTCCTGCCGGCTGACTGGCTTGTTGGGCCAGCAAGGGGGTCTGGCCAAGCACTTTACCATGAAGAAGGATCTGCAAATCCCCTACCTCTGCCCCAGCTGCAACACCCTGCTTACCCAATTTACGATAGCGAACCCGACGCTCCAGATTACCAGCATTATCAGGTACCGTGACCCACACCGCATGGGCCGCCCGGACCGCAAAGTGATCAGGGTCCAGCTGCAGATCCCGGTATTGGCCCAGTATAGCCCCCGCCTTGACCACTTCCTCATCGTGGGTAAAGGAATACCCATAGTGCAATAAGGCCAGCACATCACGGACACCTGCAGGCCAGCTGGGGGCTCCCATGACCACCGCAATCAGACGGCGACCATTGCGAATGGCGGTGGTATCCATACAGTAGCCCGCCGCCCGGGTATGACCGGTCTTGAGCCCGTCAATACTTGGGTGACCAAAAAGGGCAGGATTCCAACTACGCTGGGTAATGTGGTTGTAGCGGTACAATTTTTCCCGCGAGATCTGGAGCACCTGCGGAAAACGCGCCAGCAGATTGCGGGAAAGTTGGGCAATATTCATGGCAGAAAGGTGCAAATTCGGAGCAGGTAAACCATCCACATCACTAAAATGAGCCCCCTGCAAACCCATTTTGTGGGCTTCGTCATTCATCCTGGCCACAAAGGCAGCCTGGTTTCCAGCCACAGCCTGGGCCAAGGCCACCGCCGCATCATTGCCCGAGTCAATGATCAGGCCATGCATCAGTTGGTCAACGGTTACCGGCAGGTTGGGCTGAATGAACATGCTCGATCCCCCCGTATGCCAGGCAACGTTGCTCACCGGGATCTGCTGTTGCCAGTGCAGACGCCCCTCCGCCAAGGCTTGATAGCTGAGGTAGGCGGTCATCAACTTGGTCAGACTGGCAGGAGGCAATTGCAGGTTGGGATTTTTTTCAGCAATGACTGCCCCCGTCTGCGCATCCATCAGCACATAACTCTTGCAATCCGGAATGGGGGGCGGCACGGGCTCCAGCGCTGCCGCCCTCGCCCATGGAACCCCAATACCCATGCTTACCATGGCAAACATCGCCACTTCCAGACCGCGCTGGAGGATTTTCTTCATGGCAGCCGTCTCTTAGTGCTTGGGCAGATGGATGACAACAAAAAGACTCTGCCGTCCTTGGCGCACCAACATCGAAATGGGTTGGCCAGCAGGGAGCCCCTGGACCAGCTCCTTGCATTGCTCAGGACTGGTTACTGGCTGCTGTGCAATTTGCTGGATGGCCATTCCCTCGTGGATACCAATCTCGGCTGCAGGTCCCGGATACACGCTTTCCACCAGGACGCCGTGGTGAATCCCCAAAATTTTTTGTTCGGCATGATCCAAGGTCGTTACCCGCAGCCCCAAGCGGTGAATATCCACGGTCTTGTGTGCCTGGGCATGGCGCATCTTTTGGGGCATGGTACCGATGACGACATGGACGGTCTGGGCTTTGCCATCCCGCAGAATACCAATGGGGACGGTGGTTCCGGGACGGGTATCACCCACCATGGGCGGGAGGGAGCCAACATTATATACGGGCTGGTGGTCAAAGGTAACGATGACATCGCCGCTTCGCAATCCAGCCTTGGCTGCCGGTTCCCCAGGCTGGACACTGGCAATCAGGGCCCCCACCGGTTCCTTCAAATGCAATGCCTGGGCCATTTGCGGGGTAACTGCCTGCACATCCACTCCAAGCCAGCCAAATTGGAGTTTTTTATGCTGCAAAAAAGCATCTACGGCACGCATGGCTGTATTGATGGGAATACTGAAGGACAGACCCATGTACCCACCGTCATTGGTATAGATCTGATCATTGATCCCCACCACCTGGCCCGACATATTAAAAATCGGCCCTCCCGAATTACCCGGATTAATGGGAACGTCGCTCTGAATGAAGGGAATATACTCGTCATCATTGGGCAATGAGCGATCCAGGGCGCTCACCACCCCTTGGGTTACGGTATTATAAAAACCAAAGGGCATGCCAATGGCCAGCAACCATTGTCCTACCTGGAGGTCCTTTGCATTTCCCAACTGCACCGTGGGCAAATCATGCGCATCAATCTTCAGTAGGGCCGTATCGTAGCGGACCGACAGGCCCACCACCTTGGCAGGATAGGCCCGATGATTGGTCAAGGTAACAATGATGTGGTGCATGCCACGGACCACATGACCGGCGGTGACAATGTAACCATTGGGTGAAATGATAAAACCGGATCCCAGTGCCTGTTCTTCCTCTTTCTCTGGCGGCTGCGTGCCAGGGAAATTCTGGAAAAAATGGTAAAAGGGCGAATTCTTGGGGAAAGGGTTAGGGAAAGGATTCTGGCCGTTGTTCCCACCTATCACCTTGGTATCGGAGTCATCGATCTTGACAACGGCATTGCCATACTTGGCAACGATGGGAGCAAAATCCGGCATTGGCACCAACTTGGGCCCAGGCCCATGCAGCCTGGGAATCGGAATAGGGCTTCCCTCGATGGTTGCCAAAGAGAGGCCCATGGTACCCAGCCCCAGGGAAAATACAGCGGCGCCAACGGCAAAAGCGATTTTACGAGAGCGTTTGTTGTTTGCGGACATAGAGTTTTTCCTTTTTGGTGTAACTGCAGCTATGACGAAAAAGGCGGCGACGAAGTTCCCGAACTTCCCCAGATAAAGTTACTTTTCCATGGGGCGGAACTTTATGGATCCTTTCCTCTCTATCATTGCCATGCAATCGTCCTGGAATGAATCCGCGCAGTTTCGCCGTCGCCTGCTTTGGGCGCTGCTTTTGCTGCTGGTTGCCATCCTGGTGCTCGTAGGCCGACTGGTGGACCTGCAACTCCTCCAGAACCAACGGTTTCGCCTACTTGCCCACGCCAATCATACCGCAATCGTTCCCTTGGCACCGCGCCGCGGCTTGATTCTTGCCGCCCATGGACAGGTTCTGGCCACCAATCGTGCCGATTATGTCCTGGAGTTGATTCCTGACCAGGTCACCCATATCCATCACTTATTACAGCGACTTCGACAAGATTTCCCCATTTCCCGTACACGGGAGCAGCACCTCCTGCATACCCTGGACACCAAACCTGCCTATGTTCCACGAATCCTGTTAAAGAACCTGGATCCAGGAGAAATGGCCCGCTTTTCCGTGCGGCAGATGGAATATCCGGGGGTGCGGCTCGCCATTCACTGGCAGCGCTACTATCCCTACGGCAAACTCTTTGCCCACACAGTAGGATATGTGGGCCCGGTTACCGCCCGGGATTTGCGTGGCTTTGACCCCAAAGAGTATCTGGATCGTCAGGAAATAGGTGTCAACGGTCTCGAACTTGCCGAAGAACGTCAACTGCGGGGTCGATTTGGCTACGATATCCTGGAGGTGGATGCCCTTGGCAACCCTGTACGCACCCTGCGCCAACAGCGGCCCATTGCAGGCGATACCATCCTCACCACCCTGCGTCTGCGCGTCCAGCAGGCCGTTGCCAGGCTCATGGAAAAGGAACACTACCGCGGCGCGCTCATTGCCATCAATCCACAAACCGGCGCCATCCTGGCCAGTGTCAGCAATCCGAGTTTCAATCCCAACTGGTTCGTTGGAGGCATCAGTAGCAAGCATTGGCAGCAGCTCCTGGCAGACCCCAGTCATCCCTTGGTGAATCGCGTTCTTCAGGGTCTCTACCCCCCTGGCTCCACCATCAAGCCCTTCTACGCCATGGAAGCCCTGCAAAAGGGCATTCTCAGCCCTCATTTTCAAACCTACTGCCCTGGCTTCCTCCGGGTAGGTGGTCATGTCTATTGGGACTGGTACCGTTCTGGATTCGGGGAAACCAATCTCACCAAGGCCCTGGCTTGGTCCGTAGATGTGTTTTTTTACAAGTTGGCCATGAAAATGGGCATTGGCCTGCAGGATCAGACCCTTTGGCGTTTTGGCTTTGGTCAACCGACCCCCATTGATCTGCCCGGTAGCTTCTCTGGCTTGGTACCGACGCCCCAGTGGAAAGAGCATCATCTGCATGCGCCCTGGTACACGGGCGACTCCATCATTTTGGGTATTGGCCAGGGCTATCTTCTGGTTACTCCTGCCCAGCTGGTCCGCGCTGTGGCTGCCATCGCCAATGGTGGTACGCTACCATATTTACATCTGCTACATGCTATCCGTACCCCCAATGGAACCACGCTTTCCGCTGGAGTGGCTCCGCTCACCAGGCACCTGCGTCTCCCCGCCTTTGCCCTGCATGCAGTTCGCCAGGGGATGCGCGCCTGCGTGACCCAAGGCACCTGTAGAGCGGTTTCCTACCCGGGAATCTCCGTCGCCGGGAAAACCGGTACTGCGGAAGTTCCCGTGGGTTATGCCCATGGACATACCCTCTACAATGATGATTCCCTCTTTATCGGTTGGGCTCCCTACCACCATCCGCGCATCGCCGTCGCCGCGGTGGTGGAAGATGGCGGGGGGAATGCCTGGCAGGCTTTGCCCGTAGCTAAGGCGGCTATTCTCTCTTACTTGCGCCCTAAGCTACGGTTCCATACCTTTACCAATATCGTTGTCAATCCAGCGCAGGCTTTTGGCTGATTCTGGAACCTAGCAAGCTCCCTATGCTCTAATATGCCCCATAGCTGCACATTGAAAAGGAGAATCCGATGTTTTATGCCGTCTTTATTGTCCTTACTCTCCTCTGGGTCGTTGCCATGGTCACCGCCATGCGTAGCACCTTTGGTACCGATGAAACCCAAGGGAAGGATTAAGAAACACTGCCATATCGATCATGCCTCCGCGTAAACAGGTACTTCGTGCCCTAGAGTCTTTTCGATTCTCGCCATGGCAGCGACTACGGCGAAGCGGTACGCGTTTACGCGCGATCCTCCAACTGGATCAATGGTTTCCCCATATACCCTTAGCACTGGCAGTTGCCGCCTTGGGCAGTATTTCGGTGCTGGGCTCACTTCCCAAGCTGCAAGGGGTTATCCCCGAACTTAGCCTCATCACTCCCTCTGCCAACCTCTCCGAAATGCCCGTTCTTTCGGAGCTTGGGGCCATTCCCTCCCTGGTAACTGGGATCATTCTGCTGATTATGGCAGTGGGCTTGTTATTGCGCTCGCGCCTGGCCTGGATCATTACCACCCTCATTGCCATTATCGATCTTGCCCTGTTATTTCACCATTACCAACATCTCAGCACCGCACTGGTCGCCTTCAATGGCTTCATTTTGCTGCTGCTGCTGCTCTTTCGGCGGCACTTTTCCCGCTCCAGCGTCGCTGCTGGCACCTTGTTTGCTTTTTTGTCCGTCTTGCTATTGATGACCTATGCTGTATTTGGCGCTTATCTTTTGGGAGCAGGATTTTCTCCCCAAATCAATTCGCTGATTACGGCCCTGTATTTTTCCATCGTGACCATGTCCACCGTAGGATACGGCGACATCGTGCCCAAAAGTCCAGATGCCCGGCTCTTTGTTGTCTCGATCATTATCCTTGGAATCACGGTCTTTGCGACTTCCATCTCTGCGGTCATCGTGCCACTGCTCAACGGCCGCATGCAACGGATCCTGCTGGGGGAAAAAAAGAGCACCTGGAGTGACCACTATGTCTTGGTGGGAGATAACCTGTTTGCCCAGAATACCTATCGAGCCCTGCGTCGTCGGCGCTTGCGGGTCCTGGTGGTAGCTCTCAACCGACCCGAGCCCCTGTGGCTGCCAGAAGAAGATCTCTTTGTTGGGGATCCCACGGATCCACAAATGCTGGCCCGTGCTGGCGCCATGCGGGCCCTGGCGGTCCTGGCATTGCGCAATGACGACAGCGAAAATGCATTCATTGTCCTGACGGCCAAGGAAATGGGAATCCCCGGCAAGACCGTGGCCTTGGTGAGCAGTCAGCGTCATTTGCGCCGATTGCAGCAAACCGGGGTGGATTTATTGATCGCCCCGGAAGTTTTGGGGTCGCAATTGCTCATCCGCAGTCTACTGGGGGAAAAGCTCGATGATGAAGAACTGTTGGCAGAAATCTTCACCGATAGTGGGCACACAGATCCTATGCCGACCGAATAACAAGTTTCATCAACCTTCCCGGGAGAGTTGGAATTCACCCAGGCGCAGCCGTTGCAAGCTGCGAATGTAACCTGAAGCATCGTCCGTTCGGGCCAAGGGCCCAATACGGACGGCGTATCCTTGCCCTGCAACCGCTACCAGATTGGCCGTAGTAATGCCAAATGCCTGTAATTTTTCCCGTTCCGATTGGGCTCGTGAAAGGGACATGGCTTTGGAGCTGACCAGATAGATCACATTTTGCAGTTGCGGTTCGGTGAAAACCGGCGGGGGAGCAGTTCGTCGCTCCGGGGTTGCCGGCTTCGAATCAGGGAAAGAGGAGGTCACAGCCCGCCTGCTTGCGCTTGAGCTGCTTGCAAAGGCACTCGCAACCACCTGGCGAAGCTGCTCGCGGGAGTCTGGGTGAGCCTGCTGAGCGGCAAAGATCTTGTTCACCGCTGACGAGCCAGCGGACTGGATCCTGGGTACTGGGGAGGCGACCGGGAGCAATTGGGGACTTGCCTTGATGGGGACTGGCGGGAGGGGCGTAGGTGAAACCGGGGAAGAGCCAACTGCTTGCACCCGCACCCGCGCCGTTCCCTGCTGAACGATTCCCAAGGCCCTGGCACTACCAATGGAGAGATCCATGATCCGCCCAGCAACGAAAGGACCACGGTCATTGACCAGCACCAGAATACTCCGACCGTTGGCGAGATTGGTCACTCGCACACAACTGGGCAAGGGTAGTATCCGGCTGGCTGCCGTCAATCGATTTTCATGGAATGCAGTCCCCATGGCCGTAGTATGGCTCGAAGAGGCAATGTCATACCAAGAAGCAATGCCCACCTGGTCATAACCTGCGGCTGAGGACAGCGGGTGGTACCATTTCCCATTAATCTCATAGGGTTGGTTGTAGGCAGCCTGGAGTCTCGGGGGAGGAGCGTAGCAAGTCGTGCCCGTAGAGAAGGCCCCACTTGCTACCCCGGTACCTTGAGGCATGCTCGTGGAGACACTACTTCCTGGCCCGGATACGCTGGCACACCCTGCCAAAGCAACCACCCCGGCCAGCAGCATTCCGTAGCGGAGCTGCATGAGACACCCTGCCCGGTTCATCCCTGGTACTCTCCTCCGAATTCCCCGCGGTCTTCGCCGAATACTGGAAGATCCCTCGGCAATCAAATAGAAAACTAGAGGAATTTTTTACAATTGCCAAGCCCGGTCAGGGCCGCGAATGTTGCTCCCAAAGTTGGCGGCGGGAGCAAAGCCAGGATTGCAATCCCCCAATATCCTTTTTTACCAGGCTTGCCATGATGGCTACAGAGAGGAGAAAAACTCCCGCAGCACTCCACCAGAGAAATGCAGGCATCCCGAAAATGAGATTTACCAGAAAAACACCCAATACCGGCCCAAAAAGAAAGAGCCCAAGCTTCCACTCCCTGCGCAAGGACACCAGCAGTGCCCCCCAGAGGTCCACCCGAAAGAATTGCGGGGCTTTTCCATCGGGGGCAAAGGCGATCACCTCATCGCCCTGCATCAGCACACGACCACGTAGGGACTTCTGATCGCGTAGGCCAGCAATTGCCATGGGTAGAGAAAGTTTGCGCTGATCCTCCAATAACACCAGGGTACCTGCAAATACCCGCTGGTCCTCGCCCAGGACCATTCCTTGCCGTTGCCAAAGGGGAAGCCTCCGCAGGAAACAAATTTCTGCCGGGGCCCAGTGCAGAGAAATGGATCCAGGCATCTGCGAGCGCAACCCCCTCAATTTGGTGAGCAGGTATAGCCAGCGGGACAGCTTGGAGGGGTCTGATACTGGGGTGCCGTTGGTGTACAGGTGTATCCAGGGGGACAGGGAACAGAGCCACTGGGAGGTGCATAGTATCCTGGAGGTGGGGTTTGGGTAGTTGGCTGCTGCTGGGCGTGGGAGATGCCATATCCAGCAAGACCACCTAACCCTGCACCAATGGCAGCTCCCGCCAAGGGAGATCCTGTCTGATTGCCAATGACCGCTCCGGCAATGGAGCCCAAAAGTGCACCGCCCGCTGTATTGGCAGTAGTAGCATTGCTGGCATAGGGATTGTTGGCACAGCCAACCAAAGCTGCGGGAATAAGTGCAATGACCAGATACCGTGTTAATTTCATAATATTCACTCCCTCAATCATGCAAGACAAATCAGACACCGTCAAAGCCCAGTGATTAGTAATATATGGAAAGCTCAGTTATATTCTAGACCTAGCAGAGTTGATCGGGAAGGGGCCATCGGCCCAATTGACCAGCTTGATGGGAGTTTACAATGCGCAAACCACTATTATTTGCAACCGCCTTTATTTTTTTGATTCTAACCCTTGCCGGCTGTAGTTCCACCCTAGCCCCCAAGCTCAACCCCATACCCTATTACACCTATTACCCAGCTTCGCTGCCCATAGTGACCAATGCTGCAGAGCGAGCCATGGCAAAGGTGGGTATGCGCGTCACTGCCACCAAAAGTATCGACCCACAGACTACCGAAATCCAGGGATTTACTGCATCTGGAGACGCAGTTCTCATCACCCTTCACCAGCTTGGTGCGTCCGTGACCAAATTTGAAGCCCGGATCGGGCTGGTGGGTCATCTTCGGGAAGTACAAGAAGTGGAGCACTGGATGGGTCAATATGTGGGCCAGGCAATTGCTACGCCCAATTCCTGATCGACACCAGATCCGAGCACTGCCACAAAATTGATGGAGAGCATATGGCGGTTCGCAAGATTTTGATTGCCGGTCATGTGGGTGCCGGTAAGACCACTGCTCTGCGCACCCTTTTCGGCGACACAGCTCTCACCACAGATGCCCGGTACTCCGAGAGATCAGATCTCGACAAGTCATCCACTACCGTAGCCATGGATTATGGCGTCATTGACTGCCCGCAAACAGGGGACCGACTACATCTTTATGCGATTCCCGGACAACCGCGCTTCCAGTTCATGTGGGAAATCCTGAGCAAAAACGTCGATGCCTTGTTGTTACTCATGGATGCCCATATCCCAAAGCCCCTGGATGCCATCCACGTCTACCTCGATGGCATCCTTCCCTACATTCGTAACCCGGTCGGAGTGATTGCGCTTAATAAACTGAAGCAGGAGCAGCGTGATCAACTCCAGCTGCCGAACTATCTCCGTCATGGAGATTTGCGACTTCGCCTGACGACTACCGACGTCCGCCAAAAGGAGGAGGTCATGGAACTACTCCGCCTGATCCTTGGGGAACTTACCCAGCGCCCAGATCTCCAACTCCCCCTACAGGTAGTGGGCACTGGTCGGGAGTCTCCAGAAAACTAAGAAATCGGCAAAGTTCCATTTCTCGACTAAGTAACAGGATATTGAACCTGGCGTGCAAGGAATTCCTGCTTTGCAAGATCTGATGTTGCTCCTGGAAATTGCCGTTGCAATCCTGATTTCCGTTGAACTATTCCTTCGTTTTCGGGCCCGGCGCCAACGGGGCAAATCCGACCAGAAGAATACAGCAACGACCCCAGGCGTCGCGCCGTCGGCGGCACCCTCCCCCGTCCAGCCAGAATCCCCATCACCAGCCCCTACCGTGGCGGCGCCCACCGTCGAACCCATGGAATTGAGTGGCGAAGATCTCCTGCAGGAAGCCGGAATTTATATGCAGTATGGTCACTATTCCCAGGCGGCAACGGTGCTGCGTTGGTATGTGGATCTGCAGCCCAACGATACGCGGGCAGTAAACCAGCTACTGGATGCCTATCTGGCACTGGAAGATTTCTCTGCCTATGCCCAGCTCCTGGAAAGCCTGGGTGAATCCCAAATCGCCGCCAGGGATCAGGGCTGGTTGAAAGAGCGCGTTAGTCTCGGGCTGCGCCGTGATCCCGGAAATTTGGAGCTGTTAGTACTCGCAGAGAAGTTGGGATTACCCATTCCCACCCCAGAATCACAGCTGGATGAACCCATGACCGCCGCCAAGGCATTGGCCCTGGTATCCCGTAATCCAGATCCCCAGTATGGGATTGCGATCCTTCATGCCGCGATTCTGGAAGAGCCTCTGCGCCTCCCCCTGTATGCCGAGCTCCTGCGGATCACCCACCAACAACGCGATCTGGAAGGCTATCTCAACGGACTGATCCTCATGGATCTGGCATTGGGACATGGGGGCTCCAGCATTCAGGAGCGGATGCTTCGAGCCGGCAAAAATCTTGGGCCCCATCCCATGTGGGCTCGACTGGAAAGTGCCCAGGGGAATCCCTCTGCCCTCCGGGCCCTGGCCGCCGAGCGCAACCTAACCCTCTCTCCGCGATTACCAGTGCTTTGATCATCAAAGTGCTTGGAAGAATAATCGATCAATTGATGATGTTGCATTTGCCCGCAAAGATTTCCGAGCTCGTCACTCTTAGCAGAAATTAGGTGGCCGACTACCCTGCCAGTTGCACCAAAACCTGATGACCGTCCTAAGTATATCCAACTCTTCTTTCGCTACCCCGATTGGCAGCCGGGCAACAGTTTGATTTAGGAGGGATCTCGGGAACACCCTTTCTTGCTGATGTGCCACAGCGATGCCTTGCTGTTGGCCATTGCTTGTTTTCAGTCCACGATGGCAACCATAGATGAGCGATGGAGTTCCACCGCAAAAAAAGCCCCGTGCTACGGGGCTTACCTTCTGCTTCTTTTCACCAGGACAGGGAATCATCCAAGACGCTTGCGCATCTCCTCCGCCGCCTTGACCATATGCTCCAGGGCTGGAGTGACTTCGGCCCATTTACGGGTCTTGAGTCCGCAATCGGGATTAACCCACAGACGCTGGGGAGGAAGCACCTTCGCGGCCTTTTCCAACAGCTGTACCATTTCCTCCACACTGGGTACGCGGGGAGAATGGATATCATAGACACCAGGCCCAATCTCATTGGGGTAATTGAAGGTGGCAAAAGCGTCCAGGAGTTCCATCTGCGAGCGAGAGGTTTCGATGGTGATGACATCGGCATCCATGGCAGCGATGGCTGGCAGGATATCGTTGAACTCCGAATAACACATATGGGTATGGATTTGCACATCATCTGGAGCCATCTGCGCCGAGATCCGGAAGGCCCGCGAGGCCCAGGCCAAATAGTGATCCCAATCCTTCCGCTTCAGGGGTAACCCCTCCCGGTAGGCTGGCTCATCGATCTGAATGATACCAATGCCCGCCTGAATCAAATCCTGCACTTCATCGCGAATCGCCAAAGCAATCTGCAGGGCCGTGCGCTCCCGGGGCTGATCGTCCCGGACAAAGGACCATTGCAGGATGGTAACGGGTCCCGTCAGCATTCCCTTCATGGGTCGCTGGGTTAGGGACTGGGCATAGCGGGCCCATTCCACGGTCATGGGCCTGGGTCTGGCAACATCCCCAAAAATCAGGGGGGGCTTCACATACCGGGAACCATAGCTCTGGACCCAGCCATGACGAGTGAAGGCAAAGCCCGCCAGCTGCTCGCCAAAATACTCCACCATATCGTTGCGTTCGGGCTCGCCATGGACAAGGACGTCCAGACCCAAACGCTCCTGTTCCTTGACCACATGAGCGATTTCCGCCTCCATTGCCTTGCGGTAATCGGCGTCGGTTAGCTCCCCCTTGCGATGCTGCAGGCGGGCCCTGCGGATTTCCGGGGTCTGCGGAAAGCTACCAATGGTGGTGGTGGGGAAAGGAGGCAGATGGAAACGATCTGCCTGGGCCTTGGCACGAACTGGATAGGGACTACTCCGATGGCCGTCATCATTACCAAGGGCCGCCATCCGAGTTTCCACCTGGGCATTGTGGATACGCGGGGAGCTCTTCCGGGAAGCAGCAGCCTTTCTGGCATCTGCCAATTCAAAAGCTACGGCATCTTTTCCCTGATCCAGCGCACGGGCAAGAATATGCAATTCGTCCAACTTCTGCACGGCAAAGGCAAGCCAGGAACGCAGCTCTGCATCCAGTTCCTGTTCCTGTGCCAGGTCCACAGGGGAGTGCATCAGGCTACAGGAAGGCGCAATCCAGAGTCGATCCCCAAGCTGCCGGGCCGCCGGTGCCAGGATTTCCAGCGCCACATCCAAATCTGTCCGCCAGACGTTGCGACCATCCACTATCCCTAAGGAGAGTATCTTGTCACCTGGATAGTTCTGGAGGAAAACATCCCGTTGGGCCGGAGCGCGACAAAGATCCAGATGCAGGCCCGCAACGGGCAGGGCCTTGAGCAGATCGGCATGTTCGGCAACCGACTCGAAATAGGTGGCCAAAAGGATCTTGGGATGCTTGCCAAGGCTGAGTTTTTCATAGGTATCTTTGAGTGCCTGGACCCATTCCGTAGGGAGATCCAGCACGAGGGCAGGTTCATCCATCTCTACCCATTCCACCCCCATCTCCGCGAGCCGTTGGAGAATCTGGGCATAAACGGGCAAGATCCTGGCCAAGAGATCCAGCCGATCAAAAGCGGTATGTCGAGCCGCCGCACCATGACCGGCACAACCTTCCTGATGACGATGCCCGGCTTCTTCGATGGGGGTATGGAGATCCTTTTCCTTACCCAGCCAAAGGTACGTGATCGGACCAATCAGAACCGGCTTGGGATTCAGCCCCAAGGCCTGGGCCTCCCGGACCTGGTCAAAAAGGCGATCACTGCGCAAAGAGAACTCCATGGCCTCATGGAATTCCGGGACGATATAGTGATAATTGGTATCGAACCACTTGGTCATTTCCATGGCCGGCTGCGACTGGGAGCCGCGCGCCATGGCAAAGAAGGTGTCGTGGTCGACCTGTTTACCAGCAAAGCCATAGCGAGGCGGTATGGCTCCCAGGGTGCAGCTCATATCCAGCATCTGGTCATAGAAACTGAAGTCCCCCACCGGGACCAGGTCCACGCCACAGGTCTGCTGGATCCGCCAGTGGCGCTCCCGCAGGCTGGCTCCCTGGGCTTCCAGCTGGTTGGCGTCCATTTCTCCGGCCCAGTACGCCTCGGTCGCCTTTTTCAGTTCGCGTTTGTGGCCAATACGGGGAAAGCCAAGATTGTGCACCCGGGTCATCGTTCAACTCCTATGCCAAAATTATGGCCATGATGCCCGTCTGCTTGGCAGCGCTCAAGGGCAAATTTTTGCCGGGGCCAATGAATAGGGTTCATCAACCCAGGCGAAATCCCCGATGGATGGCCACGATCCCTCCCGACAAATTGTGCACATCCACCCGCCCAAAGCCCGCATCCTCCATCATCATCCGGAAGCTTTCCTGATCGGGAAAGCGACGAATGGATTCCACCAGATATTGGTAACTATCCCGATCCCTGGCGACCAACTCCCCAATTCTGGGCAACAATTGGAAGGAATAGAGATCATATATCCTTTGCAAACCCGGCCAACGGGGATGGGAAAACTCCAGGATCAGGGCGCGGCCTCCCAGTTTCAGGACCCGATAGATTTCTCGCAAGGCCCGATCGGGATGGGTCATGTTCCGAATCCCAAAGGCCAAGGTAACCAGATCGAATTCGCCATCGGCAAAAGGGAGCTCTTCGGCGTTGGCCTCGACGAAATCCACCCCGAGCAAAAGACCCTTGTCCGCCAACCGTTTTTCTCCCACGGCCAACATCTCGGGATTGATATCCGCAAGCACAATGCTACCACCGGGCTGCAAACGCTTGTGCATCAGGATTGCCAGATCACCCGTACCGCCAGCCAGATCCAATACCCGTTCGCCGCGTCGGGGACGGGCCAGATCGACGGTGTAGCGCTTCCATAACCGATGGACCCCCAAAGACATGAGATCATTCATAATGTCGTATTTGGGCGCAACACTACTGAAGACCCCACGTACCAGGGTCTCCTTTTCACTTTCTGGTACTTCCTGGAAACCAAAATGGGTTGTTACCAACTCCTGACTGCCTTGCGCTTTTTCCGTATCACTCATGGGGTTCCTCTCTCCTTACGCCGAGCGCAGCAGCAAACTGCCCTTCTCACTCAAATAACTCTGGAGTAATTCTACAAAATTTGCGGTCACCGAACCTGCCACTTCGGGCAACTCCATGAGTACCGCGGTCCATCGGCGAAGACTGGCCAACGCCTCCCAGCGCGGAAAGGGGCGCAGACTGTGCAGGATCTCCATCCGCATGAAAAGGGGTGCCAAGGCAGCGTCCACCAGACTGAATTTTTCTCCGGCAAAGAAGGGGCCCCGTCCATATGCCGCTTCCAGGTGACCCAACTTATCAAAAAGTTGGCGATGGGCAGCGGTAAAATGTTCCTCTCCCTGGGCAATCATCATCTGAAATTGATCCGATAGCGCTTCACTACCCAAGGTGATCCAGGCCCGGTGCCGTGCCCGCTCCAAAGGATCTTGCGGATGCAGCGGCGGCGGACAAACCTCATCCACATATTCGTTGATGACCTGCGACTCAAAAAGCACCGTGCCCTCATCGATGCGCAGACAAGGAACCTTACCCAGGGGAGAGATATCCATAAACCATTGGGGTTTGTGGGCCAGATCAATATGGGTCAGGGTAAAGGGCACTTCTTTATGCAGCAGGGTTATGACCGATCGCTGCACAAAAGGGCATAGGGGAAAACTGATCAACTCCAGCTTCATGGATTCTCCTGCGGGCCCCGCAGCGCGCAACGGTATAAGGCCAATTCACCCAGCAGGTTGGGCCAGACCCGATTGGCGGCCGTACTCCTTCTGCGGTCATTCAAAACCTGACGTTCCTGCACGACGATCTGGTTTTCGTGACAGAGGGCATCGAAGTCATCGATGCTGCAAAGATGGATGTTGGGCGTATCATACCATGAATGAGGCAAAACATCCGTCATTGGCATTCTTCCCTGCACCCCCAGCTGCCAGCGGGCGCGCCAATGGCCCATATTGGGAAAAGTGACAATCCCTTCCCGACCCACCCGCAGCATTTCCATCAGGAGTTCACGGGGGAAATGAACGGCTTGCAAGGTCAAGGAAAGCACCACCGTATCGACACTGTTGCTGGCAAACTGGCGCAAGCCCTCGTCCAGGTCCAATTGTAGAACCGACAAGCCCCGCCCCATGGCGACGACGACCTTTTCGTCATCCAGCTCAATGCCATAGCCCTTGACCTGCTTTTCCCGTCCCAGATGATCCAGTAGATCGCCCTCGCCACAACCAAGGTCCAGCACCCGGCTTCCGGGTCGGATCCAGTCAGCAATGATCTGCAAATCGGGGCGCAACGCAGAACTCATAACCCTTGCTCCTTGGCAATCCGCTCCAGATAAGCACCCATCACCCGATGATACTGAGGAATGGGAAGGAGGAAAGAATCATGACCATGGCGGGATTGGATTTCGGCATAGCTGACCTCAAGGCCGGCCCGAAAGAGGGCCTGGACGATCTCCCGCGAGCGCTCTGGGGCGAAACGCCAATCGCTGCTAAAAGAGATTACCAGAAACTGGGCCTTGGCCCTGGCAACGGTTGCTACCAGATCCCCGCCATGGCTGGCGGCGGGATCAAAATAATCCAATGCCTTGGTAATATAGAGGTAACTATTGGCATCGAATTGGTCCACAAAGCGTTGCCCTTGGTAGCGCAGATAACTCTCCACCTCAAAATCCACATCGAATCCATAGGAAAGGGCCTTACCCCCCCGGGTCTCCCGGCCAAACTTCTGGCCCATGGCGTCGTCCGAGAGATAGGTGATATGACCGATCATCCGCGCCAGAGCCAGTCCTTGTCGTGGTCCTGGTCCTTGCTGGTAATAGCGCCCGCCATGAAAGTTGGGATCACCCAGGATGGCTTGTCGGCAGACCTCATTGAAACCAATATTCTGGGCGCTGAGCTTGGGTGCAGCGGCAATGACCACGGCGTGCCGCAGACGTTCGGGATAATCGATAGCCCATTGCAAAACCTGCATTCCCCCGAGGCTCCCACCAATGATGGCGGCCCACTGCTCGATTCCCAAATGATCGCTCAAGGCGACCTGCGTGCGTACCCAATCGGGCACCGTCACCATGGGAAAATCCAGCCCCCAGGGCTCGCCCGTGGCGGGATTGATGCTCGCTGGTCCCGTGGAACCTTTGCAGGACCCAAGAAAATTACTACATACCACAAAGAATCGGCGGGTATCGATGGGCTTGCCGGGACCGATCATGTTGTCCCACCATCCCGGCTTGCGGTCATCGGGGCGATGATAACCGGCCGCATGATGATCCCCCGAAAGGGCATGACAGATAAGAATGGCATTGCTGCGCCTGGCATTGAGTTGGCCGTAGCACTCGTAGCGCAAGGTATAGCCGGGTAGCGACTGCCCACAGGCCAGAGGGAATTCCGCAGCGACAATCATGTCCTGGGGCTCCACCAAACCCACGGAATCCGGGGGAATCTTCTCGGTCATTGGTTCCCTATATCTGGAGAAAGCCCCAGTCTACGGGATCACAGGCCCGGCTGTCAGCACTGCCTGGGCTCTACTCCTTGCTTAGGGGACCTGGACCACCTGTAGTTCCCGTTCATCGGCCTGTCCCTGATCATCGATCACCCGTAATTGGAAGCGACCACCCCCAGGGGGAGTCCACCACGCCTCTTCGCCAGCAGCCACTGACTGCACCAAATGCTGGTCCACAAACCAGTACAGACGCTGCACGGCCGCATCATTGCGGGCCTTGAGCAAGATCTGGGAGCGTTCCGGATGGGATCGTTGCAAGGTATAGACGACCCCTTGCTTTGGGGTGAGGATTTTGGGGGGCAAAGCCGACTCGCCCTGGGTAGGACAGCGAGGAGGCGCGGGTGGCTGGCTACGGGGTGTTCCTGCGCGGGCAAAGACCTCCTGCAGATCACTGGGCCAGTAGGCAAAGACGCGTAACTCGGCCCGCCTGGGATTCACGGGGGGACAAAGGGGTTTGCCCGTGCTTTTGTCCACCCACAATGGACGATAGACGGTGTCCACCGCAATGGGCGAAACCCCGGGGATGAACCAGGTTTTCCCGCGTTTTGGGCACCAACGGGTGGGCAGGGCACCGCTGCTTTGACAGATCTCCACCGAACGCAAACGCGGCGGCGGCTGCCAGTTGGGAACGGGAAGCTTTGGGTCGGCGGCCTGCAGGGCGGCGACGATGCGAAAAAAGAGCGGGGCAGCCATTTCGCCGCCAACCAGGGCACTATTGGGACTAGCATCAAAATTGCCGAGCCAGACCAACAAAACATAGGGGCCTACGATCCCAACGGTCCAGGCATCGCGAAAGCCCGAGGAGGTCCCCGTTTTCCAGGCCACCGGTAGTGACGTTGCCTGACCCGTTTGGGCTACCGCTGGGGGTGGGTTCTGACGAAGGATGTCCAAAACCAGGAAACTTGCCTCTGGACTGAGGAGCTGCAGGGCCGGGACATCCTTGGGCTGCTGCCCCTGCTGGAGCCAGTGTAAGGGCTGCCAACGTCCGCCATTGGCCAGCATGGCATAGAGGGTAGCAAGCTCCTGGGCGCTGAGCTCGGCGCCGCCCAGAACCAGGGCCAGACCATAATGATTTTCGGGAGCCAGCGCCTGCACTCCAGCGGCCTGGAGGAATTGGTAAAAGCTGGGATGACTGAGCCGTGCGGCCACCTCGATGGCAGGAATGTTCCGACTGCGAATGAGGGCCTGGGTAACGGTGATCGGACCATCGAATCGACCATCAAAATTCTCTGGTGAATAGGGCCCGAAACTGCTAGGCACATCGTGCAGTACCGTGGCCGGGGTAATGACCCCCTGATCAAAACCCAAGCCATAGATAAAAGGTTTCAGGGTAGAACCGGGGGAGCGCCGGGCACGGGTGCCGTCAATCTGACCGGAAATCTCGTGCTTCCAGAAATCGGCTGAACCCACCAGGGCCCGAACCCCCATGTCCCGATAATCCACCATCAGCACGGCGCCATTCTGGAGCCCTTCGTGGCGGTGGGCCGCAACATATTGTTGCAAGATCCGTTGCAGAAGCCTTTGCCATTGGGCATCCAGGGTACCTTGCAGAAGGTTTGCCATCCTTCCCGAGCCCGTCACCCCCATTCCCCCGTTTTCCCACAAGAGGGTATCCACAAACCAAGGGGCTACAAAAGGAAGTTCCCGGGGAGTGCCGAGACGAAAGGGCAAGGCCATGATGGACCATTGCCCGCGATCCCTGGGGTGAAGCTCGCACCAGCGTGCAAACAATGCTGCACGCGCCCGCAGCAGAGATTGGTTGGCATAACCGGCATGGACCCTCCCCCGCGTCACCGGGTTTTGGGGAAGGACCGCCAGGGTCAGGGCCTCGGCCAGGGTCAGCTGGCTACTGCCATGGTGGAAGTAGATCCAGCTGGCCGCCTCCACTCCCTGGATATTGGCCCCAAAGGGGGCGAAATTGAGATAAGCCTCCAGGATCTGGGTTTTGGAATAGCGCAGTTCCAGCTCCAGGGCCCGGATGATCTGGACCAGCTTTCCCCAGGGTCGACGGGTATCCAGCTGCCACAAAATCCGCGCAAGCTGCATACTGATAGTGGAGCCTCCCTGGGGCGAGGCGTGTTGCCCATAGGTCTTCCATGCGGCCCGCAACAAACTCACGGGGTTGACCCCAGGTTCCACCCAAAAGTAGCGATCTTCTTGCAGAAGGATAGCCTTCTGCATCCGGGGGTCCATGTCCGGGAGGGGGGTCCAGAGTCGATATTGCCCATCGGCAGCCAGGGACAAACGCAACAGCGTATCCCGCCGATCAAAGACCGCCACCGAGCTAGGATAGGCCTGCCACAAAGGCGGTGGCGGGAAGAGCCAGTGTGCTACCACCGCCCCGCCCCCCACCAGGACCAACGCCACACCCAGCAGCAGCCAGGCTACCCTACCCCTCCTCATCCTCTTCCACCCGTGCAGCCCTGACAGTTTTGTTATCAATTAGCCGGAGCGACAACCACCAGGT
>JAEPKX010000056.1 GCA_021375695.1 Candidatus Igneacidithiobacillus taupoensis | reverse complement strand
CTAGTGTGCACTGGCGCTACTTCACAGGTGCGCCCAACCGGGTCAGCACCGTCTTGGGCTTGTATCCGTTGGCTCCGGCACGCCGGGCTGCACTGCGCTTGTAGGGCCTGGCACCGAACACCTCGACTTACTTGCTTTAGCCGCTTTATCTACCAAAATACGCCAGACCTCGCCCGCGCCATCCAGCCACTGCTGCGTAGCAGCGTAACGGCGGCCTCCAAGGGATTTGTTTGGGTTTCTACAGCATCGTTACCCTCCTTGGTCGACATCATGGCAGGGTTGGCAGATCAGTCAGCGAGAACGTGAAAAAATATTCTTTTCCTCAAATCGTATTTGCACACAATACCGCCCTGCTCCGGAGGGAATGGCCTGCTTCCTTTCTGGTGCGGGAATACCCGCTTTCTCGTGCGCCTGTATCTACGGGAAACAGTAGCCTTTAGGATTACTCCCGGATTTTTTGTATAGCCTCCCTATTGGGGAGCAGTTTTCCCTTTTGGGCATTTTGGGTCTGGTATAATGGTTCCATGCTTACCAAAGAACAACTCGCAATTACCAACCACCGGCGTGGACATGCCCTGATCCAGGCCGTGCCCGGGTCCGGCAAGACCACAGCGGCACAACACCTGATTGCCCGGCATGTGCAAGAAGGGTGGACCAAACCGGGTGCCATCCTTGCGGTGTGTTTCAATGTAGACGCCGCCAAGAGTTTTGGCGCTGGATTGAAAAAGTTGCTCGCCGATCAAGATGGGCCGATGCCATTGGTGATCAATTTGCATGCGCTCGCAAGCCGATTGCTGAAATCCTTGATCCAGCAAGGACTTGCACAAGATCGGAAATTGGTGGATGACCAACAGGAAGACTTTTGGCGGGGATTGGTACAACTCGCTCTCTCCCGCGCCAATGGTGTTGGGCTGGCCGATATAACCGCAGCCGAGATTGACCGATACCATTTCTGGATTGTGCAATCCAAAGCCCGGCTTTTTCGGGTGGAACGCCCCGACCTCGACTGGTGTGCATCCCAGGGAATAGCAGACCCCGCCTTGTTTTGCCAAGTGTTGACCCTTTTTGAGGAAGAGCGGGCCGAAGCCGGGGTGATGCGTTTTGACGATCTCGTAGGCGATTTGCTGGAACTTTCGCTGCAGAGTGATCCGGTGTACGACCAACTCAGCGATCAATATGATCTGATCGTCGTGGACGAGTTCCAGGATATGAGCCGCGCCAACCTCGATCTGATCCGGGTCATTGCCGGGAGTCGGGCATCGGTGGTGGCCATTGGCGATGAGGACCAGAGCATTTATGGTTTTCGCGGTGCGGATGTCAACCTGATGGTGCGAGACTTTGGGCATTATTTTCCCAAGTTCCAATCCTACCCGTTGCGCGATACGTTCCGGTATGGCCCTCTCCTTTGTCGGCTTTCGAGCGATCTGATCGCCCACAACGCCCAGCGGCTTACCAAGGAATCGCGGGCGGTTGCTGAGCACGACACCGAAGTCCACCTCATCTTCTGCCCGGACGAGTCCATCACCGTTGGCGAGATAGTCGGCATGGTACGGGAAGATCATCCCGACTGGCGGATTGGAATTCTGGTGCGGGCCTATCACCAAACCGTGCTCAGTGAAATCTCCCTTTTGTCGGCAGGGATTCCCTACCGCATCGATGGCGCAGAGCCGTTTTTTGATCGCCCTCCGACCTTGGCTGTCGCTGGGTATCTCGCCTTGGCTACGGGTCAGTTGAGTGGCCTGCAAGGTGGAGCCATCAGCCCCAGGCGAACCGGTGTTCTTGCTCAAGCGGTGCTGATGTCGCCCAATCGCTTTGTACGCAGGCCTGACCTCGAATCGGCGGCGGCTTGGGTAGAATCGGGTCGGCCTTTTCTGCACTGGATCGAGCAGCGCACTCGGGAGGCTATGCAGCGATATGGTGGCTACGAGCAGCGATTGGCTGCCCAGCTCTCCCGACTCCATCGGGACATTCACTATGTGCAAACGCTCCCCCAAGAATCCGCCGCGCAGTTCATCCGCTCCTTCTATGCCTACCTGGGTTTGCGCCAGGACGGGGAACGGCATGGACAGGCGAGCGGCTGGGAGAGGCAAGCGGTCTATGAAGCCTTGGCGAGCTACGCAGAGGGCAAGGATTTCTCGGTTTCCGAATTACAATCCGACTTGGCAAAGCTCTCCGAGGCTTATGACACGGCCAGACGCCGTCGTGGAGTGCCTTCGGTTTATCTCACCAGTTGGCACAAAACCAAGGGCGAGGAATTCGATGCGGTCTTGATCCCTGATTTGCGGGCCGCGAAAAGCCCTTTCGTCTGTGGTGATTTGCCTTTGGATATCGAGGAAGAGCGCCGGCTTTTCTTTGTTGCCATGACACGGGCACGACATGCCCTGTACCTGTTCGCCCCGGAAGATCCCAAGCTTTATGCGGCAGTAACTGGGTTACCGGATAACGGTCAGTACCAGGCCGGAGAACGGGCGAGTCCTTTCCTGAGTGATATTGCGGATTGGGATGGGGTTCATGTGTGGGCGGCTTCTGCCTTTCTTGATCAGTTTGCTGCTGCTCAAAAAGAAATATAAGACTGGTAGTCCATATATACGCTCTTGCCTATGCTTTCCCGCGTCGGGCAATCCGGAGCAGTTCTTCCGCAGGCTTACTGATATGCTTCTCTCCCAACGCGACTATCTCCTCATAGTTGGCCTTTCCCCCATCCAGCTCCGCGCGGATGTGAGCCGCCATCCCGACCAGAAATTCAGGAGTCACCACATACTCTTCTCCGAGCTGGGCCTTTACATCGGGAATCGCCTTGGACAACACAATGATCGTGCTAAACTTGGCATTGTTAAGCGCCTCGATACGGCGACGGAGGGCTTCTGTCTTCTCCAGTTGCCGTCGGAGCTGCTCCTCTAAAGCTGCCTGCAGTTCTTCCTGGGTACGCCGCCGACGATGGATAATCTTCCGCTCTGAAGTAGCCACGGGCACAACAGCTACGGGGGCCTCTACCTTCTTTACATTCGCATTGCGTGCCATGGTGTTGTCCTCCTATAGTAACCAACACTAGAAAGGATTCTATCAATGCAGAGAACTTCGTTAAATGGTTCTTTCCCAAAAAGACAAAATCGGCCTTTTTAGTCACCCACCCTTGCCGCTGCGCTCCTTTGGATACTTCCTTCGCAAACCCCCACCAACCTGACGGGTCCGCAAACCCCGCAGGTCATCTGTCAGTTCAAAGGGCCCCGCCATTTACAAGGAGGGCTCACGGGCGGTAGAAGCCGTACCTCGATCACCGAAGACACAGGGAAATCCTTTGGCAGCTTTGTTTGTTTCGATTATTGTGCAGGAAACATGTAACGAAGCGAGCGTTATAGCCATGCCAGATACACCAAAAGACATCCAAACCCGGTCCTTCAAGGAAAGTGCCAGGGATTTGTCCATCTTCTTGCGCACGCATGCTGATGTGGAGGAAATTCAGATCAGTAGCGGCCATGGGGATAGCCAAACGGTGCGCATACCCGTTCAGGCCCTGTACCTGCTTCAGGAAATCCTCGTTAAACTTGGGATGGGCAACGATGTACGCATCATTCCTGTCGGCGCCGAACTCACCACCAAGGAAGCTGCAGATTTGCTCAACGTGTCCCGGCCCTATGTCGTCCATCTCCTGGAACGCCAGCAGATCCCGTTCCACAAGGTCGGAACCCACCGGCGTGTCCGCTACGAGGATTTGATGGCTTATAAGGCCCGCATGGATGCAGAACGGCAAGCAGCCCTGGACGAGTTGACCAAGGAGGCACAGGAGTTGGGGATGGGTTACGATTGAGTAACCACCATTCGAGACCCACCGTCATTCTGGAATAATGGTGCTATTTCGACTTTTTCGCTTCCGCCAGTTGCAAATCTGACCTTGGTATGTACTTTCAATATCTATTATGAAGGAGGTTACCATGTCAGCCACTGCCAAGTTATTCATGAACGGACGAAGCCAGGCGGTCAGGCTTCCAAAGGAATTCCGTTTTCCAGGAACCGAAGTCTATATTCGCCGTGACCCGGAAACAGGAGAGGTTGTGCTGTCACCAAAGCCAAGCTCGTGGCAAGAATTCTTCGCGCTTGCCGACCGTACCGAGATCTCGGATGATTTCATGACGGATCATGAAGACCCACTGGCGGACGAAAGAAACCTGTTTTGAGCCGCTTTATGCTGGATACCGACTCATCTGCATAACTTCCATGATGGCTACCCGGACTGTACCCCTACCTGGTACACCTCCGAAGGGCC
>JAEPKX010000025.1 GCA_021375695.1 Candidatus Igneacidithiobacillus taupoensis | reverse complement strand
AATCCATTGCATTGCTTTCCGCTATGCATCTACCAAAGGCAGTAACCAACGCTACCACCATCCAATAAACGCACAGCTCCTAGGGCTCTAAACCCCACACATCTCCACTCGGTTGGGAAAGAACAAAGGGGGCCCCTCGGCGATCCCGTGCAGCCTTATGCTGCGTGGTGAGGGCGCATTATACGCGGCGACTGGGGACTGTCAACACTTTTTCGCTGGGCGCCCATTCTCCCGGCCGCCATGCCTGGAGGATTGTCTAGACTACCTGGTTTTCTTGCAGGAGCTTTTGGATCCGAGGGGCGATTTTTTGTGGGGAAGTCCGTGGGGCATAGCGCTGAATCGGCTGCCCATGCCGGTTGACCAGAAATTTGGTGAAATTCCAGGTGATTCGCGGTCCAAACCAGCCGGGCAGGGATCGTGTCAGGTACTGAAAGAGCGGCGCGGCATGGGGACCGTTGACCTCCACTTTGGCAAAAACCGGGAAGCTGACGGCATAGCGCTCATAACAGACCTGTGCGATGTCCTCGGCAGTGCCGGGTTCCTGATGAGCAAACTGATTACAGGGAAAGGCCAGTACCGAAAAGCCCTGGTCTCGATATTGCCGGTACAAGTCTTCCAGACCGGCATATTGCGGGGTAAAGCCACAGAGGCTCGCGGTATTGACAATCAGTAGCACCTGCCCGGCAAACTCCCGCAGGCACTGCTTGCGTCCATCCAGGCGCGGTAGACAGAACTCATAGAGGTTAGCCTTTTCTTTCATGATGGTGCTTCCAGATTTTCCTGGAGCAGAACCCGGGCGAAGTGCTTCTTGCCAAACTGCCAGAATTGCTCTCGCCCGGCTTCCAAGCCCACGGCGGGGTCTTCAATGCGCGCATCGTCAATGCGCACGGCCCCTTCGCGGACCTTGCGCATGCCTTCACTGAGACTGCGCACCCAGCCCAGCTCCACTAAGACCTTGGCTACCGTCAGGGGTGCTGGCAGGGTAAGTCTTTGCAATGGCAGATTTTCGGGACGTTCGCCCCGCTGAAACCGGGCAAGAAAGTCTTGCCGACATTGCCGAGCTTGGGCGAAGCCATGGAAACGTGCGACCAGTTCCTCGGCAAGATCCAACTTGGCATCGCGGGGATTGAGGTGTGCTTGCTCAGCTTGACTTCGCAGCTTGCGCTGCTCCTCGGGACTGCGATGGGAGAGCAGTTCATAGTAGCGCCACATGAGTGTGTCGGAGATGGACATGAGTTTCCCAAAAATTTCCTGGGGGGGATCCTGTAGTGCAATGTAATTACCTAAGGATTTGGACATCTTTTGGACCCCATCCAGACCCTCGAGGATCGGCATGGTTAACACCAATTGTTGCGGCTGCCCCCAGCTTTTTTGCAGCTCACGCCCAACCAAAAGATTAAAGCGCTGATCGGTACCGCCCAGTTCCACATCGGCCGCCAAGGCAACCGAATCATAGCCCTGCAACAGGGGATAGAGAAACTCATGGATGGCAATGGGCTGACCGCCTTGATAGCGTTTGCTGAAATCATCCCGTTCCAGCATCCGGGCAACGGTGTATTGGGCGGCCAGATGAATGAGATCGGCCGGTCGAAGGGGGTCAAGCCACTGGGAATTAAAGACTACCTGGGTTCGCTCCGGATCCAGAATTTTGAAGATCTGCTCTCGATAGGTCTGGGCGTTACGCTGGACATCTTCGGTAGAAAGGGGGGGGCGCGTCACACTCTTTCCCGTCGGATCACCGATTCGCGCCGTAAAATCCCCAATAACAAAGAGCAGTTGGTGACCCAGGTCCTGAAACTGCCTGGCTTTCTGCAACAACACCGCATGACCCAGATGGAGATCGGGGGCCGTCGGGTCCATCCCCAGCTTGATTCGTAAGGGTCGGGCTTCTACCCGGGCACGCTCGAGAGTTTCGGCGAGGGCTCCCTGGGGCAGAATATCCGTAGCCCCCAGGGAAATTTGTTCTATTGCATACTGGTCCATACTTGATCTTTCCCATTATCCTTGGCAGCACATGGTAGCACTGCCCTGGGCAGGGACGAAGCAAGGATTGCTTCACCCCGCTGCTGGCAATGGCAGATAATCAATAATACGCTAATTTACTGTATTACTTATCAATTCTTTTTTCCAAATCCGCACTATCCTGGACCAGAGATCTGTGCGCTTCGGTCCAAATACAACGAATTCATCGAGCAAACAACGCATGGAATGCGTTTGCGAAGATGATTTGCTTGCACTTTATCTGGATGGCACAAGCCTTGCTTTTAAGCCTCATACTGCAAGGAACCATTCAAAGGGTGAACGAGATGAAAAAAAAATTTGCCAGCAAACCCGCTTTCCGACTTTTGGGAATACTGACGGCAGTTGCCGCTTTATCCTGCCCCATGGCGCAGGCCGCTAACTGGTTTGAATTGCAAGGGATTTCTCCTGCCAAGGCCCCCTTATTTGGGATATCCGGTTTTATTGAACCAACGGTTTGGGCTCAGCCTGGCACCGAGGATGGCTATCTTCACGAAGAGCCACACATCAATCTCATCGGACCGGAGTTTGCCCAAAGCACGACAGCCAACATTTTGCGTGCCCGCATTATGTTTCGGGGCAATATCAATCCCCACATATCGTATTTTATTGGCGGGGAGTTTGGAGACAATGGTTTCGACCGGGTGCGCGGCGCTTATCAACCGGGCCTGATCGATGGCCATGTTACCTTCAGCTATCTGCCGGGGGCGCGGGTGGAATTGGGTTTGATCCGTGCGCCCAGCGCCGAAGGGGCCATGCGTGGTTTCATGACCTATGACTTCGTGCTGAGCTCCACCATGATCAATCAGTTGATGAATCAACCCATGTTCAATTCGGCCTATGTCAGCAAATTGACTCCTGCTGGTATTCTGATTCCCGGGACCCAGAAACTGGGGGTCAATGGGTATCGCTATCCTGGTGCCATGGTCTTCGACTGGTTCCGCAACGGCCCGTGGGAATTCAGTTATGGCGCCATGGTGGGGATGTACGGGACGGTTGCAGCCGGCAACCAGTCCAATGAACCCATGGAGGCAGTCCGGCTGCAAGAGGCCTATATTCTGGGCGGCAAAGGGCCCTTCCGGAGCGATATCCAGGGCGGCATCTGGTATCAACATGCCGTCCCCCGCTGGGAGGGACAGAACTACAACATGGATCGCTACGGGGTGGATCTTCAGTACCTGCAAGGCTACATGCATCCCTGGGGACGGCAACTCCGTTTTGAATACATCCGCGGCAATGGCTGGATCAGCGCTGGCTCGGCGTTCAGCAAGGCCCCAGGTCTGCCACCAGCACTCTACCAAACCCAGTTATATCCCGATATGAGCAATCGGGCCTGGGGCTATATGGTGGAAGGCGGGCTCTTTTTGACCAGGAATATCGAGGTCAACGTCCGCTACGATTATTACAATCGGCTCCCCAATAATCCGGCCCAGAATCGCATTTTCAAGACGGTTGCGGTGGGTCTGCAGTACCATTTCACGCCGCTGACCAAACTGATGGCCGGTTATTATTTCCGCACCCTGGACGTTCCCCACCCCAATATCACGAGCCAAAGCGTCGCCAATGCCGTTGACAATGTTTTTGCCTTACAGGCCATGATTGCTTTCTGACAAGAGGTTTCCGATGATCAAACAAATGTTCCACCGACTCGTCTTCCTTCTTGGCATTCCCACCCTGTTGGCATGTATGAGCTTGCCCGCATTTGCCAATGTTTCTATGTTGCAGGATTTTCATTACAACCAGCCAGCTTTCATCCATGACCACCCTTTTGCCAAAGCAAAAGTGGTACTGCAAGTGAGTCAGGCTGATCCTGCGCGCTGGAACCTGACCCTAAACAATGCCCAAAATCTCTTGAATTATTTTGGGCAGGAACAGGTTCAGATCGTGGTGGTGGCCTTTGGCCCTGGCATCAAGATGTATTTACCCAAAAACAAGGAGATCGCCAGTCGAATCGCCGCCATCAATGCCGAGGGAGTGGAGTTTGATGTTTGCCACAACAGTATGGAAGAGTTCAAGAAAAAGACCGGCCATTTACCCCCATTGGACCCTTCGGTGGTCATCGTGCCAGCGGGAATCGTGCGCATCATGCAACTGGAATCCCATGGATTTGATTATATAAAACCTTAATCCCGGCTTTCTCAGCCCGCTTGAGGTGGTCGCGGCACGGGGCCACCTTTTTTATCGCTGGCAAAAATCATGACTGGTATTCGCGCCCCATCCCGTATTTGAGTCGTCGGGCTGGCAAATACCAGATCAGTCCATCCACCAGCATCAAGGCACCGGCCCCCATGAGCAGGTATTCCGTAAAGCTGTAGGGACTGGTTCCCAGCAGCTTATGCACCGCAATTCCCAGGCCAATGAATGCCACCCCGGTGCGGATCAGGGACAAGCCGGTGCGGGCGCGGGCATAGGAAGATCGATGACTGGCAGCAATGGTCCGTTGGGCGGCCAGCATATTGCGCTCGCGGGCAAGATGGGTGCGTTCCTTGCTGGCGGGAACGGGACGAAGGATAGAACAGTAAGGGGGGATCGCCGCTGCCAGACGGGCCAGGGGGGAGCTATCCACCGCTGGGCTTGGGGCTTCCGGGAGGTGATAGCGTTCGGTGAAGGCAATATTGGCAATGGTGATATCGATCAGGGCTTTTTCGCAGGGCAAATCCATGTGCGTCCCGCGGGCCTTGAGATAATCCACCAAGCCAATCAACGCCAACAGGATCCCGAGCAAGAGGATGGGCAAGTGATAGGGGGCCAGCACATTTTCGCGAAGCTTCTGGAGTACGTCGGCAAAGGCCACCATGGCCAGCCCCCATCGCAATAGTTTCATGGCCGTCCGCGCCCGAGCATGGGCGGTGCGGTGGGCAGCCAGTTTGGTCCGCCACAGGGCCATGGTGTTGCGCCAGTAGGCAAGACCCGTTCGCTCGATACCGATGAGCAGCGGGGCCTCGGCATGGAGATAATCCTGGATGTACCAGTGCACGTCCTCGTGCAGGGCGACGCGAAATTCTAGCTCCTCGTGAGGGAAGCGTTCCCGGACTTGCTGACGCATCCTTTGGCTGCTGGGATCGGTGCTGGCAATGATCACCCGCCCGGCGAGCTGGCGTACGGGAAACCAGCCGCTTTCCCTGAGGACTCGCCCATCCAGACCCGCAAACAACCGGGTGGGCACTGGCAGACGCTCATCGTATTGCAAGTACTGGCAAGCATACTTTCGGGAGAGCACCTGCAATATGGAACAGCGCGGGATCTGCAGTTCGTGTAAGAGGATGCGTTCCACGGTGATGCCACGGGCAGCCGCACTGCGCTGGGCTTCGGCCAGGACTTCGGTTGTCAGAAGCCCCTCCTCGACCAAGCCAAAATAAGGAGAACTCTCAATACTCATCGTGGTATAGGGTGCGTTTCCAGGCGCTTTGGGGGATACTGTAATCGGCATCGGCAATTTCGAAATCCTTTTGGAGATAGGGGGATCGGCGCTTGATCCGTTCGGCGGGCCAATACCAATGGAAGCCATCAGCGATCAAATAGAGGCCGATGGCCACCAGGATAAGGTCGAAGACAGTCCACACCAGATGGGCATGTCCCACAAAGTGAAAGTAGATGAACAGGACAGCGCCGACGGTCATGACACTGAAACCGGTACGGATAAAGGCCAAACCCGTACGGGAGCGGGCCATGATCGTGCGCAGCCGAGACATGGCATTGCGCTTATCGGCCAGCGTGGTGCGCTCCAGGGCAAGGCCGGTAGTGGCATAGACCCCTGGCAAGGCTTCCGGGGCATGGACTTCTACCATGGGATCCAGATTGCGGGTATAGAGGCAATAGGATGGAAAAATCGTATCCCACGGGCCGCTCTTCTCCCAGTTTTGGCGCACCGCCTCGAGGGCGCTATTGGCGGCATGGCGACCGGGCCGATACCAAAGAAAACCCTCCACCACCATCAAGAACCCGATAAGAATGAGGCTCCAGTCAAAAACGGACCAGGGGCCAGGGGGAAATTTCCGGACGAAACCGATCCCAATACCCGCAAAGGCAACCCCCGTGCGCCCAAAAGCCAGACCGGTACGGGCCTTGGCCATCATCACCCGCAGATAGGCGAGAATGGTCCGTTCTTCGGCGAGATTGGTGCGATCATTGGCCAGGAAACGTCGGCGTTCCACCGGCGACAGCGCGTCCCAATTCTGTCGCAGCGGGGTAGCACTTGCCAGGGTGGGGCTGCGCTGGAAATGCAGCCTGTCGCCCACTTTCTTCGTCTCCAGGGCAGAGTATTCGTCGGACATGGGATAAGGGGGATAGGATTGGATCCGCAGCGATTCCCGCCGCGCAGGCAGGTACCAGAGAACGCCGTCAATGATGGCCAGGATCCCCAGGATCAGTAGGGGAATCTCGAAAAGGAGCAAATCGCCCGCCCCAAAGAGGCGCAGAAATGCCACTGCGATACTGATGAAAGTAAGACCGGTGCGCGCAAGTGCAAGCCCGGTCCGACTGCGGGCAAACTGTGTGCGTTGTGCGGCATATTGGGTACGCAATCCGGCCAGGTAGGTACGAACCTTGGCCAGGGGGGTACGCCCGCCATGGGCCGGAAAAGCGGGATTCAGGTCCGCGCTATTTTCAATCAGGCGCTGGAGATCCTCGGGAGTGGCGATCCGTAAACGGAGTTCCTGGACCCCCAGGGTGTTGCGAATGTGCTCGATCAAAGCGGCATCATCGGGTCGGCAGACAATGACTTCGGCACTATCAGCATCCCAGGCAATGGGTAACCAGAGTTCCTGACGCAGGCGATCGACATGCAAGCGCCGGAGAATGGACTGGGAAGCGGTCAGACTCTCTTCGTATTCCACGATAGAGTACGGATATTGTGCGGTTAAAGAGAAAATTTGTTGGTGTTTATGGAGCATTTTCACTGATTGGCAAACGTCTGCTAACACTGAAACTGTCCATGGTACACAGAACTACTGCTTTCTCGCCAGCAATTACTCGAGTACCCCGGCATGCAAACCAGGGAACAAGGTTGTAAGGCCGTTGGCTAGGAAGGTAACGGCAATGGCCGCGAGGAGAAGGCCAAAAATCCGCGTAGTGATATTGATACCCGTGACTCCCAAACGGCGAGTCAAGGGTTCTGCCAGACGCAAGGCCGCATAGGCAACCAGAGCAATGATCAGGATATCCAATACGAGTAGCCCATCAGCCAACCAGCCATGATTTTTGTTATGGGCAATGATGACGGTGACCATGGTGCCTGGCCCGGCCAACAACGGAATGGCCAGGGGCACCACGGCCACCGCTTCTTTTTGCATGCCCTCCGCTGCTTCTTCGGGAGTATGGCGATAACGGCTGGATTTGGCTTGGAGCATGTTGAAGGCAAGCAACATCAATACCATCCCACCAGCCACCTGAAACGCGGCAATGCTGATCCCAAAGAACCGCAGGATATAGTCACCCAGAAAAGCTGCCACAATGAGCACTACGGCAACGGCCCTGGCCGCCATTTTGGCCGTTGCACGGCGTTGTGCCACGGTCTCGTCATTGGTGAGGGCAATGAAGATCGGGATCGCGCCAATGGGATTCAAGATCGCCAGCAAGGCGATCAGGTTGCGCAGCGCGCTTTGCAGTTCCGTGGCGAGAGTCACCAGAAATTCCTGTGATCGAGGTGCTGTGGTTGGATACGTTGCACAATGACGGGCCTCTTGCAATAGCCCCAGGGAGGCATTATCTATAGTGTCATGCTACAGCATGCAGCACAGGAGTCGTCAACATGCCAACATATGCCTACGTATGCAAAGATTGTGGTCATAATCTCAGTGTTGAACAAAAGATGAGTGAAGCGCGCCTGAGCGATTGCCCTGCCTGTGGGCAACCGAGCCTTGAGCGCCAGCTGAGTGCTGGTGGCTTCACCCTCAAAGGCAGCGGCTGGTATCAAACGGATTTCAAAGGTAGCAAACAACCCAGCGAAAGCAGTGAAGCGGCACCACCCACGCCGCCCTGCGCCGGGGGAAGTTGCGCCTGTCATTGACGGCAAGTCGCCGGCGCGACACCATTAGGGGCCCCATAGGGGCCTTCTTTCTTGGTCAGGATTACAGCCATGCGCAGTCATTATTGTCACCAGATAACCGAGGACCGGGTTGACGAGCGAGTCACGCTTTGTGGCTGGGTCCAACGTCGCCGCGATCATGGCGGTGTTATTTTTCTGGACATCCGGGATCGGGAAGGTCTCGTGCAAGCCGTGGTGGACCCTGAGCAAGCAGACGCTTTTGCCCGTGCCGAAGACTGTCGCAACGAATTTGTCCTGCAGGTCACGGGCATGGTGCGCCGACGTCCGGCGGGCACCGAAAACCCAGGACTTGCCAGTGGCAGGGTCGAGGTGCAGGTGGAGAAAATACAAATTCTTGGCCGTGCAGAACCGCTGCCTTTTCCTCTGGAAGAAGATGGGATTGCCGAGAATTTGCGGCTTCAGTACCGCTACCTGGATTTGCGCCGCCCGCAAATGCAGCAGAACTTGCGGCTGCGCCACCGGGTTACCCACCATGTCCGCAACTACTTGGACCAGGCGGGTTTTCTGGAGGTCGAAACCCCGGTCCTCACCCGTTCCACACCGGAGGGGGCGCGGGACTATCTGGTGCCTTCCAGGACCCAGCCAGGACACTTCTTTGCCCTCCCCCAGAGTCCGCAACTCTTCAAACAGCTTCTCATGGTGGCCGGCTTCGACCGCTATTATCAGATTACCAAATGCTTTCGGGACGAAGACCTGCGTGCTGACCGCCAACCCGAATTTACCCAGATCGACCTTGAGGCCTCCTTCGTCAGCGAAGAGGACGTCATGGCAGTGGGAGAAGGCCTGGTACGTAGTCTTTTTCAAGAGATCCTGGGCATCACGCTGCCCACTCCCTTCCCACGGATGCGCTATACCGATGCCATGAATCGTTTTGGCGTGGATCGGCCCGACCTGCGCAACCCCCTGGAGTTGACCGAACTTACGGATCTGATGAGGGCTGTGGAATTCAAGGTCTTTCGCCAGGCAGCAGAGCTTCCCCGCGGCCGGGTTGCCTGCTTACGGGTGCCCGGTGGGGCAACATTGAGCCGAACCCAGATCGATGCATACACGGAATTTTCCGCCATCTATGGGGCCAAAGGACTGGCTTGGATCAAGGTGAATGAACGCAGCCAAGGGCTAGCTGGCTTACAGTCCCCCATTGTCAAGTTCCTGCCCGAAGAGACCTTGGCGCAAATCCTGGTGCGCAGTGGCGCCCAGGATGGCGATATCCTCTTTTTCGGGGCCGACCGAGCCAAGGTGGTCAACGAAAGCCTGGGCAACCTGCGCAATCGTATCGCCGCCGATCTAGGGCTCTTGCAAGGCGACTGGCAACCAGTCTGGATCACCGATTTCCCCATGTTCGAATTTGATGAGAAAGAAAACCGCTGGAGCTCTACCCATCACCCTTTTACCTCTCCCCAGACCGACGATCTCGACAGCTTGCAACAAGATCCTGCCAATGCCCTGGCGCGGGCCTATGATTTGGTGCTCAATGGCTATGAGGTGGGCGGCGGGAGTATCCGCATCCATCGCGCCGATGTCCAGGAGAAGGTCTTTGCCGCTCTAGGGATTAGTCCAGAAGAAGCCCGCGAACAGTTTGCCTTTCTCCTGGATGCCTTGCGCTATGGCGCTCCGCCCCACGGTGGCATGGCCTTCGGCCTGGACCGACTGGTTATGTTATTGACCGGCAGTGACAGCATCCGCGATGTGATTGCCTTTCCCAAGACCCAAAAGGCCGGGTGTTTGTTGACCCAGGCCCCCAGTAAAGTGGCCGACCGACAACTCCAGGAACTGGGTATCCGCCTGCGGCCAGGCGTGGGTGATGGTCTACAAAATCCCTAAATCCGTTTTGGTACTGATCCATACGGATCGGCAGGTTTTATTGCTGGAGCGGGTCCGTCCTGCTGGTTTTTGGCAATCCGTTACCGGTAGCCTGGAGCCTGGAGAAGACTGGGCGGCTGCGGCAGCCCGGGAGCTGATGGAGGAGACGGGTTTTTGCCCAAGAGGAATGCAGGACACGGGGGTGCGAAATTGTTTTCCCATTGTTCCGCCCTGGAGTGAACGCTACGCTCCCGCGGATCGGTTCAACGAAGAACGGATTTTCACCCTGCGCCTACCCCGGGAAGAGCCTCCTACGCTCTGTGCGCAAGAGCATCGGGCCTATGCTTGGCTGACTCCCGAGGAAGCCTGTAAGCGTTGCGCTTCCTGGACCAACCGCAACGCCATCGTTACGCGCTTCCAACTCCTTGACGCAAGGGTCAAGGACTCATAGCTTGAGAGGGTACTGGCCAGGAGATCAACCATGAGCGTGGAAATCATTCGCTTGGAGGGACGCAGCCCCCAGGCTGCAGCGCAGCTGGAGGAGCGGATTCGTGCGGCCAAAAGTACTCTCGGCCGGGAAGTGGTGATCCTGGGCCATCATTATCAACGCGAGGAGGTCTATCGGCACGCCGATTACCATGGCGATTCCCTCCAGCTATCGCGAGCTGCCGCCGCCCTGGATGCCCAATACATTGTTTTTTGTGGTGTCCATTTCATGGCCGAAGTCGCCGACATCCTCAGCCGACCCGAGCAGATCAGTATCCTGCCGGACCTCAATGCTGGCTGTTCCATGGCCGATATGGCGAGCATTGAGCAGGTGGAAGCAGCCTGGACCCAATTGGCCGAAATTCTGGACCCGGATAGCGAAATCACGCCAGTGACCTATGTCAATTCCAGCGCTGCCATCAAGGCCTTTTGTGGACGCCACGGGGGTACGGTATGCACCTCTTCCAACGCCCGCAAGATCTTGCAATGGGCCCTAGGGCAGCGGCCCAGGTTCTTCTTCCTCCCCGATCAGCACCTGGGCCGCTGGAGCGGTCATCAATTGGGGATCCCCCTGGGCCGCATGCCGGTCTGGGACCCAGAACAACCCTTGGGTGGACTCAGCCCCGAAGAGATTCGGGAAGCCCAAGGCTTTCTCTGGAAAGGTCACTGCTCGGTCCATCAGATGTTTCAGCCCCAGCACATCCGGCGTTGGCGGGCGGAACACCCCCAGGGCAAGGTCATCGCCCATCCCGAAGCCTCATTTGAGGTCTGCTCCCTGGCCGATGCCGTGGGATCTACCGACTTCATTTTGCGCACGGTCCATGAGGCTCCACCGGGAACCCAGTGGTTGGTAGGAACAGAGATCAATCTGGTGAGCCGTTTGGCCGAAGAAGTACGGGGGGAGGGAAAGACGGTGGATTTCATGTCGCCCATGGTCTGCATGTGTTCGACCATGTTCCGTATCGATCCCGAACAACTGGCCATCACCCTGGAAGAACTGGTTGCCGGCCGGGTCCGCAATCAGATCCGCGTCGACGAGCCCGTGGCAAGCCAAGCCCGCTTGGCCCTGGAACGCATGTTGGAGCTCTCCTGAAGCAGTATACGCAGCTGCCGGATTTTCGTACCCAATGGGGCTGGCGGCGGCGCTTTCTTTACGAATTACTGCGCTGTTATGCCCAACGCTTTCAAGGGGCCCAATGGGAAGCGACCCAGGTACCAGCGCAGGGTGCGGCCATCCTGGCCTGCAATCACCTTTCGGTGATCGATCCAATCTTATTGATCGTCAGCAACCAGCGGATGATCTCTTTTCTGGTAGCAATGGAGTATTATGCAATCCCCTGGTTGCGGCCCATCCTGGATCTTGGAGGTTCCATTCCGGTGCGCCGGGACGGCCATGATCTCTTCGCCCTGCGCCAGGCCAAGCGCAACCTGGACGCTGGGCGGGTGCTTGGACTCTTTCCCGAAGGCGGTATTGGCCGCAGCGACCTACAAAAAGGCCTGGCCTGGCTGGTGCAAAACACCGGCGCACCGGTAGTCCCTGCCCGCGTCCTGGGGGTCCAGCAATATGCAACGGACTGGCAGACCTGGCTCACTCGCCAGCATCCCCGCTTACGCTATGGGGTTCCCCTGCACTTTCACCGCGATACCTGCGCCGAGGAAATTCTGGGTGCCACGCGCAGTGCCATTGCGACCTTGGCATGAGGAAGCCGCCTTGGGGTATGATTCCCCGATCTGGAACAAGTTGATCATATTGGTGAGGAGTCCCCATGGCCGGTCACAGTAAATGGGCCAACATCAAGTTTCGCAAAGCCGCCCAGGATGCCAAGCGCGGCAAGATCTTTACCCGCCTGATCCGGGAAATCACCGTTTCTGCCCGGGCTGGTGGCGGTGACCCAGCCTCCAATCCCCGTCTCCGCACGGCGTTGGACAAGGCCTACGCCAACAACATGGCCAAGGATACCGTGGAACGTGCCATCAAACGCGGTACGGGAGAGTTGGAGGGTGTCGATTACGAAGAGGTGACCTACGAGGGTTATGGCCCTGGTGGTGTTGCTATCCTGGTCGAAACCATGACCGACAACAAGGTCCGCACCGTAGCGGAAATTCGCCATGTTTTCTCCAAACGGGGAGGCAATTTGGGCACCTCGGGATCGGTTGCCTATCTCTTTCACCGTCGCGGGGTTATCAGCTTTCCTCCCGATGTGGACGAGGACCGGGTCCTGGAGCTCGCCCTGGAGGCCGGCGCCGAGGATGTGGTCAATGAAGGGGAGCGGATCGTGGTCTATACCGCACCAGCCGGGTTTGAGTCCGTCCAGCAAACATTGAAATCTGCTGGATTGACCCCGGAAGAGGCGGAACTCAGCATGATCCCGGAAACCACCGTCCCGGTCAGTGGTGACGATGCAGAGAAACTCCTCCGTCTGCTGGATGCCCTGGAAGAAAACGACGATGTGCAAAACGTCTATGCCAACTACAGCATCAGTGACGAAGAGATGGCCCGGCTGGAGGCCGGCGCCTAAGCAGTGCGCATCCTTGGTATTGACCCCGGCTCCCAGCGAACCGGTTTCGGGATCATTGAAATGCATGCCGGTGGTCGATTAGTGTATATTCACCATGGTTGCCTGCAGCTGGGTCGTCAGCCTTTTTTGCAGCGTCTGGGACTGATTCATCAACAGTTGCATGAAGTCTTGCAGGACTTTCGTCCACAATCTGCGGCTATCGAGGCGGTCTTTATGGCACGCAATGCCGATTCGGCCCTGAAACTGGGGCAAGCCCGGGGAGCTGCGCTGGTTACCCTCCTCGAGGCAAAAATTCCTGTTTCGGAGTACAGTGCCTTGCAAATCAAAAAAGCCATCGTGGGCGTTGGTAGGGCCGAAAAGGTTCAGGTGGAGCAGATGGTTCGCCGTCTGCTAGGACTCCCTGATCCGGTCCAAAGCGATGCTGCCGATGCCCTGGCCTGCGCCATTTGCCATGCCCATAGCAGTGGGACCACTGACCGCTGGCAGGAGCGGCAGATCCGATGATCGGCAGCCTACAGGGTCGAATCCTGCAACGACGCCCACCCTGGCTGTGGCTCGAGGTAGCGGGGGTCGGCTATGAGCTGGAAATGCCCCTTTCCAGTTTTTACGACCTCCCTCTAGAAGGGCAATCGTTGCTGGTATATACCCACTTTGTGGTCCGGGAGGATGCCCAACTGCTCTATGGTTTTCGCCGGGAAGAGGAACGGGATCTCTTTCGCTTGCTGATCAAGGTCAACGGTATTGGTGGCAAAGTCGCCCTTGCCTGCCTGTCGGGGATGGACGCGAGCCAACTGCGGCAGGCCCTTCTGGATGGAGATCGTCGTCGATTGACCGCAATCCCCGGCATTGGTGCCAAGACCGCCGAGCGGATGGTGGTAGAACTGCGTGACAAGCTCGGCGCCGTTCCCTGCCAGGTAGCGAATCCTGACCCAAGCAGTGACCTGCGCCAGCAAGCGGTCTTTGCCCTCATGAGTCTGGGTTACAAGGCAAGCGAAGCCCAACAGGCCGTGCAACTGGTGGCGACAGAACTTTCCCTGGAGCAAACCATCCGACAAGCCCTGCAGTCCCTGGCCAGGTAATGAACCGGTCTGGAATTGGGAAATGGTGACAACAAGTGTCTAGAGAAACCCTGGACCCCTCCGAACAATCGACCGATGGCCTCGATCACGCCCTGCGCCCCCGACGGCTCGCCGAATATCTGGGCCAGGCCCGCCTGCGAGAATCGCTCTCTTTGTATATCGATGCCGCTCGCCAACGTCAGGAATCCCTGGATCACGTGCTTCTCTTTGGCCCACCTGGGCTTGGCAAGACCACCCTGGCCCATATTATCGCCCAGGAAATGGGCGCGGGCTTGAAGGTCACTTCGGGGCCAGTATTGGAAAAGGCGGGTGATCTGGCCGCCATACTCACCAATCTCCAGGCCCATGATGTCCTTTTCGTCGACGAGATTCATCGCCTGAGCCCCGTCGTCGAGGAGATTCTGTATCCGGCCATGGAAGATTACGAACTGGATATATTGATTGGCGAGGGTCCTGCCGCCCGTTCCATCAAGATCGGCCTACCCCCTTTCACATTGATCGGGGCCACCACGCGCGCGGGCCTGCTGTCTTCCCCACTGCGCGATCGCTTTGGCATCAGCTTCCATCTGGAATTTTATACGATCCCGGAGCTGGCCCAGATCGTCGCCCGCTCCGCTCGCATTCTGCAGGTGCAGGCCGATGCCGATGGGGTGTGGGAGATTGCCTGTCGTTCGCGAGGAACCCCGCGGATTGCCAATCGTCTGTTGCGGCGGGTGCGGGATTATGCCCAAGTGCGCGGTAACGGTCGTATTGACCAAGCTACGGCCAAGGCTGCCTTGGCCCTTCTGGAGGTCGACGAGCATGGTTTTGATCCCCAGGATCGTCGGCTTTTGTTGACCGTCATCGAGCGTTTTGGCGGTGGGCCCGTCGGCGTGGAGAGCTTGGCGGCAGCCCTTGGGGAGGATCGCGGGACCATCGAGGATGTGTTGGAACCCTTTCTCATCCAATCGGGATATCTGCTGCGAACCCCTCGGGGACGCTGTGCGACCAGGGAGAGTTATCTGGCCCTGGGCCTGCATCACCGTCCTGGCAATGAGGGAGATCTTTTTGATGGTTCCTGACTCCCGTCTGGCAGTTTCGGGTCGCTTTCGGGTTCGCGTATATTATGAAGATACGGATCATGGTGGAGTCGTGTACCATGCCAACTATTTACGGTTTATGGAACGGGCGCGCACGGAGATGTTGCGGGAACAGGGTTTGGAGTTGGACCAGTTGGCCCTGGAAGAAGGAGCTATCTTTGCCGTGCGGCGGGCAAGCCTGGACTTTCTGGCACCAGCCCGCTTCAACCAGCTGTTGCAAATAGATACCTTCATCCGTGAAGTGCGGCCCCTGCGCATCCGCTTTGCACAAGTGATTTCTGTGGCGGAACAGATTCTTTGCCGGGGAGAGATCGAAGTCGCCTGCCTCCAGGCCGCCAACTTTCGCCCCCTTCGCATTCCTGAAAAGGTTTTGCAAGCTTTTTTCCCATCCTTTTTTCGTGAGTCCACATGATGAACGCCCAACACCTTTCTTTGGCCCACCTGGTTTTGCATGCCAGCTGGGTCGTCCAAGGGATTCTCCTGATTCTTCTGATTGCCTCCGTAGCCTCCTGGTTTGTGATTTTTCAGAAAGCCATTGTCTTCGCCGCCGCCCAACGTGCCTTGAAACGCTTCGAAAAACGCTTCTGGAGTGGCGGCGAGATGGCCCAGATCTATCAACAGGTCAGTGGTAACCCGAATCTGGAGGTTGGCGCCGGCAATATTTTTTGTGCTGGCTTTGCCGAGTTCCAACGTCAGCGCAAAGCCCGCGCTGCCGATGCCCTCGACGCTGCCCGCCGCGCCATGCGTGGGGCCCAGATCCGGGAAATTGGGCAGTTGGAAAGCAACCTGCCGTTGCTTGCGTCCATTTCCTCGGTAGCCCCTTTTGTAGGTCTCCTCGGCACGGTCTGGGGAATCATGACCACCTTCATGAACATTGGCATGGCCCAACAGGCAACCCTGGCCACCGTCGCTCCGCCCGTGGCAGAAGCGCTCATTGCCACCCTGGCAGGACTCTTTGCTGCCATCCCCGCCACCTTCTTTTATAACCGCTTCATCCACAAGCTGGATGAACTCGATGACCATTACGAGGTCTTTATGGATGAATTCACCAATATTTTGCATCGCCAGCTACCGGAGGCCCGGCCATGAGACGCAGGCGGCGTCTTCTTGCCGAAATGAATGTGGTTCCCTATATTGACGTCTCTTTGGTTTTGCTGGTGATCTTTATGTTATCTGCCCCTTTGCTGACCCAAGGGGTCAATGTCAACCTGCCTAAAGGCGTGAGCAAACCGGTCCCCGACAAAACCCCTCCCATCGTGATCTCGGTCGCCAGGAACGGATCGTTGTCTTTGCAATACAAAGACCAGCATGAACAGCCTAGTCTGCGGGATTTACCTGCTGCCGTGAGGCAACTGGGCAAAGGCGACATGGAACATCTCCAGGTCCTTGTGGGTGGTGACGCCCATGCCGATTATGGCAAGGTCATGGCCGTCATGGCGGCGCTGCAGCAGGCAGGGGTGTCTCATGTTGGGCTGTTGACCCGGCCGGAGCAGCATTGAACGAAAATCCCCGTACCCTGCCACTGCTGCTGGCCGTTTTACTCAATGTTGCGGTTCTGGTGGCACTGTTTTGGACTTTTCACCTGAATGTGCCCAGCAGCGGGTCTGCCCCCATGCAAGCCAGCCTGCAAGGGGAAGTACCCATCACTCCCCCCGCACCGGCCAAAGTAACGCCAACGCCCATCCCTACCCCAGCACCCAAACCGCTTCCCAAGACAACTCCCAAACCCGTTACCCAACCTGCTCCCAAACCCATTCCCAAGCCCGCACCCAAGCCAGCGCCCAAACCCGCTTCTTCCGTGCACAAGGCCGAGGAAGCCCAGGCGGCAGCCGCCCAACTGACGGCAGCACGCGCAGCTGCCGAAAAGCATGCACAGGAACTCGCTGCCCGCCAGGCGGCCAGGAAAGAAGCACTGGCCAAGGCCGCCGCAGAGAAAGCCGCCGCCCAAAAGGCACAAGAAGAAGCTGCAGCAAAAGCCGCCGCCATCAAGGCTGCCGAGGCAGAAGCTGCCAGGCAGGCAGCACAACGGGCAGCAGAACTCAAAAAACAGCTGGCGGAACAAGCGGCCAAGGCAGCCCAAGAGGCTCGTGCCAAGGCCCTGCAAGAGCAGTTGGAGGCCCAGGCAAAAGCCCAGGCCGAAGCCAATCTGGCCGCCGCCCAGGCCCGCCAAGCCGCAGAAAATCAGCGTCTGGCGGCGCTTTTCATCCAAAAGATCCAACGCCGGGTCTACCAAGCCTGGGATACCACTTTTGCCAATACGCTACGCTGTGAAGTTGCCATCACCCTCTCTCCTACGGGCGATATCATCGGCCAGCCCCGCATTGTCTCCGGGAGTGGCAACCCCGCCTTCGATCGGGCCGTGATCCAGGCAGTAGAATCTGCGGCACCTTTTGTGCCACCGGTGGGTCTATCCTATGACGTCTTCAAGCAAGTGGTGATCAAATTCGATGCCAAGGATCTCAATCATGCGTAACCTTCTGCTTTTGCTTTTCCTTAGCCTGGGTACCTGGCTCGTTGCCTTGCCGGTGGAAGCAGCACTGACTGTGGAAGTCACCAAAAGCGTGAGCTCCGCACTGCCCATTGCCATTCCCTCCTTCGGTCCGGGACTGCCCGGGCAGCCCACGGTCGCCGAGGTAGTGCGTAACGACCTGAGCCATAGCGGTCTGTTCAATGTCTTGCCGCCTGCCAGCTATCCCAGTGATCCCCAAGATCCACAAGGGGTCCAGGCTGCCAGTTGGACGGGTATTGGTGCCACGGGTTTGGCGGTAGGGTCAGTGCAGCGCAGCGGTACTGGCTATGCCGTTACGGTCTACGTCTATAATGTTGCCACGGGCAAAGAGTTGGCAGCCAAGCGCTTTACCTGTTCTCCTGCAGAATTGCACATGACCGCCCATCACGTGGCTGACGTCATCTATCAGGCCTTTACGGGCAAGCCCGGTCCCTTTGCCAGCCGCATTGCCTATGTCCGCCAAAATGGCCTCAACTATGCGCTGATTGTTGCGGAGTCTGACGGCTGGAACCCGCGCGAGATCGTTCAAGGTCGAATGCCAATACTCTCCCCCGTATGGTCTCCCAATAACCAGCAGATTGCTTATGTTACCTATGTCAATAGCCGCGCCACGATCTTTGTCCAAACACTGCGTAATGGACATCGGGTAGCCATTGCGCCGGAAGGGGAAATTGTCAGCGCGCCAGCTTTCTCCCCCAATGGTACCGAACTGGCCTATGCCCGTTCCGAGGGCGGCGAAACCAACATCTATGTAGTCAATTTGGCCACCGGCCAACGGCGACAACTGACCCACGGCGGCAGTATCAATACCTCTCCGAGTTGGTCGCCCAATGGGGATGAAATTGCCTTTGTTTCGGACCGGGACGGAGGGCCACAAATCTTTGTGATGAACCCCAATGGGGGCAACGTGCATCGGATCAGCTACAGTGGCGGCTACAATGCCAGTCCGGTTTTTTCGCCCACAGGCAATCTGCTCGCCTTCATTCACCGAACCGCTGGTGTCTATGCCCTTGCGGTAATGAACCCCAATGGTGGAGATCTTCGCGTGTTGGATGCCCAAGGCAACTGCGATCATCCAAGCTTTGCCGATAATGGCCAGATGATCATTTACGGGACACAACGCGGGGGGAGAAAGGTGCTGGCGGAGGCGAGTGTGGATGGTCGTACCCTTGCCATTCTTCGAAGCAACGCCGGTGAAGATAGCCAGCCGGCCTGGTCCCACTAGTCCCAAAGGGCATTTCAGGGTTGGGTCTGGTAGGGTGCCGGGTCCGTTTTCCCCAGGGCCTGGAACCCTGCCAGACGAAGCAGGCAACTATCACACCGACCGCAGGACTTTCCGTCCGCGTCCAATTGATAGCAGGACCTCGTCAGGCCGTAATCCACCCCTAGTTCTAGTCCCAGGGCAATAATCTCGGCTTTGGAGAGATTCTGGAGAGGGGCGCGGATTTGGGGCCCCTTGCCCTCGATGCCGGCACGGGTAGCCACCTGCGCCAGTTCATTGAAAGCGGCAATGAATTCCGGTCGACAATCGGGATAACCACTGTAATCCTGGCTATTTACGCCAATGTAGATCTCGGGAACCTCGAGTACCTCGGCCAAGGCCAGGGCCAAGGCCAAAAACACCGTATTTCGTGCCGGTACATAGGTGATGGGAATCCCAGCAGAGACTCCCCCCTGGGGAACGGCCAGGGAAGCATCGGTGAGGGCCGAGCCACCAAAGGCGGCAAGATCCATGGGAAAAATACGATGACTGCTTGCCCCGCATTGCCGGGCCACGAGTCGAGCATAGTGGAGTTCCTGTTGATGACGTTGACCGTAATCAAATGACAAAGCATGGATGCGATAGCCATCGCGACGCAGGAGACCGGTAATAGTGGCTGAATCCAGTCCCCCGGAAAGCAGTACGATGGCATTTTTTTCCATGGAAATAATCTCTCAATGACCAGGAATATCGCCCCAGATCAACTTATGGAGCTGGATCTGCAAACGGACAGGCAGACGATCGGCCAGGATCCATTGGGCCAGGTCCTGTAGAGGTAATTGTCCATAGCTGGGAGAAAACAGGATTTCTGCCCCTCCAAAGTCATGTCCTTGCAACACCTGTACCGCCCAGTCATAGTCTGCGCGATCACAGAGCACAAACTTTACCTGATCCCGTGGACGCAAAGAGGCCAGGTTACTCCAGAGGTTTTTGCCAGACTCCCCAGAACCTGGGGTTTTGAGATCTAGAATCTTGACTACCCGCTCGTCCACTTGATCCACGGGTAGGGCACCACTGGTCTCCAGAAAGACTTCACGACCTAGCTCACAAAGTGCACTGAGTAAATGGAGCGTTGCCGGGCCTTGGGCCAAAGGCTCTCCCCCCGTCACAACCACCAGCTGCCCGGGGCGCTCTTCCACTCGCTCCAGGATTTCGGCAAGACTCTGCCACACCCCACCGTGAAAGGCATAGTCTGTATCGCAATAGCGGCATCGCAGCGGACATCCGGTCAAACGGATGAATGTGGCTGGCCTGCCAACGGCACTGGTTTCTCCCTGGAGACTATGAAAAATCTCCGTGATCCGCAGACGCGGTAATTCTTCAGCGACCACCACTGGCCTGTAATTGGGCCTGGGCCTTTTGTGCTGCAGGGGTGCTGGGATATTTGCGAATCAACTGGTCCAGCACCGATCGAGCCTTGGCGGGTTGACCCAGGGCCTGATAAATCTGTCCGAGTCGTAATAAGGCATCGGGAGCTTTGCTGCTTTGGCCATACTGATTTGCCACGGTTTCGAGACTGTGGATAGCATCGCTATTCTTGCCTAGTACATATTGCGCCTGACCAAGCCAATAATAGGCATCGACAACCAGACTGCTTTGGGGATATTTCTGAATGAACGCCGTAAAGGCGGTCACGGCGGTACCATATTTTCCTTCCCGCAAGAGACTAAAGGCACGCTGATATTCGGCTTGCCCAAGACCAGTGATGGCAGGGCCGGTGTTGCTACTGGCTTCTGCGGCAATGGTCTGAGCCGGGGTGCTAGTATTGGCAGACAGAACGCTGGCAGTTGCGGTGCTTGCCGTAGACGCTGTAGGTGCAGTGAGGCTTGCGAGCGTAGCCGACAATGCAGAGATTTTGGTGTTGCAGTTTTGTTGTGCCAATTCCAGGGCGTGGGTTTTACTTTCCAGTTGCCCCCGCAGATCACGAATTTCCTGCTCCATTTGCTGGGAACGAGTGAGCAGGTTGCCCAATGCAGCTTGACTGCTGCGACTGGCCTTCTGGACAGCGATCAAGCTCTGGACTTCGCCTTGCAAGACGGCAACTTGCTGTTGGAGTTGGAGGAGTTGCTGCCCCTGGGACTCCGCCCAGGCGGGCGAACTCGCCAACACGAGCGCCAGCATCAAGCCCTGCGAAATTTTTCCTTTCATGAATCCACAAACCCTTGGCTTTAGCCGTTGTAACCACCACTATAGACAAAATCGACCCGTCGATTGCGAGACCAGCAGGCTTCATCGTTTTGGGTACACAGGGGATTATCCTTGCCAAAGCTCACGGTGCTGATCCGGGCCGCACTCACCCCTTGGGACTCCAGATACTGTTTCACCGATTCGGCCCGGCGTTCGCCCAAAGCCAGATTATACTCTTGGGTGCCCCGGTCATCGGTGTTTCCTTCCAGTCGTACCTGGACATGGGGATGGTTCAACATGAATTGAGCATTCTGGGCGGCAATGGGCAAGTCCTGTGGTTCCATGCTGGCACTATTGAAGGCGAAATGGACCCTTAAATGAGTTGGCAAGGCCGCCAGCTCGGCTGCGGTCAAGCCACTGTTTGCCCCACCGATGGGGCCGTTGTTGGCCAGATTTTGTGCGCCGACGCCCTCCCCTGCCAGGCCATTGGTTGCTACCGAACTTGCTGGCGCAATGGGACCCACAGCCTTGGGCGCACCACTGCCGACATTGCGGGCACAGCCAGCCAGTGTCAATATGGACACACCCAGAACCAGAAGGCCAGTACGAATTTGCATGTAGATCATCTCCAATGAAGGTTTGGATGATTCTATCGCGTCCCACGGAAACTCAGCAAATTTGTACCCACCTGCGTACCCTTGACAGGACAGGCGACACTGCTAAGGTGAGCCTCACTATTGGCTGTTGGCAATCCACCATGAACGCTGGTCCCCCAGTTCTGCGCATTGGTACCCGCGCCAGTCCCTTGGCCCTCTGGCAAGCGGAACACGTCGCCGCGCAACTTCGCGCACTGTATCCGGAGCGATTAGTGGAAATTCGGCCCATGACCACGACGGGAGATCGGGAACTGGCGTCGCCACTGCATCAATTGGGGGGGAAAGGGTTATTTGTCAAGGAAATCGAAATGGCCCTCTTGGCCGGGGAGGTCGACCTGGCCGTGCATTCCATGAAAGACGTGCCGGCCAGGCAGCCCGCCGGGTTGGAAGTGGCCGTAATCCTGGCTCGGGAAGACGTTCGCGATGCCTTTGTTTCCCGTCATTATGCCCATCCCCGGGATCTCCCTCCCGATGCCGTCGTGGGTAGCTCGAGCCTGCGCCGCCGGGCCCAATTGTTGCACCGATTCCCCTCCCTGCGGGTGGAAGATTTGCGTGGAAATGTTGCTACTCGCCTGGCCAGGCTGGATGCTGGGACCTTTGACGGGATTTTGTTGGCAGCGGCAGGACTCCATCGCCTGGGCCTCCAAGATCGCATTGCTGCGCTGCTGCCAGTGGAAGAATCCTTACCTGCTGTGGGCCAGGGAGCCATTGGCATCGAGATTCGCGTTGACGACGACTCTACGCGAACCCTGGTGGCAGCCTTGGCCGATGCAAAATCCACCCGCTGCGTCCTGGCAGAGCGAGCCATGAATGGGACCTTGGGGGGGGATTGCCGCTTACCGGTTGCCGCCTTGGCCGTGTTAGTGGGAGAGCGTATCCATTTGCGTGGTCGGGTCGCCAGTATCGACGGACGCCAATTGCTACAAGCCGAGGCCAAGGGCAATGATCCCTTGACGGTAGGTCAGGAAGTTGCCTCCCAATTGCTGGCACAAGGGGCGGCGCGCATCATTGAGGAGCTCAAGGCAACATGAATTCCCCGTTAGCCAACAAGGGTATTGTGGTTACCCGACCCAAGGATCAATCCGGCGAACTCATTGCTGCCCTGGAAGCGGAACAGGCGCGCCCCATTGCCTTTCCTGCATTGCAGATCGAGGCACCAGCAACCTGGCAGTCCCTGGATAACGCGTTACAGCATCTTCCGGAGCTGGACTGGGCCATCTTTACCAGCCGCAATGCCGTGCATTTTGCCCTGGGCCGCTGGCAAGCCCAAGGCCTGGGGCCCTGGCCGGCGCAGGTACAGGTTGCTGCCATTGGTCGGGAAAGTGCCAAGGCATTGGCGGAGTTTGGCGTCCCCGTGCGCCTGGTACCACACCGTGCTGGTTCCGAGTCTCTGCTCGCAAGCCCCCTTTGGAACCAAGTGCAGGGCCTGCGATTTGCCTTGTTTGCCGGCGACCAGGGCCGGGAGCTGATTCAGCAAACCCTCGAAGAACGTGGCGCCATCGTGGAAAAAGTCTTTTGCTACCGTCGCACGGTTCCAGGCGCCAATCCTACCCCCTTACTCCATGCCTGGGCACGGGGCGAGCTCGATGCCGTAACGGTCACCAGTCCCGAAATCTTCCACAACTTCTATCAGATGATTGGTGGATTGGGACAACGCTGGTTGAAAAAAACTCCTATCATTACCATCAGTCCCCTCACGGCCGAGGCGGTAACCCAAAAGGGCCTGCCAGAACCCTGGATCGCACCGGAGGCCAGCAATGCTGGTATTATCCAGGCTCTGCACCAATGGGCGGCAAGCTTACCGGAGAACCACCCATGACTCCCATTTCTTCTCTACATCGACCCCGCAGGCTGCGCCGACAGTCGGCAATACGTGCCTTGTTGCGTGAAACGGGGCTACGATCCACGGATTTTCTGCTGCCGATTTTTTTGGTCGATGGGCAAGGGATCCGTAGTGAAATCTCGAGCATGCCCGGTGTCTTCCGGCACAGCATCGACTCTGCTTTGCAGCTCTGTGCCGAGGCAGTAGCCAGAGAAATCCCGGGGGTATTGCTCTTTGGCGTCATGGATAGTCAAAGCAAGGATGCCCAGGGCAGCGCTTCCTGGCAAAGTGATGGGCTCGTGCAGCGGGCTTCCCTGGCCATCAAAGGGCAATTTCCAGATCTTCTGGTCTTGGCCGATGCCTGTTTTTGCGAGTACACGGACCATGGTCATTGCGGTGTGCTCAATGCACATCAGGATCGGGACGATCCTGCCACCCTGGAAAACCTCCAACGGCTGGCCTTGAGTTATGCCGAAGCGGGGGTGGATGTCATTGCCCCCTCGGGGATGGTGGATGGTATGGTCCAGGCCATTCGCGAGATACTTGATGCCGCTCGGCACGAGAATGTGGCCATCCTTTCCTATGCCATCAAATATGCGAGCGCCTTCTATGGACCGTTTCGGGATGCCGCCGACAGTGCTCCAAGTTTTGGCGATCGCCGTGCGTATCAGATGGATCCCGCCAATCGCCGGGAGGCCTTTCGCGAACTTCAGCTGGATTTGGCAGAGGGCGCTGATATGATCATGGTCAAGCCGGCCCTGGCCTACCTAGACCTCATCCGTGATGTTCGGGAACGTTGTGATTTTCCGCTCTTTGCCTATCAGGTGTCGGGTGAGTACAGCATGTTGCGCGCCGCCTCCCAGGCGGGTTTTCTCGACTGGCAAGGAGCGCTGTTGGAATCCTTGTTGGCCATAAAACGAGCCGGGGCCGACGGGATCATAAGTTACGCCGCCCTGGAGGCCTGCGACTGGCTATCCTGAAAAAGAACCCTCCTCCATCCCGCGCAGGATTTCTCCGGGCCATCCTTCTGCTCGGTTTCTGGTCAAAAATCCTCGGTGCCTGGCTACTGCTTTCCGTCCGTCGCCTGTTTCCCATGCAGGGCCGGGATCTTGACGAGCTCCCTCCCTGGCTGTTCCTTTCCCTGCTCAGTACCGGGGTATTGCTGCTCCTTCTGCAGGGATCATTGCGTTTGGCGGTCCCCGTACATCAGTTGTCCACCCACGAATCTCTGGTCGAGATTCAGTTGGCTCCCCTGCCCAAAAAGCTGGATCCCGATGCGCCCTCCATACCACCAAGCCTGGCACCCGGTGGAAAGATTACCCAGCAAAACAGGCAGAGCTCTCCTGCCGAAAATACCAGCCGTCAACGGGAGTTGGCGGCGTACTTGATCCAATGGCAAAGCCAAATCTTGCAGGAGGCCAAAACACAGTTGGGAGCTGGAAAAATTCCCATGGGCAAAATCGTGGTAGCCATCACCCTCCAACCCTCGGGGCAACTTCTCTCCATCGATTTTATCGAGGGCGATCCCGCCTCACCCTTGGCCCAAGCAGTGCGCGCCATCATCGTGGCAGCCGCACCCTTTCCTGCTTTACCGTCGGCTTGGCAAAACCCACCCCAAAACTTACGCATTGTGCGAACCTGGAATTTTGAATAGGGTACATAGCCATCTTTGGCTCCATGGCTCTAGCAATAGCGGCTCCGGCCAAGCCGAAAAAATCGGAACTTTTCGTAATTGTTGAAATTCTTCCGCAATCGCCAAGTTCTTCATGATTTGGGTATTTTCTGGCCTGCGTTGTTCTGGATGATTTTTTCTGCAGCGTGCATAGCCTTGCGAAGATCGGAAGCATACAGAGAAGTTTCATAACCAGAAACGGGAGTTTGGGTAAGGGGTTGCAGCACGCTTTGGGTATGGTGATCAGACACATGGATTTTCACGACCATGGATAAACCCGGCCGCAGAGGATATCGAGCCAGTTCTTTTGCCGGCAAGGAAATCCGCACCGGCACGCGCTCCACGATATGAATATAATTCCCGGTGGCGTTCTCGGGCGGTAAAATGGAAAAGGCACTTCCGGCACCTGGCAATAAACCCTGAACTATGCCGTGATAGGATACGCTGCTGCCATAATAATAGCTTTCCAGGGTTACCCGCTGTCCTGGGCGAACCTCGGCCATTTCCGTTTCCTTGATGTTGGCAACCACCCACAGTGGCTGCAGGGGAACGATGGAAAAAAGTCGCTCACCAGGATGGACTCTCTGCCCCGCCTGCACCGCCCGTTGGGCTATGTAGCCAGAGACAGGGGCCCGGACCTCTCGCCGTAACCAGTCAATATAGCTTTGCGCAAAGGCGGTAACAGCGGCTTGGACTTGGGGATTGCTTTGCAGGGTCGTGTGATCTACCAAGGCGGAAACTGCCGCGAGATGGGCTTTTTGGGCCTGAATTTTTGCTTGGAGGCTGGCGATATCCTTTTGGGTATTACTGATACGAATGGCGGCTACGGAACCGGATTGCTCGGCTTGCCGGTAGCGTTGCAAATCTTCCTGCAGCTTCTGGACTTGCAAATCCTGGGCACGGATCTCTTGCCGGAGCTCCTCTACTTTGGCAAATTCCTGACGCACCTTTCGAACCGTACTCCCCAAATGAGCCGCTGCGGCTGTCATGGCCAAACGACTGCGATCCCCCTGTACTGCCGCGAGCAATTGCCCCGCGTGGACCCTTTGGGTATTTTCCACATAGACACGGCGAATGGTCCCCACCGCCTGGGCCGGGACAGGGATAATGTTTCCCGTCACATAGGCATCATTACTCTCTACCCGACCCCTTCCCACAAAAAACCACCATGCCCACCAGAGCAAGGCAAAAAATAAAACAACTACCAGCAAGATCAGTAGATTGCGCCGGCTGCGCTGGCTGCTTTGTTGCGCTGATGTCATTTCTTCACGGCTCCTGAGACTTACGCACAGAAGATCCATATCCTCCTCCCAAGGCCGACTCCAGCAAGGCCCAATTCTGGACCCTGGCCGTTTGCAGACGAATGCCCTCTGCTTCGATTTTCAGGCATTGCTGCTCAGCCATCAGGCTCGGCAGCTGTCCTGCAATGCCACTGTCGCGGGCACCCTGGGCAAGGCGAAGACGTTTTTGTGCGGCCACCAGTGATTGCTCTTGGGCAACTTGCTGTCTTTGCAGCTTCTGCCAGGTACTCAGAAGATCGGCTATCTGCTGCAGCGCCCCTAGGATCCGGGACCGATACTGATCCTGTGCCACCAAAAAGAGGGCATTGTCCGTCTTGAGCTGCCCACGCAGGGCCCCGCCTGTAAAAATCGGCAGACGCAACACCGGTCCCACGGCATGGGCAAAGTTGCCAGGATCGAACAAATCCCCAAAGTGAATACTATTCCAACCCGCAATCAAGCGCAGGTTCAGGTCCGGATAAAATGCCGCACGCGCCGCATGGACGCGGGCAGCGGCGGCCTCCACCGCCCAGCGGGCCGCAACAATATCCGGCCGCTGTGCCAAGAGACCCAGGGGAAGATCCTGTGGAAGCGTAGTAGGGGGTATGGGCATAGGGCCCTGGACGACCCCAATATGGGTCAACGCCTTTGGTCCCTGGCCCACGAGCGCCGCCACAGCGTGCTCTTCGGCGGCACAGGCTGCCACCAGGGCAGCCTTGACCCTGACAGTCTGCGCCAAAGACAGGCGGGCCTGCCAGACCGGACCCTGGTTAGCCACACCACTGGCAAAAGCGCCCTGCTGGAGGGTAAGGATTTGCTCTTGTACCCGTTGCAAGGCAGTTTCTTTGGCCAGCAAAGCCTGATAGCCCACAAGCGCACTATCATGGAGGACCACGGCGGTGCTTATTAGTAATCTGGTTTGCGCCGCTTCTGCTTGGGTCATTTGCGAAATCCCTCGGGCGGCACGAACCAAATCCTGATCCTTGCCCCAGAGATCCACCTCGTAATCCATATCCAAGGGATCCAACTCGGTGTAGAAATTGCTGGTACCATTGGCAGCCAAGTGTAAGCCCTGTGCCGAAAAATATTGTTGGGTAAAGGACAAGGTAGAGGCGAAGTGGGGCAACAACCGAGAGCGCGCCACCGCCGCCGCACCCTGGGCAGCCAGGACACGGGCAGCAGCCATCTGGATGGTGGGATTTTGCGCCATGGCTTGCTGGATCAGGGCATCCAAGGTCGGATCCTGTAAGGCCCGCCACCAGTGTTGTTGGGGCCAGGAAGCCGTCCGCAAGATTCCCCCTGGGGTTGCCACCCGCTCGATAGGATGAAAGGACGCATTACGGGGAAGATGTCCCGGCAAACGGGCACAACCCGCCAAAAGTACAATCCACAGCCAGCGCCATAGAAAACGTACGTGCTTCACGGCTCCACCATTTCGGCCATGGCCATTTGCTCAGCAATGGGTTCATGGCTGGAAACGGGATATCGAGCCAGTACACTCCATAGCCCAAGCCCCAAAAAACCCCAAGCCGCTACCCAAAAAACTTCGTTGAAGGCCAATTCTTTGGCATAGAGGCCCAGCAGATGAGCAAGGTGTGCTTCGGCAATCTTTGGGGAAGAAACGCTGGCAAAGGAATGAAGAGAGTTTTTCCAAAGAACGCTTTGCATTGCTGGATCTTGCCGCAAGAAATGAGCATGGTACAGGCTTCGACGTTCCCAAAGTACGCCCATGGCAGGGATTCCCAATCCTTGGCCAGCACTTCGGAACAAGTTGAGCAAATTGGCGGCCTTGTCCTCGTCCGTTCCTTGCAATCCCGACAGCCCGATCCGCGCCCAGACCCCAAAGATAGCACCCAAACCCAGCCCAACCAGCAATGCCGGCCACACCAGGAGCTCTGGAGAAACCGGCAAGGCCCAGGAACTCAACCAAAAGGCGCTAG
>JAEPKX010000055.1 GCA_021375695.1 Candidatus Igneacidithiobacillus taupoensis | reverse complement strand
CATATAAAGTTCATAAAAATGACATATATTGACATTGATAAGCTGCTGCATTATCGCGACAGAAAAAAAGTTGGGAGGAACTGTGTTTGCGTTTATGCTCGGTCATCGGGGATACACGCTGGGCGGTAGATTTTGATGAAAAGGATTGCGGTTGGAGAAGGTGGTGGCAATGACCAAGGATGATCGCCAAGACGGGCGCCCTAATCCCGATGCCCTGCTCGCGCAGGTACAACAGGAAGAGCAGGCTCGGCAACGGGGGCGGCACAAGGTTTTTTTTGGGGCCGCGCCGGGCGTGGGCAAAACCTATGCGATGCTCCGCTATGCACAGCAGGAGATGGCAAAAGGGGTGGATGTGGTCGTGGGGGTGGTCGAAACCCACCAGCGAACCGAAACCCAAGCCTTGGCCGATACGCTGCCAACCTTGCCCCGGGCCCGGATCCCTTACAAAAACGTCGTGCTGGAGGAGTTCGACCTCGATGCTGCCCTGGCCCGCCGGCCGGCATTGCTGCTCTTGGATGAGCTAGCCCACAGCAATGCACCAGGCTCTCGCCACAAGAAGCGCTGGCAAGATCTCGAGGAGCTGTTGGAAGCTGGAATCAATGTAGCGACTACCGTAAACGTACAGCATCTCGAAAGTGTGAACGAAGTCGTTCGCCAGATTACCGGGGTACAGGTCAAAGAGACCCTGCCCGATAAAATCATCCAGCAGGCCGACGAGGTAATCCTCGTGGATATTACCGATAAAGACCTTCTCCAGCGGCTCAAAGAAGGAAAGGTCTATCTGGGCGAACGGGGACAACGTGCCATCCTGAACTTTTTTCGCAAGGGGAACCTGATTGCCTTACGGCAATTGGCGCTGCGCCTGGTGGCTGATCGGGTAGATCAGGAGCTGCAACAGTTCCATCAGCAAAACCCGGAAGAGGGGCGACGCAGCGGTAGCCGGGATCGCCTTTTGGTGGCTGTCAGCGGGCGCCCAGAGGACGAGCACCTGGTTCGTGCTGCCTATCATCTAGCCACTGCCCAACGAGCGGAGTGGATTGTAATTCATGTCGATACCCCTCGCGGCTTACTCCAAAACCCGCAGCGCCAGGCATGGATCTGGAATCATCTGCATCTGGCCGAAAGCCTGGGGGCAGAAACCGCGCGCCTGACCGGGGCCAGCATTGGTGCCGAGGTATTGGCCTATGCACGGTTACGGGATGTCACGCAAATTATCCTGGGCCAGGCACAGGGGCTGCGAAAATTTCTTTGGTGGTGGCCCGGTTCATTGATGGCATACCTGTTGAACAATGAACGCAGCATGGATGTAATCATTCACCCGGTACCGGTACGAAGTGAGTCGCCAAAGAACAAATACCAAAAGAATCAGCAATATCTCGGGATTCTGGACAATCCCAGCCGGCGTCACATGCGCAACCGGGCGTTTATGATCAGTGGCGGCTTGGGCCTGGCGCTCAGTGGGGTAGCCTGGATTCTGGGGCCCTATTTGGGCTTTGCTGGGGTTTTTTTACTGTATATGCTCGGTGCTGTAGGTACTGCTCTGAAATATGGAGGTTGGCCCTCCCTTATTACCTTGATCGCTGCGGTGGTCAGTTATTACTCTTTTGGTCTTGCCCATGGATTGCCGACAACGCTGGGTTCTATGGCGTACTTTGCGACGATCCTCTCCCTTGCCTTGCTGATCAGCCAATTGGTTGCCCGCGCCCGCGAGCAGGAACTCATGGCACGGAATCGGGAACGGCGGGCCCGCAATCTCTATCAATTGGTGCAAGCGCTGAGCAACTCCCAGGGAATTGAAGAAATTCTTCATGCGAGCATTGAAAAACTCAACCAAACGGTAGGAATTACCATCGCTTTTTGGTTGCCCCAAAAGGATAATCCAAACGGCCCGTTGCAACTATTTCCGGAAAATACCGATCTGGACGTACCGAGGCGGGATCTGCAGGTGGCCGCTCGCTGGAGTTTTCGCAATAAAAACAATGCTGGTATGAGTACCGATACCCTCTCGGAAATTCCGGCATTGTTCATGCCCATGATCACGGGGGAGCGCGTGCTTGGGGTGATGATGATCTCTGACCTCGACCTGATTCGCGCTCCAGCGGATTGGCTCCGTTTTCTGGAAACGGTTGCGCGGATTATTGCTGTCGCTCTGGATTCTGCCCAATCCTCTCTGCAAAGTACCGAGGCTAAAATTCGCTTGCGGGTAGAGCAAATTCAAAACGCGCTGCTTGGTGCCGTGTCCCACGACCTGCGAACTCCCCTGGCAGGCGTCTTGGGCGCGGCAACGACACTGCAACGAAACGCCCAGGGCTTGTCCAACGAAGAGCGAGATCTCCTGGAAAATATCCGGGAACAAACCGAACGAATGGAGCATACCGTCGATCGTATCCTCAATATGGCGGCACTGCAGTCTGGAAAACTCAGCCTGAAAAAGGAGTGGACACCCCTGGAGGACCTCCTGGTTACTGCCCGTAATCAAGTCAAAGCTGTCTGCGTTGATCGCCCCTTTGCAACCCATATCGCCAAAGACATACCCTTGCTGTTTGTCGATCCACAGCTCATCGTCCAGGTCCTGACCAATCTGTTGGAAAATGCCTGCAAATATACCCCCAGTGGCAGCCCGATCACCCTGGAAGCCCAGGCCCAGGGTAATGAGATTGTAGTGTGTGTGGTTGACCGTGGTTATGGGGTACCTGCGGGTAGTGAAGAAGAGATTTTTACCCGCTTCAGTCAGATCAAACCCCCCGTAGGTGTCCATGGTAGTGGCTTGGGATTGGCAATTTGTGCAGCGATTATCGAGCTTCATGGTGGCAGGATCTGGGTTCGTAACCAGACCGATCCAGGCGGCGCCAGATTCTGTTTTGCGATTCCCAGAGAGGTAGAGCCACCCTTGCCCGCCGCGGAGGAATGAGCGATGAGCAATACTCCTGACAGTATTTTACCCATCCTCCTGGTGGAAGATGACCCCAGTATTGGTGAATTTCTCCAGGCGGCGTTGGCGCGCGAACCCAGATATGAACTGCACTGGGAAAAGTCGCTGAAGGGCGCATATAAAGCCTGGGAAAAGCAGATAACCAAAGCGGGAGGCCCCTTTGCTCTGATCCTGCTGGATCTGGGTTTGCCCGATGGGGATGGACAGGAATTGATCCTTCGACTTCGCAACGGTGGCAAGGAGCAAACGCTGATCATGGTTCTCTCTGCCCGCGGCAGCGAGATCGACAAGGTTCGCGCCCTAGATAGTGGCGCCGATGATTATCTCACCAAGCCCTTTACCATTGGCGAGCTGTTGGCACGATTGCGAGCCCATTTTCGGCGGCGTCCGCTCGATTTACCGGAGGCCACGCCCATGACTATTGGTTCACTGGAGCTGGATGATCTGGGCCATACCGTTCGGAAAGACGGGGTTTCCATCGCTCTCACACCCAAAGAATATCAACTTCTTCGGCTGTTCGTCCTCAATCAGGGGCGGATATTGTCCTATCAAAGCATCCTCCGGGCCATCTGGGGAGAACACAGTGACGAACAGGCCCATTATGTTCGGTTATATGTCAAACGCTTGCGAGAAAAAATTGAAGATGACCCAGGTGTACCGCAATACCTGATTACCGAAAAGGGAATCGGCTATCGCCTCAGAGATCCACATATCGTGTAAACTGTTTTCCAGGAAGAAAGCCAGATACTTCTGGTTACTCATTGTGGCGCTTGGTTATGGGTGGAGCGCACGCTTGTCCAGACCACAGTGGCAGAGCATTGGCACGACCTTGTGGAAGGCAGGACGGATTTCTGTCGCAGTGACCCTCCTCTTCGTGATTATGACCCAACTGTTGGCGGATTCTGGCATAGCTGCAGCCTTGGCGCGCAGTTGGATTTTGACGGCTGGATCTGCTGCTGTGTTGGCGAGTCCGATGGTTGCGGCTGTTGCTGGTGTGCTTTCGGGTAGCAATGTGGCATCCAACGCCATGTTGATGCCTCTGCAGACCGCGCTTGCCAGCCACAGCGGGCTGAATCCAGACGGGATTGCAGCTATGCAAAATACAGCTGGAAGCAACTTCAAGATGCTCTCTGCATCTGGCCAGCAAGAAAGCGGGATCGGCCATTGATAGCCACATGGCCCGCCATGCAAATTATTGCCTGAGCATTCACTTCCGTCGACGGATTAAATCCATCTTTCACCAAAAAACCATTGGTTGAGGAAGTTACCCGAAAAATTGGCAAAAAACCTTATTGATCCAACAAAAAAACCAGAAAGCTTCACCGTCGAATCACACCTGCCTGTCCCCCTCAAGGCGGATCTCCATGGCCCGTACATGGCACAACGGTGTTGCGTGACCTGCAGTCTGCAGGGAAGAAAGCGAAGCTGCC
>JAEPKX010000024.1 GCA_021375695.1 Candidatus Igneacidithiobacillus taupoensis | reverse complement strand
CAAGATCGAGATCGCCAAATCCGCAATAGCGATAGATCTCCTCGGCACAGGCAATGCGCTCGGCAAGCTGCCATTCCGGATGCGCGTTATATATCCCCCGCAGCTGGCGATAGGCCACTTCGCTGGCTGAGTCTTGGAGGATGGGCGCCTCGGCAATGTAATGGCAGTCCTCCACCACCAACTGCAAAAAGCGGTTGTAATGGTTACAGTGAAAGACCACAGGCTCCCCGGCAAGGAGGGTAATTCCGGTCTGGGGATTACGGCTCGGCTGGCAACTTAGCATGTGGATTGATCCCTAATAGTTCCCAAAATAGACAGATAGATCAATTCAGCAATTTTTCCATGGTGTTTGGTCCACTCTGCAGCGGGGGCGCTTTCAGCCCATCCTGGCCGGGCGCAGTACTTGGTATTTGCTGGCTTGAGGCGTTAGAATAAGAACCCTTTCGCCATGGGGCGGGAGGGTTCCTGTTGCCAAGGTGAGAGCATGTCCGAGAGTCTTTATTCCCCAGATTTTGAGCGCGATTCCTGTGGTTTTGGGCTGATTGCCCAGATGGATGGCAAGGCCAGTCATGCCATCGTCGCCACCGCCATAGGCTCGTTGGCCCGCTTGACCCACCGGGGCGCAGTGGCGGCCGATGGCAAAAGCGGGGATGGCTGCGGACTCCTGGTCCAGATGCCCCGGGAATTCTTCCGGGCAGTGGCAGCGGAACAGGGCCTGCGCCTGCCAGAGCGCTTTGCCGTGGGCCAGTTCTTCCTGCCCCGGGATCGGCGCCGTGCCGAGGCCATCCGCCATACCCTGGCCCTGGTGGCCAGGGACCTTGGGCTTCCGGTCCTCGGCTGGCGGGTAGTGCCTACCGAGGCCCAGGTCCTTGGTGCCGAGGCCCTCAAGACCCTGCCTGCGGTCGAGCAGGTCTTTTTGGGCGAGGTGGAGGGTCTGAATGCCGATGCCTATGAACGCCTCTTGTACCGGCTGCGGCGACTGGTGGAAAAACGCTCGGCCGCCGACCCCGATTTCTTTGCCGTGACCTGCTCTAGTCGGGTGGTGGGCTACAAGGGCCTGGTCATGCCTGAACATTTGCCCGATTTTTATCCCGATCTACGGGATGATCGTTTTCGCTCGGCCCTGGTCACCTACCATCAGCGTTTTTCTACCAATACCTGGCCTGAGTGGCGACTCTGTCAGCCTTTCCGGATCCTGGCCCACAATGGCGAACTCAATACCATCCAGGGCAACCGTAACTGGGCCAAGGCCCGGGCGGCCCTCCTCCATTCGGAGCTTTTGCCCATGGAAGAAGTCCTGCCGGCAGTGGGGGGCGGCAGCGATTCCTTCAGCCTGGACAACATGCTGGAACTGCTGGTGCAGGGGGGTATGGATTTTTTCAAGGCCCTGCGCCTGCTGATCCCCCCGGCCTGGCACAATGTCCCCAATATGGCGCCGGAGTTGCGGGCCTTTTATGAATACCACTCCATGCGCATGGAGGCATGGGACGGCCCGGCGGGCCTGGTCCTCAACACCGGTAGGCTGGGCGTCTGCGCCCTGGATCGCAATGGTCTGCGACCCGCCCGATATGTCATCACCAGGGACCGGATCATCAACATTGCCTCGGAAGTAGGGGTATTCGATTACCAGCATCGGGATATCATTGCCCAGGGCCGGGTTGGGCCCGGGCAGATCCTGGCCGTGGATCTGGAGCAGGGCCAGTTGTTGGAAAACGCGCAGATCGATGCGCAGATCCAAAGTAGCCTGCCCTACGCCCAGTGGCTGGAGCAATATGCCGAGCACCTGGAGGTGGATGATGACAGCCCGGAAATCGCCCTGCCGGTGACCGATCTGCTGGCCTTTGAGAAGGCCTTTGGGGTGACCCTGGAGGAAGAGGATCAGATCATCCGGGTGCTGGCCGAGGCGGGTCAGGAGGCGGTGGGGTCCATGGGCGACGATACCCCCATTGCCGTCCTCTCCAGGTTTCCGCGTCACCTGGCCGATTATTTCCGCCAGCAGTTTGCGCAGGTGACCAATCCGCCCATCGATCCCTTGCGGGAATCCCTGGTCATGTCCCTGCATACGGTGTTGGGCACCGAAAGCAATCTCTTTGCCGAACGCCCTGAATATGCCCGACGCATCGAGCTTCATTCACCGGTGCTCTCCGATGCCGCCTTTGCTGCCCTTTGTGCCCGGACCGAGCCGGAGTTCCGTTCCCAGCGCTTCGACCTTTGCTATGCCAGCGATACCACCCTTGAGTGCGCCGTGGGGACCCTCTGCGAACAGGTTCTCCAGGGCGTTCGCGATGGTGCGGTGATCCTGGTGCTGGATGATAGCGCTCTTGCTCCCGGCAAACTCTATATCCCCGCCCTCATGGCCGTGGGGGCCGTGCACCATGCCCTCATTGATGCCGGCCTGCGGCCCCGCTGCAATCTCCTGGTGGCCACTGCCCATGCCCGCGATCCTCACCATTTTGCCACCCTCATTGGGTATGGGGCGACGGCAGTCTATCCCTATCTGGCCTATGCCATTGTCCGCAGTCTGGCCGAGCGCCATGCCTTCAGCCAGCCCGTAACCGTCAGCAAGGCCCTGGCCAATTATCGCAAGGGAATCGAGAAAGGGCTCTACAAGATCCTCTCCAAAATGGGTATTTCCACCCTGGCTTCCTATCGGAGCAGTCAGCTTTTTGAAGCCTTGGGTCTTCATCAGCGGGTGGTGGAGCGGTGCTTCCGGGGTACGGTCAGCCGTATCCAGGGGGCTGACTTTCCCCATCTGGAGGCCGATATCCGTCGTCTGGTAGCCGATGCCTGGCGGCCCCATCGCAAGCTCGGCGCAGGTGGTCAACTGAAGTATGTACATAATGGTGAGTACCACGCCTACAATCCCGATGTCGTCACTGCCTTGCAAAGGGCTACCCGCTCTGGCGAGATGGATGACTATCGGGTCTTTGCCGGGCTGGTCAATGGCCGGGGGGTGGCCAATCTGCGGGATCTCTTGCGGATTCGCGAAGGGCAGGCCATTCCCCTGTCTGCAGTCGAACCCGTAGAGGCCATCACCCCCCGCTTCGACACTGCCGCCATGTCCCTGGGCGCCCTTTCACCTGAGGCCCACGAAGCCTTGGCCATTGCCATGAATACCTTGGGCGGGCGCTCCAACTCCGGGGAAGGTGGCGAAGATCCGGCTCGCTATCACAACAACAAGGTCAGCAAGATCAAGCAGATTGCCTCAGGACGCTTTGGCGTGACCCCGGAATATGCCGTCCATGCCGAGGAACTGCAGATCAAGATCGCCCAGGGCGCCAAGCCCGGCGAGGGCGGCCAGTTACCGGGCCACAAGGTCAGCGGGATCATTGCCAGGTTGCGCTATGCCAAGGAGGGAGTTGCGCTCATCAGTCCCCCTCCCCACCACGATATCTACTCCATCGAGGACCTGGCCCAGCTCATCTTTGATCTCAAACAGGTCAATCCAGCGGCCTATGTCTCGGTCAAACTGGTATCCGAGGCTGGCGTCGGCACGGTGGCGGCAGGGGTTGCCAAGGCCTACGCCGATCGCATCACCATTGCCGGTTATGACGGCGGTACTGGCGCGAGCCCACTGACTTCGGTCAAGTATGCAGGCTCCCCCTGGGAATTGGGCCTGGCTGAAACCCAGGTGACCCTGCGCAGGAATTTCCTCCGCCATCGGGTCCGTTTGCAGGCCGATGGTGGTTTCAAGACTGGCCTCGATGTGGTCAAAGGTGCCTTGCTTGGTGCCGAGAGCTTTGGTTTTGGGACCGCGCCCATGATTGTCCTGGGCTGCAAGTATCTGCGCATCTGCCATCTCAACAACTGTGCCACCGGTGTCGCCACCCAGGACGAAACCCTTCGCAAGCATTTCAAGGGCTTGCCCGAGCTGGTCATCAACTACTTCCGCTTCGTTGCCGAAGAAGTACGGGAGATCATGGCAAGCCTTGGTATCCGGCGTTTCGATGAACTGGTGGGCCGCAGCGACCTGCTGGAAATCGGTCCGGGCCAGACGGACAAACAGGCTGCCCTGGATCTACGTCCGCTCCTGGCCAATGCCCAACTGCAGGACGCGGACAGCAACATCCATACCCAGGACCGGAACCCGCCCTTCGATCCAGGCCTGCTTGCCGAGCAAATCGTACGGGATGCCAAGCCCGCCCTGGAGCAGAAGATTCCGACCCGGCTTCATTATCCCATCCAGAATACCCAGCGCTCCATCGCTGCCCGTTTGGGCGGCGAAATCGCCAGGCGCCATGGCAATGCGGGCCTGCCCGAGGACTGTATCCACATTGAGTTCCAAGGTACGGCAGGCCAGTCCTTTGGTGCCTTCTCGGTGCAGGGTATGACCCTGCATCTTCTGGGGGATGCCAATGACTATGTGGGCAAGGCCATGAATGGCGGGCGCATCATCATTGCTCCCCCCCCGGATGCTCCCTATGTGGCTGCTGAGTCGGCCATTATTGGTAACACCTGTCTCTATGGGGCCACAGGGGGGTACCTCCATGCCGCCGGCCGCGCCGGGGAACGCTTTGCAGTGCGTAATTCTGGGGCCACTGCGGTAATCGAAGGGGCCGGGGATCATGCCTGCGAGTACATGACCGGGGGGCAAGTAATCATCCTGGGTCGAGTAGGCGTCAATTTTGGTGCCGGGATGACCGGTGGACTGGCCTTTGTTCGGGATGTGGATGGCCAGTTCATGAGTCGCATCAATGGTGAACTGGTCAATGCCCATCGCATCGATACGGAATCCATGCGCGGTTATGAAAGTCTATTGCGTCGCCATGTGCAGCGTCATCTGGACTGGACTGGCAGCCAACTGGCCCGGGAGCTATTGAATCATTGGCCGCGCTTTGTCCAGCAGGTCTGGTTGGTGGTACCCAAAGCTGCCAAACTCGACGTTTTGTTGGAAGAAGCCAGCTGATTTCTGGAGGATGCCATGAATAATTTTGCCTTTTTGGAAAACGGTCGCCAGGATCCCCAGAAACTTCCAGTAGAGGAACGTCGGGTAGCATTTCGCGAGATTTATCAGAGCTTTGATCTGGAGAGTGCTCGCCTGCAGGCCGATCGTTGTCTTCATTGTGGCAATCCCTACTGCGAGTGGAAGTGTCCTGTTCACAACTATATTCCCAACTGGCTGCAATTGATTGTGGAAAATCGGATCGAAGAGGCGGCCAACCTTTCCCATAGCACCAATACCTTGCCAGAGATTTGTGGGCGTATTTGTCCCCAGGACCGTCTTTGCGAAGGTGCCTGTACCCTAAACGAGGACTATGGCGCAGTTACCATTGGCAACCTGGAAAAATTCATTACCGAAGAGGCCTTGGCCCGGGGGTGGAAACCTGCTGCTCCGGCGGCACAGCGCTTGGGCAAACGGGTGGCGGTGGTGGGTGCGGGTCCTGCTGGATTGGGTTGTGCCGACATCCTGAATCGCAATGGTGTTGACGTGGTGGTCTTTGATCGCTATCCCGCTGTCGGGGGGTTGCTGACCTTTGGGATTCCCCCTTTCAAGCTTGAAAAATCGGTGGTAGCTCGCCGGGCTGCATTGATGCAGGAACAGGGCATAGAATTTCGTATGGGGGTGGAGGTTGGACAGGATCTGCCCTTTGCCGAGCTCCTCGAGGATTTTGATGCAATATTTCTGGGCATGGGCACCTATGCCGCCAAGGTCGGCCATTTCCCTGGCGAAGAGTTACCAGGAGTCCATAAGGCCTTGGACTATCTCAATGGCAATATCTCCAAACTGATGGCCCTGCCCGATCCCTTGCACCCCTACATCGATTTGCAAGGCAAGCAGGTGGTGGTCCTGGGCGGTGGTGATACGGCCATGGATTGCGTGCGGACGGCCATTCGCCAGGGGGCCAGCCACGTGACCTGTGTCTATCGCCGGGATGAGGAGAACATGCCTGGCTCCCGCCGCGAGGTGCGCAATGCCAGGGAAGAAGGGGCCTCCTTTCTGTTCAATCGTCAGCCCGTGGAAATCCAGGGTGGTACCACGGGGCCGACCGGGGTGCGGGTCCTACAGACCCGCCTGGGCGAAGCCGATGCACGTGGACGCCGCCACCCAGAAGTTGTCCCTGGCTCCGAAGAGCTCCTTCCTGCCGATGCGGTGATCATGGCCTTTGGTTTTGATCCTTCGCCTTCGCCCTGGTTTGCCGAGCATGGTATCGCCACCGATGCACGGGGACTGGTCCAGACCAATGCCCAGTTCCAGACTACCAATCCCAAGGTCTTTGCGGGAGGGGACATGCACCGGGGTTCGGACCTCGTGGTCACCGCCGTAGATGAGGGGCGAAGGGCTGCCGAAGGAATCCTGGATTTTCTCTGCTCATGACCGACTCCTGGAGCCAGTCGCCGTTTTTACGAGCTTGCCGCCGCGAGCCGGTAGAGTATACTCCCATCTGGCTCATGCGCCAGGCTGGTCGTTATTTGCCAGAATATCGGGCGACCCGGGCCCAGGTGTCGGGTTTTCTTGAACTTTGCCAAACCCCCGAGCTCGCCTGTGAGGTGACTCTGCAACCCTTGCGCCGCTTTCCCTTGGATGCGGCCATTCTGTTTTCCGATATTCTGACCGTGCCCCATGCCATGGGCATGGAACTGGATTTCCGCGATGGGGAGGGCCCCGTCTTTGCAAAACCCCTGCGCCATGCCAGGGATCTCCAAAGCCTGCGGGAACCCGATCCCGAACAGGAACTCCGCTATGTGCTGGATGCGGTCCGCCTGATTCGCCGGGAACTTGCGCCCACTATTCCGTTAATTGGCTTTGCCGGGAGTCCCTGGACCCTGGCTTGTTATATGATTGAGGGCCGAGGGAGCCGAGACTTTCAGCATGCCAAAAGCTGGCTATATTCCGATCCAGAAACGCTCACCATCCTCCTCGACCGCCTGGTGCGATCCCTGATTCTCTATCTGCGGGGTCAGGCCAAGGCAGGGGTGCAGGCCCTGATGCTTTTTGATACCTGGGGCGGCACCCTGACGACTCCCGCCTACGAACAGTTTTCCCTGGGGCCCATGGCACAGATCATTGCCAGCCTTCGGGCAAGTCCGGAGTGCCGGGACTTGCCCATCATTCTTTTCAGCAAGGGAGGCACGTTGTGGCTACGCGAGATGGCAGCCACCGGGGCCAATGTCTTGGGACTGGACTGGACGGTGGAACTGGATCGAGCCCGCGACCTGTTGGGTGACACGGTGGCCATCCAGGGAAATCTGGATCCCATGGCCCTCTTTGGCAGCCCTCCCCTCTTGCAGGCCGAAATCCGGCGGATTCTGGCGGCCAATGGGGGTCGTCCGGGGCATATTTTCAATCTTGGCCACGGCATCACCCCGCAAACCCCTATTGCCGCTGTGGAATTGCTGGTGGAAACGGTACATAACTGGTCAGCCTAGCCAGGCTTTGACACATCCTGGCTTCTTTCTCTCAGTTCCAGCCCATGATCCACAACAGTCGTATCATTCCCAAACTCAGCAACAAGAGCACCAGAGCGGTGCTGCCATAGCGCCCATAGGGCAAGAGACAGACCCCCTGGCGGATACTGGCAATGGTGCCAAAGAGACCCCAAAAACCCAGAATCATCAGCGCCAGGCCAAAGGCCAGAAATAGAACATTGCTGCCCGCCAGGCGCTGCAACATCGAGATATGAACATGAAATACAGTGGAAAATTTCCGTAAGATAAAATCAAATTTGGCCAGGACAAAGGCAAAGGCAATGCTGCTCAAAGCCGTTCTGATCCAGGCCAGAAAGGTCCGCTCCGCAGAAAAATAGACCCGAGGATCGCGCATTTCCTGGGCGGAAACCGAGGGTCCCTGGGCTACATAGCGCAAATCCCGCCAAAAAAAGGGAATGATGGCAATGAGTACCAGCACTGCCGGAATGGTCAAAATCCGGTAGAGTGCCAGAAAAAAAGGCAAAAGGCGTTCCATATGAAAAAAAGGCAGTGCAATGGCAAACTTGCGCGCCAGGATGCCAGCACCAAAGGCAACAATGACAAACTTGATCAGCGAGAGATAACTGCGCTCCATGCTGAGATACAGCCTGGGCTCACGTACCGGCGGCAGTTTTTTACGAAGCAGCATGGGTGTTTGCTGCCCTCCCTGGTTATTGCTGATAGCCGTCACCGACAGCAAAAAGGCGGCCGAGGCCGCCCTTTGTTTTGACCATCAATATCCAATCTGAAAATCGAGTGCTCAGAGTTCCTTGGCGTGTTCGGCCAGATAGGCGGCAACACCGGCACTGTCCGCCTTCATGCCCGGCTTACCCTTTTCCCATTGTGCAGGGCAGACTTCACCGTGTGCTTCGAAGAATTGCAGGGCATCGACCATGCGGATCATTTCATCAATATTGCGTCCCAGTGGGAGATCATTGATCACCTGATGACGAACCACGCCTTCCCGATCAATAAGGAAGGAGCCGCGGAGGGCCACGGACTCATCAAAGAGTACGTCATAATCACGGGCAATCTGCTTGGTGAGATCGGCTACCATGGGGATCTGGATATTGCCGATGCCGCCTTTGTTTTCCGGGGTGTTCTTCCAGGCAAGATGGGTATACTGCGAGTCGATGCTACAGGCAATGACCTCGGTCTTGCGACTATGGAATTCCGAAAGGCGATGATTGAAGGCAATGATTTCCGATGGACAGACAAAAGTGAAATCCAGGGGATAGAAGAAGAGAACCGCATACTTGCCATGAATGTGCTGGGAAAAATGGAATTTCTCGTTGATGCTGTTGTCGGGCATCACCGCCGGGGCAACAAAATCTGGGGCTTTTTTTGCAACGAGCACGGCCATGGAAATCCTCCTACGATCCAGTGAATGACAAAGCTAGCCTATAATAAACCAAGAAATGGTCTATGTCTCTAGTTCATCAGCATCTTACTTTGTACTAAAATAATATTCCAACGCTTTCTGGCTTAGGAGTATGTATGGCCCATTTCTTTGTCAACATCACCCACGCTGCCAATGACCTGGATCGTGCCACGGTCGGTTTGGTCCTGGCCAAAAACGCCCTGGTGGAGGGGCATGAGCTTACGGTCTTTCTGTCTCTGGATGGTGTCCATCTGGCGCGCAATGATGCATATGTCCACGGTTTGCAGGAACCCACTTTTCCCCCGGTGCAGGAACTGCGGGATTACCTGGTCCAACACGGGGCGAAAATCTGGATCTGTGCAGGCTGTTTTGCCAAGCGGGGGCTGGAAAAGTCCCATTTCATCAGCGAAGCACAAATGGTCAGTGCCGCCGAGGCCATCAAGACCCTGGCATCGGGGGTAGTTCCGGTCTACTACTGATTGGTAGGAAAAGGCAGGGCTCTGGGATAGAATGACCCGCTACTTTTCATCGACTAAGAGCATTGAGACTAGGAGCCCTTGCCCATGACGTATGTGGTCACTGAGTCGTGCATTAAATGCAAATATACGGATTGTGTGGATGTCTGCCCGGTAGACTGTTTCCGGGAAGGACCCAATTTTTTGGTGATCGACCCCGATGAGTGCATCGACTGCACCCTTTGCGAGCCAGAGTGTCCGGTGGGCGCCATCTTTCGGGATGACGACTTGCCCGAAGGCCAAGAGGAATTCACCGCCATCAATGCCCGCCTGGCCAAAATCTGGAAACCCATCATCCAGAAGAAAGATCCCCCTGCGGATGCCGATGAATGGGCGAAAGTCCAGGACAAGCGGGCGTTACTGGAAGAGTGAGCAACATTTCTCGCTGGCGACCCTCCGCCAGCTTGCAACGGCTATTGCAATTATTGCGTCCCCACCGGGCGGCCATTGGCGCCGCCCTTTTCTTTATGCTGCTCACTGGCCTTGCCAGCGGTGCCCTGGCCTATATGGTCAAGCCCGTACTCGATCGTATTTTCATCGAGCACGAGGCTCGCATGTTGCTGTGGTTGCCGCTGGGGGTGATCCTCATTTATGCGGTCAAGGGTGGCGCCGAATATCTGGCTGGCGTCATTTTGGCGCAGGTCGAAGAAAGTATTCTGCAACATATGCGCGAGCAACTCTACGCCCATACCCTGCGCTTGCCTTTACTGCGTCTACTGGGTGAACGGCAGGGCAATACCCTGTCACGGATGAGTCTGGATCTGACCTTGCTCCAGCAAAGCCTTTCGGTACTTGCGCGCTTTTTCCTCTCGGGTTTTCAGATTTTCGTCCTCATTGGGGTTGCCTTTTACATGAGCTGGCAGCTGGCTTTGATCTGTCTGGGTACCCTCCCCCTGGCCTTTTATCCCCTCCTCCGCTTTGGTCAAAATCTCCGTAACCGTGGGCATGAGCAGCAGGAGCAGATGGGCGACATATTGGGTCAGTTTGCCGAGAGTCTCCGCGGTGTGGAGGTGATCAAAAGTCAGGGGGCGGAAGCTTTCGAGGCCCAGCGTTTTGCAGGTCTGGCACAACAGTATTTTCAGCTCATGATGCGCATTGTCCGCATTCAGAAAGCCAGCACCCCGGTCATGGAACTCATTGCGGCCCTGGGGATAGCAGTCACCATCTACCTGGGGGGTCGTTGGGTGGTGAGCGGAGACATGACGACCGGGGCCTTTTTCAGTTTTCTGGCAGCCCTGGGCATGGTCTATGAGCCCCTGCGCCAACTCTCCTCGGCCAACAATCAATTGCAGCAAGGGCTCTCGGCGGCCGATCGGCTTTTTGCCTGGCTCGCCCAGGAACCAGAGCAACTCCCCGCGCCCCTTCCCCAGCCGCGACCAGCAATGAATTGGCGCTGCGAAGCCCTGGGACTAAGTATTCAAGGAGAGCAGATTTTGGAGGATATCCATATCTCCTTGCCAGCGGGCAGCATCACCGTCCTGCTAGGCAGTAGTGGAAGCGGCAAAACCAGCCTGTTGCGGGTGATTTTGGGCCTCGTCCCCCCCAGCACTGGCAAAATCTGGATCAATGGTCTCCCCCAGGAAGAAATGACACTTTCCGATTATCGGGCGCACTTTGCCTATGTGGCCCAAGAGCCCCTACTTTTTTCGGGAACGGCATTGGCCAACATTGCCTATGCCGATTCCCATCCCGATCGGGCCCGGGCCGAAGCTGCCGCGAGGGCAGCTCATTGCTGGGAATTTTTGCAGGATAGTGGTGGCCTGGATACCTGCTTGCAAAGTCAGGGGAGCAATCTTTCCGGCGGCCAAAGGCAACGATTGGCCATTGCCCGGGCGCTCTACCTGGATCGGCCCCTGCTCGTTCTCGATGAGGCCACCAGTGCCCTGGACAGTGCCAGCGAAACTGCCATCCTGGAAACACTCGCCAGTCTGCGTGGCCAGAAGACCATTATCATTGCTGCCCATCGTCCTGCCAGCCTGCGGCTGGCCGATCAACGGATTTATCTGGCCCATGGTCGCCAGCTGGAGCTTTCGCCAGAACCTTCAGCAGTTCCTTGAGAGCGCGCTCTCCGGCAGCATCGGGGCTGGGTCCATAGCGCTGTCTGGCGATGGCTTCCCCCAGTCGGCAACGTAGAGCAGGGTCCAGAGGCAGCGACTCCAACCATAAAAATTCCATTCCAGGACGACAATCTGCCAAGCCTTTTTTGCGAAGCAAGGTAATGGCCCGTTCCCGATAACGCTGGCGGCGATCTTGGCGGCGCTCACGAAACCACCTTCCAAGCCCTAGAGCGAGTCCCCCAAGTATCAGGATCAGCAATAGTATTATTGGCAACCGGGGCAGTTTGTTCGGCCACTGGAAGTTATGCTGGATTGGGCTATGATGCGAGGCGCTTTGCAAATCCTCCCCGGCCATGCGCCACAGGGTTCTTTGCTTTTCCGGACTGAAATCAATGACCCAGTTGAGCCAATGCCACTGTAGCCACCCCCACAGACGGCTGCCCCAGGGCAGTTGTGCTGCCAGTGCGGATCCACCACTTACGGATGCATTGCTTGGCGTGGCCGCAGGCGTCACATCCAGGCGATGCCAGCGACCGCCGAACCAGGCCTGCACCCATGCATGGGCCATGCTCTGGCGCACCTGCCAGAATCCTCCCAGGGAGTCATATTCGCCCCCGCGATACCCCACCACGACCCGCGCCGGAACGCCATCAAGGCGCAACAGGGTAGCAAGGCCGGCGGCATAATACTCGCAAAAACCCGTATGGGTGCGTAACAGGAAATCTGCCAGGGTTTGCCCGCGTGGATACCCTGGGGGACTATGGAGACTGTAGCGAAAACTCGGCCCCCGAAACCAGCGCACTATCCGTTGCACCGTTTCCTGCGAGTTTTGCCCCCGAAGCTGCTGGGCCAACACCCGGATTTCCGGACTCAGGGAGGCTGGTACTTGCAGGGCGGCCGTTTTTTCTCCAGCCGTCAGACAGCTAGCGGCCCTTCCTGACCAGGCCCGATAGCGGAGAGGACCATCCACCGCATGGGCCAAGGTCAAGGAAGTCGTCCCACTGGCAAGGGGCATGGGGCTGTCCACGTCCAGGGGAGTTTCCAATGCAAAGAGATAGCGGTGCCGTCCAGGGCTTACAATAATCTGTTGTTGCCAAATACGTGCACCGCTGCGCCCACATTCCGGCGGCGTTGGCCCTGGCAGCCAGTGCAAACCGCCATCGTCTTGCCAGAGCACAGCACCCACCCAGTACAAATCCGCCGGTAGCAGGGCAGGCCCGGTAATCTGGGCGCGAAAGGCTACCGCTGGGTCCAATTGCAGCTGTTCGATGTGTTGTGGATCCAGTTCCGGTGCAAAGCCGCTTTGGGCGTTGGCAGCTCCTACCCCCCAATGCCAGAGGGGGGTGGGTGTGCGGGGCAGCAGCACAAAGAGCAATGCCATCATGGGCAGCAAAAACAGCAAAAAAAACAGATCGAAAAAGGCGAGCCGAAGTAGATCGGATCCCAGAATGAGCCGCCCCTCCTGTTGTCGTTGCTCGATATAAGTCTGCCAAAGCAACGCAAGCAGCAGCAGAAATAATTCTGCCAAGAAATAAAGGCCAAGGGCCAAATCTACCCGAATCCAGGCGGCAAGTCCCATGCCGAGCAGCACAAGGGCAGCGATCTGCATCAGGTCCCGCATCCCGCGCAGCTCCAGGACCTTGAATGCCAATACCGTCCAGAGAACGGCAGTACCCAGGGCCAGCCAATTCCCCCAAGGACTGCTGAGGAACACTGCCACCAGGACCGCCAGGAGTAAAAAAAAGCGAAAGAATCCCCCGCGGTGGAGCCAGGCTTGCTGCCATCGGCTTGAGAAAATCAGCAAATTGGACAGGAGCCAGAGCAGAACCGGCCATTGCCAGGCCAGCGACCCCAGCGCAAGGAAAAGAACGACCCCCAGCAGCAACAGGAGACCGGGGATGATGGCTGATTTCAATTTTTTCCCACCCCAGCAGTCAACTCCAGAAAAGGCCCTTGCTGGCTCAGGGCCAATAGCGCTAGCTGGTAACCACGCCGCCCCTTGCCCTGCCAAATTCCTGCCGGCAAGCGCAGTTGCCAGCGTTGCCCCGCCCGCTGCACCGACTCCAGCCCGGCGCGCAGTCGTTGTAGACGTTCTTCATGGGAAAGTCGGCTCCAAGCGTCATAATCCAGCAGGATGCAAGGTTCCTGCTCGCGCTCCCGTTCCAAAACCGTCAAGCGCGGTGGAAGATCCAATCCCGCCCGCCAATCACTACGCCGCCAATGGATGCGATGCAACTCCTCATTGGGCAAGTGTGGGCGCAGCCCCAGCGGATCACCCGTACCATGGCCACTCCCCTTTTCCTGCTCTTGACCCTGTATGGACATCTCCGCACCCATTTCTGAGGCGAGGGGTGCCGCCCAAAGATCCGGGGCATTGGGCGGGGAAATCTCCTTGGCTCGCCAGACAAAGGCAAAGGGAAAAGCCGATCCCAGCAGTACGGATGGCAGGGTAACGGGACCACGGGCCTGGGCCTGCCAGGGGATCCGGAGGATACCAGAATCCTGGGCCGGGATCCGGGAAGATCGGGAAAATTGCTTGTCGACCCGCACTTCTACGAGCCAGGCCGACCACCTGCGCGGATTCCGTACCCGTACCTGGATGCAGTCGTCGGGACTACGGGATAGCAGTTGTCCCGCCGGAAACTCTACCTGCAAAAACAGCAGATTCAGCAAGGCTGCCAGGCCCGAAAGGATCATCAGGGAGAGCATCATGGATACCAACAAGAACAGCATATTGTTGCCGGTATTCACTGCCGCAAAGCCAACCGCCAGGGTCAGGACCACAAAGAGCTTCCCGGCGCCAGAGAGTTTTACCGGCCGCCGCTGTCGATTTCGAAACCCCAGCATTCCCGTACCCAATGGGCCAAATGTTCGACCCCTTTGTCAGACTCCCGCCACTGCAGGCGATGACCAAGGACCGGAGCGGTTACTGCCGCCAAATCCGTGGGCAGCACATGATCTCGCCCCGAAAGCATGGCCCAGGCCTGGGCAGCCCCCTTGAGAGCCAGCAGACCGCGTGGAGAGATCCCCAGGCGTAGCGCCGGATCCCGACGACTTCGGGCGGCGATATCCAGTAGCAGGGTACGAATCTCGGCACTCAGGAAAACCTTTTTTACCTGGGCCTGCCAATCTTGCAGGATTGGGCCATCGGCCAGGGCCTCCAAGGCGGGAGGTGCCAGGGCGTCCTGGTTCAAAATACGTTCTTCGGCCTGGCGGCTGGGATATCCCAGGGAAAGAGACAGCAGAAAGCGATCCAACTGGTTTTCCGGTAAAGGGAAAACGCCATCGAATTCCAAGGGATTTTGGGTCGCAATGACCAAAAAGGGACGCGGCAAGGTCCTGGTTACCCCATCCACCGAAACCTGACCCTCGGCCAAGGCTTCCATGAGGGCAGACTGGGTCCTGGGCGGGGCACGATTGATCTCATCCACCAGGAGCAAGGAATGAAAAATGGGTCCTGCCCGGAACACAAAAGCCCGCGCCCCGGGATCGTAAAAACTGCCGCCCAGGATATCACCAGGCAGGGTATCGGCGGTCATCTGGATACGGACAAAATCCAGACCCAAAGAGCGGGCCAAGGCCAGGGCCAGGGTGGTCTTGCCTACCCCGGGGAGATCCTCCAGGAGCACATGACCGTCGGCCAGGATGGCTGTAAGTAGCAGGCGAATGGCATGCTCTTTGTCAAGGATCACCTGCCCAAGTTGCCCGATGAGGTCCTCGGGACGGGGATGCTTCATTGGGCAACCTGAAGGCGGCGTGCGGCCAAGGTTTCATCCACGCGCCCAACGGGCAGGTTATGGGGGGCTGAGCGAAGGATTTCTGGATCTTCCAGGGCCTCTCGACGAAGCTGGGCCATGACCGTCAGGAAACGGTCGAGAGTGGCTTTGCTTTCGCTTTCGGTCGGCTCGATCAGGAGACATTCTGGAATCAATTGGGGAAAGTAAATGGTCGGTGCATGGATGCCAAAATCCAGCAATCGTTTGGCAATATCCAGGGCCCGTACTCCCTTGGCTTGCTGCAGATCCGCAACGGAAACAATGAATTCATGACTGGCCCGTCGTTGGGGAAAGGCAACGCGGTAGCCTTGGGCCTGGAGGCCGGCCATGAGGTAATTGGCATTGAGAGCAGCATAGGCCGAAACCTGTCGCAGTCCCTCGGCACCCAGGCGGCGAAGGTAGACATGGGCGCGCAAGAGAACACCGATGTTACCGCCATAGGCCGAGAGGGAACCAATGCTGTGGGGACGGTCCCGATGGGTTTCCCAACGATATTGTTGGCCATCGTGGATCACCCTGGGGACGGGTAGGAACGGGAGTAAGGATGGGCCGACGGCCACCGCTCCAGCCCCAGGGCCGCCGCCACCATGGGGAGTGGCCAGAGTCTTGTGCAAATTCAGATGCATGACATCAAAGCCCATGAGCCCAGGTTTGACCCGGCCCAGGATGGCATTGAGATTGGCACCATCGTAGTACAGCAAAGCACCGCTTTCGTGTACCCGGCGCGCAATTTCTTGTATTTGGCGCTCGAATACCCCCAAGGTCGAGGGATTGGTCAGCATGATCCCGGCCACATCGTTTCCCAGGGCGCGATCCAGGGCATCTAGGTCCAGATCGCCATCGGGACCGTTGGGCAATTCCGTAACCACAAAGCCTGCCATCCGCGCCGAGGCAGGATTGGTGCCATGGGCGGCTTGGGGAATCAAGATGCGCTGCCGCTGGGTTTCTCCGCGCTGGCGATGGTAGGCCCGGATCATGGCTACACCAGCTAGTTCCCCCTGTGCCCCGGCGGCTGGACTCAAACTCACTCCCGTCATCCCCGTCAGCTCCGCCAGATCCTCCTGCAATTCTGCCAAGATGTGCAGCAATCCTTGCTGGGCCGCGGCAGGACAGGCGGGATGGATGCGGGCAAAACCCGGCAGGGTTGCCAACTGGTGGGCAATGCGCGGGTTATACTTCATGGTGCAGGAACCTAAGGGATAGAAGTGGGTGTCAATGGAAAAATTGCGTTGGCTCAAACGGGTATAGTGGCGCAGAACCTCGAGTTCCGAAGGGTTGGGTAGGGGTAATTCCCTGCGCAGCAAATTTCCTGGGATCTCTAGAGCTCCCAGCTCTTCTGGGCGCTGGTGATGACAATCAAAAATGCTCTCCAATCCTATGACTCCTGCAAAAATTCTCGAAGTGTCTGCAGATATTGCGCAAGATCCGTCTCTTCCAGAAGCTCCGTACAAGCCACCAGCAGGGATCGTGGGTCGGCATTGGGATCTAGTTCTTGCTCTGGAATCCCCGCCAGAATCCCCCGGCCCAGGGCATAATCCCGAAAGGCAACTGCCGAAACCGGAAGCTCGACCCGAAACTCCTGGAAGATTGCCCCAGCGAAGGGCACCCGAACGCCAGGAAGCTCCTGGATGCGGCGACGCAATGCCACCGCCCGTTGGTGGCTGCGAGCAGCAGCCTCCCGCAGTCCTTTCGCACCGAGAACCGCCATATAGATGCAGGCCGCGGTGACCAAAAGTCCCTGATTGGTGCAAATATTGCTGGTGGCGGTGGCCCGGCGGATATGTTGCTCTCGGGCCTGGAGAGTCAAACAGTAGGCCGTTTGGCCCTGACTATCAACGGTCTTGGCCACCAGGCGCCCCGGTAGTTGACGGATATGCGTCTTCCGGGTGGTCAAAAAGCCCAAATACGGTCCGCCAGCGCTGAGGGGAACGCCCAGGGCTTGTCCCTCACCAATGGCAATGTCCACGCCGCCATTCCCCCACTCCCCAGGCGGCCGTAACAGGGTCAGGGCCAGCGGCTGGACCACGGCAATCTGCAGTAATCCTTGTGCCTCGGCCCAGCGACTCTGTTGATCGACATCCTCCAGCAACCCATACCGGTTGACTTGGGGAATGATGAGAGCAGCCGCTGCCGAAAAATCTCCCGAGGGTAAGCGGGTGTAGCCGGTTTCTGGATCCAGGGGAAGCATGCGCAGGGTGATCCCCTGGAGGGAGAGAAGGCTGGTGAGGACCTTCTGCCAGTGCGGCCAGAGCCCTTCGGAAACCAGGATCTCCGAAGTCCCCGGCCGCAATCGCAGTGCCATGAGACAAGCCTCTACCAAACTACTGGCACCGTCATAGAGCGAGGCATTGCTCACCTCCATGGCCGTCAAGCGGGTTAGAAAACTTTGGAACTCATACAGCAGTTGCAAGGTACCCTGACTGGCTTCGGCCTGGTAGGGAGTATAGGCCGAATAGAATTCCCCCCGCGCCGCGATCTCCCAAACAATGGCAGGAATATGGTGAGCATAGGCCCCGCCCCCGGCAAAGCAGAGAAGATCTGGTTGCTGGCGGGCGCTAGCTTCCCATTGCCGGCGTAATTGTGCCTCATTCAAGCCGGTGGGGAGGTCCAGCGTAGATGCCTGCAATTCCGCCGGAATTTCGCTAAAAAGCTCCTCCAAATCTCCTAGCCCGAGGGCAGACAGCATGGCAGCTGTCTCTTCGGCATCGTGCGGAATATAGGGCATCAGGATCCGCTCAACTGTGCATAGGCCTTGGCATCGAGTAAGACAGCAAAATCCTCATCACTGCCCTGCAGCTCAAAAATCCAACCCTGGCCATAGGGATCTTCGTTCAACCACTGCGGATTATCGGCCAGCTCGGCGTGGACTGCACATACCTCTCCGTTCAAAGGGGTAAAGAGATCCGAAGCCGCCTTCACCGATTCGATCACTCCACAACTCGCCCCTGCCGTGACGGTTTGCCCTACGGCTGGGGTTTCCACAAAGACCACGTCACCCAAAAGCTCCTGGGCATGATCGGTAATCCCAACCCGAAAATGACCGGGGGCCAGTCGCTGTACCCACTCATGGCTTTCGCTATAACGGAGTTCTGCCGGGATCTGACTCATACAATACCCTCCTACAATGGATAAATGGCTTTACCTTGGCGCCAGAAAGGGGGTTCCACAATACTGGCAGGAAACACCTGATGGCGAATGCGCACTTGGGCAGACATCCCTGGACCATAGGGGGCGGCCAGGCGTGCCAGGGCAATCCCTCGACCAAGGCTTGGAGAAAAAAGTCCACTGGTGACGGTCCCGATGATTTGCCCGTCTTCCGCAAGGACCTCATACCCCGTGCGGGGGATGGCGTGACGCGACAGCACCAATCCCCAGAGCTGCTGGTGAAGGATTCCGTGGCGCTCTTTCGCAATGGCTGCACGGCCGGAAAAATCGCGCTTCGGATCGCGCAGGTCCACGGTCCAGGCCAGGTGACTCCGATCCGGGCTGTCGGCTGGTCCCATATCCTGACCATAGAGCAATAGCCCGGCCTCCAGTCGAAGACTATCCCGAGCCGCCAGGCCAGCCGGAGCGACCCCTTGGGCGTGTAAGGCATCGGCTATGGCGAGCAGGCGCTCGGGAGTGCCCAGGATCTCCACACCATCTTCGCCCGTATAACCAGTCCGCGCCACAAAAAGAGAGGAAAATTCCAACTCCAAACCCTGGAAGCGCGGACAGTTTTGCAGTGCCGGTACCCCAAGCAGAGGGGATACCAGGGAAAGCGCCCGAGGCCCCTGTACTGCCAGAATCCCCCAGTCGTCGCGGGGCAGAAAACGCACCTGCCAGAGCTGCAGATGGGCCAAGGATTGCAAGTATTCCAGGTCCTGGACGGCTGTGGCGGCATTGAGAACGAGACGATAACACTCAGAGGACAGGTGAAAAACAATGAGATCATCGAGAATCCCCCCATCGTTCCTGAGCATGGTGCTGTACAGCCCCTTGCCCGGTCGATCATCCAGGCGGGCAATGTCGTTGGCCAGGGCGTAGCGTAACAGTGCGCGCGCATCGGGACCCCATACATCCAATGGACGCATATGGGAAACATCAAAGAACCCGGCTGCCTGGCGGACGGCATGATGCTCCTGCAGTTGCGAACCATAGTGGAGAGGCATTTCCCAACCAGCAAAAGCAGCCATGCGGGCACCATGGGCAAGGTGCCAGTCATGAAAAGGGGTTGTGCGCAAAAGCTCGTTCATTTTTCCGTGTGCCGACAACGCTGGGCCAATGCCACCAACTCCTTGCGCCATCCCTCTGGGGAAGCCACCCTATGGACAAAGGGGATCCGCAGCCGCATCCATCCCGAAGCCAAATCGGCCCCCTCGGCATCCAAAGCCAGGAGGCGAACTGGGGCTTGGGGTTCGCTATGGGTAAAATAGCGCCAGTAGTCTTGCAGGGCACTCCCATGATCGGCGTTCATATGGGCAACCGCCGCAGCTTCGGCGAGTTCCAGCTCGCGGGTTTCCTGGGCGAGGGGGAACTCCTCCCCCAGCTGCCATCCCATGCTGCCAAAACCGGCAATCCAGCGGATCTTATGAACCTGGAAGCGATAAAAATGAAAATCGGGCATCTCCCGATAAGCATCGCTACCCGGTAACAGACACAGCAAACGTCCCTCCAAAGCGGGATCGGGATGCACACGCTGCACTTCGCCTTGCAAACTCAATCGCCCCTCAGCCATGAGATCAGGACCCGCATCCCAGACCAAGAGAGCAGCTTTTGGGTTATGTTGAAGGTATTGCTGGTGTACCGCCAAATCCGAGAAGAGAAAATGCGGCAACCCAGGGTGATCACAAGCATAATGGACAACCGCCGTGTAGGGATGCGAATCAGGATCCAGAACCGCCAGAGCCCCCTGATAATGGGCTCGCACAAAGGCGCGAAGACTATCGGCGTTTCCTTTCATCACCCTAATCGCGAAAATTTTTGAATTGGAGAGGGAGACCAAAATCCTCTGCCCGCAAGGCCGCGATAGCGGCCTGGAGTTCGTCGCGACTTTTACCGCTGACCCGCAATTGGTCCCCCTGCAGGGAGCCTTGGGCCTTGAGCTTCTGATCCTTGAGTACTTTGATCATTTTTTTGCCGATTTCGGCACTGATGCCCGCCTTGAGAGTGCAAATTTGTCGCAGCATGCCGCCAGCAGCATTTTCTGGAGTACCAATGTCCAAGGCTGCAAGGTCAATGCCGCGCTTGACCAATCGTTGGCAGAGCAAGTCCAACATCTGCCCCAACTTGTACTCGTCTTCTGCCAGCAAGACAAGTTGCAGATCCCTGCGCTCGATTAGGGCCTTGCTACCCTTGAAATCATAACGGTTCCCAAGCTCTTTGCGCGTGATGTGCAGGGCGTTATCCACTTCTTGCAAATCCACTTCCGAGACTACATCAAAACTGGGCAAGGTTAGGGCTCCTCCAAAACATCGGGATGGACATGGCCGGTCTGGGTACCGGCACGACAACCTGGACAATCGGTAACCCAATGGGCTCCGGTAGGGGTGATTTCCTTTTTCCAGAAAGGTGCCGAGCTTTTCAGGACATCAATAAGGTAACGGCAGGCATCAAAGGCAGCCGCACGGTGTGCTGACCAAACTGCCACCAATACTATAGGTTCTTCGGGGGACAAGCGTCCGAAGCGGTGAATGATCAGGACATCCAGGATCGGGAAGCGTTGTTCGGCCTGTTGCGCCAAGCGCTCCAACTCCCGCTCGGTCATGCCTGGATAATGCTCGATTTCCAAAGCCAGGATATCCGCGTGCTCACTAACGTCCCGAACGGTCCCCAAAAAAGTCACCATGGCCCCGGCTTGGGGTCGCGAGCCCGCTCCCAGCACCTCCCCCAGCGTAAAGGGTTCGGACTGAACCCGCACCCGCCTCTCAGCCACCGGTCACCGGCGGGAAAAAGGCCACTTCATCCCCATCTCGCAAGGGCTCCGAAAAGGGTACATGGACATGATTGCGAGCCGCCAACAAATGACCACCGGCCAGATCTTGACCAAAATGGGCCTCCAGCTGCTGCAGCAAGTCCCCAACAGTGCATCCATCGCTGGGGAAATCCCAGTCCATTTCTCCCACCCCCAGACGCTCACGGACGCTGGCAAAAAACTTGACGTGAAGCATTCGCTACCGCACCCTTGTAAAGTTATACCGATGGTAGTCCGTGACTCTCGGACTCGCAAGACCAACATCACGTTCCGGAATAGCATGTTTATCGCCTATCTATTATTTCTTGTGGAAATTGCTACCGTCCTCCTAGCTGCAGTGCTGCTGTTGCGATGGTGGCCACGAGCTGGTAAAGCAAAGGCCCCTACCCTGCAAATTGAAGATCTTGGCAAACGTTATGAAGAGCGGGCGATTCAACTTTGGAATCAGCGACTCCCCAAAAAAGAAGCCAGGCGACGTCGAAAAGAGCTAAAAAAAGCGCAGCAGGAACGGGCCAGGAAAACCGGCGGGTCATGCATCTATGTGCTTGACTTCCAGGGGGACATCCGCGCATCGGCAGTCACTTCTCTGCGCCAGCTCATCGATGCCATCCTCGCGGCCCGCCAGGAGCAGGATCAAGTAGCAATCCGCCTGGAAAGTGGTGGTGGCATGGTCAATGCTTACGGTCTTGCTGCCGCCCAACTCCTTCGCTTGCGCGAAGCGGGTCTACCGGTGACGGTTCTGGTGGATCAGGTAGCCGCCAGCGGTGGCTACCTGATGGCCGCCGTTGCTCAAAGAATTGTTGCCAGCCCCTTTGCGCTGATTGGTTCCATTGGCGTCATCGCCCAGGTTCCGAATTTCCATCGCTGGCTGAAAGAGCACAATGTCGACTTTGAGCAATTTACGGCAGGCAAATACAAACGTACCGTCACGCTCTTTGGCGAAAATAGTGACGAAGGACGGGAAAAGCTTCGGCAAGAATTGGCAGAAATCCATCTGCAGTTTCAGGAGTTGATTGCCCGGTATCGTCCCCAACTCGATCTGGAGCAGGTGGCCACGGGCGAGGCATGGTTGGGGGAAAAGGCCCTGCAGCTGGGTTTGGTAGACGAACTTGCCAGTAGTGATGCCTGGCTGCAGCGTGCAGCCGAGCATAGCAGGGTTTTGCTTCTACGGCTGGATGCCAAGCCCGGCTTGGCCCAAAAACTGGGGCTCAAGGCCCGTCAGGCCTGGGACGGGCTGTGGACCCCTCCCCTGCCCTGAGGGCTGCGCGCCACAGGCCGAACGCAAAGAGCAGCCAAGCTACAATCAAGGAACTACCTCCAATGGGGGCAAAGATCGCCCAGGATTGTCCCAGCAGGGCTACCAGATAGAGCCCACCGCTAAAGCACAGCACACCAATCAGCATGAGCACCCCACTGATAGTCCAGGAGGGGCGTCGCCCCCACTGGGAAGTCGCCAGCCCCAACAGCACGAGGCCTACACCCGAATAAAACTGAAAGCGGTTGGCGAGATGATAAATTGCCAGGGACTTTGCATTGACCGTGCTTGCCACCCAATGATCGCCGAGGGCGGCCAAGATTACCATGAGTCCACAAAGCAACGCCCCCATGCCCGCCCATAGGGCTCCCCAGTATCCATCTGAGTTCGGATTTGATCTTCTCATCAAGATTTTTCCCCTGCCGATTGGATGGCTTCCATGCTATCCTTCCAGCGATCAAGAACCAAGTTTGTAGAGAGGGGTTTCATGACGCATCATATCGCTATCTTGGGTGGCTCAGGTTTTGTTGGCAGGCACCTGGCAGAGCGCCTTTGTCAGCAAGGACACCAGGTACGCATCCTGACCCGAAATCGGGAGCGTAACCGGGAAGAGCTGCTGATATTACCCGGCCTGGAACTGGTGCAAGCCAATGTCCTTGATCCCATCGAGCTGGAGGCGCAACTACAAGGTCGGGATGTGGTCATCAATCTCGTTGGTATCCTGCACGAACGTCGGCGCGGCCGCAATGATCTGCCTCCCGCCCGTCATGGCGACTTTGAAAAAATCCATATCGAACTCCCCCGCCTGGTTGCCAACACCTGCGCGCGCCTGGGTATTCCGCGCTTACTGCATATGAGCGCCCTGGGAGCAAACCCCATCGCCCCAAGCGCCTATTTGCGCTCCAAAGGGATCGGGGAGGAGATCATCCGGCAAGCAGGTGAAAACAGTGCAGCACTAGGTCATTTCACGTACCTGAATGGACCCAAGTTGCTTTGGGGACGAGGGCTGAAGGTTACCAGCTTTCGTCCTTCCGTCATTTTTGGCGATGGCGATAGCTTCTTTAACCGCTTTGCGCAACTGCTGCGCAGTGTGCCCTTCGTGGTTCCCTTGGCCAAAGCTGATGCCAAACTGCAACCAGTCTGGGTGGAGGATGTGGTCAGTGCCTTCGTGCAGGCTATGGATGACGAAAAAACCTACGGAAAATCCTTTGAGCTCTGCGGACCCAAGGTGTATACCCTCGCCGAGCTACTCCGTTTTACCCAACAGCAAATTGGTAAACATCAGGTCATTCTACCCTTGTGTGATCTGGTTGCTACGGTGCAGGCCGCGATCCTGGAGAAACTGCCTGGGAAGATCCTGACCCGGGATAACCTGTTGTCACTTTCCGTGGACAATGTCTGTCAGCGGGATGATCTGCGCAAGGTCTTTGGGATTGAACCCAGCTCCCTAGAAAGCATCGTGCCAAGCTATCTGAATCAAGGTAGCAGTCGCGCTGGACGTCTTGCCGAGGTGCGCAAGCGCAGGGGAGAGGCCGCCTGAAAACTAGTGACTTGGGGGCAGCGGCAGGCGAGTCAACAATACTTCCCGCTCCTTCGGCGGTAGTTCTTGCAGCACCGCCTCCATTCCCGCCCGGGCTCGCTCATCCCCTTGCAAGGCGGCCGCACGAAAGAGCTCAAAGGCATAGGCCAAATTTCGCTCTACCCCCTGCCCTTGGTAAAAGAGTAGCCCCAGATTGAACTGTGCCGGTACATCTCCCTGGTCTGCAGCGGCGGCATACCACCGTGCCGCCTCCACATAATCCTGGGGCACACCCTGTCCTTGGGCGTAGCGAACCCCCATATTGAATTGGGCAATGGGATTGCCCGCTTGGGCCTGTGCGCGAAGATCCTCCAACTCATCACGGAGTCCCGCCATAGCCATGAGATCCACAGATCCATCTTTCATGGAATAAAAGATACTAGGTCAAGCCCCACCTGGCCAGTTTTTCTGGTTCACTCAAGGACCATACGGCCCGGTGCAAGGTCAGCATCGACTGGCGATCACGGAGCAAGATATTACGTTCTGCTGCATTCAATGCCTGTGGTCCCATGGTCAATGCCTTGTTGCAAAGATGGGCGCTGAAGCTCCACAAAGTGCTTCGGTCCCGTTGCAAAGCGGCATGCAGGGCGTTGAGCTGGGGGTGAACCACCGCCGTAACGAAAGCATCGCCCTCGATCTGAGGTAAAAAGTCCACGTATTCTGGAGCAAGGGAACGCAATTCCCAAGGTACCTGTACTTCTTCGGGAATCAAAAACAAGCGCTGTCTACGCGCCCATCGACCCCAGGAGCTTCTACTGGTGAACACCGCCAAGGGAACGGCCAAAGTAAAGCCAATAAAAATGGGCAACAACCAGATAAAATGCCAAAATCCCAGATAGCTTTGCATGAACAACAAAAAGAGCAAGCCCACCAGACTGACTGCACCAAAACTCCGTAGGCCAACGCGCCAGGGGGTTTCCTGATCCCCGCGCACCTGGGTTCCCCACTTGACCCCTCGACCAGTGAGAATCTGCACCACAAAAATACTATGAAAGACCATGCGCACTGGAGCCAGGGCAATGGAAATCATGATTTCCAACATCATGCTCAGCAAAAGGGCCAAAAAACCACCATACAAATTTTTCTGTCCAGACCATAGCACCCAAAGCAACGCCAAAAACTTCGGGGCCAGCAGAAAAAAAAGGGTAATTCCAAAAAGCCAGATGGGCAGCGGATTTTCGATCCCGTAGTGGAAAAGACTGGCGGAATCGGATGGACCATTCTGCTGCCAGAGCACCCATCCAGAAAGCGCACCCATAAGGAGAAAGATTCCCCAGAGCGGCGCCGCCAAAAAAGACATGGCGCCATTGATAAACAGAAAACGATGGGCCGAACGCAGGCCATCGGCGGCCAGGAGGCGCAAGTGCTGCAGATTGCCCTGTGCCCAGCGACGGTCTCGTTTCAGGTCATCGATCAAGGTAGGTGGGGATTCCTCCCAGCTACCCCCCAACTCTGGCAGAAACCAAACCTCCCACCCCGCTCTTGCCATGAGCGCGGCCTCGACAAAATCATGACTTAGCAGCTGCCCTCCCAGAGGTGCTTTTCCCGGCAGCAAAGGCAACGCACAATGGGCCGTAAAAGGAGCGACCCGGAGCATGGCATTATGGCCGATAAAATGACCATCACCCAGCTGCCAATAGCGCAATCCCGCACTGAAAAGAGGCCCATACAAACGTTGTGAAAATTGCTGGATTCGGGCATAGAGAGTTTCCCGATTGACGGAAATGGGCTGGGTTTGCAAAATCCCCACCTGGGGATTTCCCTCCATGATCTCCAACATCCGGTAGAGAGTATCGCCACTCATCACACTATCGGCGTCCAACACCACCATATATTCAAATTGCTTACCCCAGCGTCGACAGAAGTCGGCCACATTGCCACTTTTGGCATGCAGATTGACGGGACGACGGCGATAGTGAATGCGCCCAAAGGCGTTCAGCTCCTGGCACAAGGATGCCGTTGCCAATTCCTCGGCCACCCACGCCTGGGAATCGCGACTGTCACTCAGTACAAAAAAATCAAAAAACTCCAGTTTTCCAGCCCGTTGAATGGAACGATAACAGGACTGCAGACCGGCAATGGTTCGTTGCACCTCTTCATTATAAATGGGCATGAGGATAGCGACGCGCACATCCGGCCGGGGACGGGCAAGATGGCGCTCCGGATCAAAATCAGCCAACCTTCCCCGGCCGCGAATCAGCAGCAGAAAGCCCATGAGGGCCGTCCAGAATCCAGCGGAGATCCAGGCGAACAGGAGAATGAAGATGGTAAGGGTGATAATTTCCAGCCACAGCGGTTGGGAGAGTGACAAAACCTGTTGCAGCAACATACCTAACGCTGCGGCCGGCAAAATAATGAGCGCAGTCAGCCAACGTCGCCGACTTTGGCCATAACCTTCCCAGATTCGGCTCATCATACCCCTCCCAAGGATTGTACCAAGCGTCGACCCCGTCCCCACAAGCCCTGCAGAACCCTTTTTTGTCGTCGCCAAAATCCCCGTAACGATCGATCCATGGGCATGGAGGCCATGCATTGCCGGGTGACGGGCCGTTGCTGTCGCGATAGCCAGCGGCTAGGGCGCTCCACATCGGCCGGTAGTACAGGACCCAATACCAGGGCCAGACGTGCTTCCCACTCGTCTCCCCGATGCAAAGCCGCCACAGAATCCTGTAGTGTGGCAAAGGCCCGGGCGCAACGTTGGGCCGGGTCTTCGGGAAGCTGATCCCAGTGCCGAAGCACTTCTGTCCGCAGCCACAGGCGCTGTCCATCATTGAGGGACAATTGCCCGAGATACTGGTCCAGACGTCGCAGCAATGCGAGATCCTGAGATTCCATGGCAATGGAATCGTCAGAAAACATCCAGTCTGGCGAAAATGACAAGGTTCCTGACTGCCAGTGGTCTACAAACATCTTTAATGACCTCCTTGAACCGGTTGCAAGAGAAAGGTCCAGGTATCGGTCATGACCTGGCCATCGAGAGTAAGATATGCACGCAGATTGCTCGGCGTTTGGGGTGCGGTCTCCACGTCCACCAAGGCCCGCCAAAAGTGGTTTTGCGGGGAATAGGTCAAACTTTGCTGTAACACCTTGGCCCCATCGGCCGCATGAAAATGGAGTTGCAATGGCGAAGTGCCAGGTAGCCTACTTAAAGCACCACCGGAGAAATCAATGGCAATCTGCTGGATGGACGGATCTTTTCGGTCATAACCCAGATAAGTCGCGATGGGGTGGGCATAGGGAATCAAGTCGGAATTGTTGGTAAAAAAACGCAACTGATAGGCGTAATGGAGGGCCTCCCCGGGCTTTGGCTGGCTTGCCGGGACCCAGAAAACATCAATGTTATCCATGTCGGCATTGTTGGTGGGAAGCTCTACCAGGCGCACCTGGCCCTTGCCCCAATCGCCCACCGGACTGACCCAGACGCTCGGCCGTCTTTGATACTGGGTATGAATACCCTGGTAAGCGGCAAAATCCCGAGGTTGCTGGATCAACCCAAAACCCTGGGGGGAATCCATGGAATAGGTAGTGGTTTGGGTGAACAAGGGATTATTGAGGGGCCGACTGATCCACTCGCCATTGCCATCGGCTAACACCAGCTCACTTGCATCGTGTTGGGCAGGATGCCAGTCTCCTGCACGCACCCCGCGACCATTTCCATGCCAGAACATGCTGGTCAGGGGGGCCAGTTCCAGAACCTGCACTGGCTTGCGCAGATAGATGGTAGCTTCTACATCTACCACACAACTCTCACCGGGATGGATAATGAATCGATAGGCACCAGTGACAACGGAGCTATCCATCAGTGCGTACACTGTCATACTGGTGTCGCCTGCCTGTGGACGCTGGAGCCAGATATGGCGAAAGTAGGGAAAAATCTCCCCCGAGGGCTGCGCCGTGTCAATGCCAATGGCGCGGGCCGAAGTACCATAGATGGCGTCTTTCCCCACCGCCCGAAAATAGGTTGCCCCCAGAAAGGAAATGAACTCGTTGTAATATGGGGGGGTGTTGAGGGGATAGAGCAGGCGAAAACCGGCATAGCCCAAGTCCCTGGGCAAGCTGGGAATGGAAAGAGCCCCAAAACGAAAGTCCTTGGGGGTGAATGGAATGGAGCGAACCACATCCCCTTCGATTACGGAGATTTTTTCTGGTCGCGGAAAGTAGGAGCCCGGTAGATAAAATTGCACCTGAAACGGGGTATCCGTGTTGGACCAGTATGGGACGGCATCCTGGATCTGCGCGTACTGGGCAGGGTCTAGCTGCTGCAGAAAGGCAGGAATCCGGGGGGGTGTGTTATCGTAAGGGGCCTTTGCCAGGCTTTCAGCCTGCTGCTCCACCTGGGCAAAGCCAAACGACTCTCCATAAGCAGAGCCAACGGCCAAGCCCGCAAAGAGAAAGAACATCAGGCTGTACTGTATTGGTCGAAAATAGCGGAGAATTTTCATGACCGAGATTCAAGCAATCTCTATGCCATGGCAAACCCCACTGATTTTGTTAGCAATTGCCAAAAGACAGCGCCATTTCCGTCGCTGGAGCCCGACGATTCCCGCGGAAATGGCAAGAATGGTCCTGAGTTGCAAACAGGGAGGATCAGTTTATTAGGTTTTTGCAATCTATCCAGCACCTACAACCTACAAAAACGTCGCCTCCTGGCGACATTCATAAGGTGCACCAATACAGAAAGGCAAGCCCAGAGCAAGCGTCCCTGTACAAGAGATCCCGCGTCGCCTGCTGGATCTCTTGCTGTTGTCATTGCCGATTTACCAAGGCAACGGTTTCCCGGCAGCGGGAATGGCCCGCCAGATCCCCTTGACGCCCTGCCCATTGGCTTCCCCAGGCTGATGATCCCCAACCCAGGTATAGAGGGGATAG